>CAYRYW010000006.1:0-63535 GCA_964428725.1 uncultured Dehalococcoidales bacterium
ACGATTCCCGCAGTATACCCACCCGCTCCTCCAACTCCCCGTCGCCGGGTTGCTGGTCGGGAGATGGCTGGCAATTTCCGAGGTAAGTGCCGCACCTATCGTGGTACTCTTCGTAGGTGACCTGCGCTCCATCCACCCAACCCTCGCACGTCGGGCACCACCAGCCAGCCATCAGCCTGCACCTTCAGCGATCACTTGTCTCACCTCGGCCAACAAGTCCACAGCACGCTCTGCCGCGTAGCGTGTGCTGTTTCCGCCCCTGCAGTACAGCATCACCGCCGCACGATACAACTCCCACTGCTCCCGCTCTTCGCTACACAGCTCACGCGCGACAATGGGCAATTTTGAAGGTTGATCACCCATCATCGCCGCGAAATAATCATCTGACTGAGCTTCGATTAGCTCGATGTACCGCGCACAGTCCGCAGCTTCCTGAATGCCCATCGCTTGAGACCTCAGACGCCCCAGATCTGGCCGCTCGATCGTTTCGATCTTTGCTGGCATGTCAACCCCCGATAGTTTTGCCGGCAAAACTTCTGTCTAGGTAGTGAACGCCCGGCCCCGCGATCCACGCACGGGACCGGGCTCCGCAAGATAGGACGGTCCGTTCTTACCCCACTGCAACCGGTGCGTACACGGCGATTTTTACCTCCTCGATCCCCTTGATACGGCCCTCCTCGACGGCCGCTTGTACCTGTGGATTGTCCGAGATGAATGCCGCTCCGCATTTGATAGCAGCTTCGACGCTCTCGCAATCCGCCTCTGCCTCGCACACCGTTTCGCGCAGGCCCTTCATGCAGGCAGCCTCGCCCGGTATGCTCGCCGAAATCTTGCACAACATAAGCTCCTTCTCCTTTCCTCTGTGGCACTCCGGCCAGTTGATCTTTGGGGCCCCATGCCCCGTTAATGTACGGTTTCCTCGTTGATCCGTTGGCCTGTTTCCTGCTCCAGCAACCTATCACACCACCCATTCAGCACCCGCGACAGCGACGCGACCACCATCGACGTGCTTCGAATGTTCGAGTACGATCGCAACTGCCCGTCATCGCTCATTCCTATAACGATCAGTGCAGGAGCATCCCCTTTGTCGATTCTCCTGCCCAACGCCTCAGCACTCCGCAGCAAAATCGAAATCATCTTCTCGACTTCCTGCACGGTGTATTCTTCGCGATCGATACCGCAAGTTGACTCAATCATCGCCCATACCCCAACGCCTTCAACCTCTCCACGACCGATTCGGACAGTTCCACTGCGTCCCCGTACCCAAGCGTCCCGGCAAGCGACTGGCATTCAGTTCGCCACTTCCACAACTCTTCTTCCACCATGGTCCCACTCACCCGACGTGGATGCCGCTCCTTTGGATCACAGTTGAGATCGTAGATCCGCGTTTTCCCCCCTTGGTGATACGCCTTGTCCTTGCCGGTCCGTGCCACGTACTGGAAATGCATCGGGCGCAGCGGGCCAGCCTCCGCGTCAGTCTCTACCTCAGCAAAGCACGTCTGATTACCCGCCCAGCGCAGTAGAGACCCAGCCCTGTCCTCTCCTGTCGCCAGCGCAAGGAGCGTCGGCATGATCTGCACTGTGCAGACAGTCTCATCGCGCACGCCCCTGATTCCGGCCGCTGGCGCGTAGACCACTAACGGCACGTGAATCAATTCCTCGTACAACGATTGCCCATGTGACCAGCGTCCGTGATCCTCGAACTCCTCGCCATGGTCAGACACAACCACGACGACCACGGACTCCAGCAGCTTTTCCCGCCCAATCAGGACCAAATACTCGCCGAACGCATCATCCCAGCCACGGATCCCGGTATCGTACGCATCCACGATCCGCTCCAGCCTCCGCTCGCCGTTCCATCCTGTCGCGTTATGGATCCGCTCAGGATGGTCGATCTCGCGCACGTACTCATCTGGCATCGGCCCCAGCTCACCAACCGACGGATGCACGTTCCATCCGCGCTCATACGGAGCATGTACGTCCATGACGTGGAGGTACATGAACAGCGGCCGTCCGTCCCTCTCTTTCCAAAGGCCGACCGCCAGACGGTTCACTTCTCGCTGCAATGACTGGCCGTCCGACACTTCTACGAATCGGTCAAACCCCCGGGCGTACCCGCGCTCCTTGCGTATCCACGGATTGCCGGCAACGCCCATGGTCTGATACCCCAGCCGTCCCAGCTCCATGGCGATCGTCCGCACGCCCGGCCGCATCACCTCCACACCCACCTCCATATCAGCCCGCACCGTCCGGATACCATGCACCATCGGATAGAGCCCTGTCAGAATGGACGCCGTTGCCGACGGCGTATACGGCGCCGACGATACCGCCTGCCAAAACACCAGCGATTGCCCCGCCAGTCTGTCCAGATTCGGCGTCACCTCGCGCTGGTACCCCCATGCTCCAACGTGATCCGCGCGAAGCGTGTCAACGACGATCAAATGGATGTCTGGACGATCGTCGTCAGCCGCCACTATACCTACCGCACCAATCAAAACCCACAACAGAAGACACACGCTCGCTGGTATTGGTGCATGTCCCTCCGGCCTCATTGCGTGATACTTCGAGCGCTTTGCGTTCGTCGTACACCTGCCGGTAGTAGTCTCCGCCCCGCACGAAGCACATGCCGATATTGTAGCACAATCTCTTGAAGTCATCAGACCATGGACGGTGCGTAATCTGCTCTGGCTAAATCCAGAAGCCACAGCGCATCCGCCTCGTTGTCACCCGTCAGCATGCCAGCCAACTCCGGCCACCGCTCCAACGCCGCCGCGACCACCTTTGCCTTCGAAGCATTGCCCTTTCCCGTGGCCCGCTTCTTGATCTGTGAGGGACTGTACCCTCGATAGGCTATGCCGTTCTCGCTGCACCAGTGAACCAGCGCCCCTTGAATCATCGCTTGGCGAACCAGCGCCCCCTGCATCTTCGGAGCCGCGTGCCTCGCGGCCTCGTACACCACCATCTCGATCCCGTACTGGCCCAAGATCGAATTGAGGCGAGACACGAACAGGACTAGCCGCGACCCCCAGTCGTCGTCACGGCCGGGATTCAGATCCCACTCGCCCGAGACGTGAGCGCTATGCGCCCACCCGCACTTCGTTGCTGGGTCAAGCGCGAGGATACGCATCACAGCTCCTCCAGACGGAGATCACCCAAGAACCTGTCCACGCTCTCTCCCAGAGCCGGGAAACGAGCGATCCACCTGCGCAACCACTCCTTCCAGTTCGCTTGCCAGTCCTCATGCACCTGCTTGTGGCACTTGGGGCACAACCAAACCGCCGGCCAATCTGGGTCATCAGGATCACGCGACGGAAGTGCGCTCCTCTCGACCGCGTGATGCCACTGGATCGGATTCCAGACATTGCACTCGATGCAGCGCCCGTCGCCAGCCATTATGGACTTGAGCTTTACCGTGCGCAGCTCCGGAGGATCCGACGAGAAGACCGACACGCCGCGACTCTCGCTCGCATCCCACCCCGTCGCCCAATCCATGATCACCAGACGAATCACTTGATCGTCCTTCGGGAATGCGTCTCCGGTCATATGGCGTGCGAGGTGTAGATACGGCTCGATCTCGTCTAGCGTGTCCTGAGACATCGGCAGCTTCCAAATGCTCACCTTGCTCACGTCGTAATGGCGCCCCTCCTTGACGTCGCGCATCTTCTCGCGGATCTCCTCGCGCGTGCTCGTGGTGACCAGCTCATACGCCCCGTCTGGGTCGCTCTGTGCCATCTCAAGCACACTGAGCAGCCCGTGCGGACTCACCGACAGCCAGCGCTTTTTTGCATCGAAATCCTGACACACCCACGATGCGGCCTTCTTCAGGTTCGACACCTGAGCTTTTGAGATTTTCAATGCCTCCCCGGCCCACTCCGCCGTGCTCAGCGCGAAAGTGCCGGTTTCCAGTTCGAACCCCTCCTTCTCATACAGCTTCTCTCGATCCACTCGGTAGATCACTAGCGCCTCGCCCCACCTCGCCAGCTCCCCTGCCTCACGGAGCTGCAGCAACATCTGCGGCAACCTCTTGATGTCGGCCGTCAGCACGCGATCGACCAACTCGTCCGCTCCACGTCTCAGATCTGGCAGTTTAGTCGCCATCTCACTTCGCCCTCCATGTCTGATGGTTCATCACAGCCTCTATCAAATCACGCGCCCTGCTGTTAGCGCTGCTCACGTCTAAATCCGGGGGAGACAAGAGGTTTGCCGGCAAAACACTTACCTCGATCTTCCGTCTCTGCCGTTCCAACGCGCAGAACACACGCCCCTCTCTGTCGGCCACCCACCCTAATGGCAACCTATTGTCGCGCGTGTGAATCCGCTCCTTGCACTCACTGCACTCCCAGCGCCTAAGCCCTACCATCTTCCGCCTCCTTCCTGATTCTCGCAACGATCTGCTTCAGGCTCATCAACACGTTCTTCTGCTCATCGCGAATCGACGAGATCCGCGCGTCATCCCCGCCGTCGATCTTCATCACAGCTTTGGCCAATGCAACCGCTCTCACGCCTGCCCCGTCATCTGAATCACGCCTCTTGATCTCCTGTAGCAACTCAATCTCTGCCGGCGAGTACGTCGGGAGATCCGGCCACTTCTTACGAGCCTGAACAAGATCCTCGCGACGGGAGACGATCACGTACCCTGTCCCGACATGGCCACCAACCACGTGTACGCAACCACCCCCCGTCGCAAGCTCCGCGCCCTCTCTACGCGTACGCCCCATCGTCACCGTCAACCTCTTCGCTGTCCTCTTTCTGGTAATCCCCGAACGATGCCGTTTTGCCACGCCACGACAGATCTATCGACCCGATCGGCCCGTTTCGCCATTTGCGCAGCAGACACAGTGCATGCGTGTCGTCCGCCATCTGGTCGTAGACTGCTGGCCGATGCAGCATCATCACCATGTCGCTATCTTCCTCGATCGACCCAGACTCCCGCAAATGATGGAGCTGCGGTTCCTTATTCCCCTTGTCCTTGACCGACTCGCGAGTGATCTGGACAACCGCCACCAATGGGATATGCAGACGCTCAGCTAGTTCCTTCATCTCCTTGGAGATAATCGACACCTGCATCCAGCGCGGCTCTTGTTTTCCGCCAGATCCACGAGCAGCCGCCGGCATCGAGAGCATGCCCAGATAGTCGATGAAAATCACCTCCGCGCCGTTGCCAACCATGCGATTGATCCGCATCTGCACCGACGGCCATGAGCGTTCCCCGTCCTCAATCTGCAACGGCATGTCCGAAAGACTCGCACCGGCCGCTGCCAACCTGTCCGCCTGCTGGTCCGATACCGTCCCCCGGAACATCGCCACAACAGGAACCCCGGTCATTTGCGAGATGAACCGACGCACCACCTGCTGCCGATTCATTTCCGCCGAAATCAGACCCACGCCGATGTCGCGCCGCAACATGTCCAGCATGATCGTATTGACGAAGCTAGACTTCCCCGAACTGGGACGACCAGCGATGATGATCTGGTCTCCTTTGTGCAGCCCGCCGATATGCCGATCGAGATCCGTTAGTCCGGTAGGCACACCCGACGGCCGCTGTTGCGTCCGAATCTGCTCGATCTCAGCGATGGTCTCCGACACCACCTCCGGCAATCGGCTATCAGCCCGCCGCTTGATCTCCACACGCATGAGATCGCCAATGAGCGCTGGAACCGTCTCAATCAGCGGACGGCTATCCGTTTCCGCCATCGTCGCGATCTCCCGCGCATGCGTAATCAACAACCGACGCGCATGAGCTTGGCGAATCTGTGACGCGTAGTGGTTAGCAAGAGCTGGGAGGCCGTTCCCCTGCCACTCGACCAACCGCACAGCCAACTCCGCCATCTCCGCAACATTGATCACCCCTTGTTGCTTGGCCTGCGTAGCCACCGCGCCCAATTCCAGCGGTACCCCCTGCCGCTGCATGTCAACAAGGAGGCCCCAGATTTTGCGCGTCTGCTCGTAATAGAAAGAGCCCGTTAGCTGTTGGCCGTCAACAGCGGAAATCAGATCTGTGCCGTTTACGCCGGCAACGAGCGCCGCCCCTACCAGCGATTGTTCCGACACCAAGTCGTGGAGCAGTGCCTTATCGTCCGACATCACTCCCCCGTGTTTTTGCCACGCCCGAGTTTCTTACGTGGCCACCGTGCCGTAACGTATTCCTTCAGGTCCGCGATCACCGGCCGATGCGTCTGTTCGTCGATCATTGCCCCCACAGCGTCCTGCGCCACCAAATACGGCACCGCGATCAACTTCTCGATCCACATGTCCGACAGCGACTCAAACTGCCGCTCATCGCTCATCCGCCAGTTCGCCACCACCCGGTCGAACAGAACTCCCGCCTGCTCCAAAGTGGTCAGCGGACCAAGGATCTCCGGATCCTTCTCGAAATCGCTCATGTCTTCTCTTGCTCCCGCTTCTTCTTGAGCCTTGCGACCGCCCTCTGTCCCGGCGTCAGTCCATCGCCCGACTCGCCCTTCTTCCGTCTCTGTGGTTCCTGAAACTCGCCCGTGGCCTTCCAGCCATCGGGAACCTTGAATGCTTTCGGCCGACTCGCGAAGTACCGCGCCGAAATGAACCGTGGATCCGTCGTCTCGCAGAAGTATTCCCAGCGCCGCAGGACTTCGTCCAGCTCACTCTTCTCCAGCATCGCGCCGATAGACTCCACCGTCTGGTCCGGATTCGTGAACGCACCGCCCGTGTACCGAGCATAGATCTCCTCGAACCGGCCGAACCACTCCGGCAATGGTTCCTGCGGCGGCTTGCGCTTCTCCGGATACCGACCGTTGACCCCCTTCCTTTTCGGATTCCGGCCGCGCACCTTTTCCTTCTTCTTCTTTTGCGGCTTCGCTCCAACCCCGACCCCGTGACATGGACAGATACACTTACCACCCATGGCGTGGATACTCGCGCATCTGGGACAGCCGTTAGGGGAAGGATCGATCCTTTCATCACTACCAAGATCCTTCTCTTCTACGGTTTTCCCATTTCCGCGAATCTCTTCTTCTTCTTCGTCTTTTTCTTCTAAAGGATAGGCGCCATCTGGATCGGTCATATTTGACCGGTCCACTCGGTCAGATCTGACCGGTCCACCCAACGGAAGGAGCAGATGATACACGTTCGTCTGATTGCCCCCGCGCTGGTCAACAGCGAGCCACCCAGCCTCTTCCAGCTCCGCGATCAGGCGCCGTGTTTGGCGTTCCTTCAGCCCGATCTTCTCCCCCGCACGCCGCTGGCCCGGAAACACCTCATCGCTCCCCCAGCCGTACGAGAGCAGTACCGCCCACAAGCACTTCGCCCCATGGGACAACGTCGGCTCGCCCAGAAGCAGATTGGGCACCTGCGTGAACCCCCCCAGACCGCGCAGCGTTGCGCTACCGATCCGGACCGATTCTCTCCCCGCTGCCATTGCACCACCTGCCCGCAGCATCGGTTCTGCTCATCCCGTGAACGGAAGGAAATAGGTCAGTTGCATGTTGAACGCTCTGGCAAGGAGCTGAAGCTTGCCAATCATGGGAGAATTGCTCCCCGACTCCCACCGCCGAATCGTCCGACCGTCAAGCACTTCACCGGTCCGCTCCAGCACCGCCGCGCCCATCTCCTCCGGCGACATCTTGAGCTTCTCCCGAAGCTTGCGAAGGCGCTCCGGCGACCACTCCCGTCTCTTCGTTGCTGCTTGGATTTGCCTCATGCGTCCACGGCCGTATCACAAATTCTCGCGAATTGTCAAACATGCCCAACCGTTTGACATTTGTGTCGGAATGCTCTACGGACAGTCTTACACCAACCACCAAACCAAAGGAGGAACCGACATGAAGTTCACCAAGAAGGAAATGGCAGTCATCAAGGCACTCTGCGAATCCATGCGGGAAAATGGATTCGACTTTGGGTACCTCGAAGACATCAAGATCGAAGGCATGACCGCCCGCAGTATCAGCGGCACGCTCCGCGAGTTGCACAAGAAGATCGACTTTGAGATTTGCGATCCCATCCGCACCGACTCCGGACGCTGGACCCAGATCACCGTCAACTGGACCGACGAGCAGTTCCCCGACTACGACTGCAGCCATGGGGAATTTTTCGCCAGCCTGCCAATCTCACGCCGCTAGAGAAAGGAAGGTAGCCGCATGAAGATCGAAGAACTCGTCAACTGGTCTGAACCGCGCAAGGTGAGCACCAAGCGTGGACCGAAGCTCCTCCGCAAAGCGCCGATCACATTCAGAGATCCATTCTGGGATGTCTGGAGAGCACACAAGTCCGACCTGAAGGAGGCTGGCGTGTCCGTCTCCAAGTACGACGGCGACTGGCAGGTGTGCTGGTGGCTCCCCGACGAAGAAGCTCACGAAGCCATCGAGCAGTCCCGCGCCGTTGACACCGACGTCGAGATTCCGATGCCCGACGGCTTGGAGCTGTATCCGTTCCAGAAAGCTGGCACGGCATTCGCCGCGAGTCGCGAAGCTACGCTGATCGGCGATGAAATGGGATTGGGGAAGACCCCGCAGTCACTCGCCCTCGCGAACCTTGACCCGAGCATCGAGCGCATCATCGTCGTCTGCCCGGCCAGCCTGAAGCTGAACTGGGAACGCGAAGCGAAGCGATTTCTCCTGCGTGACTTTACCGTTGTCATCGCTCGCGGCCGGAAGGCGCCAGCCACCCTGTCGACCGACGGCCCGACGATCCTGATCATCAACTACGACATTCTCTCCAGTTGGAAGGAAACCGCCACCGCCTTCGCCGCTGATCTCCTGATCGCCGACGAAGTCCATTACGCCAAGAACGAGAAGGCGCAGCGCAGCAAAGCGCTGTACAGCATCCCAGCACGCAGGCGCGTGGCCCTCACCGGCACGCCAATCGTCAACCGGCCGAAGGAACTGTTTCCAATCATTCATTGGCTGGATCCCGCCACTTGGCCGAAGTTCTTCTCCTTCGCCATGAAGTTCTGCAACGCGCAGCAGAAGAGCGTCGGCCGCTATCGGACCGTCTGGGACTTCTCCGGCGCCAGCAATCTCGACCAGTTGCAAAACTCTCTGCGCAGCACCATCATGGTCCGCCGACTGAAGAAGGACGTACTGACCGAGTTGCCGCCGAAGATCTATCAGGTGATCGAACTCCCGAAAAACGGCACCACCAAGATCGTCGCCGCCGAGCAGAGCAAGCACGAAGAGATCGAACTTGCCAAGAAGCAGCTCGCCGCCGCGCAGGTCAGCGCCAAGGCAAACGAAGCTGGCCATCAGGCAACACTCGAACAGCTCCGCAGCAAGATCCAAGCGCTGTTCTCCGAGCTGTCGACGATCCGCCACGAGATCGCCATTGCCAAGACGCCGTCCGTCATCGAGCACCTAGAAACCGCACTCGACACCGAAGGCACCGAAGGCAATCCACACAAGATCATTTGCTTCGCGCATCATCGTGACGTCATCGAAGCCATTTGCGACCACTTCGGCAACCGCGCCGTTCGCATCTACGGTGGAGACTCCGACGTTGCCCGGCAGGCTGCTGTCGACCGCTTCCAGAGCGATCCGACCTGTACCCTGTTTGTCGCCAGCATCCGCGCCGCAGGCGTAGGACTGACGCTCACCGCCGCGCATCACGTCGCGTTCGCCGAGCTGGACTGGACGCCCAGCGCCATGGACCAAGCCGCAGACCGCGCTCACCGGATTGGGCAGGATGCGGACCATGTCCTGATTCAGCACATCGTGCTGGAAGACTCTCTGGACGCCCACATTGCCAAGACTCTGGTCCGCAAGTCTCGCGTCATCGTGAGAGCCCTCGACGCCGAACACAAGCACGAGGAACTGCCCCGGCCGGAGCTGCTGGAGAAGGACTTCGCGATCCCCGACAAGACCGCCGCCATCAGCAAGATCAAAGAGCTGGCCGCGCAGATCCCCGAGGGATACTTCGCCGTCGAGAGCGGTGGGCAGAACGATCTGGACTTCCTGCGACTGGACAAGCCGACGGAAGGCAAATGGGCAGGAAGGATCTTCATGGCCCGGATCATCGGCGGACATCGCCCGCAGCGTGTCCCGTTCGAGCAGATCGCCACCCTGCTGCAGAAAATCATCGACGCGGGCCCAATGGTGGCAATGGCCCGCTACGGACAGGAATTGGGCATCTGTGGACGATGCGGACGGGAATTGACAGACGAAACCTCCCGCGAGATCGGTCTGGGACCGACATGCCGCAGGAAGGCACTGGGATAATAAAATTGTTGCAACGGGAAGGAAGGTGGATGATGGCAAGACGGACGCAGGACGGATGGAAGTGGACGGAAGACGAAGCGGAGATGGTAGCGGAACGGATGGATCGAACCCGGAGCAACTTCGCCAAGGCGCGACTGGCGAGAGTTCATCGTCGGTTGCGCCTTGGCAAATTCGTAATCGTTGCAATCCTAGCTCTCATCGGCTGGGCTTGCCTGTAGCCAACCAACAGAAGGAGAGGAGAAAAATCCCATGACGGACACAACCGACAAGAAGAAAGCACGGCTTCCACGGATCGGCAGCGCAAAGGCGTCCGGACACCCGTGCGCTCGTCCCAACACCGACGACATCGATTTCTACCACCACGAAGGGCAGGAAGTATGCTGTTGGTGCGGCGTCCCGCGCAGCGACCATCACAGCCGCACCCGCCGTGGTCATTAGGTCGTCATCCGAGTTACCGACGATGCCTAGCTTCAGCAAACGCGTGGAGATCGAAGACGCCCGCTGCGAACGGGACACGCCGAACGCGATCCTCGTGTCTCTCGAACATGGCGAGCAGTCCATTTGGATCCCCCAGAGTCAGATCGACGACGATTCCGAAGTCTGGAAAGAAGGCGACGAAGGAACCCTCATCATCTCCGAATGGATCGCGATCCAGAAGGAGCTGATTTGATGTTACGAAGCAGATCGCGTGGCCCAAAACGCTCCACCGGCAAGAAGGGACTGCGCTCCGCGAGCCAATTGTACCTGATGCTCCAGACCACCGACATGCCATGCACATTCGGACGGCCGAATGTCCACGCGGGTACAGCAGGACTCCGGCCGGAGAAGCTACGCCAACTCCGAGAACTGGGCGAAGTTGGCCAGCTCATCATGGGCCTGCGCTACGGTTATTCTCTCGCTGAGATCGCCAGCAAGCGAGAATGGGACGATGAAACGACTCTCGCCGTTTTGAACGAAGCGAAACAGCTCGTACTGGGAGACTCCAAATGAATCGCGAAGAATGGTTGGCAGAGCGCCGCCTTGGCGTTGGCGGATCCGATGCGCACCATTTGTTCAACGAGCCCCCGTACGGATGCCAGAAGCGTCTCTGGCTCGACAAGCGGGACACCCCACCGGACTACCCAGAAGTGGTTTCCCAAAGCATGCGCCGTGGCAGACTGCTCGAACCCACCGCCGCCGATGAATACGCCCGCGTAACCGGCCGTGAACTTTTCGTGCAGTCCGCCGCCGTCTCCCACTCCCACCCGTGGGCCCGCGTCAACATCGACCGTGCGATTGAAGACCCGGATCGCGGCCCCGATGACCTTGGCGTTCTGGAGATCAAGACCGTCAACCATTACCTGTGGCGCCGCTACAACAAGGACGAAACGCAGAACCCCGGCATTCCGGCCGCGCATATCTGGCAGATCCAACACGGCATGTTCGTCACCGGATCGAGTTGGGGAGCGTTCGCGATCTTCTACGGTGGAGACTGCGCACTGCTCCACTGGGACGTAGAACGCGATGAAGCCCTGATCGATCAGATCAAGGACGCAGGCGACCGCTTCTGGCGCCTCGTCGAGAATGGGCCGATGCCAGACGCTTTGGACGAGATCGGACGCGCTTGCCACTCCTGCCCGTGGCGGATCACATGCCGAACAGAAGCCGCCCTTGCTGGAGTTGACGTGGAAGACGAATGGGTGGAAGATCCGTCCCTTGCTGAACTGCTCAGCGACTACAAGGAAGCCGACCGATGGGCCTACGATGCCAATGCTACGGTCGAAGCAATCAAGGAACAACTCCGGGAGCGTATGGGAGATCGACGCAAGGTGAAATGCGGCGAATCGCGAATTAGCGTGACCCGCGTAACCCAACGCCGAATCGACGCTGGAGCGCTCCGCGCAGCGCATCCGGCAATCGCAGAGAAGTACACCCGGCCGTCGCCGAGTGAGAGAATGTTCATCAAATGAAGGGAGAAGGAAGAATGGCACAAGGAAACCAACAGCTCGCAACGCGGGAGCAGTCGCTTTCGACGATACGGGATCTTTTCCGTCGGACGGAAGACCAGATTGCTCTCGCCCTGCCCAAGCACATGACGGCGGAGCGCATGATTCGCGTTGCGCTCACCGCAGTCCAGCAGTCGCCCAAACTGCTCAATTGTACGCCGCTGTCCGTCATCGGTTCCGTCGTGCAGGCGTCCCAGTTGGGCCTTGAGCCCGACGGAGTTTTGGGACACGCGTATCTGGTTCCGTTCTGGAACAGCCAGACGAAGCACCTCGAATGCCAACTCATCCCCGGCTATCGCGGATACATTGAGCTGATTTGCCGTGGGGAGAAAACGGAGAACGTGGACGCTCACGTTGTCTATTCGAACGACTTTTTCGAGCACGAGTACGGCAGCGAACGGAAGCTGCGCCACAAGCCTCTTCTGGAAGGCGACCGTGGTACGCCAATCGCCGCGTACGCCATCGCGTACCTGCGCGAAGGTGGCTGGAAAGCAGAAGTCATGTCCCACACGGAAGTCGAAAGCATCCGCGAGCGCTCCAAGAAGAAGGAAGACGGACCGTGGGAAACCGACTGGGATGAAATGGCGAAGAAGACTGTGATCCGCCGTCTGGCGAAGACCATGCCGATGTCCGTCGAAGCTCAGCGCATGGCTGCAGCGGACGAAATGACCGACCGTGGAGTGTCGCCGCGTGCCGATCTGGCCGTGGAATCAACCAGCGCTCTGGAGGCAGCATCGAAAAACCGACAGGAAGAGCTGCGCGACAAGTACACCGGAAGCGCATTGCCCGAACCAGAACCCACGAATGCCGACCTTGGCGCCGACGATCCGCCATGTGGCTGCCCTGACGGACCAGCCGGCAAGCACGAAGACGGATGCAAAGAGTCCCCCCCCAAGGCCAAGGAAGAAAAGAAGGCACCGCCGAAACGTCGTCGCAGCCAGACTAAGGAACAGGCGCCAGCGACCAAGACAAAGCAGCCTGCCCCGGAGCCCGAGCCGTTGTCAGACGACGAAGATGCCTTTGGCATCTGATTACCCACAGGAAGGAGACCCCACGCACATGAAGGTCATCGGAGAAGGATTCAAACGTGCCGACGTATCGGTGGACATTCAGCCGCTCACGCTCATAACCGGACCTAACGCGTCCGGAAAGAGCACCGTGGCCGAGGTGATCCGCTTTACGTCCCTCGGCTACATTCCCACCCTCGGCAAGCGCCCGATGGACACGGCCGCGATCGTGCGTGGCCGCAGCGCCCGGGGGGAATTGCATCTGGACACCGGCCAGATCATCACCCGCACGATCACCAACGAGAAAAACGGCTACACCACGAAAACGCACTGCTCGTGGTTGACCCGCGCCAAACCAAGTGAACACTCCCAAGCTGCAATTGGGCTCTTTGGCGACGAGGAGATAGATGTCGCCGAGGCTATGGACATCCGCCAGCTCCTTAACGCTTCACCGAACCGCCGCGCCGCCCGCATCCAGAAGATGCTCACCAGCACCAGCGGGGAAGCGTACATCGAAATGGTGGCCAAGCTGACCACCCAGCGGCTCGTGGACGTGGAAGACAGGCATGTTCCGTCAGACTGGCGCATCATGCAGAAAAGCTTCACCCCGCACCAGCTCGCCTCCGTCAAATCGATCTTCCCAAAGGTGAAGGCACAGATGGTCAGTTCTGGACTGGCCGGCGCTCACGCGTACGTCGTCGAACAGAAAAACATCGCCGCGCAAGAAGCGCACCGCATGAAGCTTGCAGGACAAGAGATCCAGACTCGCCTGAAGGAGTTGGAGAACCTTGGGGAATATGACGTCTCGATCCTCGAACGCGAGCGCAGCGCGATCGAACGAGACCTCGGCGCCGCCCGCGAACGCGTCAGCCAAGCAGATCGGCTCCGCACCAGCATCACCGAGGCCACCGATGCGCTGGCCCGCGCCAAGATGGATCTGGAACTGGCCAAGACCGAACGAGACGCGTTCCAGCAGATGGAATCATCCGCTAAAGAACGCGCGGAAACCCTCGCCACCATAGAGGGCAAACTGGCCACACTGGAAGCCCCGCAGCCCGTCACAGACCCAGAACTCGACACACTGGAGGAACGCGAGAACCAGCTCAGCGTCGAAGCCGATGAACTCCTGAACTCTCTCCCGGAGGTTCCCAAGACGTCGGCGGAAGTCGACGCACTCGAACGGCTTTCCCGCCAGCTTGACGAACTGGAACACAGCGATTGGATCCGCATTCGGACCCTGACCAATAGCGTCCAGAAAGCCCTCGGAAAGCAGAAGGTCGCCGAGAAGGTCCAGCCGTTCCTCGAAGAGATCCGGACCATCGTCTCTGAACGTCAGGAAGGCGACCCCGGCACCCTGCGGAATGCCATCGAAGAGAAAACCGCCACAATCGCCTCCCTGCAGAAAGAAGCTAGCGAGATCACCGCCCAGCGGGAAGAGATGATCGTCCAACACGGGAAGATGCTGGACGAACTGACCGAGTTGAAGGCGCAGATCGGGACGATCCGTGACAAGCGGGCCATGGAGCACCGCGCCGCTCTGTCCGAGTACGAGACGGAAAAGCAGCAGCTCACCGCCGCCAGAGATCGCGAGCGCCAAGCCTTCTCCGCCATCAAGCAGCGCGACAAGCGCAGCGCAGCGGCTCTGAACGATGCCGAATCACGGGTGAGGGAAGCAGAGCAGCGCATCGCCGCGTACGAGGAGACCGAAAGCGCCCCGACGGCCGAGGCTCTTGCCACGCTTGAGCAGCAGCTCTCCCAGACGCGCGAGCGGCTCTCCCACATGACCAATGTGAAGGCGACCCGGACCGAGCTGAAACGGATTGAGGACGCATGCGAAGCAGCCACCGTGGCAAGCTCTGTCTGGAGCGCCTTCGATTACGCCCTGAAAGCCGCCCGCAGCAAAGAGATCACCGACGCAGGCGGACCGCTGGTTGCCGCCATGCACCAATTTCTGGATGGAGCTGGCCGCACAGAGACGCCCTACTTCCGAGCTGGAAAGGACGTCTGCGAAGTCGGATGGACCAACGACGGAATCGACATCCCGATTCAGGCCTTGAGCGGAGGAGAGTACGTCCTCTTCGCCGCTGCCCTCACAGCGGCCGTAATGATTCTCCGGAAGGCCCACCTGCGGATCCTCCTGATTGAAGCCGCTGAGTGCGACCCTGAACGGCTCAGCGAGCTGTTGGACGGTATCAAGAGCGTCAGCAAGGATCTGACGCATGCCATCGTCATGTCCGCCCACGCTCCCACGCGTGTCGACGAAGACTGGCTCGTGATCGAATCGCCAAGCGCAGCCGCATCTGCTGCCGCGTGAGCTACGGATTCCAAACGCACAAAAGGCGAGGGCCCGAAAGCTCTCGCCTTTTGTTTTGCCGGCAAAACTCCTCTGGCACACTACCCGGCCGGATCTTCTCCCACCAGAGATTCACCCGCCTTCTGAGCAGCAAGAAACTCAGCCAGCCCCTCCTCGTAGGTTGGCAGCTTCTCCGGCTTCTGGCCACCGGCAATCTTCTCAGCAGCCTTCAACAGACCGAGCACGATCGAAAGAGCCATCGCCAAACGCTCATCCTTGACGTACGGCGCGGCCCCAATGATGATCGTCCGGATGGCACCCAAAAGCATCTTCAACGTCATGTCAGTCCTCCATGGCCTGCAGGACGTTGACGATCTGTGACGCCAGATCGTCGTAAATCCTGCGTCGAGTTGGATTTGGATCAATGTCCGAAAGATCCAACAGGCTTTCCACCGCTTGAGTCGCCAACGCCTTCAGGAGCGTCTGGGTAGACGTCGACTCTGCATCCGCCTCCCACGCCCCGACAGCGGCATTGTACGCGGCCCTGACTCTCGGATCGATGTCCTGACGGAAGGTCTGGCACCATTCGTCTTGACAGCGCCTATCCGGGCAGCTTGGGTCAGGTTCACCGACTTCTTCGGCCTCCGCCTCACACACAGCGATCTCCGCAGCATCCAACGCATAGAAGTTCTCTCTAACGGCCGTCATCGACTCCTCGACGGTGTGCAGGACTGCCGCCCCCGGATCATCCTGCAATGGCGCCAGCAATGGATCGAAAAACTCCTTTGCCGCCGTGCATCCAGTGAGCGCCAGCGTAGCAGCCAGCGCAATCAGTACCCCGATTTTCCTCATGTCTACTCTCCTCTCTGTTCGCTGGCCCAATGCCAGCGTTGATTTGTCAATGGATTCTCCGTATCCCGAGGATCCTGTTCACGGGATAGCGGCTCAGGTTGACCGCGTTTGATTGATTCCCGCCAAGCACGGCCACCGTGTCACCGTCCAACCCACCGTAGAACCCGACGTGGCCCGGAGCATCGATCACGTCCGGACCCGGCTGCTCGAATCCCCCACCGCGCGTGAGTACCACCACGTCAAAGCCCACATCGGCGCAGCCAATCGGAACCGGCCACCCCAGACAAAGCCACGAGCGAGCCCGCAAATTCTTCGAGCGAGGGAGACGGAGAAGCCAGCAGACATAGTTGACGAATGCGCTGCACCACGGCACCTCGTCCCCCTCAGGCCAGCGCTGGTCAAGCCTGAGCATTGCAAGGATCTGCGGTTCAGAGACGGTGCCGCCAACCTCCTTCAGACCTACGAATCGGCTTGCTAGTTCGTAGGCGGTGAGCGTGATCCCCCGATCGATCGCACCGGACATGCGCCTATCCCCCGTGCCTCCTGTTGCTACGCTCCATCTCTAGTAATGTCTCCGCCGCGTCGGCCGCGCGTTTCGATTCCCGCGCCCCGTACATGACTTGTTTCTTTAGCTCAGCCAAGTCTCGCTCCACGACCTTAATCCTTTCGTCATGCTTGGCCATTTCGGTTCCCATTTGCTGGGCCTTCTCGCAGTGCTTGACATGGTCCTTCGCAAGCTGAGCTTGAGATGCTTCGACGCGAACAACGTCCTCTGCTTTCGCCAGATTAGCGCTAAGTCGCTGGAATGCGACGAGGAGCGACAACACTGTCACTACCCCTATCACTACCATCCCAACGATCGTCGCCTGCGAAGAATTGTTTTTCCCATTGCTGCCAATTCCAGACATTCCCAAGCCCCCCCCCTAGTCACGGAGTTGGGGTGGGGATCAACTGCGGAACGCCCCCCACAACTTCTAGGTAAGGATTATCCGTCACCGGATATTCGCACCGCTCCGTTCCCCACTCGCCACCTGCAAACCACCGTATTGTAATTGTATGCGTTTCCGTTGCTCCCCCAAGATCTCCGCCGTCTGCCGCTTGAGCAGCGGGCGGAAGAGAGACGCCAATCACAATCGGCGTACCTGTAGGAGCTGGCGTCACCGTACGCGTTGCCGTGGTTGTCGGCGTCGGAGCTGTCGGCGTTGCTGTCACCGTGTTGGTACGCGTAGACGTTGGCAGGGTTCCCGTGGCCGTCTGCGTTACCGTTGGCGTATGCGTTGGCGTGTCGGTCCGCGTGTCAACGGACGTCTCAGTAGGTGTAGCCGTTGGCTGGAATGTAGGCATCTGCCACAGATGCACCTGCCCGGGATTGCATCCCAAACACGGCTTCCTGTAGACGTCCAGATAGAACTGGTCTGGGTACACGTCAACGCCAGACCGGTCCTCAAGCTCCAGCTCAAGATACACGTGTGATCCCTCAGGAACCGGAGTAGTGATCGCCTCCTGAGCAATGGCCATGGCCGCAAATCCAACTGCGACAAGGCCCCCAGCGATCCACCTGCACAGAGCCATTACTATTTCTTTCGCACAACGCTCAGTCATTTCCTACCCCCCCCCTCACATCAACGGAACCGCCAGCCCGAAGCGCGGGGGAAAGAAAGACTGGGAGTCCCGGCCATTCCAACTGGCGCAATGGGAGTCTCTGTAGGAGTGAGTGTCGGCGTCTGTGTCCAGCATGCCCCGCTCCCGTTCAGCCAATGGTCCTCAATCTCGACGTCGGATAGCACCCTATCGTAGATTGCGATCTCATCAATCGTCCCATCGAATGTGCTGGATGGCGTGCCATCGAAAGCGTTGCCGAAAGTCTGGTCAGCCTTGCAGAATCCAAGGGCAGACATCCCAATCCCAAAAGCATAATTCTCAACAGCCCCCATATCCCACGCCAACCCGGTTGTAGAGATCTCAGAGTTATCGAGCCAGCACGAGAATGAATCTGTCCAGTCCGACCATGTAAGCACAAGATGATACACGCCTCCGGCCGCGACCGATCCAAAGGAATGCCACGTCCAATCTCCGCCTGCACAGGTACCTGTCGGATCGTCATGCGCTCCGCAATACAACGTGTCGTCAACAAGGTATGCCACGAACCCACTGAATCCAGCAATCTGAATCAGCACTTGCTCGCCGTTCACATGGTGCGGAGAGAACCACAGTTCGAAACTCATCTCCTCACAATCGCCAGTACCCCAGCATGCAGAGATATCGGAGACATTTGGCGGCTCAAGTATAAAACACGTCTGAAACCGATCCCCGTTATCACATGCCACTGACCGGCCCGTGGCAGAAACGAGAGATGTCTGGAGCCCCTGTGCATCCCCCAGAAAGGTGCGAACTCCCGTGCCCGGATTGTCCGCGCTGAGGCCAGAGTCGTCCCACACATGCAAAAAACCCTCTTCAACATATGGAGACGAGTCAAGCTTCCACCAGTGAATAGGCCCGTCGCCATCAATTATGTCGTGGTACCCACAAAGATCCCCCTGAGTTGGCGTCCCCGTCACGGTCCCGGTTGGCGTCTGAGTTGGAGTTGCGGTTTTCGTTGGAGTTGCGGTTTTCGTTGGAGTTGCGGTATCGTCAGATGTTTCCGTAGCTGTGGGAGTTGCCGTTTCCGTCGGCGTCGGCGTATCCGTGATCGTCGGCGTGTCTGTGTTCGTCTGTGTGGCCGTCGGGGTGATCGTCGGCGTCTGTGTGGCCGTCGGGGTGATCGTCGGCGTTGGCGTGTCGACGATCGTATAGACGATCTCTAATGTGGATCCTCCGGCACCCGCAGAAGCTTCCTGAGAGTCGACGTATCGGAAGTAGTTGAGCCCCGTCGGAGCACCTCCACTCGCCGCGTAATGACGCAAGACAGTCCACTCCCCGGCCCCAGTTTTGATGTTCGACACATTCGATAGGGATAGATAATTCCACCCGCCAACAATTGACGAGAGCGCGAGAGATGCCGCCTGTGTCCCGCTCGCACATGTCGCGACAGTGCAATAGTCGGACAGATCACACCTTGGCCCGGACCCCGGTTCGTAATACCGCGACACAAAAGTCAAGCCATCATCATCTCTATCGGTTACCCGATAGAGGCCCCACGTCGCGCTCGACACGACCGCTCCAACTGGCAGGGCGTCGCCTGTTGGGTACCATGCTACGCCCACCCACCATTGATAGATCGAGCCATTCCACGAATTCAAAGCCTGCCCGAAAAGCGTCGCTCCGCCCAAACTGTCGTAACAAGTACCCGCCACTGAGACCGGCCAGACGGCGTCGCCAGACGCAATGGAAATGTCACTGTGCGCCTCACCTGCGCATGTCGTACGCCCACCGCCTTCGCCAGAGCAATCCGCAGATGGTTCTGCCGCACTCGCATCGCACTGAGTTGACGAACAATCAGTACCAGCCTCGTCTGTGCAACAATACCCTACCCAGACCTTGACTGTAGGATCTACAACAATCGGAGGAACTAAGCCCGTATCGTCGATCTGAACGCTGAGAGAGTCCTCCTTCACATCCCACGCGCCAGCCAATCGAACCGTCCCCTTGCTGTCAGTCAAATCCAATCTCCCAACCGAAAATGGACCTGAAGCAACTGACCCGTCCGGTTGCTTTTCCCAGCGCCCTAGCCCACCAAGCATATGGTAGGGAAACGAGTACGTTTTCTTTCCGACAAGTTTCGTATATTCTCCGGTCAGTTTCACGGATCCAGCGTACGGCGTATATCGCCACGTCACCCCATCCCGAACGAATTCCAGCGCCTTGTTTTCATCCACTGACGTTGGCTTGTCAGCAAGAACCCACCGCACCCCACGACCGTCCTCCAGTGTCACATCAACGCCGGCTGAATGGGCCCGCGTAACAGCCATCCGATGCAGGACATCGTCCCCCACGTCCGAGGAAAACCCTGTATCAATTGGCACCCACGCCCCTCTGTCCATACGATGCAGCGGCTCAGTGGAAATCGTCACACGCTCTTCTCCGCTGACCAGTTGTTCCACCTTGCGATACAGGCCACGCTTAGCCCGCACCTCCGCCCGCACCTCCGCCCGCCGCACTCCGCCAGCCTGAGCGACCGCAATAGCTGGGAGCACGAGAACGCCTACGCCCAACGCCGCTGTGAGAAGGTAGCGCATTGCTCAATCGTTACTCCGCCTCTCCGTCTCGGAAACTCAGATCTCCAGTGATGTCGTCCGCGCATGATGCCCCGGCATCGATCACCCTGCGCACTTTCACCACACAGTTGTTGAACGTATTGTCCGGAAAACCTACGTTCAGGACCGTCACCGCCTCCCAGTACGTCGTCCCGGTGAACGTGTGGCTCGTTCGCCTGACAGTTCCGTACCCGTTGCTGTTGCCGATCGTCTTGCACCCAATCGACGCCTCCACGCATCCGTCTCCTGTAGTCGCAGCCTTCACGTACATGGTCAGATCAACGGAATCGAGAGCCCCGATCCCGTTCGGTCGCCAAAATGGGATGATGAACCCCTCGTTCTGGGAGTCGTCGCAGTTCATCACCGTGTATGTGTCATCGTCCGGAGCGGCCGAATCAACGTCCTCACGTTCACAACTGTCCGACGTCGAAATCATGTTCCGTGCCGTGTCCGCCTTCCATGCGAACAGCCAGTCAGCCGCCCCGGCCGGCGCAGCAATCACCAGAGCCAATGCCACCGCAATCACAATCTGTCTCTTCATCATCTTGTTCCTCCAAATCATGTGGCCGTCGGAGTCTGTGTCGGCGTTGGCGTGATCGTCGGCGTCGGCGTCAGCTCCTCAAGCAGGATCGAATCAATCCGGAGTTTGTGCGTGATCGTTCCGCCGCTATTGTGGATGATCTGCACACGCACCTCCCCGCTGTCTTCGAAAGTCTTTCCGTCCCCCGGAGTCGGGAAAATGAAGGTCTTGTCCGGATCGTAATCCGCCACAGCATGAGGAAGATCCTTCGTTGTGCCGTTGATATCGACCCACTGGCCGCCAGTGTAATCCCACACGCGCAATTCGACCTCGTGGCTGCTGCTTCCCTCGTAGTACCCGTCGATTCTCACGCCAAGGGCAGGATCAGGCACCCCCACCCAGAAAAACCGCGTATCGAATCCGGGAGCGCCAGTCACCTCATTGATCACCAGTCGCGTCCCATTATCCGTGTACGTGTCTTCCAGTTCGCCCGAAGAAACTGGCCCGATCTGAGGAGTCACATATCTCGCCTGATACCAGAGAGGAGTCGCAGTCGGCGTGGGCGTATGCGTCTGGGTGTACGTGAGCGTTGCCGGCGGATCCTCGTCTGGATTATCGCATGCAGCAAAAGCCACCAGTGACACGTCACGCGTGGTGATCGAGCCCGTATCAACCTGATGGTAAAGGCCCCCTGTATGCGGACCGTCAATCGAAATGAAAGCCTCGGCAACGATTCCGCCGGCCCCGAGATCATTCGATCCAGACAAATAACGGACCAGTTCCTCGCTCTGCGGCGGGCCCTGTAGCTGGTAGAGCGCAGTCTTTGCTCCTCCGGTCGCCGTATCTTGCGAGAAAGATGCGAAGACGACGAGCCGGCCGGGATAATCCTCGCGCGGGAAAATCAGACTGTACTGGGAATTTGTCACCACCTCATACGAGCCAGTCCCGGAAGTCGCAAGAGCCTCCTCCTGCGCATCGTAGGTGGGCAGAACGATGTCCGTCCTCGATGTGGCCCACGCCACCAGAGTCGCATACCTGCTCGTCAACGTCCCTGCGGACGTGCTGTGTCTCGCCGTGACAGCGTACGTTCCGGGCTGCAGATCATCTGACAGTCCGAACAATGCGACAGAGTCAACATCGGAACTGCTGGGAAGGTACAGACTCGTCTCGTTTCCGATGCTTGTACCGTCGATCTGTAGATCCCACGTGGCCGTTGTCGCCACTGACGCCGTAGCTTCGAGCGCGAGCGCCACGATAATCGGGCCCGGAACCTCCGGAGTGATGTTGAATGTCAAACCGTCAATCGCCTCAAGACTTCCGGACGTTGTCGTATCCCCAGAAGCTCCAATCGAATCGACCCCATTGAGCAACGTCCTTCCCGCCCGCGTCACAAGCGGAAATGCAACCAGATTCACGTTTCGCATGGTCACCGGATTCGATGCGTTATCTGTGGCATGGTAGATCTCGATCGTCCGGTCTCCCGAGGAAATCCCCGTCCACCTGCCGACGAGCGTAACCATGCTCTGCTCTGCTGCGGAAGAGAGGTACGTGGAGATCGGCTCCGTCTGCCCACCGTTCAAGTCGAGAGCCCACGTTCCAGTCCTAGCCGCCGCTCCGCCATCATACTCAGCGCTGAATGACGCGATTGCGATCACGCGGGCAGCTCCGCCAAACGCTGGCACGTTGATCGTTGTGGAGACTCCGGACGCTTCCAGCGTCACACTAGACGTAGATTCACCGGCATCGCCGACGGTAGTGGACTGGACGTCCAAGCACCCTTCGAGAATCGTTGGAGTCGCTGTAGGCGTAGGTGTCCCAGTTGGAGTCGGCGTGTCTGTCGGCGTCGGTGTGTCAGTCGGAGTGAAGATTTGAGTTTCTGTAGGCGTAGGTGTCTCCGTCGGCGTCGGCGTTGGGGTGTCGGTGATTGTCGGAGTCTCCGTCGGCGTTCCTGTGTCTGTCGGCGTCGCCGTCGGAGTGTCCGTCGGCGTCTTCGACCGATAGACGGAAGACCCGTAGAACGGATTACCGTACACGACAGGCGTATTCGTCGGAGTTGGAGTGCTCGAACTAATTGGCGTCTCTGTTGGCGTCGGCGTCGACGTCGGAGTTGGCGTCGGCGTAATCAGTGAAGCAGTCCAACAGTAATCGCCGGTCGCCAAATAGCAGCACTTATGGGTAGCTCCTGAGTCGGTACACCAGAAGTCGCCGTCCTCAGCCGATGAAGGATCAGACGTTGTCACACATCCAGAAATCACACCACTGCCGACAACGAGCTGGTTCTGCACAACCGGATCTGTCTCGGATGGATTGATCAACCATTGATCTGGTGTGGGATTCCCCGTAGCAGTGTTCCGTGGGGTAACGATTGGGGTAGCTGTATTCGTCGGAGTCCCCGTGAGAGTTGTCGTATGCGTTGGCGTTTGGGTAATTGTCGGAGTCGCAGTGATCGTCGGTGTGTCCGTCGGAACAAGCGTGGGGCCACACCACCCCACCAACTGACTCACTTGATCGATCTCAGCTATCGGCATAGTCGACTGACCAGAATCGTACGAATGGAGAGTCACCCACGTGACAGTATTAGGATCGTTGGCATACGCGCAGGTGAAGCTTGTCGTCCATCCGCCAGACTGGGTGTACTCAAAGAGTTCGTCTGTGCCCTTGTCGTACCAATTCGCGTACCCCCCGGAAATCACATTGTTTGGTGAGCCACCGGGCCCCCGCCAACGGATCCACTTGTTGTAAATGCGATTCCCGGCCCCAGACGAGTCCTGCCCCTCAATCCGAACCACATTTTTTCCTATCGATAGACAATCGGTCAGAGTAGCCCACTGCGAACAGACCAGAGTCTCTGTGTTCTGTGTCGTGCTGTAGTCTAGCGGGCCAGAAACCGCCCGAACATCATCGCTTGCGTAGACGTTCGTCGGAGTCTGCCACGAGACAGGTGATCCCGCGCTATCAGTCGTGTTCTGAGAGACGCACAATCCCGGTATCCTGATAGTCTCCCGCCACTGACCTGACGCGCATGTCGGCGTCTCAGTCGGCGTCTCAGTCGGAGATGGCGTGTTTGTTGGCGTGTCGGCTCTGGCCAAAGAGACCAAAACGCAGAGGATCACAGCCCCGATTGCAAATCTCTTCATGGCGTCAGTGTCGCAGTCCAGCAATACCGACCGTTGTCGGTTTGGTAGCAGCATTGGTGCGTCGATCCGGAGTCCACGCACCAAAGGTCTCCCGTCTCTGGATCGCTGGGAGTCTCAGCCAAAAGCGTGAGATTCAGACACGCCCTCGTTGTCGATCCCTCAAGAATCAGCTTGTTGAAGACCCGCGCATCTGTCCCGTCGGGATTGACGTAGAACTCAGTGGCGCAAACGACAGTGGACCAGTAAGAGCACAACCAGAGCGCCCACAGGAGAAGCCACGCCGCAAGACGTCTCATGGAACCACCAAAGCGCAGGCCGTCCCCGTCCGCGTGCTGTCAGGGTCGTGATTGAAGATCCAGACCTTCGCCTGAGTTGACGTCAGCTCTTGGATGCCAGAAACCTCCAGTCTTGCCGGCGTCGTGTCATCCTGCACACTGGTAAAGACTGGCTCTGTTCCGACAAGAGCTGCGCCAGATAGCGGGACGCCGATCAACTTTCGTTCTCCGGGCGAAACGCTCACGCTTGTGCAGGCGGATCGCACCTCCTCGTCTACCGCGTCAACCGCATCTTCCAGCGCATTCACTGCACACTGCAGCTTGTTGTACAGCGTCGACGTCAGCCGATTTCCGGCCGAGACAGCCTCGAAATTGTCAGAACTGCCCGGCCATGTACAACCTGTCGGATCGGACGCCATCGCGACACGAACCCAGAGACCGAACATGGTAATCCCAGCAATACAAAGAACTGCCACGATCGCCGACAGCCACCTCCTCTGTTCCTTGCTCATACGAACACCGCCACCGATCCCGCGTGGAGGATCCTCCAAAGAACGTACAGGAGCACGGCCATCTCGATCACCTGCAGAAGCAGGAAGTGCTTGACCTTTAGTGGGGCATCAAGATCACCATCGGCGTCGACGATGGACCAGACCGCCGCGATCATCTTCACGCACAGTAGCGCGACAGCCGCGAAAACGCCGATCCGCCTTCCGCTAGAATCTTCCATTGCATCACCTCAGATAATCATCGCATAAAACTGATTGACGGCTCCGTATTCGCTACCGATATCGATCAACGGGAGTGCGTCGCCCACGGGATTTGCTAGACGCAGTTGGTATGCCTTCTTGGCCACCGGCCCTTCCCGATGTGCCATGACGATCGCTGTGAACGTCATCGGAGCATGGAAACCTCCAAAGTAGGAATACCCAATCTCGACCCCGTCTTCATCTATTATGCTCGCCCGGAAGTACGGCATGAACACGGGATTGTTGGCAGAGGCATTCACCTCTCCGACATAGAGCACCACGGCGTACAGGAAGAGCGCAGAGCGCCCGTCCGGAATCTCGACTTCAAAAATATCCGTGCTCGTAAACGTCTCGCCAACGACTGTCGGCTGAAAATACTCAGTCGCCGCCGGCCATGCATCTGCCGCTTGTAACTGCGGACGTACGAGCGCATCCGACGGGATCAGCGTAAAGGTCCCACCGGTCAGATCCGTTGCTCCAGTCGGCACGAGGATCTCCCAAAGCGCCACGTGATTCGCCGGAGTAGCCGGCCTGACTGGGTCAGCGGCAGGAGTTCCAGCAGTGAGCGCAGCGGTCAGTTTCCACTCTGTCCGCGTATCCACGCTTTGGCCATATGGTACACCCGTCGCTTGATCCATGAACTGGCGCGTTTCGGACGATGCATCGACCTCACTCCAGTACGCGGAAACAAGATCAATCCGTGGATTGCTCCCGTCGCCGTTCCCCGGAGTTAGAGTCGCCGTCTCTGACATGATCGCCAGTCCTTGATCAGTGATCACAGCCACCGGGGCAACCAGCTCACAGGCCATCCCCGGGCCCGCGTACGAAATCGCTCCCGGCTGGAGCCAGCCGTTGTTTGGAGCAAACCCATGTTTCAGCGCTAGAAATAGGTTTTGCAGAGCCAGAGTATTCGTTGCCAGAAAATCGTCCGTATCAGCGCGTTGATTCTGTTCGACCCTGACATGCTTTAGCGGCAGGCTCATCATTTCCCCCTACAACGTCAGCGCGACTACGCGCTGAGAAAATCCACTCGTGGTCGGAATGTAGATGAATTGCCCGTCTCCTGACCACGTGACGCGAAACCGGTATTTCCGCCGGCCGGAGGTAGCCCCCGCAATCGTCCCCAACACCAACAGGTCAGCATGGTCACTCTGCGCAAGACTTTTGATCCACGCCGTCCCGATCACCGCAGAACTGTCGACGTCTTCGATCTTGATCAGGATGTCTTCAATATCATCGTCGTTCGGCATTAGTCGGATCTGCGCCACGATCGCCGACACAGAATTGTCTGGCGTCTCGACCTCGACGATCGTTGGCGACGTGTACGGAGACGTGTATGCCGTCGATCCGGTTGTCGGCCAAGTCTCCATCTGAAGCCGTCCGCGCTGATTTCCCCCTTCACTTGGAATCAACGTAAACGAATCATCGGTAAGAGCAGTCGCTCCAGTCGGCACGAGGATCTCCCAAAGCGCCACGTGATTCGCTGGAGTAGCCGGCCGCGATGGACTGGCCGCAGGAGTCCCCGCAGTCAAAGTGACAACAGGTTCCCATCGCTTCCGCGTGACAATGTCATCTGGATAGGATGCCCCGGTATCCGTGTTGATGAATTGCTTCTCCTCTAACGATCCATCGACTGCTTGCCACCCGACAGACACGAGATCGATTCTCGGATTGCTCCCATCCCCGACCGCAGGAACAATCGATTCGTCGGACGCAAGCGCCACGAGACCTTGACTCGTTGCCACGACCAGCGGCGTCCGCAGATAACACTGCATGCCTGAGTCCCAGTCCATTTCCCCCGGCATGATCCACCCGTCAGATGGAGCGAACCCGTTCAGAAGGGCAAGGTGCAGGTTATCGAGCGCAAGCGTCCCAATGGCGACAAAATCAGCAGAATCGGCCCGCTGGTTTTGTTCCACATTCACATACTGAAAAGGCAAACCCATTTCTCCCCTCCTACTACTCGCTTGCTGCCCACACGAACCCGCCAGCGGGTAGATCCTCTCCGCGTTCAATGGTCCGACCCCAGCAACCAACAACGCCAATCGGCGCGTTCAATAGCTGGATGAATACGCCCGCCGGCTTGGCTAGATTGAGCGCTGCTGCCAGCTCAAGACTTCCAGCCGAGCCCCACGGATCATCGCCCCAAAAGTATTCGTGATTGTTCGCGGCACCAGAGACCCAGTACCCGTATCCATCGCCCTCGGTCCCGGGCTCTGACGTGTCGCCATTCCAGTACGACGCATACTCCCCGCCCTCCGCCAGATAAGACACATGGTCGAACCACATCGGCCATGCTCCACTTGCCCATCGGAGAGTAACCTTGTTTGGCTCCTCGATTACAGTAGGACGCTCCCCCGTGTAGAGTTCCGCGATTTCGACGAGTTTCCAGATTGTCGGCGGTCCCCCGAACAAGACCAGCCAGAGGAGCCGCCAGTAACAGCAGTCCGTGAACCCCATCGGCCGTCCGATCCCGAACTGCCTGCCCACCCTATCGAGATCCGCTGCCGACGCCCGAGGGGACTCACCCTCGATCTGACTCGACTCAGACGATTTCTCCATGCGTCCGAGACCAGACTGGAGTGACCGAGCGATCTTGATTCCGTAGAAGACCTGATCCTTCTCCTCGGACACTACACGAGCAATTTCGTGCTGCGGCGTCGGATCATCTCCCGGGACGACGCCGAAGAAGCTCTCATCGAAGAAAACATCTTCCCATACCGCCCCGGGGATTCCACCATCTGGCATCGTGCGGTTGAATACGCCAGCAGGAAGCCGATTGAGTGTCCTGAAGACGCTCGTCTGGCGCAGAGAAACCGGTTCCGCCTGCGCACAGTTCGGCGCGTATTTAGTCCTGTCGTCACTTGGCATCAGGTCACCGAAGACACTGTCACGGAAATCGTTCCGGGGACAAGCTTCTGGCCGACGTCAACGGCCCTATCTGAAGTAGGCGTGGTAAAGGAGACCCGCAGCACGCCATCCACATTCATAACCTCCCGAAAGAGCTGCGCGTGGACGTAGCGTCCCTGAGTATCACCGGTCAACGTCAGACCGCTCACCGGAATCGAGCCAATGTGAGCCCTGATCACGTCTTCGACTTGCCGGCGTACGGTTTCTGTGCCGTAAGCGGAGCTGATATCGATCGTACAGACCACATTGTGCGATGCCGCCGTGGACGGCCTTACCTGAGCACGCACGCCGGCCGGCCTGATTCCCGGATTATCCTGCAGGTCGATGCCGTCAAGTAACCTCTGGATCGCCTGCACTAGCGATGCCGAAGCTGTCCCGCTCCCGTCCTCTATCCACACTCGCAAGGCGTACCCGTCCAACGTCGTGGACCCGTCCCATTCTTCAAGCGCCGCACTGTGGATTGGCTTAGTCTTTGTAGCCGGATCGACGTAGTTCTTCACCGAAAACAGCACGTCCCCACGAGTGCCCCCGGAAAGACTCAACAACCACGCCTGAAAATACTCCCGGAACTCGTCGTCGTTCGCTTCAGGAGCCCCATTGATCAACGCCACTTCATTGGTGAGAGAATCGACGCCAGCAACCTGATTGTCCATCGCGACAATCGTGTTTGCCGCAGTATTGCCCGATTCTCCTGCCTCCTCTGCCTGCACACTCACGTTGACCGTGGCAGACGCGGAAATCGGCCATGAACCATCAGACTCATCAGGATTTGCCGTGACAGAATATCTCTTCACTGGCACAGTCGGATCTGTCGGATTCGTCTTGAAAACGACCCCCTTATCAACTGTTGCCCCCGCCCCCGTCGCAGTTACCGCCACAGTCCCGCTCGCTCGTACCGCAGCAGGCCGCGTCAGATCATAGTCTGCCATCCGCCTGTCCAGATCCTCACCTGACGCCGTATCGAGAAAATACGCGTCCTGCACAATCCCGAGCCCCGTCCAGATTCGGCTCATCTCCTCGACGACCATGCTGCGGATCAGGATCCTAGCCACGCTAATCGTTGTTAGGTCAGTGAGGGGGATTTCCTCCCCCATCATGCGCAGGAAGATCCTCTGTTCGATCTCATCTGCCGTCGGAATCTCTAGTGGCATGACTACACCCCCACCCGCAATTCGCTCGCAGCCTGACCGCTGATTAGCTCAGCGTCGAATACGAGCTGGGCCCTGCCCATGTAGGTTTCCGCACGTACGTTTCGGACGTTCTTGACGCGCGGATCCTGTCTAAGTGTCTTACACACGGCATATGCTAGGAGACGGTTCCGCCCGGGCCCCTGCCACTGTGCCAGATTATCGTACGCGTAGTTCCCGACTCCCGGAGCATACCGTAATCCGCCCCATCTCAGACGCATGTAACGCTCCAGCGCGTAGACCATGTTCCCGAGCCCACGCGAAAGCCTAAAGTCTTTCCTGTCCGCGTCCCATTCCATGTCGCCATTCTCGTTTAGGAGTAGATCAATCCCGAAAATCCTGTCTTCCGTCGTCACCGCCACCCCAGTCAGTGCCAGCACGCGCTCCTCCCGACCGGTCAGAGACAGAACTCGATTGTTTGGCATGCCGATAATGGACGGAAGGACGTCGTTGTGCTGTTGCGGAATGAGGATCTCGTCACCGGGATACAACACCCCTTCAAGAGCTGGGTACCGATCCGACTCACGTTGCGCTGTAGTAAGCGCATGTTGCAGGTCCGCGATCACCTCCGCATATCTGGGATCGAGCCCATTCGCTACTCGCTCATCGTCCTTCGCTTGATGCCACGCGATTTCAGTTTCGATGCGCGTGACCTTACGCTCTGGATGCTCTCGATCATCAATGTATGGATAACGAAGTTGGTTCGCCTCGATGATGGCCTGAGCGTCGACATTAGCCTCGGACGCGATGGATTCCAGTGTCACACGCGGTTTCACGCGCACCGTGATCGATTGGGCCCCCAGCGAATAGGCCACAGGTTGCGCGAAATTCTGTGGCTGTGCCGCGATGCACGCGAGACAATCCGACAGCTTTTGCAATTCCCGTACTGCGATGCGGCCCTTTGCCGGCCCTTTGACTAGACCCTCGTAATCACTCCGGAGGAGTTCGAGCTGTTCCCCGAATACATCTGGGAGCGCACCTGCAAGGCGAACACCATCCTCGACCTTGGCAATCAACTCCCTCATGCTCCTCATCGTGCCACGGACCTTCGCAAAAGTGGTTTTGATGGCCCTTTCCGCCCCCTGCACATAGTCCGTCGCAGCCGTGATTATCGTCGCGGAATCGTCGATCAACCCCTGCACCTCGTCGAGAGTTCCAAACACCTCATCAAGCACGTCGGTGACGGTCCCAATGTTCACCGCATTGAGAAAACGCTCAAGCGTACCGCGCGACATCATTCCGGCCAGAAATCCATCCTCAGCCTTGGCCCTGTCCTTGTTCGACGACAGGCCCATGAACTCGAAACTCCACATACGCTGGAATGGCCTGACCGCGTTCTGCTTCGTCTGTACACCTGATTTCGCCGGCCAGATACGCCACTCGAATTCGCCGAATGGGTCCTCAGAGGAAATAGGCGCATTCAGGTTGAGCCAGTACAGCTCATACTCGGCTGGCATTCCATCCTGAGGATACGCGATCTCCTCCACGATCTCCTTGAACTCCTTCAGGGCGGAATCGCCGTCTACCGGAATTCCGTTCACGTAGACAGGCGTCCAAAACGTCCGCCCGTGCATCCTCCAATGTGTCACACCACGCGCATTCCGGAACGGCACATCAAGGAACCATGAGTCCTGAGTATATGTGAACGAGGAACGGATTTCCGTCCTTTCGTCGACTGCCTCCAATATCAGCGGAAAACGAAATTCCTTTTCGAGCACCAGCCCTTCCACCGGAGAGATCGACTGCGCCACTACATCGAGTGCCGCGCGAGCCTTCATAATAGTCCGGCGCCCCGTGCTGACGGTTGGATCTTCCCCAGTCACCGAAATGTCAATCGGCTGGCGCTTCCGGTAGACGCGGAAAATGTACAGGACTCGATCCCCCAGCTCCCGCCGTCCTGACCCGTTCGGCTTTGACGTGTCGTATGCTGCTTGCATTCCCACTACCAGAGTAGACCCCGCCGCGCTGGCAGGCTACCCCCCCACGATCACCTTGCCACTGCCGACAATCGGATGCCCGCAGGTTGCCGCGTTTTCAGTCACACAGACGGCAATACCTCCAAGCGTCAGCTTAGACGACCCCTCTGCCATCGTGGCAGAGTCATGCGGCCCGTCGCCGTGGTCCGCCACAGGATCGCCAACCAGAACGACTGGCTCACCTCCAACCGTAAAACGGGCCCCAGATGCCGTAACCGCCCCGCCAGCGATATCCCCATTCACTGCGACAGCTCCAGCCATCACGGCACCGCCACCGTGGGAGCATTGATCGTCACCGCTCCGGCTGCGGTGATCGTCAAGACTCCACCACTCGTAATTGTCACCGTAGCGCCAGAGATCGTTAGAGCTTGCCCAGCCTGCAACCCTAACGCATTCGTGGCCACTACGTTCGCATTTCCGGCAGCTCGTACAGATGCGTCACCGTCTGCACGCACAGATACGTCCCCCCCAGCATTGGCGTCAATGTCTTCGTCCGCCTCGATAACCGCATTCTTGCAGTTGATCCGCGCTGTCTCGGTGCATTCGATCGTCACGCCACCTTCGTCATCATGCAGAACCAAACTCGTATTTGGTGTGTCGATCCGTACAACGCCACCAGATTCGAGTACACGGAGCTGCATGACCCGTCCGCCCTTCTCACTTCTGACTTCGAGTTCGCCCACCTGATTCTCTGTCGGATGTCCGGGCTCTCTCACCGTAATGCGATACCCCCGGATCTCATCGACATAGACGAGACCATCTCGGTCGTACCGAGTTCCGGGAAGGCGCGAGGAGACTGGCAGACAGAACGCCTGCCCGTGAGTCGCATGTGCCCAGAACACGTACACCCACTGTGGGCGATCGTCGGCGGAGACTTCAGGCAACCGCGCTCCAATCACCGCAGCGCGTTGGATTATCCCCCCGTACTCTGCCAGCACGTCCACCTCCCACGCCTGAGGATAGACATGAAGCACCGTGCCGTATGTCCCCGCGTAGCGGAATTCTTCTGGCGCTCTCACGAGAAGCTCTCCCGGTTGTAGAGATTCCACCCGCGCGATATGCCGGCCGTCGTAATGTAGCGAGGCTGCGCACCCCCAAAATGCATCTGGTGGGTGACTTGGTGGATGTAGTATTCACGGTTTCGCGACTCATCGAGCAGTCTGCGCCCGATTCTCACCTGAGGATCTCCGCGCATCGTCATGCTGCCATTCCACATATCAGGATTCCGGTGATTCCACTCGTGCAGCAGCGCCTCATAGGACAGACATTGCCGCTGGAACTCCCCGACAGGACGTGGAGTCTCATCGTCCTGCTTGAATGCTGGCACTGTTCGAAGGGCGAGTTTCATCGGCCGTATCCCATACCTCTGGACGAATGACGGTGACTCAGGATCCTCGTCAATGATTGGCGGAATCATCTGCCCAAGGTCCTTCTGACCTTTACTGTTCCCACCTCCTGACCAACATGCCGGCGTAACGAAATAGAGGTTTTTTACGTCCCCCCCGAGCCCACGCGTGACGTCTCGTGAGACCACGTAGTGTCCCGGTACCGTGATAGTCTCCTGAGCCCGGATCCACCCGCCCCACAACCCATCGAACAGAGACTCGCCCCAGTTCGGCGGACCCGCTGCACTGGAGAATCCAACAGCCATCTTCTTCTCGCCGTAATCATCGATCTGTACAATATGACCGAGCCACGGCGGCTTCCGGACCACCACCCCGACGTATTCGTTCCCCCGTTCGTCTTCGAAGGCATCAGCGAACATCTCTGTGAACTGCTCAGGAGAAAACCCCCGCATGATAGACCACGCGTTTGCTTCAGGCATCATCCCCGTTGGCAAGAACCGCTGGGTCAGACGTGCCGTCGGATCAAAATAGCTTTCTCGCGCCTCATCCTCAGAGAATCTAAGAATACTTCCAAGCGTGCGTCCATCCATGAACTTGACACGAATGAATGGATCCCGGCCGTCAACGCCATTGACGAAGAAATCGAAGGTCTTTCCAATCAGGTGAATCGGCTCACGCTCCGTGGGATCGTACAGTTCCGGATCTATGGCTAGATAGGACAGCACGGCCGTGCGCAGCTCCTTCGTCAGGACCTCACGCCCGGATGGCCAGTCTTCATAATACCCCCGGAAATCTGGAGGAACGATCGTCTCCTGACCGGCCGCTGCGAGGTAATGGTGGAACCACCACGAATGATCAACCAGAATCGCGGACAGCGATCTGCCAGAGATGCGTATCTGCCTTTGTGGAACTCCAGAAGAATACTGCTCGATCACCTGACAACGGTCGAGAAGTCCAACCGTCATCGTCACCGGCAAAGGATCATCGTGCTGCATCCGGATCGTTACCAGCGAATACGGACGAAGCAGATCTGCTATCGTGCTTCCATTCCCAATGTCTCGCGGAGCAAGGTCAATCGACCATCTGCCATGCCCAGAGAGCGAGTTTGACACAGAAACATTTATGATGTCTCGGTCGAGCACCACCGATCCGTTGTACAACTGGAGGAGAGTATCAGTCTCCAACGTGAGCGTAGGCTCGTACGCTGGTACGACACTGACCTGAGCCTGAAAACTCGCCTTCTCGCGTCCCTGCATCCCCACATCACGCCGCCAGCGGATCGACCGCCGTTCCTCTCAGATGAAACTCCCAGTGCAAATGCGGACCCGTAGCCCGGCCGGTCGCCCCCACCGCTCCGACCACGTCCCCACGCTCAACCTCCTCTCCGACATGGACATGCACAGCGCTCATGTGAGCGAGGATTGATTGTCTGCCGTCATAGTGATCGATGTAGACGGCCAGACCGAACGCTCCACGTGGGCCCGCGTGCGTCACCGTACCAGATAGTGGGCACACAACAGGAGTCCCGCGCGGAGCGGCGATGTCGACCCCGTTGTGCATCTTCATACGATGCAAGACTGGATGCATCCGCCGGCCAAATGGACTGCTAATCCTGCCGGTCGTTGGCACCATCGGTCCGCGCAAGAGCAGTTCGTACTCTACCGTTGTCTGCTTGAGAGTGAGCACCTCAGGTCCCTCGTTCTGCTCAGGAAGCATCGTCAACTCACTCTCCTGACCTAACGTCATCAGATACCGCCGCTTCCTTTCACGCAGCAGAATCATCGCTTCTGCAAGCGTCATGGCCCAACAGATTCATTATCGACGCCGACGCCTAGCATGCGCTCGATTGCGTCGACGATCGAGTCCTTCAACCTGCCAGTCGCCACCTCTTCCTTCAGCTCATGCATCGTTGCTGTTACACTGGCAAACATGTCGCCGACGCCTCTGACCTCCATTCCGGACACGAGGGATGTCCTTCCCGGAGTGACAACAAGATCTTCGATACGCTTCACCGCTTCCGAGTTCAGCGCGTCACGTTCCTGAGGAGACAGTTGGCCGAGACTCAACCCCGGACCGCCAAGGCCAAACCTTGCAGCCGCCAGATGAATCGGCGCTGTCGTCACCCGATACGCTTCCTCATAGGAGGAAGCCCTGCCCGACGCTATGAGGGCCAGTTGCAGCATCTCCGGATCTGGGAATGCCTCTCGCCGCGCCCGTAGGATAGCCTCACGTACCTCCGGGATCCCCTTCTGCGCAAGCTCAGGAGCACGCTCGATTGCACGTCCGATCCCCGTGATGGTGTTCAAATCGATATCGATGCCCTTCGCCCCCAGTCGCGCCTGCAGATCTGCATTGCCGCGCAATTTCATCACAGCAACTCTGGAAATATCATCGAACACGTCACCCTGAGATCGCATGCTGCGGTTCTGGGCCATGAGCATATTTGTCGCGAGCTGGATCCCCTGACGGCTCTGCGGATCGACTCCAGCCAACGCTGGCGCCATGCCTGCGAGCATCGCTCCGACTCCCCCGACGTCGGCAAAGGTGTATGGCCCCGTTGTGCCAGCAGATACCTGCTGCAACGCCTGCTCATAGAACGGCATCAAAGTCATATCGATATTGCCAGACGAAGATACCCTTCCACCAAATGGCGACGTACCGAAACCGGCGAGGACCGACATGGTCAACCCCGGATCCATTCTCCCCTGCAGCATCATCAAGCGCACAGACGCGGCAGCCTGCTCCTGTGGAGACCGGCCTGTCAGGACTGCCCCTCGCATAACCGAGTTCAGGGGATCGAGAAACCCAGCCCCCATTCCGAGACCCCTGCCGAGAGTGTTCGACGCGGCAATTATCTGCCCCTCATCAAACACGCGATATCGAGCCATCAGATCAGGTATGGTCGCTCCGAGCCAGATATCAGGATCCATCGCCCCGCCAGTCGCACGGGCAAGTGACTCCTGACCGCGCACCGCATTAGCGAATCCCCGGTAATCGCCCGCAAACGCACGGAAGAGCCTGTAAGCGCCATAACCGGCCAGCGCCGCCGCTCCGGCCGGAGTCGCCGCACGCATCCATCGCCCCATCCCGGCGCCGTGCATGAATGATCTCCCAATCTCCCTGCCACCGCCTCCGACGCTGCCGTCTGGCATGACCACGCGACCGTCTGGGAGCATCTGCATTCCTCGACTGGCGCCCTCTGCCCGCATCACTGCTTGCTGCATCTCCAAGAAGCGCATGGTCTCAGGGATCTCGGCTTTCTCCATGCGTCCGAGTTCCCAGCGCTCGCGCTTGCCGAGCAACCCAGCCTTGTCAAGATCTCGGAATCTCCCGAGACGCTCCATCTCGCGTCCCTGCTCTCGAATCTCTCTGTTTTTCCGCTTCCAGTCCTCCGTCAGCTCCTTGTTGTCGAGCTTCTCCACACGACGCACCTCGGCAGATTTCTGCTCGATCAACAGCAGTTCGTTTCGTGCGCGTCTCTCGTCATCAAGGCGATGGCGAGTCTCGTTGATCTCCTTCTGCTCCTCATCGCGTCCGCCAGATGGCACGGCGCCGCCGCCGCCTCGCCCAGACGGAACAACAGCGCCCCCGCCTCTACCAGTTGAAGAAGGAACAGTCCCCGGCAGAGGAACGCCCCACCCACTATCGTCTACAGCATGGGCCGGCGTCGACGGACCGGGCGTTGTCACCGGACCGGACGGAAGGCCCACTATCCGCGCCTGCAGAGCATTCACTAGCTCCGGGGATGCCCCCGATTGCTGCACGCTCTCCATCCCCTTGCCGCGCAGATAGGCCGTCAATTGATCGTAATTCATGGCCTGTTCGCGGGCCACGGTTCCGCCACGGCGGAAAACCTCCTCCGTAGCAGCGACGGCTCTCATGGCCGCTGCAACATGCGGATCAATTTGCCGCAGTTCCTCGATCAGTGACCGCGTGCTGGATCTGATCGTCTCGACCGACCGTCCCAGCTCGCTCCCGATTCGCTGCGTTTTAGCGACTGCCTCTGCCACCGAACACCTCGTTCACAGCTACGCCAATGGACCCCAGTAAGTTTTCCTCGCCGCACCCCATTGCCTTCCTGACCTTGGAGTTCCCTCGAATGATTCTCTGGACAGCGTCTTTCGCCCGCTCGCTGAATTCCTCCCAGTCAACATCCGGAAGCGCAACCTGAGTGCCACACACTGGACAAAAATCCGTTGAGACCTGAGCATAGCAAGTTTCGGACGGACACACTCTCCACTCTCGGTCAGCGCCAGCAAACCGCCGGCCGCAATGCCCGCAAAACGTCTGAGTGCCGAACTCACGACAATCGGCACAGAATTGGAGTCCCTCATCGATCTGCTCCTGCATGTACAACCATGACCGCTCATCCTCAGTCAGATCGTCCAGAGACTCCCACGGCCTGCTATCCGGCCATCGTTTCCATGCACCCCACGCCACGCGATGCTCAGCAGACACGCAGATCAAGTAGAGATCCCCGGCGTCGATTGGCTTTTTTTTTCAAAGACGTCCTTGAATGCCTCCTGAGCCTCGGCGAACTCCTCAGGAGTGACGCTTTCGAATGATACAATCTGCCCAAGGGTCTTCCCGTTTCCGTCTTCTAGCGACTCCAACCAATGTACCGGAGCCTGTTCCCCGAGGCGGATGGTATCGCCACGCCTGCCCATGCGGGGGATCAGAAGAACCTCGAAACGAGCCTCCCATTGCAGGTTGTACCCATCCCATGAATTGAGGAGATCATTTTCGCCCGGGATCCCTCGCACCGTCAGTTTCCCAACCAACCGGCGCCAGATCTCCGCTTCGTCCGCTCTGGACGGTCGTCGCAGGCTCATCTGATGGCCAGCGACATCTCGCGTGACTACCCGGTCAGCTCCGGGCATTGGACTGGATTCAGACATTGCGTCTCTCCTATCTGGTGGCCCCAACAGGCAGTCAGGTGCCCACCATCAAACGGGGGACGGCCGAGCCATGGCAGCCCGGCCGCAAACCTAGCTGCAATTCCGTCAGCTAGGGAGTAGAGCATTCCAAATTACTCCGTCGCCGGGCGTTTGCCCTCAGCGAGACGCTTACGGATCTGGTCCATCGCCTCACGGAGCCAGAGCCCGGACGCACCGAGTATCGCTCCCCTGAGCACCGTTGCCTCAGCAGACGCGCCCGCGTAATGCATGGCGATCTCCGCCAACGCACCAACACACGGTGCCAGAACAGGTAACATCCACTTCGGAATCCTCGGAATCACCGCCTTGAAACCCCACACCACGATCGGCGTGAGCAGCGGAATCAGAGCAAGGATCTGGTCTTCCATCTCTACACCTCCAATGCGCAGGCGAAACGCCCACGCTAGACGTTGATCGACTGCTGGATTTCCTCGTCGAGAAGGATCATCCGGCAGATCGCAGAGTAGTTATTCCGCGCCGCCGCTCCGCCCCGCAGGATAACGTCAAAACTCTGCGGAAGCACTCCAACAGCAAGAGCCAAAGCCTTGCCGTCATCCGGATCCATCGCCAGAATATCGTACGAACTGTAGTCCGCGAACTCCGCAATGCGAGGAGTGATAATTGCCGTCAGTACAGGATCGCGCGTCAGGAACCGACCCCAGTTCAGCGACCCCTCTTCGAAGTTCAGGACATTGTCCGGGGGGACCGGTTGCCCGATTGAACGGATATTCTCCGCCATGTGCCTCTTGCTCGCCGTGAAATTTTCCACGTACCCTAATGGAGTCGTGTCAAGAGTCACCGGAGCCACGACGAACAGCGCCGACCGTACGCTTGAGATCGCCCTTTTATCTTCCATCTGTGTCCTCCACCGACCCCCGATCAGCCTTTTGTTTGTCTACTGGCCCGCAGGTTGGCCACTCGCGATATCGGGGAGTCCGCTTGACGCGAACATCGCGAGCCCTGCGGGCCAGCAGTCTTTCGCTAGCGAACTGGTACCGACGTGGTAACGTCCGCAGTGCTCCCGGAGATCGTGCCGACGATACGCTGATAGTCCGCCGCCCCCTGCAAGCTGACATGATTCAATTCGCCCGGCACATACACCTGATATCCGACCGACAGGACCCCCTGATTGATCGACCATGTCTCCCCATTGGGACCGATTGCTTTTCCAGTCCATGCGGCGACAGCGTTTCCGTAGTCGTCGACCCCGGGCGTAAACGCCCCCTCTTGCGTCATCGGATCGAGTACGCGCCGCATGACTCCTGTGACACGTGCTGCGACATTCCCAGACGCCCACTTGCCCCTAAACTGCATGTAAGCCCTGCGCATCCTCGCATCCGCAAGATCAACAGTGTCGATCTCAGATACGATCCGAACCATGCGACGGTCAGGATCCCGACTCGTCGTTACATTGAGCGCAACCCTGTATTCGTCCAGTTCATCCTTGACCACCGTGATTCCGCCGCCAAGCAGCTCCTCGCGATCCTTCAACGAATACAGGTCGTCCTCATGGAACGCCGCGAACCGCAACCGCTTGTTCGTCAGTGGCTTGTCGTACGGCAGGTTACCGGACGCACCGCCAGCCAACGCCGCCGCGAGGTAGACCGGATGCAGGTACTCCAAGCTCCCGTCACTCTGGTACACCCCCGGACGCTGGCAACAGACTCTCACGCGAGAGTGATTGAGCGCTGCAACGAGATCGAGATTCGTCTGTACCGTGGCGCCACTGGCCAGACCGAAATACGCCCGGAACCACTTCCCAGCAACGTGCTGCTCTTCGATCCACGTGACCACCGCAGCCATGATGGTCGCGTCATCGGTGTTGATTAGGAGGATGGCCCCTTCCTCGACGCCGTTGGCGATCGTATCAAGAGCGTTCGTCCATCCTGTCGCCGTCACCGCAGGAGTCGTTCCGCCTGCGAAGATGTACGATGCTGCGGATGGCTCGCCCCTTGCCACCTCGACCGCAGTGTACTGGCTCTTCGTCGATGTGTTGATCCAATCGACGATGGCCGCGACATATCCCGTCATGGTGATCGACGCAGTTTTGACGTCCGACTGGCTGACGACATCGAGACCGACAGACGCGAGGAACTTGTTCGCATATGCCCCGACACTACAGGTCCATCCGGTCCGCCCATTTATGTTCCCAGCGAGGAGCTGCAACGTCTTGTACCCCATCGCAGCCAGCTCAAGGTTGAACCCAAGCGACCCATCCGTCTGTCCAGTTGTCGTGGTCGCGTTCGTCGGAGTTCCGGTAACCGTCACCGCAACGGTCGTTGACACGACATTGACCACGTTCGATGCAGCGACCTGATAGGCCATGACATTGCTTAGGTTGGCGAGAATTGCCGCCACAAGGTTGGCATACGTGGTATCTTCATCGACGCCGATCGTCACCGACACGTTCCCGGCTGTCACACTGGTGTCGTTGTCGAACTCGAACGTAGTCCCCTGAATGACGACAGTGTCCGTATCCGCCGGCTGACCAGTGTACGAAACCTTCCCGCCGATCTCACCGAGCAGCCGAGCGCCGACGCCAGAATGCGCAACAGAGAACTTCGACCCCTGATCAAGGGTTTCCTCAATGACAACCCCGCCGCGTACCGCAGTGATCGTCACAACGTCCGTGGTCGAATTCAGCGCCACACTGTCAAGCTGGTCGTTGTTCGCCTCCACGGCCGCACGGAACGCTTCCCACGTTGCATCGGCAGACGCGCCGATCGTTACAGCCACGTCGCCAACATCCGCCACGGCCGCACTGTCGAACTCGTACACCTTTCGCGTGTTACCAGACGTCACCGTGATCAAGTCCCCATCCGTGGGCTGGTCCGTGTACGTCACAGTACCGATCGACATCCGTAGCGTGGCCAGAGCCACCCCGGCATCCCCAGTGTACTGGAACCCGGAAATTAAAACGCCAAGATCATCGCCGATGTACGTCCGCGCCGTGTTATCGTAATCAGTCAGAGTCACCTTCTTCCCGACATTCGTTCCAGATGCTACGACGCAGCTCCGATTGGTTGTGTGGCTCCCGTAGTCGGACGTCGTCACCGTGATCAACGTCGTCGACCCAGTGAGTAGATCCACCGCCGATTGCGTCGCAGCATCAACCCTGACAGACCCGAGACTAGCCGCACCGTAGACGTCACGGTCAGCAAACCCGGAACGTGCTACCTGCGCCAGAGCAACCCCCTCATCCTCATTCCTGTCCGGATCGTGGTTGTCGCGAAAGCTCGCCAGAGACCTGAAGAAATTCAACTCGTTTGGCTTGCCGCTCCGATATGGAGAAACAATGATCAGGTCGTTGACGTTAGACGAAAGAATCGGCTCGACCGTCTGCACGTCGATCGTCCCCGTAACAGACGGCTCCACATGCTTCGCGCCGAACAGATCCGTGAAGGTCAACGGATTTACCAATGCGCTCATAACTAGCTCCTCCTCCTCCTGTCCGTCATCAGAAAGTCACTGAAGATCCGGTCCCATTCCGAGAACCCTCTGAGATCAAACGTGTCGAACAGTCTGCAATGCATCTCGAACGCGCTCCTCAGGACATTGCTAGGCTTCTTCCGCCGGCAATACTCCGTGAAAGATACCCGTTCGTCACTCCTCGAATTCTGCATACGGCATCCCACCCACTACGTCGGGAGTCGTATCGGTACCCTCGATTTCATTCTCCAAGACATGCTCATCGGCGCCGATCTGGGTGTAAGACAGTGTCACCATCAAGGCACGTCGATACACGAACCGGCCTGCTTGGAGAAAACGAGGATCGAACCCGAAATCCCTCCCCGACATTGACACGTCTTCATGGGCCACCGTGATAAGAGCCCGGCGATTACGAGCCAACAGGAATTTCGCTATGTGATAGATCCACTTGAGCAATTCGCCATTCTCGGAGTAACAGAGAACGCCAACCGTGCTCGTCCACTCCTCACCGTCCTGAACTACAGTCCCGCCAATGAACGAACCCTCGCCGATCGTGTCGCCGACGAAACCCTTCTGGGTCTCTGGATCGAGCACGAGGCAATAGCACGGCGTCTCCTGTGGCTCCCGTGGATAATTCTCCAGAATCCGGATGCTGTTCTTCCCGAACCACGTCCGGATCTGCTCCTTCTTCTCTGCCGGAAGGTTCAGGAACATCGTGTCAATGATCCTCTCGAAGGACCCATCCTGAGCGAGCCGCATTTCTTCCAGTTCGTCGAGTCCAGCTTGAAGCGTGTCACCGACGAGCTGTTCAGGGATGATCCAGCCGTCACTCATCGCTATCGCTCAGATCCTCATCCGACGGTTTTGCCGGCAAAACCTGTCGCTTCTTCCGAGGTCGAGACGGCTTCTCCTCAATCTCCATACCGTCCGCTACCGTTACAACTGTCTTCTTCTCTGGATCTGGCTTGGAAATCTCTTCGAAGCGCTCCATCCGAAGGGAGTTCCCGCGCATCACCGCAATTTGCTCCTCCGTAGGTTCCCACAAGATCCGGTCGCCAGACGGGAAAAACAGCTCAACTCCGTCCAGATCCTCAATGTGCGACCCCGGAAGCGTCCATGCTTTGTCCCTGTATCCGATCATTCTCCCAGTCCCTCCACGGATCCCATCAGCGCCGCCACGGCATCTTCCGCCGCCGCCGCGTCAATGATCTGCTGTATTGCCGATGCCGACTCTTCCAGCGCACGCTCCGCAAATCGCATCGGCGGTGTCGGCGGAATGTACCACCCCTCGCTGTCCGGAGTGATGGTCCGGATTGTCATGTACTCTGTATGTGGCCCCCCTGCTGGAGATGGAGGATTAACCCTCATCATTCCCTCGAATGGACTGGCCTTCCATGTGTATCCGATCACACCATCCAGCTCAGACGGGAAGTCGTCCCAGAGATCACGAAACACGTCGTACGGTTTGCTTCGCTTGTAGTCATCGCCGAACCCAGTCAGCCGCCCTTCGCCAAACGCCAGTTGCTTCGCCTGCTTGTAGACGGCACGCGGCATCATCGTACGCATCCGCGTCGACGTCATGCCGCCGCCGGCCGTCGGATCCCTCATCATTCCGGGGAGCGTAGGGCCCTTGCCCTCTGGCGTGCGATGCCGAAACGGCACATGGGCGTACAACTTTCCCTTGCGGCTGACCTTCCACTTCCCGCCTCCACGCCCCCAATGGGACGGCAGGTGGAACCCCACCCTGCCGTGCTCCAGATAATCAGCGTACGGCATCGGATTGATCACACCCACCGCCTCCTCATCACCGAGGTATGGATACATTGCCGCAAGGTCTCGGTGCAGGGCCGCAGCGTAATCACCCGTGTCCATCGCCTCTCTGGCGAGGTAGCGCCAGTTTGTAATCAGAGCGTCGACGCAATCGCCTTGAAGCGCCTCCATCACCCGAGGGATCGGTACGTCTGGCGGGAGAGGGATAGAGAAGACACGTTCCGCCATCAGTCCGCCCCTCCTACGGATGCCCGCGCAAAGAAATCGAGTCTCTGCGCCATGCAGCGGTACGGCATCTTCGCTTGTCCCTCATCCCGCGACTGTGGCGACCACGCAAGGTATGTCGGCCGAGCCATGTAACGCATCGTGTACACAGACCCATTGGCCGGCCCTCGCCCGGCAGCCCAACTGACGTCGCCACGCTCGTTCACTTCATAATCCAACGGTGTTTGCCACTGCCGGAGATCATTCCCCTCGATCGACTCGCAGTATTCAACCGACAACGCGTGTCGGAACCGCACACGCTCTTTCGAGCGCCCAAGCTTGTCTACGCGCCCGCGCACGAGACGTTCCGAGTTGACCACCATCACGGCATTCTGAAACTCAATTCTGTCAAGGTGGCCCGGCGTCAACGTGGAAGGAAATGTGATCGTCAACATCCCCTGCATCCACATCCCCGCTTGATCGTATTCGTCCCGCCGCTGACGTCCGGGCGCAAGGACGATGATCAACTCACCATCGTCCCAGAGGATGCCCTCATCACAGTGCGGGCAATCGATCTCCGGCTGGCCAGTCCGCTCCCCCATACACGGACACGTGCGAGCCTTCCGCCAGAGCACCTCTGTACCATGCTCTTCCAACGCGGCATCAAATTCAGCCGCGTCAAAATGCTGCGCTGTGTCCGTCGTGATCATCTACGCAAACGCGAGCGGAATCCCCTGCTCGCGCATCTTCCAGTTGTCCCGAATCGCCTCTTCCTGTTCCATCGCGATTTCGAACTTGCCCGAGTACGGCCCGAACTTGCCGCCGAACGATCTGGACCTGCTCAGTCCGTCCAGACCGAGGCTGTTGCTCGATCCTCCCCCCGGCGCAGCCACGGCAGAAATGATCCCGGCGAGTGACAACAATGTACGCAGCCGCAGCCCCTCTAGGAGTTCGTTGTGATGCTGGCATAGCTCCTCGTGCGAAAATCCCGTCGTGTAGTCGACGTAGATCGACATTGGCAGCGATCCGCGTGACCCGATCGCTCGCATGACGATGAAGTGGGTGAATACAGCAAGGATCGCCTCTCCCGTAGCTGGGACCAGTTGCACGTTGCCGTACTTGCGATCGAGCCTGATCCAGCTCGTAGGAACCGTGAAAACGGTCCCCGTCCCCGGAAACGTGAAGACCATTTGGGAGATGGACCACACGGGCCGGTAATTGAGCTGGATCCGCCCCCAGCGACCGTCGGTGAAGAAATCGGACCGGTAATCGTAGGCTGGCTCGTCTATATCGTCCAGCTCATCAAAATCATCTGGGAGAGTCAGCGACGCGTCTTCGAAACTCCCGTTCTGCCGTCCCCACACGTCTGAGAATACGCGCTTGCGGCCGAACCGGATCCTCAAATCGCGTTCGTAATAGTCCTCAGCCGCGAAGAGCTTTTGCAGCACCACCCTGCTGTCGAGTGCCGCACTCTCTCCACGTGCCTTCAGGAGGATACCGTAGAGTTCGCTCGAAGTGATCTCCTCTACGGTAACGGGCGACTTGAGTGTTCGCGTCGTGGCCACACCGCTGAATCCTAATTCGCAACAATCAGCAAGACCGTGTCACTTGCAGACCAGTCCGTACCGCCACCGTTGTCGAGAGTGACACGGTTCCCCGTGACGGTCACTCCGCCAGCCCACGCAACAGCCACGCCGGGAGTAGCCGTCACGTACACGAATACCCCGAGCACTGTCGGAGCAAAATCGAACATAAAGTGCATGTTCCCCAAGGCCACCTCCGTCGCCGTGGGGACGCGCTTCTGTATGTTGATCGATCGCTGCTCCACTGGGCCACCGCCAAACATCGTGGCCGCAGCCCAGACATTGTTCGCGCCGGCCAGCGTCTCCGTACAGGCAAGCGCCACAGCGCCAACCTGATCGGCGTGAATGACCACCTCATTATCGCCGATGTCGACGGCTGTAACCGCTTGAGTCCCGTCGCTGTTGATCACGTCGATCAGTGCATCGGTCCCCGCCGCTGGGGTGAGCGTTGCCGCGAGCCCCACCGCGATATTTCCGGTCCCCTTCACCTGAGCCGCCGTGTACAGTGCGACGTCTCCGTGGGACGCCGCAGTCGTACCGGAGTGCCCACGCTTCAGGACAACCGTATTGGCATCCGGAACGGCGAGCACTTTCATAATCTCGCTTTCGGCAAGCACCAGATCGCCAACGCCGAGACCATGCGCAGCAAACGTGAGAGCCACTGGATCCGTCGTGTTTGTCAGCCCGGTACCGGACGTCTCTCCCGAGTCTGTCTGGCACTGGACAATCTCGAACGTGTCGTCACCAATGACCACAGTCTCCTGATCAGCGACATTCGCCGCTACCCGCAGCACGTTGACTGCAACCTGCCCCGGATCTTCGTACTGGCCGTTGATCAGATTGTCGAGAATCGTCGCCAAGCCGACCCGCTGAGCAGACGGACTATACCGCTCAATCAGGTCACGTTCCGCGTCCGTGAGTACCGTTTGCATGGACCACTACCCCCTTCCAGATTTCACCGGATACGGCCGATCCGCTTGGCCTTATCTCCGGTCTTCGCCGGCTGAGTAGGGGAGTCCTGTTCCTCGTCTCCACTGCCACCGCCGTCGTTGCCATCTTCATCGGAATCAGAGTCGCCCTCGTCGTTGCCGCTGCTCTCCGTATCTTCCTCGACCGCTTTTTTGGCAGCCTTCTTCTTCGGCTTTTTCGGCTTCTCTGGTTCCGCTGGCTTTTCAGCCTCTCCGAGCTGTTGTTTCAGCAGGCGGATCTCTTCTTGCATTGCCTGATTCGCCTTCGTCAGCTCATTGACAGTGCGAAGGGCGACGGCCAGATCACTGTCGCCCTCGCCGGCAAGAGCACGCTCCCTTGCCTGCTTGAACGCAAGCTCGATCGCTTCTTCACTCTCAGGATCGTCTTCGTACGCTTCGAAGCCGTCAATCTTGAGGAAGCTGGCAGCGGTCTTCTGCTCGATACGCTCAGAGACCTTGACCCTGCGCTTGCCGATCGGCGCCGTCACGAACCGTACGCCACTGATCTCCCCCGATGCAGCCAGCAGCGTACAGATCACACGGCAATCGCTCTGCTTCTCATCTGCCATCATTTCTTCGTTCGCCATCGTACTACCCCCGATTCCTAGTCACCGGCCAAACACAATTGCCGTGGCCCTACGGCGTCCACAGAGCGCCCGACGGAAGGACGTTCTTGACGATCCGGTGCTGCTTTGGCTTGGCCACCCGAAGATACAGGAAGAGCAACTGGGCCCACGGATACGTCGCCGTGTTCGTGGGAAACAGGTTGAACCGCGTCAACGGGAGCAACCGTCGCAGATTGATCGCCCGTGCCCCGCGCTCCATATTCAACAGGTAGATCTTGGACGTACCGGGGATGTTCTGGTTGTGATCGACATAGACCGTCGTCCCGCCACCAGTCTTCGCCACCCTGCACATCTCACGGAAGTCGGTGTTGCCATTCGAGCCGTTCTTGGTGCAACGGTGAATCACATACCCGGTCTCCGTTCCGGCAACGCTCTCGGTGATCGTCAGAGTGACCGATTCGCCGGCCGCAACAGCGACCTGAGCGCTCTTGACAAGAGTGCTCCGTCCGAGTCGGTTGACCCCTTCCACCGCGTAGTAATAGAGGCCGGCCGTAGCTGCCACGAACTGCGAGGAAGCGTTCACCGCCGCGACGCCAGCCGCGCTCTGCGGCGCCGCCGTATTACCGCTGGCCGCATTGGTGGCGTACTTCCCACCGCGCCCAACGAATGGCATCTGCCCCTCTTGAATGAAAACGTCGCGATTCAGCGCGATGTCCCCGTCAGCAGTCGTGATCCCACGGACGGGAGTCCCGAGTTGGATCGACTGCGCCTTGCCATCGATCGCTACTCTGTGCGCTGGGTCCAGCTTCTTGTCAAAATCAGCTCCGACCAGCTTGGACGTCCATGCGTCCGTGATCGATCCGAAATTCTCGAAGCTGGCCACGAACGCTGCGGAATCGACAATCTCCGCCGCTTCCGCAGTGACCGACTGGCCGCGCAGATCAAGAATGTGATCGCTGGTCGCGTTGTCGGTCAGTTCCTTCTCGATACCGTCGAACTCCGTAGCCACGATCGAGCTGTCCCCATTGAAGAACAGCCACTCTGCTGTCGAGAGGAGTTCCAAGATGGCGTCCTCGTTCTCGATGGCCATCGCTTCTACCTGAGCATCGGTCGCCCTTTGAACGGCAGAAACCGTACGCATCGTCATCAGGTACTTGACGTTGCGAGTTTTCCGGGCGTACGTCCCAGTCTGCTCAGAGATGGTTCCAGTCTCCGTGTTCGTGGCGCCCCCCGGGAATCCCCCAATGGCGTCCTTCGTGGTGTACTGGTCGACAACGCTGGTCGCGTTCCCCTTTTCGAGCTTGTCAAACAACGGAAAATGTTTGCCACGCTCCTGAATCGTCGCGATCAACGACGGCTCAAGCGACTCAAACTGCAGAGCACGACCTTGCGTGTAGCTCGCCGCGTCCGTCCCGTACCCGCTGGTCAGTGCCTTCCGAAATTCGTCGACATCAGTGTAAAGGAACCCGTCAAACGTGCTCCCCAGATCACCGAAGTCCCCCCCCTCTACCGCTGCAGGGATATTCAATTCCATCGGTACAATCCTCCTTCTCGTCCTCTTGCCCTAAGCCCACCAGCCTAGTTGGCCAGCTCCGGACACACCTGACGGATCTTTGCGCCGAGTTCGCTTCCGCTGGCCACGATCTTCGCCGGGCTCATTCCGCCGTTGACGAACTCGTTGAGCATCACGATATCCTGCGCCGTAAAAACATCGCCCTGCGCCTTCAGGCACTTTGCGATGATTTCCGCGTTCTGCCTGCGATCATTCGTCGGAGTCTCAGGAGTAGCTCCGGGCCCGCCCTTCGCCATCACCTCGACCCGATGCGCAGCGCTCTTCCGCCCGCGCGGCAGGTTCCCGATCTGCTCGATCAACCCGTTGATGTCGCGCTGCCCGCGCATGACGGTCACGAGAGACTTGGCGAGAATTCCCACCTCTTTGCGCAGAGCGCGCGTCTCCTGACCGAGAGCGGTCTGACCGTTGATGATCCCGTTATGGGCCCCGAACAGGGCCGACAGAATCGGGAAGGCATCGACGACCTCTTCTCCATCCTCAACACTCATGGACTTCGCCAGAGTGTTCCGGTCCTCCCCGAAATCATCGGGGAGTTCGTCGACATCGATTTCGGGAATCTCGATGTCGTCTGTCAGTGCCGAGTTCGCCTTCGCCAGCGTCTCCAGCACGTCAAGAACCTCTTCGTACTCCGCACCGGCCGACTTGGCGAGAATCTCCCCGCACGCCGGGCAGAACTGAGCACCGTCTGGCAGTTCGTGGCTGCAGGCACCGCACATGGACTTTGCCATCTGGTCGCCCTCAGGTTCCCCAGCCGCAGTTCCACACGCCGCGCAGAACTTTGCTCCCTCTCCAATTTCTCCATTGCACTTCGAGCACTTCATAATGCCCTCCCTCCTTTATGCTGCCGACATTCGCCCCGAACTTGCGCGTTGTTGGACGTCACTGAACATTCGAGTTGCACATTCCCAAGCAGTCTGGCTGTCCATTCCCTCACAGACGTGGAAGTGCTCTGCCGCTTTGGCCAAAGTCGGAACGCCGATCGTATGGGAGCAACTGCCCGTACCAACGGCCTTCAAAAAATTGACTGCGCACTTGTGAAAATCAGCCCGTACCGGCTTCCCTTCGAGCGACTCAGGCTGCAACGCCCGGCCACCAGAGAATGACGCCGCATCCGTGCCGTACCCAGCCGTCAAAGCCTTGCAGAAGACTTCCAGCGGAGCCGTCGAAACGGCCTTCACGGTCGTGTTTACCGGTTCGCGGGCAAAGCCTACATTGGACCACCTCAGGGCCCAGATGTCCTTCCCGCCCTGCACGTTCCGCGCTTTGGCAAGAGTTCTCCCGCCCACTGACGGGTACCACCTCTTCGGCGGGCTCTGCTCCGTAATCGACGCCCAGAACCGGTTCGCCTGTTCTACAGTCTTTCCTGACCCCTGATAGATCCGGCCTTTCACCACGATCGTTGGACTGAGTCTCACGTCTACAGGTTGGCCGATCTCGTACAGGTCGGGATCTTCGATACCGATCTGGCTGCCAATCAACGTCCGATGCTCAATGTCCAGATTCCCGAACCGCAGGAAGTATGGGACGCTCTGCGCCAGAGCTTTCTGCAGGACCCGCTCCCGCTGCTGGTCGAGATTCTCGTTTGACGGCTCGCAGTAAACGAACCGCTCATCCCCCTCGGTCGCCGGCCGCGCCTTCAGGAAAAGGTTTTCCAGCGTACAGCTTTGCGGGTATGTTTGTTCGTCCGTCATCAAAAAAGAAAAAGGGCCGCAGGCTCTCGCCTGTGACCCCTCTGTCTTGGCGGCTCTCACCGCCACAGCCCGGTCCAACGCGCTTTCTACACCTGCATACTCTCGCGATCCGCCCTCGGTGACAAGCACCCCTTGCAATTTTTCTCCACTCTCCGGAAAAGAACCAGTTTCCCGTGGATGCTCTCGGCCTCACTCCCGCAATGGGAGCACGCCATTAGAAGCCGCCCGGCCGGAGTGATCCGGACATAACGGCTCTTCACCAGCACGCCGCCCTCTGCTGCCGGCCGCGCCATGTTCCGCCGACACACTGGGCATTTCCACGCCTCAACCGCCACGCTTCTCCCTCTCAGCCCGCGCCAGTTCCACTATGTGATCGGCCTTGTGCCGCTGGGCGAGGAGCCACAGGTAATCGTTCTCGTCGTCGGGATCATTTCCCGTCGGCTTCAATTTCTTCCCCAGCGCCTCGATCTCCTTGCGTGACCGATCCGCTATGGTAGTCGCATGCTTCCCAATCTGGTCCTCGGCCGCGTCTGCATGCGCAAGCTCCTCCTCGATCTTCAAGAGCATGTCGTGAAGCTTTTTGCGCGTGGCGTCTACGCGGCCAGTGACGCCGCTTTGCTTTCCGCCAGCCCGTTCTTTTTCTGTCGCGCCTGTTGGATGTGCCATCCCAAGCTCCCCTCATCGAGTGATGCTGCCTCGTTCGTCGCAAAAATGCTTCCCAGATCGTACTTGCGCTCCACCCGCTGCAGCGCCCGCTCCTCAAACGGCGAATCAGACACGAGATCCACAAGCTCCACGTCCTGCTTCTGCCCCAGTCGGTGGATGCGCCCGTTTCGCTGATTGTGAATCATCGCCGTGGGTGGGGTGTCGAACTGCACAAGGCGATTGGCTCGCTGTAGGTTGACTCCAGTCGCGCCACAGTCGGACATCACGATCACGTCAGCTTCAGGGTCCTTCCCCGGATCTGGCATGAACTGACGCCTGCGTTGATCCTTCTCCGCCGTCAGATGCCCCCCGTGAAACGTCGTCACCCTGTGCCCGTCCTTCTTGAGTTCGTCCCCAATCTTGTCGACCGTATCGAGATTATGGGCAAAAATGACCGTTGGATTTTCCCGAGTTCCCTTCTCTTTGAGAAGTTCTTTCAGCTTCGTCATCTTGGCGTTGTGCTCAGGCGGAGCCATGTTGACCACGCGATGCAGCGCCGCCTCCTTGATGGCCCCAGCCGCGTCTGTCAGCGCCCTTGCCACCTCTTCATGTCTCTCCTCAGGCACGCCCTCGAAGGATTGCGGGGAGAGCTGCTTTGCCGCATCGACATTGATCTTGCCCCGCGAGCGATCGAGTCTGAGACGGTCGTACGCCTGTCGCACCTTTGCGTACTCCTGCGTCTGCCATTCCGACATCTGGACGCGTTCTTTCCTTCGATCCGCCTTGACCGGTGGACGGATATGGTCAGTGAAGAATGTCCCCGACACTTCCTGCTGTAGCGCAGCCCTACTCGCCGACGTGTTCAGCCCGTACCGGCGATGCCACGCCGCTTCATCCGAGTACCGCCCATCCGTATGGATTTTGTCGAGCTGGGACCGGATCTCCGAGATGTCGTTTTTCAATGGGTCCGCCGTCATCGCCATGTAGTGGCTCGTATTGTCAGACGTGGCCATGGTGATCGCACTTAACAACGACTCCTTCTTGCCCGCCCGGTCGAGAGTAACGTGCCCCTCGTCGATGAACGACGCCTGATAATCGACTCCGGCCTTGTCCCATGCCTCCTTCAGGGCCCCCGCACGCTCCTCGCGAGACAGACCCATGAACCAGTCCCGCGTCTCGTCCCGATCCTTATGCCCTTGATGCTCCTGCAACAGACGGAGCATGTCGTCACGGTATCCCTCGTGCGTCATGGCGACCATGTGTGTGTCTGGGTCTTTGTGCGTCGCCATCCGCTTCTCGTTGTCTGCACTTGGATCAGCCGACCACCTGAACTTCTCCGGATCTGCGAATTTTGCGAATTCCCCGTGAAACTGCCCCAAATTGTTCGATCTGGCGAGAAACAGACCGCGCTTCACCCCGCGCTTGGGATCGCTCGCCGCAGCAGTGAACGCCCCGATCGCAATCGGAGTTTTGCCGCTTCCCACGCCGAGGAACGCCCCCAGCCGCTTGCGGGCCAGAAATGCCTTGACGGTCCGTTGCTGGTTCGCCAGATCAACGTCTGTCCCGTGGATCTTCGCCTTGCCGCTCATCTTGAAGTCCGGGAAAAGGTCCACTGGCGTCGTCTTCTGTGCGTCAAACGACTTGCCCACGTTCCCCATGAGCGATGCGATCTGGTTCTCCGCACGCTCACCTAGCGTGACGCGTTGGCTCTTCTCCATCGCCTCGCGGGCCTTCGCGCTCATCTCTCCCGCCGGCAAAATCTCAGTCTGATTCTGAGTAGCGATCTTCTCAGCTCGCATCACACGATCCATCTTCGCGCCGAGCCCGCCATCAGAATACTTCCCTGTGGACGTCCGCTGCTGTACAGCGCCCTGCAACTTCTGCCGCTGCTCCTCCAGTTCCTTGCGCATCTCTGGATCGAAGATGGCGACATGCCTTTCCGCGTTGCGGATGTTCGTCTTTCCGAGCCGCAACGGTTCGCCGTGAACCGCCGCGTAACGCTTCGCGAACCTCTCATTGAAGGCGCCCCGGCAATGATCCTGCAACGCCTCGTACGCGTGCTTGACGCTGCGGTGAGCACCCACGTACTTCGCCCACTCGACGTCTCCGGCCCGCGCGTGCGCGTCAGACATGATCGATTGCCGATTCCGGTTCCATTCCGTCCATGCCGGCGTGATTACCTTCTCCGATGTCCCACCGCCAAACAGCCCTACCTGCTCCTCACCGCTGTACTTCTCAGGCTCCTTACCGAGTTTCGCAATCTCCTTCTCGATAGCCTTTTGATCTACCTGTCCCGCCCCGATCTCTGTCTGGTAATAGTGCCGCAGAGCAGCTTTGTCCTGCGACGTCATGTCCCCGGGATCCTTGAACGCCACGAGCGCCCGTGGATCTTCCGCAAGCGCCATGTACATGGCCTGTCCGGTCTTCTTCGCATCCTCCGGAGTCTCGACCTTTAGCCCCTGAGAATGGAACGACGTCACCTTGTCGTTCGACCCGTAGTATTTGGACACGAACTTGTCAGCGAGTTCCTTCAGTTTGTCACTGTGATGGCTGGCCGTCACGTTCTGCATCGCTGGGATCTTGTTTCCCTCAGCGTCTAGCTTCTGCCTTCGTACGGTCTCGAACTCACCCGTTGGCTTCCCGTCTTTCCCGAGCTTGGGAATCGGTTTCCCATCTTTCCCCTTCTTCTGGACCTCCTCCATCGCCCAAACCTGCCGGCCGTTCTCGGTCAATGGGACCGACTGAGGAAGAATCTCATTCATGTGATCCCAGACTTGCTTCCGAGCGGCTTCGGGCACTTTGATCATGTTGGAGATCACGTCCGAGAAGACTTCGTCCGGATGCTCTCCATCCGCCAGTCTTGCCCCCATGTAATCTTCAAAGTCCTCGACCGCATTCCCCGCACCGCCACCGCCGAACAGACCGCCTTGGCTCTGTCCCCAGCTCTCGAACGGATTCTCAGCAACATGGTGCTGCCCGATCCGTGGCGCCTTCATCTCAGGATCGTCGAACCACGTCGCCGGCCGTGAGATTAACCCCGGAGGTAAATACCCTTCCTCGTCACGTTCACCGCGCTTGATCGCCTCAACCTCGTTCCGCGCCTTCAGTTCCTCGTGATCGATCGGCGAAACCAGCTTCGCCATGCCGCTGTCTTTGACCTTCAGAAATCGGTTCGTCCCATCTGAATCCAACGTGTAGTCATCACGGCCGAGCCCGATCGCCCGCGCCTGCCGAATGGCGCTCTCAGACGATATCGGACCCAGCGCAACGTCGAGATCCTTGCGAGGATCTTCCTTCAAAGCCATCGACAAAGCGCTGTAGGCTTCCATCTCGCCCAACGCCTGACCGAGCGTCTCGCGTGCCTCTAACAGCTTCTCCCGCCGCCGGCCATTCAACTCCTGCAAACTGGCCATGTCGGTCGTGCTGTTTGCCATCCCCAGTTCGATGTCCCGCACCTCATCATACGTAGCCTGTGCGCTGCGTATGGCCTCATCGGCCTGCTCCATGTGATTGGCAAGGTGGAACTCTTCAATCCCCTTCTGCACTGCCTCAAGATCGTCACCGTGGACCTCTCTGATAGCACGAGCCATAACCTGCGCAGCTCCAGCCGCCCCCAGTACGTCTACGACATCTCGCTTGATCACCCCCTGATCCAACAGCGACAGACTCGCCGTATTCAGCGCGTTGTACGTCCCCGCGCTCAGATGCCTCTCCATCGATTGGCGCTGCTCGTCGTCAGTCAGATCCGCCAGAGTAGGATTCTGGTCTGCCGCTTCCAGCTCGTGCAAAAATGCCTTTGTCCGTGCCTCTGCAAGTGTCGCGCGAAGGTCCTCCTTGATGCTCTCGTCCACTTTCGCGCTACGTGTCTCTACGAAATATCCCTTCCCAAACAAACGATCATCGACCTCTTCCTTGCCAGACTTCTGACGCTTCATCTTATTGTCGAGCTGCCGGATTGACTTGGCCCGCCGTAGCAACTCCATCGCCTTCTTGGGATCCTTCGGAGCAGAAATCTGGAGCTTCGGCTTTTTGAGCACTCCACGCTCCTTGTATCGCTTGATCTCAGCACGATACTTGGCCCCGCCAGCCTCCAACCTCTCCCGGCTTTCTCGGTACGCCTCGACCCCCTCTTGCCCCTTCTCCAGCCTGATTTCGGTCTCCCTTTCCTCCTGACGCCGCTTCGAAATCTCCTTCTGCTCAGCCGTTACTGCTACATGCGGATCGCCAACCACGGCGTCTATCATGTCGAGTTGCTCTTTCAGCGCGTCGACCGCCTGCTTCTCCTCCTGCATCGCCAACTGCGCCCGAGAAATCGCCTCCTGCTGCTCCCGCGTTGGATCCTCACCAGCCTCGTCCTTCAGTTTCTCCAACTCCTCCCGTGAGCGCTCCACCTTCTCCTGAAATTCCTTCGCGCTCTTCTCGATCGACTCCTGTTTAGCGCCAAGCTCCTCCTCATCCATCCCGCCGTACTCGGCGTGCGCCTGAGCGATCATTAGTTCTGTCTGAACGCGGGTTATCTCCCCCTCTCGCGCTGGACTGTCCCCGTCGACATTCTGAAGATCCGCTAGCTCCTTCTGGAGTTCCTTCACGTCCGTCGTGGCCAGCTCCCGTGTGATCTCTTGAGCCGACGTCTCTGACAAATCGCGCTTGTACCCGAGTCCCTTCTTGACTGGATCCGGTGCAAGGTCAGACAGAGCGATCACCTCAGGATCGTCAGACCGTAACGGCACCTCCCCCAGACCAGCCTCGGCCCGCATTTCATGGTCAAGGAGCACTTGCCGGCGGGTAGCCTTCTCCACGTCCATTGCCCGCTTGTACATGCGGTCCCAATGAGCCTTCTCCTGCTGCAGGACACGCTCCTTGCTGGCCCCTGCCTCGCGCAGACGCTCCGCCACCGGTTCGAACTGCCAATCCCCCTCATCCCAGCCAAGCGTCTCAGCGACCCATTTGACGTGCTCCTGCTGCTGCAAACGATGCGACTGCTCAGCCTCCTGCTGCTTCTCCTTCTGCAATCGTTTCGCCGCTGCCTCAGATTCACGTTCTTCTGGAGACAGAGATTCCTTGCGCTGCCGCTCCGCCTCAGCCTTTTCTTTCTCGGCAGCCTTCTTTTGCCGCTTTTTCTCCGCCTGTTTGGCCTTGTACTCCTCCGGGCTCTTGACGTTCGTCAGCTTCAGGTAATTTAGCTTCCCGCCGGCCCCGCCGACGACATGCCACACGCCCTTCTGCGACTTGCTCTCACGGATTTTGACGGCCACGCCTTCCGTGTCCTTGCCGTGTGGATGCACAGTAATCCAACGAAACTGGCCTCCGGAAGGATCGGAACCCACCTCGCCGAACCCGAGCTGTTCGGCTTTTGCCAACGTACCGCCAGTGAGCGGGACAACGACGTCAACGATCCGGACCCGCCCGCCGGCATAGAAGCCAACTGCCGGAAGGCGTACCGTCTCCGGCTGACTGAGGAGTACCTGCATGCTTACACGTACGCCAAGATTTCCACCGTTATCCCGGGAGTGTCGACCGACTGGAGGTAGATCGTCCGCGCACCAATCAGGTTGTCTTCTACGTACTCCCTGTCGGCCTTCAGCGTCCAGTACCCGCCGTCCCATGCTCCGCTGTCTACCTGACCGACTCCAATCAGGGGGACATACGACAGACGTAACTCCGAACTCTCCCGACACTGCAAACGAATCATGCCAACCCTCGGCGGCAACTCAACTTCGTATGCGGTATCCACTTCCGTCAGTTCCTTCTCCAACTGTACAACGCTACTGTACTGAGCCCTCATGCCACTGTCCTCCGTTCCCTGTCGATCGCCGCATCCAACTCAGTGATCCTGCGCTTGAGTCTCCGCTTGCGTCGCCTATTTGATCCACGAATCCCTTCGTCCTCTGCCATGTCCTCATCTTCAAGATAAAACAAATCTCGATTTAGTGCTTCCCGTTCGCTCACGAGCGACCGTAGATGTGTCCCCTGCTGTGCCTTGAACAGTCCTTCCCCCGGCATAGGCGCCGACTTGTACACGTTTGGATCGTCCGGATTGTACGCCCCGGAGTTCTCCACCGCCTTAATGTCCCGAGAGTCAAACACCACGTACGTCCCCTCACCCACCAGCTCCGCTGCTTCCTCGTACGTTGCACAGCCCGTCAGATAGTTATTGAGATTACCCGGCTCGTAGAAAATATCCGTCCCGTCATGGTCGTCACTGCGGCGCAGGATGTACCCATTTGATGCAGTCTCCCCGGTCCGCTCGTACTCATCCCGGTCGAACATCGGCGGAAGGCGATGAATCACCCCGTCAAACCCCATCTCTTGCAGGATCTTCCTTAGCGGCCGTGGACGCCCCTCTTTCGCTTCCTTCAACTGAAGACGCTGCGCCCCCCTCACGTCCCCCCGTGACGCTGGATTCTTCATGGACAGATAGAACGCCCGCACCTGCGCATTTTGTTCATTCGGCCGTCCCCATGGGAATCGGCCAGCTCCCAGCGCATCCTGCTTCTTCGACGAAAACCAAAACCCATTGTAAGGCGCGTCTGGATCGTTCTCGTTGATCTTGCTTTCGTCAAACTCCTCGAAGTCTCTCACGGGACTCCCATGGTAGACCACCAGCGGTTCGCCCTTCGCGTCCACGATCTTGCTCCCGGCAAACCACGACCTGAACTCTGGCGTGTCTGTCGGTCGCGTGTTTCTGGATTCCGGTTCCTGCTTATACACCGCATCAAACGCCTTGCCGTACATCGTCCCCAGCCCAACTGATGCATGGCGGTTCCAACGCCTATCTTCCGCGTCTATCGACCTGTCCCGACTGTACTCGTCGAACTTGTTGCTCAGATCGAGCAGCGCTTCCACGACCATCTCTCCCTTCGCCTTGTCGGCCGGAATCGTGATCGTATTCTTGCCGTCGTACGCCGCCCACAGCGCCAGCATGTTCGGATCGTCTTCGTAACCTTGATCCGCTGGTTCAGTCTCGATCTGCAAAGCCGCTAGAGCAATCCCGTCCCGGAGCTTGATCCTCGTCACGCGTGGTTGCGCCTTGTCTCGCTTCATCGCAGTCTGTTGCTTCGTGGTGCGCCAATGCGCCCGGCCGCGCGCGTCCACCCCCAGATACGTCTCCGGGCTCTCGCTGATACGACGCTTTCTCCCGAAGTCCAGCGCGAGCTGCTGCGCCTTCGCCAGTACCCGCGCCGCCCAAGCTCCGTCCGACGGATGCCGCTCCTCATCATCTGACGCCCGGCCACGGCCTGTCCTGCTCTTTGCCGTGACCCACTCACGCACCCTCTGCCACCACGGCTTGTTCTGCTCGCCGAGCCAGATCGCCGCCTTGGCCATCGTGTTTGTCTCCCGAATCGCCCGAAACAGATTGTCGAACGCCGCGTTGATCCGCCTCCGCTCCTCACCTTCCGGATACGGACGGGTCGGGACCCCCATCGCCATGTAAGCCGCATTGTTCGACGCGTGCGTCAGGTAATCATTGCGATGGCCCTTCTCCTTCAGTTTGTCTTCGAGATACCCCGCGAATGCCCTAGCAGCCATCTCATGCGGACGGGCCCAGTACCCGCCACGCTTGCCCTTGTCGATATCCTGAGCATCGGACAAGAACCTCGACGTAGGAGCCTCGCCGAATACAGGAACCATCGCCGTCCGGTTATCCTTGCCCTGAGTCCAGTGCGCTACGGCAATCCTCTGGATCTGGTTGTAATCCGTCTGGCGCATTCGATCGGACATCTTGTGCAAAGACCCCAGTGCCGTCTTGAGATCCGGGGCATCGACGATCGCCACGCGCCATGAGGCACGACCAGCCTCTCTCTCCCTCTGCACGCTTGCCGGCCGGAGGTTCATCGTCGCCAAACGATCATCCTTGTCGGTCACTGTAAGCGGCCTCTTGGGGATCACGTCACCCATTCTCATCGTCGAATGGAGATCGCGAAATGCATTGCGGACTGGCTCCGGCAGCGACTTGTTCTCCCCGCCAATGTGGCTTGCGTACGTGTCGACGCTGCTATCGCCGTACATGCTGACGACGATATTATCGAGAGCATGAAACCACTCGTGCCCAAGCGATCCGGCCCCTCGCATCTTCGTGATGTTGATTGCCTTCGTCCCCGGTTCATAATGCGCCTTGGCCTTGCCGTGCCCACGAGCGCCAAATGCCATTCCGAGACGGCCGTTGAAGCTAATCTCCGTATCGCCGAGACCCAAAATGTCGGCCATGTCCGAAAACGCCTCAGCGCACCGCTCCATGTGAAACTTCCCACTGGCTGGATCCTTCAGAACCCAGTTCCCGGACTGGACGGCCTTCAAATTGTACCTGCTCGCAAGATCCTCCGATCCGTCGATCTTCACATCACGCCCACCGGTCCGCTTGATCCTGTCGGCAACGAGCAGCTCGAAGCGCGGCGGACGAGGTGGCTTTTTGGCCGTATTCTCCTTCTCGGCCCAACTGAAGTCCGTGATCTGCCCCTTACGTATCGCAATTATGGCGTCGGAGATCGCTTTGGCGTTGCCAGTCAGTGCAGTAGCGAACCGGTCGCCTAGCGTATGCCATGCCCGTGTGATCTGCATGTCCGCCAGATTCGCAGCGCGGACCTTCTGCATCATCTCCATCCGCTCCGCATCGAGCTTTGCCCGACGATCGGACGTGTCCCTCGGAGTCCACCGTTCACGCCATTCGTCGTATTCACGGTTGATCGCTTCGGCCTGACCCTCTAGTTGACCGATCAACTCCGCCAGCTTCGGATCCGGCTTCCATCCCCTGCGGATCCGCTTGTCCTGCTCGTACTTCGCCCGGTTCAGCTCGACGTTTGCCTCATTCAACCGGGCCCGGATGCTCTTTGAGTCCGCATCCGCAGCACGTTGCTTCTTGAAAAGGCGCTCCGTCTCCTGCTCGATCTGAGCGTATCGCTCACTCAGTTCCGCCGGGACCATCTCGCCGTTGCGCTCCTTGCGGATCTCCCGCATGACGTCAATGACATCCTGAGGAGTCTTGCATTCCTCCATGCGCTCCCGGAGCGTTCCCAGAGCCACCGCGTAGTCCTGACGGTCCTGAGATGTCGCCATCTCCGGCGTGATCATCTTTTTCGCCATCTCCTTGATGAACCGCGCAACCGCCTTCCGATCGCCCTTCGTCGCCTTGAGCTTTGCGATCCCCTCTTCTCCGGCTATCTCGCGGATGATCTCCGCCTTGTCCTGCGTCTCTCTGGCTGCATTCAGACGCCTCGCCAGATCCTTCTCAGCCTGCTTCAATTCACCCCCGCGCTTGCGCGAAGACTCATCCCCCCAGTCGGCTCCCTGCAACGACTGCCTGCGCCTCAGGTCCGCCACCTCCGGGCTCGCACTCACACAACTGTACAGCGCGTTGATCAGGTATCCGGCCCCCGGCTCCATCCCCTTCTCGCCGAGAGCGTTCCAGTCGACGTTGCCGAACAGGTTCTTCTTGACAATCAACTTCTCCGCCACCTCAGGAGTCTCATCCAGCGCATCCCAATCGATGTCGTCAGCGGAGATCTGTTCCCCGTTCCGTGCCATGTCGCGAATGTTCTGCGCCGCCAGCTCTTTGCGACTCCCCGGGATGTACCCGACGTCGTGGTACGCATAGTCCTCGCTCTCCGCGCGATGCTCCGCGATGCTCTTCTCCGGAGGTTTTGGAGCTGGCTTCTTCTTCTCCGGCGTTTTCTCCTCCGGCTTCGCCACCCAATGCGTCCGACCGCGTTTGTCGACGCCAAGCATGACCTTGCCGCCTTCCTTGATCTTCCCTTCTCCCTCGGATGGCGCCGCAGCCGCCGCTGGCTTCCTCTTCGCGCCGAAGTCAAAGCCAAGCTGTTCAGCCTTCAGGATCAGTCTCACGATGGCCCTCCTTGCGTCTTGAACGCGCCTTTCGGATGCTTCCACTCTCCGCGCACGAAGATGTCCTCCGGCTTGTACTCGTCACTCAGCGCCAGATCGATCAACGCCTGCGGTACGTCTTCCGTGAACGCCTTCCCGGTATCCGCGTACTCGTCCAACGGAATCGGCTGCCCGCCCTTCCCCATGTTGATCGTATGCTTCAGGACCGTCTCCATGTGCCGCAACTTCTCGAACTGTGTCGGCGCCACGTTGCGCACGCTCGCCCACTGGTTCTTGTCGCCAAAGATGCACCCCATGCAGGACGTCCGCCCCCACCCAAGGCGATAGGCCGGATGTGGCTGAATGTTCCACCGCTTCATAATGTCCCAGACGTCCGACTCCGGCCAGTCGAGAATGGCCCGCCAATGGTCCACGCGCCGCTTCTTGGTTGACGTCTTGTGCTTCTGCTTCTCCGCGTACTTCGCCCGGTTTGCCGACTCTTCCCGCCGCTCGCCCGTCAGAAAAAGCAAAGTCTGACCTTGCAGCTCGTCGTCGTTGGTAATCGCCCGGTCCGCCACGTTGATCTTGAGAAATGCCGAGCACCATCGGACCATCAAGTTGGCACTCTTCGCCGGCCACCGGCCACGCGTCTGCGGCTTGCTCTTCGACTCCAGACGCTTCTTCTCGCCCGTCTCCGTCTCGAACCCAACGCCACCGCTCACCGCGTCGCGCTTCAGCAGCTCTTGGAGCATGCCACCTTCCCGCCACTGGTATCGCACCTTGATACCCATGGCTTCGCCGAACGCCCTCACGTACGCGTCCGTCACCGGCCAGTCCATGAACGTAGGTGATCCCGGCTCACCGTCAATCGCTTGATGCCAAATCTCGATCTTCTCCTTGGGAACGCCTTGCTCCAGCATGTGGAGCACTAGCGCAACCGAATCCTTTCCACCCGAGAAACTGACGATCACCCGATCATACTGCTCCAACGGCAGGATCTCCGTCGTGTTTGGCTTCACCCCCATCGGAGCTGGCTCTGGCTTCTTCTCCTCGAACAGCGCGAGCTGGCCGGCCACCGGAGTCGTACGCCACGCCACGCGCCCGCGCTTGTCCACGCCGATATGAGCCTTCCCGCCGTACTTGATCTTCCCCGGTTCCTTCGCCGTGGTTCGTCCCTTGGCAACGAATACGCCCGGTCCGTCCACCCCGTGCTCCGCCCACAGGCAAGGCCGATGCCACTCAGGAAGCGCTTTCTTCGTATCGCCGTTTTTGATCCATGCCTTCAGCTCAGGAACGAGCAGCGTCGTGATCGGTCCGACTTTCCACCCGCGCTCGTAGTTGGCCAGATACCCCAGCACCGCTTCCGGCTGAGTCCGGAATCCGAGCATGATCTTGTGTTCGTCGAATGCTCCCGTCTTCTGGTCGATCTGGTTGATCACGAACACCAGACGGCTCTTCTCCAGATCCGGCCCGATGAAGACGTCAAGGTGGTCCTTGTCACGCCCAACCGTCCCGAGGATGTACCCGTAGTCATGCCGCAGGATCGACGTCCACCGCCGCCCGTCCTTGTTCCTGCCGCTACGCACCGATCCCTTGGGATTCTCCAGAGCGATGTCGAGCCCGTACAGGCGCAGCTTGCCCTTTCGGTAGTTACCCGCCTTCTTCTGGGCGCTCGACGGAGCCCGATCCGTGTTGCGTCTGGCCAGACGTAGCTTCAGCATGTCACTTCTCCAGCCATGCTGAGTAGCTGCTCACCGGCTCATGCCAGACACCGTTGCGCTTTATCATCCCCTCAGTCTTCCGCCCACGCGTGACAACCATCTCCGCCAGATCCTTGTCCGAAACCGGCCGGAAGAACCCGGCCGCGAACAGGATCTTGTTGCACTGCCGGATGTACGCCCGCGCCTTCTTCTTCTCGTCGGCGTTCAGCCAGTCCGCGTTCTTGGCGTTCTCCGCGTCGTCAAGGCGATCCATGAGAGCATCCGCCAGATCATACGTCTCGCCCTCTTCAAGAGCATTCGGATCCTCGAAAAAGATGTCAATCCGGTCCTTCAGATCCTCGACGAACTCCCCGCCGACCTTCTGGATCTCCGCAACCAGCTTCTCGCGGTTCGTCGCTGGCTTCTCCTGCATCGGCGTCCGCCAGTGGATCCGGCCGCGCTTGTCGACGGAAAGAGATGCCTTCCCGCCGAATTTGATCTTTCCCGGTCCGCCCATGTCCTACCTATGTCTCACCCTTCAGCGCCCGTGAATCGCCGAGCTAAACGGAGAGCGAACATCACTTGTACCCTGCTACCCACCGCCGATACGACTCTGGAGACTTGCGTTTTTGATCGATCCGTAACCGCAGCTCCGACGCCAACGCATCCGCCCTCGCCGTCTTGAAGCTGCGCAGCTCGTACAGGTAGTTGACAGCCGCCTGCTCGCCAAGGTCGACGATCTTCTGCACGACCTTTGTCTTCGCCCGCTTACCCCTCGCCCGGTCGTACGCGTGCAAAACGCCCTCTTGTGCGATCGCTTTGTTGGGATGCGTCCGCAGGTAATCGATAGGATCGCCTTCCGCGTGGCTTCGCTGATGCTCGTAATCCTCCGAACGCGTTTTGTCGATCTCGCCCATGACGTCGTACATGCCCAGATCAGACCATGTGTACCGCTCCGACTCACCCCTGTCCGTCCGGAACGCCACCCCACTGCGATCAACCTCTTCAATCGTCCAGTCCTTGATATCTCGACTGCCAAACCCCGTCTGCGCCTCACGCCGAATCCTTGCTTCGGTCACACGTGGCCATGCAACCGTTTTGCTGGCCTCCCAACGACCTTCCCCCTTGGGTTTCAGCGTAAACACCCGCCCCTCTTCGAGCGGTTTCTTAACTGGTTTTGATAGCCCGGACACGTTGACCATGCTCTGCTCTTCCGGAGTCAATCCACGCTCACTGGGGAGTTTTGCTCTTTTTTTTTTCCTGCGACAACGGTCCCGCCCCACTCCCAGCCTTCCTTCGTCCCGATCTTGTCCAGAGAGTCCAACTCCTTGCGCAGCGCTTCCCGGTTCCTCTCGTCCGGAATGGTTGGCAACTTGTCCCGCAAGCTCTGGACTGCCTTCTTCGCCCCTTCAATGGCCTTCTTGTTCTCGTCGAGAAATTCCCACTCGTACCGAATGCCCATCTGGCGCCGAATGCCCGCCGCTTGTTCAGCAAACTTCTTGTGACGATCGAGCGTCCGCTGAATACCACCCGGAAACTCGACATTCCGTTCCGCCGCCGCGCCAGCAACGCTCTTCTTCCGCTCCGCTTCCGTCTCCGGATGCAGTTGCTCCATCGCATGCGTCCGCGCTTCTTCCAGCGTCATGTCCCGAGCGCTCATCTTCCGGTCGCCCCGGTGCGTGATCTCCACGGCGTAATGCTTCTCCGTTGGCTCCGTCGGTCCGCTGTGGCCCGGATTCGCCGTGATCAACGCCGACTTTCCCTCGTGGCTCGCCTGCCCTCGCATGGACAAGTCCCGCGAACTCTGCCGGTATGCCGACTCTTTCTGCTTCTGCGCGTTGTATCCCTCGATTAGATCCTTCGCCGTCTTCCCCTGCTCCCACGCAGCCCGCAGCTCCGCAGGCTTGATTCCGAGCTGGGAAACCGACGTTCCCTGTCTCTTCAGCGCTGGGACGATGTCCCGCTGCCAACTGTCGAAGGACTGCCGCGCCGCCAGCCTGCCCGTCGGTTTCAGCTCCGAATACGCGACCTTCCCC
>CAYRYW010000006.1:63635-79724 GCA_964428725.1 uncultured Dehalococcoidales bacterium
CTGCCGCGCCGCCAGCCTGCCCGTCGGTTTCAGCTCCGAATACGCGACCTTCCCCGTCTTCGTCCGTCGCACCTTGCCGCCCCGACTCCCCGGCGCCTGCACTTCCTTGCGCGGGCCAGACGCGAAAAGCGAAAGCTGCTCAGCCTTCGCCAGTATCGCTCTCCCGAGTCCCTTCCTCACGAGTAAAGCAATCATTCCTTCTCCTCCTCATCGCCGTCGGATGGCTCCTCTTTGGGCTCGCTTTCCTTCTCTTCCTTCTTGGCGCCCTTTTCCGCCTGCGCCATCGCCGTCTTCTCGTCGACGAACCGGGCCCTGCTCAGTATCTCCATGATCGGCATGTCGCAGTCGACCCACTCGCCGCCTTCGTACTTTTCCAGACCGCCAGTGTCGGACGCCCGCACAACGACGCCGTCCTTTGTGACAAAGTGCAGCATGAACCCGCCGGATCCCTTCTCCTCCTGCCCGTCCGAATCGCCACTTGGCTTGTGCCCCAGTGCGTCCTTCACCTTGTCGCGATCTTCTGGATGCACCTGCCAGACCCCCGGTTTCTCCGGATGCTTCTGCATGCGAACCGCGTGGCCCGGCGTAGTGTGATCTCCCGTATGAACCGTGACGTACTTTTGATCCTCCGGAACCTGCTGGCCGTCACCGCCATTCCCGTTTGGGCTCTCTGGCCCCGAATCGGTCCCGCCCCGCTGCCCCTCTGCATCATCCCCGCCGCTGCCACCCTCGCGCTCGTGGCCCTTCACCGGAATGCTTTCCCCGTTCTTCCCCGTGCGCGTGAAGGAACGAACTGTCGCCTTGATGATCCCATCACCGGCAATCGTGAAATCCACCGGATTGTGCTGGTCCACAACGAAGATGTGGCCCTGCCGCGTGATCACCAACCTCGACCCGTCAGGTAATATCGATTTCGTCATCTTGACCCCCAGCTCTTTCAGCTTCGCCTTCCGCTCTGCCGCGTACTTGGCATTCTCCTCCGGCGTGTCCGCATGCTGCATGGCCTCCAGCTTGTCGAGTTCTCCCGCCCCCGGCCCGAGCACCTTCTCATTCTCCTTGATCCACTTCTTGATCTTCTTCTGCTCTTTCGGATCGTTCTCTTCCGCCAACATCCGCCGATGTTCCGACAACGCCGCCGCATGATGCCACCAGTCCATGTACAGCTCGTTCAGTCGCTCTCGCCGCCAATCTGGATCGTCCCAGTTCGGATCCATCGAGAAATCAGCCCGCGTGAGCATCGTCTGAGCGACGCCGTTGTAGTGATCGTGCGCCTTCACCGTCGCCCGACCCGAGTAGCTCTGCCCCTCAAGCAGCGACTTCGACGACGACCACCAGACGAGCACATTGCCGTCCGGATCACGGAACTTGTGCATCACAGAGATGCCGTACATGCCTTCTACGGCGTGCTTGAACTCAAGAGTCAGGTTCTTCCACTCCTGCCTTTTCCCAACCGTCCCGACGTGCTTCGATTCCTCTTTTTCCTTCTCCGCAACCGCCTTCTTGCCCTTCTCTCGCAGGTATGCGGGGACGATAGACGCCGCGAATCCGGCGTGTTTCGAAAGCTTGAGGTACCCGCGCTTAGCAAGCACAGCAATGTTCCAGAGGTACTCATTCGGCGGATTCGGATCCGCGTCCAGTTCGTCGTACAGTTGCTCAGCCCACGCCAGCGACCTCTTCGCCAGATCCTTGTCCACGTCCGTCGGCGGATTGTCTGCTATCTCCTTGGCCTCCTTTGAATTTGGCTTCGCTGCTGCCCACATGAGCACGGTGCTGGCCGTAGAGAATGCCTCTTGATCATTCGCCTCCTGCGCCCGCGAGACGAAGCCGCCACGCTCACGGATGTCCTTTGCGACCATCGCAAGGAACTTCCCCATGTCGTACATGTCGGACTGCAGCGAGTCTACGTCCCAAAAGCTGTCCCCCTCCTCATCGTTGAGCGCTTGGCTGATATCGTTGAAGATCTCCGCCGCCGCAACCAGCTTCTCCGGATCATTCGTCCCGAGGAAATCCCCAAGACACTGTTTCCCAATCTGCTTGTACGTCCCATCCTCATGCTGCACGATGAATGTCTTCTTGCGCTTCCGGTTCGTGCTGCAATGGTCGCACTTCTGCTCGCCCTTCCGGTACTCCTTCGGGACCGTCTTCCCAGACGCCGCGTTGACGATATTTCCAATCTCGTCCCCGTGCTCGATGCTGCCGACAAACGTCCACCCCTTCAGTGATGGAGCCTCGCCGATCACCTGTGCTGGAAAGAACTGGACCCGCCGGCCAGTGTCCCGGTAGCTCGACGGCGCCGATTCTCCCGGACGCAGAGCTAACCGGTAGACGCCGCCACGTTCGTCCGTAGATTCGAAGATCTCACGTACCTCAGGCTTGCCAATGCTCAGCTCGATCTCGGCAACCCCGAGACGCTTAGCCCTTCTGTTCAGCTTCGTCAGCTTCTCTTTCAGCCACTCCAGACGTGGCGCTGACACCCAACGTACGGGAAACGGTTCGGAAATCTCCCGACCACTCAGAGAGTCATCCAACCAATGGGAATGGATCGTATCAGCGAGAAGCGACGCCCCGCCCCCGTGGTTCATCAAAAAACTGCGCAGAGTCACGCGCTCCTGCTCGCTGCGAGCGCCGATCTCACGCAGGATTTTCCACTTGCCAGCCCTGTCCGCCGACACGAATTCTTTGCCCAGATCGTACCCGATCTCCACCGCGTCCTCGTACGAGTCAGCCGCGAGCATCCGAGCAACCTGTTCCTCCGTCCTGCTCCGCTTCTTCTGGAGTTTTGCCGGCAAAACAGGCTCGTGGGCCCGCCAATGGGGACGGCCAAGCTTGTCCACTCCAAGGTATGTCTTCCCGCTCTGCGAGATCGCCCCTTCCCCCTGCGGTCGACCCTTGCTCTGCTGCTTCTTCACCGAGGAACCCCCGCCTCCGGCTCCGCCACCAGCAGGAGCACCGAACAGTGTGAGTTGCTCCGCCTTCGCCAGCATTCCTTCGAGCCACCTGAGCGCCTTCACCAACGTCGACGGATCGACCATGTGCATGCGAGTGAATGCCTCTGGAGAAACATCGACCGCACGAGCACGCTTCTTCCCGGCCGGCCGCACGAGCACCTTCCCATTCTCAGCCCCCACGATCTCCACCCTTTCTCCGCTTGCCCGTTCGTACACCTGACCAGCCGAAAGCCCCTCAGGCATTGCCTCGCTCTCGACGAACCGGAGACCGAACCGATGCCCGTATTTGAACAGCTCGTCTTCGTACTTCTCCGCCCCGACATGCAGCGCATTGCTCAGATGGTCCGCCAGTGTCGTTCCGGCCGCAGTACGCCACGTTGCATGCCACGCATCGCTTGCATTCTCGAATTCGCGCCGCGACGCACGCCGCATCTCAGGATTGTCCCACTCGCCTTCGAGAATCCATTTCCCACCTTCGCGCGCCAGCCTGTATGGATGCTGATTCGGACGGAGTTCCTTCTGGTACGCCTGCCAGACGCGATGGATGTGAGGATGCGATAAGATCGCCAGACGTCGCGCCCCGAATTGGCCAACGTCGCTTCCTTCCCCCCTGCTGGCTGCGGCAATCAGGGATTCCAGTTCCTCTTTGGTGGCCCGCTGCACGCTCATACGCTGGCCACGCTTCTCCCCGTACCGCCATGCCCCGGACTTGGTGCGATATCCTTTTCCACCACGCGAACCCGGGCTCTTGACCGGAGTTTTGCCGGTGAAGAGCCCGAGTTGTTCAGCTTTCAGGATCAATCGCATCAAGGTCCGTAGCTACGGAGCGAAATCGAGTACCTGCAATTCGTGCAGGTATTGCACTTCGCATAAAACCATTCGCAGTACAGATCGAATTCATAAATCTGGTCGACGGATGTCTGCTCCAAAGCATGCCCATACGGCCCCAGATCAGCGAACTGGCTGTCAACCATGCAGTACAGTGTGATGCTGGCCGTCCCTTCCATCTCGATATGCACGGTCGTGTGGCCCCAGATCGGAACAACCATCGTTGAGCCTGTCTGCGTAGCGTCAGTAACCAGTCGCCACGCTCTCCCGACCTGCACCGGTACTTTGACAGCCGTGTAGTTCGCCGTCGGAGTTGGCGTTTCCGTCGGAGTTGGCGTGTCTGTATTCGTCGGCGTGTCTGTCGGCGTAGGCGTATCAGTGATCGTCGGAGTTGGCGTCTCCGTAATCGTCGGCGTAGGCGTCTCCGTCGGCGTGTCCGTGTCTGTAGGAGTTGGCGTTTCCGTCGGAGTTGGCGTTTCCGTCGGAGTCTCGGTCGGCGTATCCGTGTTCGTCGGAGTTTCCGTCGGCGTCGGAGTTTCCGTCGGAGTGTCCGTGTCCGTAGGAGTCGCCGTCGGAGTGTCCCATGCCTCACCGCACCCCTCGGTACAGGTCACGCCATCATTGAACGCCAGCGCACCATCCGGAGCACACGCCGTGACGCACGCGCTCATGTCAGCCACCGAGTCAGTACAACTTGGCGTGTCGCACACGCAGCATCCGGCAGCATCGGCCCGGCCCGGCGCCCATGCCGACAAGGCGACCGCCGCGACCAGCAGAATCAGCACTCGAATCTTCATCGGCCGTTCTCCCTCTCGCGCAAGATGTTCTCGATCATCATGCGCTTTCGCACCGCTGAACATTGGGTGATGCACGTCCCGCCCTCGTTGTAAGCTCTCCCGTCCGACTGCTTCTCGCGACAGAGCACCGCACAGCTCCTCATGTCCATCACGCCCTCATGGCACTGCGCGTCGCCACATACGCAACAGCCGCCGGCAATGGCCGTCTGCGGAGAGACCGCCACCATCGCCAACAGTGCTGCTGCTGACAGAAATCCTATCCTCATCATCGCTCAATACCTCCCTGCCATTGCCCTCTGACGAGCTGCTTCACGTTGGGCCTTTACCTCGGCGTCACGCTTCCCGGGATTCTTCCGGCGAGTAATGATTTCCTTCCCAATCGTATGGACGTCATCCGCGTACCAATTCGCGTTCGCCGCTTCCGTGGTCCCCGGCTCATGCCCGAGCTTCCGCGATGCCGCGTCCCAGATGTCCCGCGTTTCGCGTGCATCGTTCAGAGCGTACTGCAACTCCGCGTCTGTGTAATTGGCGTACTGGGCCTCTTTCCGAGCAAATGGATACTGGCCTTTCCCGGCACCATGCGACACAGGCGGTTCGTAGCGCTCCGGAGCTTCCTGCCCGCCGCCTTTCGGCTTCTTGCTGGCACCGTACTCATTAGCTGCCCCACCGCCAGCGAGTCGGTTGGCTTCCGCAACTGCGCTGTTCAAGGAATCGTGGCTCTTCCGTGGCTCCCAACCGACGCCAACATGCGTTATCTCGTAAACCGCATACTGAACCTTGGGTTCACCCTTCTGGCCGAACAGTCGCTTAATAGTACGTTGCGCAACCGCAACTCCGCCACCACCGGCACGTTCCCGCGAATGCACCACTGGCAAACCACCGATCTTTTCCACCCCAAGTTCGCGCCGAGTCTGGACCGGCTTCTCGCCGTACGCCACCCCGCCCGGCTTGGTGAAGTAGTACCGACCGCCCCGACTCCCCGGCGCTTGGACCTTCGCCTTCAGAAAGATCCGGCCGCGAGAGTCGCAGCCGAGAGCCTTGGCCAACTGGCCACCTTTCATTTGCTTGAACACGCCCATGACAAGCGCGTAAAAGCGATCGTCCCCCTCATTGACGTCAGGGTACTGCTTCTTGACGATCTCCTTCGCTTTCGTCCACTTCTTCTCGTCCGCTGGACTCTTTACCACTGCTGCCGGCATTGCCCCTTCCCTCCTGCTGGGCCTTCAGCTCATCGATGATCTCCTGCTGAGCCTTCAGGACCCTCTCAGGCGTGATCTTACGTCGCCAAAACCGCCACCACGGCCGCTCGACCTCTTCCATCACCACGCGGATATGAGCAGCCGACTCCAGTCGTGCATTCGCCACAGCACGCCCCAGCTCCGCCACCCGTGCATCCACGAGAGCGAACTTCATCTTGATTTGCTTCCGCTCGCTGATCTTCTTTGTCCCGCCCGATCCAGACATTGCCCCGATTCCTTCCTACGTCCCCCGACGTGACTACGCTGCCTGCCGGCGCTTCTTCGCATGCGCCGCTCTCGCCTTCGCCGCTCTCGCCTTCGCGGCATTCTCGCGCATGGCCTCTAGCTGCTCCGGAGTAAGCTTCCGCTTCTTGCGTTTCCCCTGCGATTCCCCATCTGCAACCGCACGCAACTGCTCCGTAGTCCTGAGCAAAATTCTCAGTTCTTGCCTCAGTCGGTACCTTTGCGCCGACAAGCGTTCCACCTCTTTCTCGACGTCCGCAAGCTGCGCCTTCTTCAGCTCCAGCATGTCTGCGAAATCCCCCGATCCGACTCCATCCATTTTGACCCCCAGCCCGCGACAAAACGCCGCCAATTGTTCCGCCAGTTCCTCTGGCGTCAGCTCTCTCGTCGAATTTGCATCCCCCACCCTGTACCGCACGCGGATCGTCCTGCCGACTACCGTGATAGCCAACTCCGCGCCGTTGGTCTCGTTGAACAGATCCTTCCATGTCACGCCGCCTGCTGTTGGATCCCCATGGCCTGCATCAGGTTTGCGTAATACGGTGCGTGCTTCTCGTGCGTCTCCTTCATCACCGCAAGATACTTCTCCCACGGCGGACACACGCAGTTTGGATGGATCGGACCGATCTTCGGAACCCAGTTCTCCTTCGGTCCCGTGTTCGGCCCCAACTCGCTCCACTTCTCGACGTCCTCTGGCCGGTACAGCTTCGGCGTCCCGTCCGGATTCTTGAACATCCTCAGACACACCTTGCAAGGCGTCGATGATGTCTGCCGGAAAATCAGTGCTTCGTCTTTCCACCGCTTTCGATCGTTTTCCCATGCTCCCCGACTCCGCGCTTCTGCCATTTCCGTTCTGACCACTCTTTCAGCGTCACGGGCGATGCCACGCGCCCGTTGGCTGTTCCCCAGTTCCCGCGCCAAACGGCGGACCGTCTTGCGCCTCTCCGCCCCGGCTGACAGGAGTTCCCGCAATGGGTACTGTTCACGCTCAGCAACCCAAGCCTCTCCCGTCTTCGTGTACACCGGCCGGAGGTAGTTCCCGGCATGCCGCCGCAGATGATCGACCGCCACCCGCTCTGCACTCCCCAGAGGAATGTCCTGAGCCAGCTTGATCAACTCTTCCCACGGCATCGGCTCTGTCTTCTCAAGGCGTTCGTAGATGCGTCCCATGCGATACGCCAACGCGGGAAAGTCGAGCTGCTCGAACGGCGTCCATCCAAAACCGCCCAGACGTTCCAATAGAGCCTTGGGCACCTTGAGTCCAGCCATCCGTGCCGTACTCGCGCCCTGCAGGTCGAAGAGCAGGTTTTGCAGTTCCAACCATTCGAGATCCGACGGCGTGCGCACACCCCGCTCCATCAAGAGTTCGTCAAGCACCGTCCAAATCGCTTCCTGCATCCCCAGCGACCGCTCAAGCGACACCTCGTACAAGCGTTGCAGGAACCACTCATCGAACCCGTGATTCTCATGCCCCGAGACTGCTTTCGCTAGCGGTTCGACGAAGTATTCCCCCGGCTGCGGAAAAATTTCCCGCCACGCATGGAAGACTTCCCAGACATCACCCTCACGCGGGAGTTCCGGGATCCTGATACGCGTACCGCTGCTCACGCCGATCGTGCCTCCTGAGCATGCGAGCGCTTCGCCCGCCCGTGCAGTTCCGACAGAAGTTGGACCCTCTGGCCCACAAGCTGTCGCTTCTTGATCCTGCCGGCCGTCAGCCTCTTGTACGTCCACGGCTCCAGTGCTCCGATACTGGCCAGTCTGATACGTAACGCATCTGGATCCAATCCGAGCGCCTCACACACTGGCACGTACGACAACGGCCACGTCTCATTGTCCGAAAGCACCCACGCAAGATCCTCATTCGCCCGCTTCTCGATCCAGCGCATAGACCGCGTGCCGTTGCTGCATCGCAACGACGAAATCGGATTGAATAGCGTCCTGAGCGCATCGACCAGAACGGATAACCGATACAGATGCTCAGAACTCAGGTTTCGCTTCAGAACAAAGTCCGCATCAATCTGAATCGCCTCTATCAGATTGCGACAGTCGTCCATGACTGCTCACTCCCCCCCCTCGACGCCCTTCTCAATCACCACCACGAACCCCTTCTGCTTCGTCACCTGCGACTTGATCAAGCCGCCGGAGTCTAGCGTGTGGAAGTGGTCATCGCCCGGTGCCGCCTCTTTGCCGTATGGCGCGTGATTTCCCTGCTCGTCCTGCGGATAGTCGTCATCATCGGCGCCCTCGTCCTCGCCCATGTGGAACTCTGGACCACCGCCGTCCGCCGGCCCCTCGCCGCCGCCCATGTCCCCCTGCATGTCCTGCTGCAGGCCCATCATGTAAACCTGCATCAGCGCGGGATTCGACGGAGCCTTCCCGAGTCTCTCATCCTCCATCGGCTTCTTGCCGTCGATCTCTCGGATCTCATCGATGGTCGAACTCAGTTTGATCCGCTCGTTTTTGTACTGTGGGTCCTCCTCGTGCAGGCCGATGAACTCCATCTTGAGGAGATCTGTTTCGCGAGGGATGATCCAGTCGTTGTACAACTCCTCGACAAACATGATCAGCGGGATCAGGCCCTTGTCCCGCGAATGCGCCAGCTTCTCTTCCGTGTCCTTTCCGCTCAGCGGAGAAGAGTTCGACCCGGAAAATGACTGCATGTTGATTTCCCCGGGATCTATACTGTAGCAAGCGCACACAATCGAGATCAGGAGTGACATCCACTTGGTGAAGTGAGCCTCATTGAAGTCCGAATCGATCTTGATGTACTGAGCGCCACCACGGGCCCCGCCCTGCTGCTTCGACCCCCCAGCAATCACCGGCAATTTAAACCGGTTGCCCGGCCCTTCGAGCATGTCCTGCAGATTCTTCCCGAAGTTATTGAGAGCCCGCTGGTCGAAGTCTCCGAACATCGCTAGCAGGCCACGCGGAATCGCGTTCCTGCTCAGGCCGGCCGCGTTGTACTGGAATGAGTTGAGCCATGCGGTCAGCACCTTGACCACCATTTCGCTCTCCGCCATTCCGTACCCGTTGTACTTCACCGACGGACGCGGATTCCGGATCTGATACACCAGATCTTCGTACGTGAACGCCACGTGGGGAGCTTGATCGATCACCTGAATGGCGCGGATCTTGTCGTTCCCCTCGTACCCAGATTCAGTGCAGAGACGCACTGTCGACCCGTCGACGTTGTAAAACCCAGCAAGCCTACCATTGTTCTTGTGCTCGATCTCGATTGGGCAGGCGTCGTAACCCATCGAGTCCCAGACAAGGTTTCTCACGAATCCAGCCATGGACTGGCGTTGCAGCCTCTCCCGCACCCAAGGCTTGTCTTCGTCCCCGCAGTTCATCACCAGACTTTCCAAGCGCTTGGCGAGCTGGATGTCCGAGTCCTTCATCTTCTCGCCATCACGGCGGACAAACCGGAACCCCAGCGGAGCAGAATCGCGCTCCGGCCGGCAGAACGCCGTGAGCTGCCTCTGACGAGTCACGATCACCGCCTTGATGATATCGATCCCGGCGAGCACCTGCTCAAGGAATGCGAATCCGCCGGCCGTCCCCCGTTTCTCGACCCAGCGTTCCTTCCCCCCGTTCACCCCGGGGACAACGACTCCGTAATCATTGACTTGCAGTATCGCCGTATGGCCACGGTCGCGCCACTTGCCCCGTCGTGCCAGCACGTCGTCCCTCATCTGATGGTCGAGAGAGTACGAGTACGGCTGCATACGGAAAGCCTTGTGGAGCAGATCGCCTTCCATGCGCAGCCAGTCGATCGACTGCCTCACGGCCGACAGGTGATCACCTTCAACCGCCTTTACGGTTTCCCCCCAAACGGCCGCATTCAGATCAATCGACTCGTCTGGAGGCAGGCCCGGCGCCTGACTCGCTCGTACTAGCTTTGTGAGTTCTCCCACCGTCCGCCTCCTCCGCCTCATCCGATGCCCCGCCGCCGTCCTCCGTTGGCGGGGTGGGGCGGCCAACGCTCTGGAGGGGAGTAAGGGCATTTCCTGAGCGCCAACCGCCCCCGGTGCAGGTGGATGTTACCATTACTGCACGCTTTCCACTCAGATCAAAGCACCCCACACGAAATTCCCTACAGCGAGTCCCACTGCTCGCACGCCACCGCCTTCGGCTCTGTCATGCAATTCTTGTGAAAACCGCACACCCCGTCGACGCGTCCGTTCTCTGGCGCCTGAAAGTAGGAGCAAGTTGCACACACGTACTCCATGGAAGGTTCCGTGAATGCCTCCGGTATCACCTGCTGGATCTGGTCCACCGGGGATCCCGGCCGTGGCTTCTGTCTCATCCTGTCCGCCCCCACTTCCGCCGTGAAACTCACCCACGTGATCGCCCCGGCCACCTCCATCGCCATCTCGATACAGTCGGGACCGTCATCATGTCCTCTCTGCCCATAGTATAACGTCTGCTTATAGGCAACAGTAATCCGTCTGTTCCACTTGAGACGGCCGCTGTGGATGAATGGCTGCAACCGCTCGATCCGCAGACCCTTGTCCTTCGTCGGAATCAGCTTCTTGACGTTCAGCGACGGACAGCGGTCAGCTACGTCATCGGCAAACAATTCCTGAAACTGCACCGCCTCACACCCGAACCGCATGAACCCCCACGTTTGGTGCATCTCCTCGATCTCGTCCAGTATCTCCGATGGCCGGCGCCTGCGCACGTCACACTCGATTAGCCAGTAAGACCGGTACTGACCATCTCCGTTGCTCCGAGACAAAGCGGGATAACAGGCCAGCACCGCCAGCGCCGACGGATCCGAGTGCTTGTTTTGCTTCCCCATGGATGGATCGCACGCCCCGTAGATATCGCAGTCCTGCAGACGTATGGCGTCCCCCTCGTCTGGCCTGAGCCACCACGTCCCCTCGACCTCCTCCAAGTCGAACCATCGAAACCGTTTCTCCTCGAAAAACTGATCCGTCGGATCAACAGGCTCGTTCTGCAACTCCGCGTCGAAGGACCTCGGACCCTCATCGATCCGGATCTTCATCAACTCGTAGTACGATTGCCCCTCTGGCCAGAGCACCTCCGTCCCTTCGAGCATCTGCAGCTCATGCGTCTCGTAGTATTCGAGTGCCGCTCGCTCCCGCTCTTCGTCCGACTCAGAGAAGTCCGTGTACAGGGTCTCCCACGTCGCCCACATCTCTTCATGTGTCGCCCACTCTATCACCGCCTGATAGAACCGCGTCCGCCACCCCTTAGACTCCTCTCGGTTGAGCAGCCGCGACAGCACAGAATCGAAGTGCATGACCGTCCCCAGCACCAACACGTCCAACTTCTGCCTTGGGCCCTTGGCCTTCAGAACCGCCCCCAACAGCCACTTGTGGAGCTTGTCGCGCTGCTCAGCCGACCGCACGAGTTCGTCATTCTCAAGGTCGTCAAGAATCACAAGGTCTGGACGCCACTGCCGATACCTCCGACCACGGATCCTCTGGCCGGCGCCCAACGCCATCACCTTGCACCCGCTAGCCGTGACGATCTCGTCCGCACGCCAGATAGGCCCCTTCCCCACCACGTACGGAAACGCCTCCGCAAGCTCCAAGTTCTCCGTCAGCTCGTGTTTGATATCCGACAGATATTGAATCGCCTGAGCCTGCGTGTCGCTGATTAGGACAACGAACCGCTTCAGGTCATAGGCGATGCACATGAGCGGAAGAAGCAGGCTCGCCCACGTGGTTTTCGCGCTGCCGCGTGGTGCAGCAATGGCGATCCTCTCCCCGTCTGGCGCTGCGAGGATCCGCTCAAACTCATCGCACAGTTCCACGTGCAAGCGACTGGGCGGAAGCATGCAGTAATGGCTGAAATACTGCCGGCCAAAATCCAGCGCTGGAACCCTGTCCGGTCGCGTCTCTAGCACACCGCGCGAGGCTGGCAGGACATCCACCGCCGAATGTATCCCCTCTCGCAGGGGATTGATCTCGAATACAGGAGCAGACTCAGATCGACGCTCGAACGCCTTACTCAAAGAGTCCGTTGATTTCTTCGTCCGCCCCACCCCTCAGCTCCCTCTGTCCGCGCGTACTCAGCTTCAGCAACTCAACAACGATCCAGTCCGCCACCTCGCCGCGCTCCATCAGCCTCTCAAACGTCGGCGCCCATCCGTTCTGCAGAATCTCTTTCGCCGATACAGAGAAGAAAATCCGCGCCTTCTCCTCGTCCTTCCGCTGTCTCCAGACAATGATCGACATGGTCTGGCCGTCGACAGTAGCTCCACGGCGATCCCCGTCTGGCTCCTCGGTGATACTGTGGATCCGCCCGCCACCGATTTCCGCTATCCCGTCATCGTTCATCTTCACCCCCAGAATATTCCCGCTCGTCAATTATCTCCACCCGCCCGAACACCTGCTCCTGCAACGCCCGCCCCCTGTCGTCCGGATCCAGCTCCACAGTCCCGTCCTTGTAGACGTACCGCCAGACGAACCCAAGCTCATCATCGGCCACCGTGCAGAACCGCTGTGCCTCCCCGTCAAGCAGAATCCGAAGCTTGCGGGCATCCGGCGTGTTGATCGTCACCCTCATCCCTGCCGCTCCATCCGCGTCTTTCGCTCGCCGCCTTCCCACTTCGCCCGCCAGTCCCGGATCTCCGCCCGCAGCTCGTCGGTCAACTTCTTGCGTTCCTCCAGCTCCTCCCACGCCGCCTCTTCCATCTCCTTGGCACGCTTCACCACTCGATCGCTCCGCTCGCAAATCCCCCGCACCCAAGCCGCCACTTTCCCCGCCAGATAATCCGCGTCCGGTTGCCCGATATGGTACTGCTGGACGATGCGCTTTGCTTCTTCCAGATACTCGTCATCCTGTCCTCTGGTCATCCTCGTTCCACTCCCCTAAAAGCAAAAACGGCCGTGGCAAGCACCAGCAGGAACTCGCCACGGCCATTCCTCAAATCACCAGCTTTCCCCCAGCGCTACTTGCTCCGCCGCTTGATCAACAGCGTCGCCGCGCTGGCCTCCTCATCGTCCGTGGTCGTGGCCAGAATCTTGGCCAGCCCCAGCGTCACGATGTCGTCCTGATTGAACGCACTGAGCGCCGTCTGCCTCGCCATGGCAGCGTCGATGTTCTGGCGCCGGTTCTCGTCGTCCTCGGCATCCGAGAAGTCACGGCGAGCCTGCCCCAGCTCCGTCCTGTCGCTGGCCTTGTCGTACGTGCCAGCATTCGTCACACGGCGATCGTGAGCCTGCACCATCACCTTGGACAGCTCCGCAATCTGTGTCGCGTACGTCGAATCGAGCTTGTCGCGAAGGTTCTGATTCGCCTTCGCCTGCACGTCCTGATTACCGTGGAACACGTCAGCCCGGTCCGCTTTCGTGATCGTCGACCTGTTGGCCGTCTCCTGAGCTGGCTCCCTCGGCTGCGTGGCCGACAGGATCGCTTCCGTGACGTCCTTCTGGACGCCATCGTCATCCACAAAGATGATTTTACCCATTTCCCTTTCTCCTCTGTCGTGTGAACTCCATTTTGCGCTTCGTCGGACCTCTGTAGCACCGCCGCCCCGTATCACGGCGGAGATCTTTTGACGTCCATGCGGACCCCCCTTCCGGTTTTGCCGGCAAAACTCCGGCCATCATTCCACCGTCAGCTTCTCCTCATTCCGGTCAATCGGAATGCACGCCTCGCCTTTGTCCCCCAGCAACTTGGACAAGTCGTCGAAGGAAATGTACGCCCGACCGTGGTTGCCCCATGAACTGCCCCACGAATTGAGCAACGTGATCCTCTCCCGTGGCACGTAGATCTGTTCGAGCAACACCGCGTGATGCGCAACCGTCTCGCCTGTCGCTCGCACGTACCCATTGCCGTCCACCTGCTCCATGTCCCTGTGCCACGGCACCCCCACCACTACTGGCCCCTCGTACGCCAACGCCCCGCACACCTGCTCGATCCCGAACGCCCACCGGTACCCGCCGATGTATCCCAGATCCACCAACGCCTTCGCCACCGCGAGCACGCTCGTCCCGTCGTAGTCCGTCCCGTCCCACGAATCGCGCTCCTTGCCCATCTCGTACAGTCGCTCAGCGAACCGGTACTCAATCCCCTGCACCTCGGCCGGAACCGCTGCCAGCTCGTGAGCCCACGCGCAACCCACACAACTCGACGCCCCCCCCTGATTCAGGACGATCGGAGACCGCCAGTACATTGACCGCAGCGGACGATCGAGATTCGCCAGACGGGCAATGCCATAGCCACGGCTCCGCTCATCGAACTCTAGGTTGCGCCCGTACCCCGGTTCCATCATCTGCCTTAACCCCATCCCATGCTTCATCGCTCATCCTTGTCGATCCGGACGAAACCCATTGCAGCCAGATCCGCGTCCCTTACCGTCTCCGCCTTGCCATCCTTGCCGAGATACAGGACTGGCACGCCCTCGTATCCCACGGAATCGAGTGCCGCACGGAATTTTTTGCCCAGCGCCTCATCCACATTGATCCCGCGCACGGCCAACACGTCGCCCTGAGCCAGACGCAACACGTCGACGATACGGTCTCCACGTGCTCCGGACAGAATCACCAACTTCCGGAACCCCCGCTCCGTCAGATGCTTCTCGATCGCCCGAATGGCAATCGCCGGCATCTGGTCATGGAACGCCAACAGATTGCCGTCCTCCAGTTTAATCTGGTCGAGAGTCGGACGGATCGGCGACAACAGCGCCCTCTCCAGTTCTTCGACCTCTTTGATCAACTCCAAGATCCGATCATCCTTCGACATCAAACACTCCTTTTGGCCATTGCCTGACCCGCAGATCCTCCGGCCATTCGTCCGGATCGCCGCCCTTCGGATGCTTCGTCCGGACACGCGTCCCATCGTCTGTCGCGTTGCTTCCGAGCTGCTTCACGAACACCGGAACCCCATGCCGCCTGCATTGCTCCACAATACCCCTGATCCACGCGACATTACACGGCCGCGCCCGTGGACCCGACTCCCCCCCGACGATCACCCAGTCGAGCGTCTGCTGCCTGAGCGCACCCCGCTCTAGCGCCTCCTCGTGCGTAATCGGCAACCCCGGCAACCACGCACGCGGCAAGAAAAACTTATCAATCATCGGCTCGATCGACACAAACCGGATCGCCGCTGGCGTTCGCAGCAACCAAAGCCCCCGATCGTACACCACCGGATACTTGTTAGACTCGACCGTCACTCCCAGCCAGACGTTTTGAAGCGGTGCAGGAGGAATTGAAGCTGGCCGGAGCAACTCATTCTTCCGCAGGACCTTTGTGTAGGCGATCGCCATGGCCCGCATCTCCCTCGCCCGTTTCGTGAGCACTTGGAAAATATGCTGCGGAGCCTCCTCCATCGCGTCGAACAGAGCGAACACGTCCGCAGCCGGCACGCTATCGTGGAATGTATCCGACATGGAATTGACGAACACCATGGACGGCTTCCGCCAACGTGAAGGCTCGTTGAACTTCTCGGGGAGCACCTTCACCTTGCCAGTCCACCGAGGATTCCCGTCGTTCCACTCCACCAGACCGTCGTACGCGCCGTTATTGAACCGCCATGCGTTCCGCGCCGCGTAGCAGTTCGCGCACCCCGGCGAGACTGGCGAGCATCCACGAAACGGATTCCACGTCCGCTCCGTCCACTCGATGCTCGTCAAACCCATCCGCAGCCCTCGTTTGGATCCTCGCATTGACGACACGGATACTCTCTCGCCGGCATGAACACCTTCCCCGTTTCTTGCAGGAGATGTGTCTGCATCAAGTAAAAGAGATCCGCCAACAATTGTGAGTCTCTGACCTCGATCTCAGCAAACGCCGCCCGCCACATCTTCACCACGTTGACCGTCAGAGGAATGATGCGGTACACACTGCCACAGCTCCCCTCAGGCACACCAACAACACGCCAGCCACTCATCGCCAGCCGCCCTACCGCGTAATGTGCCACCTCGGACCCGCGTTCGGTCAGCTCCATTTGCACGCCGTTCTCCAAACGCTTCTCGCGAAGCAAATCTTCACGCCCCGTCCCCTTTGCTGCCCGCCGTTCCAGTATCGACTTTCCACTACTCATTCCCATGATGTTCTC
>CAYRYW010000006.1:79824-83318 GCA_964428725.1 uncultured Dehalococcoidales bacterium
GGCTCGCTCTCTTCGTGTGATTCCTGCCCCGAAGAAGGCTCGTTCCTAGTGTGTGTTACCTGCCGCTCGAACGACTGCTCATCTCAGTTCCGATCCTTACCCGTCTTACGGATGGTCTTCCTTCTCCTCCACCGCCACCAGTTCCGTCCCCAGATACGACTCATACTCCCGTGCTTCGGCGATGATCTTGCCGTCCTCGTCAGACACCAGCACTGACAGAAACGGCACCTCCTCATCCAGACACCACGTTACGCCGGTCACCTTGCCGTGTCCTCCGAACATCATTACGTCATCGCCCTCACTCGGTGCCGCTGACAAACTCGTGCTCCTCAGTCGATACAGCGAGACCTTTCCTTCAGGCCCCCTCTCCCCGACAATCCATTTAATCAACATTATTCCGCTCCTCAGGTTCGTCCCTTACCCATCGCACGGCTCACGCTCCGTCCCTGTTCCATGCTTCATGCACGGTTCGCTTGGGTCCTGTGTCTCATGCTGTCCATTCGGCTCGCTCATGTGCCCTGTTTCTTGCAACTCCCTTTGGCTCGTTCACCTCTTATGTTCCATGCGGGCGCAATAACTCCAAGCTCTCTTTCCGTTCCCGCTTCGTCAGTCTCCTTGCCTTGCTGCACCTCCGCGTCTCCTCCCCCGCGTCACTCCTCAGCGCCGCCGCATGCTCATCCGCCAACCGCCTCCGGTCGTTCCGCCTCCTGTTACGCGCCTGCTGCCTCTTGTCGCCCTTCACGCTCTTCCTCCCTTCCTCCTTTGATCAACTTCTGGACGGCCAGAAGCGCCTCAGCATACGCGGTTATCCCGTCGTCAGCCGGCCTGCACGTCACAGCTCGATCGTCGATGTACGCCACGGCCGCTGGCTTGCCGTCCCCCACCCACACCGAATCGTACGGGATCTCGTGCTTGCGCAGCCAGCTCGTCACGTACTGCGCCAGCTCTTCCGCATCACGCCCGTGGTTCTGGTCCGGACAGGTGCGCGTGGAGTAGATCATCACCGACCCCAGCGTCATCAGCGCACGGATGAATTTTGCTGCATTTGGCATTGGATCCCCGATTTGATCGATGCCCTTCCAGCCGTCGTACTGTGCTAGCACACCATCCAAGTCGACTGCAATCAGATCGCCCGTTCTCATTCACATTCCCTTCACCGCTGGAATTCACCCCAGCGTAGTTCGTCGGTCTCGTACCGGTCCCCGTTCTCCGCCCCCGGGATCAGCCGCATTTCGTCGTGTGGAGCGCAAATCATCGGCTCCTTGTCCTGCCAGTCCCCCCGATCGTCACGGCCACCCCACACGATTCTGTACTTCGCAGAATTGTCCGGAGCAAAGTCCCATGCATACACCCCGTCGTCATACGCCGCGATGAATCGAGCTGGCAGACCCGTCATCTGCATGATCCCCCGCGCCGCTATCGCCTTGCCCACCGACACCCACAGATCTGGCAGCCTCCGAAAACTGTACTTCCGCCGCTTCACCTCCGTGAATCCGCACACTCGTGGCACCTTGCCGCTACCCGGAACCACCAGCGCGAAGTCCAGACGGTACGCTAGAGACATCTTGCGAAAGTCGACCCGCTCGATGGCAGCCACGCTCCGCATGATGTAGAACTCGATTCGCCTGTTCTCCGGCCCTTCGTACCTCGGACGGTGATACCCTTCCCCCGGGCCATCGCCGTCACCGTACGCCGGCCCGTCGAGTATTCTGGCCCTACGTATTGGCATCACGGTCCCCCGACACGACACACACCCCAGTCTTCATCAAGCGTTCGACGAGAATCTTGACCGGAACATCGAACATCATCACACTGCCATTGACCAACCAGATAGATGATCGCTGGTTGTCGCCCCGAATCTGCGCGACGTTCTGCCAGTTGACCAGCGAGAGCACCTCTCCACAACCGGCCCTTTCGACCCCCTCATTCCTCAGGATCATCACCTGCTTTGCGCAGTCCATACAACATCCTTTCTTCCATTTTTTTTCAGACATCACGGTCCTGCTGTCTCTCGTGGTCCTCCAACACGCGGCAGATCGCCCAGACGAAATCCCCTAGAACCTCTCCACCCCTCGCCAGCTCCGCCCACGGTACGAAATCGCCCCCGACGGACCGCAGCACTCCCACAGACTGCTTCATCAACTTCACCACAGCCCAAATGGCGCCCTCTTCCACCTCTGTCATCAGACGCTCCAACTCAGCGACCCGTCGACGCGCGTCCTCCCTCTCCCGCGTTCTCGTGATCAGATGTTCATCTAGTTCGTGGATCGTCTGGCGAGCTTTCTGCAGTTTCTCCCTCTCTGTCATCGTCACACCCCCATCTGATTGTTGCGGCGGTTGGCGCCCTTACCGGCACGAAAAGAAGGATCCGCAGGAGCACCCAAGCAGACCCCGGGGAAGGACCGGCAAACAGGACGCCTCTCTCGTCTTACGTCTGACCCCGCCGCTAGCCGTACGACCTATCCTCCCCGCAGTACCATCAAACGATCTGAATCGTCATCCAACCCTCTTTGATCTCATCCAGCATCAATCCAGCATCCGGCCCCTGCACCCGCTCTGCCACGACATGCTCCACCACCTTGGCCATTTCCGCACACAGGCGGTTGAGCTGCTGCCTGCTCACCGCGTTGCTCTCTCGCATGCGATGGATCCGCTCGACCACCCCTGCCACGTCTTTGATCATCCCTGCCGCGATCTTCGATTCCTCGGACCCGACATCCTCTTCAGGGTCTCCCTTGCTGAGCACGCCTTCGAGCAGCGCCCGCAGGATCCGCAGCTCCGCTTGGAGATCGAGCGGATTCGGATCATCGATCCCCACACCCGCCGCCACGTCAGCCAGCGTAGCTCGCTTGATCTTCGAGTACCGGCCATGCCTCACAAGGGATGCGCCCCCATGGAGCTTGCACTTGCCATGCCCGGGATGGTCCGTTCCCCACCCCGCTGGCCGTCGGCAGCGCCCGGGCCCCTGCTTCTTCTTCGCCCCACAGAATTTCCTCGTGCTCAGCGCCTTATCCTCTGGTTTCGCCGCGTTTGTCATGGAGTCCCACCCTTTGTCCTACCTGTCATAGACGCTGCGCATCAGCTCATGCTCTCGCGCATCCCCCGCAGCTCATTCGCCATTGCCTCGACCACGCCGTCTCTCACCTGAGTAATCTGCTCTAGCGAATAGGTCTTGGAGTCCTCCTGCACCATCCCGCCGTACTCCCCCCGCACAGTGAACTTGACGAGCCTTGAGCCAATCGGCGCCACCTCGTCCACCTCTTCAGACAGCCGGCGGATCCTCTCGAACGCCTTGTTGTCCAGCAGCCCCCACCATAGTTCCTCTTTGCCCTTCCGCGCCCGGTCAATCTCCTCCGCAATGGCTTCGATCAGGTGAACAGTATTGACTACCTTGCCCCACCCATCCACGTTCTTTCGAAAGATCCGTGTCGCCCGCCCTTCTGCAAATCTGCTAATGCCCATTGCCCCTTCTCCTCGCTCGCTGCGCCCCGGCG
>CAYRYW010000007.1:0-82660 GCA_964428725.1 uncultured Dehalococcoidales bacterium
TTCCAGAATCTACATTTGCCAGCAGGTCAGAAGGCATCTTTCTAGCAAGTCCAAAAAGCTCATCGGTTGCCGCATCATCGGTATCCAGTGCCTCGGACAAAGCCAGAATAGTCTTCTGCCTCGGCGGAGGCATGACACCGTTTTCAAGTTTACTGACGTATGTATAACTAATTGCTGCCCTTTGTGCCAGTTCTCTCTGGGTCATGCCTTTGGCTTTTCTCAGTTCCCGCAGCCGCTGCCCAAATGTCATTATAATGTCCCCAGATACCATACAGTAATGCTACAATTTGTTGAGCTGATTGTCAACTGCTACCAGATGGATATTACTACGCATCTCGGAAAAAGAGGCCTTGCTCGCCGGTGGTCAGTTAGCAGCTCTGGCTCTCAGGTGTGGGAATATGGCTTGCGGGTGAAAGCGCGCACCGATAGCTGAATTATGGTGAAGGACCATACTATAAGTACAGTGGGCGGAGAGCCCCGCTTACTGCTGTCGTTCCGAGAGCATCAACTTTGCTATATGAGGGAACGCCACAACTGAGGCTGCTCCTCTTCAAATAGGCGGAAGGCGGTTGGCCGAGCGGGGATTATTAGCTCGGTAGTCCCAGGCCATATTTCCCGGCGATGATATTACGGGACATCTCGCTGGTGCCGCCAGCAAGGCTCCAAGCCCTTGCGCTGAGATACATGTGCCTCATCCTGCCGCCCAGCTGCGCCCACTTGGATTTTTCATCCAATTGCCCGTATGGCCCGAGGATTTGCATACCCAGGTTACTCAGGTCCTGAGCAACGCGGGCGCCATGGATTTTATTCTGGCAGCTGGGAACGACGGTTATCATCCCCTGGCTGATCATCCAATTTATTCTTTCGCCCATATTGCGCCCTACTTCGATCTCGATGGCCATCTCAGCCAGCCTGTGCCGAATGAGGGGATCTTTGGACAAGGGCTGACCGTTGACTTGGGTCTCTTTGCAGTATTGCACCAACTGATCGAAGTATCTCCTCGCATTGTGGAGTATGACCAGCCCATAGGTCCTTTCGATGGCGAAGGCATGCATGCTCACATCCTTGCCCTTGTTCTTCTCCCCCAGCAGATTCTCCTTGGGGACCCTGACATCGTCGTAGAACACCTCGCAGAAGGCGCCCAGACCGGTCATCTGCGTTATCTGGCGCAGGGTTATACCGGGACTCCCAGGGTCGATGATGAAAACGCTGATCCCATGGGACTTCTTGGGGGCGTTAGGGTCGGTCCGGGCATAGACCACGCACCAGTCGGCGTGGTGGATACCGGTGTTCCAGATTTTTTGTCCATTGAGTACATAGCAGTCCTCTTCTTCTACGGCCTTCAACTGGAGGGCGAACATGTCTGAGCCAACATTGGGCTCACTCATGCCAATCGCATATTTGACTTCACCGCGGGCAATGGGAGGGATGAATCGTTCCTTCTGCTCCTCGGTGCCGAACGCCAGAATCAGGTCGCCCTGAACTACGGCAGGGTCCATGCCCGGTATCCCCCAGTAGATAAGCTCCTCCTTGAGGATCCAGTCCTTCGCTAGACTATCCTGACCGCCGTATTCCTTGGGCCAATTCAATCCTATCCAGCCTCTAGTTCCCAGCCTGTGCCATACCTCCGCTGCGAGCGGGAAAACATCCTCCCTCTCCTCCTCTTCAGGGCCGGGGTCCACCCCCTTCCAATCAGGGGGTAATACCTCCCGAAGCACTTCCTGAACGAAATCTTCTACCTCTTTTTTAAAGGCCCGCTCTTCTTCAGTGACGAGAAAGTCCATCATACTCCTTTCGCTGACCTAGAGCCCCAGTTGTTGAGCTACAATCTCCCGATGATAGTCGGCATCCCCGAAGAATAGCTCCCCGGCCTTCGCCCTCCTGAAATAGAGCTCCAGATCATGATCCTTGGTGAAACCGATCGCACCGTGAATCTGGTGGGCTTGAGTGACCACCCTCCTGTAGGCTTCGCTGATCCACCCCTTGGCAACGGAGACCTCATTAGTGCAGGGGAGCCCCTCGCTGAGCTTCCATGCCGCCTTGTATAAAGTGACTCGAGCGCTATCTACATCGATGGACATATCAGCCAGATAATGCTGGATGATCTGGAAACTGCCAATAGGTCGGCCAAACTGTATCCTTTCCTTGGCATAATCAGTAGTAATCTCCATGACCTGCTGATCCCCACCGACCATCTCTGCACACTTGGCGAGGGCTGCCCATTCAATGATTCGCTGCAGCATTCCCCAGCCTCCCCCCCGTTCCCCCAGCATATTTTTCTGAGGCACTCGCACCTTCTCTAGGGTCAATTCACACTGCTTGTCTCCAGCGATGGTACTAAGCAACACGGTGCTTATGCCAGGGCTCTTGGCATCTATGATAAAGAGGGTGATCCCTTCTTCAGGATCAGATGTCTCTGCTGTTCTGGTGACACAGATTACCCAGTCCGCAATGTGGGCGTCGGGAACGAAGAGCTTTGTCCCGCTTATGATGTAGTCATCCCCTTCAAGTGTGGCCGAAGTCTCTATAGAGGCAGCATTATACCTGGCACAGGGCTCAGTAAGGGCCAGCGTGAGGATTGCCTCTCCTTTGCATATCTTGGGCAGGATTTGCCTCTTTTGCTCCTCTGTTCCCCATTCTAGTACGGATAAGCCGCCCAGTACTACAGTGGAGAGGAAGGGACCGGGAAGGCAAGCGCGCCCCATCTCCTCCACGAGTACCACCAGGTCAAGGAAATTGAATCCCCCGCCACCATATTTCTCTGGGAAGGGAAGACCTAGCCAGCCCAGTTCAGCCATCTCCTTCCACAGCTCAGGGGAATATCCCCGTTCGTCCTGCTCCATTTCCCTAACCAGGGTCTTGGGGCATTTGTTCGCCAGGAAGTCACGGGCCGACTTCCGAAGCATTTCCTGTTCTTCAGTGAAAGCTAGATCCATAATCTTTCTCCCATATCCGCGATTTTTTCTTTTCTCAACAAGGTTAGTCTCTTGACTTTAGCAGAGAGAGTATATCTCATCTTGCGGCAATACGCAGACCATATTGCCCTCTTGCCTCTATCGTCAGTAGGACCTCCCGGGTAACAATGAGTTGCTTGTCAGGCAAGAAAATTATAGAAGAGTGAAGCTTACAAGCAGCTCTGGACATCAGTAGGGATTAGTCCCTGGACAGATAGATGGTTTTTGCCATTACTATTCAAACAACAAAATTGAGACGTACCGCTATAATCGCTGCCTATTTAGTGGCGGAGCGATAATCTTCACTGCGAAGAGATATATCGCTCCGCCTTATTATGCAATATACTATTTAGTCATCGCCCAACGATGCAAACGGCGATGGTGCACGCCGGCGGCATGGCACCCTGATTGTGGGTCAGCCCATAGTTGATGTTCTTCAGCTGGCGCGGTCCGGCCTTGCCCTGGAGCTGCTTGTACATCTCGTAGATCATGCGCAGGCCTGTTGCCCCGACAGGATGGCCGAAGCACTTCAAACCGCCGTCAGGCTGGACTGGCAACCCGCCATCCAGATCGAAGAAGCCGGATTCGATATCTTCCTTTACTTTACCGCGCGGACTGAACTGCAGGTCCTCCATGATAGTAGCCTCGGTGATGGAGAAGCAGTCGTGCACCTCTGCCATGCTGATCTCCTCGCGGGGGTTCTTCACCCCTGCCTCTGCATAGGCCGCCAGGCCGGCGCGGTAGGTTTCCTCCACGTGAGTGAAGTCATACTCCGGCTTTACCGGTCCCTCGGCAGGGCCGACACACATGCGGATGGATTTGATGAATACCGGGTCATCTCTGAACTTCTTGGCGTCTTCGGCGCGGCACACGATGGCTGCCGCTCCGCCATCGGAGACGCCGCAGCAATCGAACAGGCCCAGAGGCCACGCTATGATCGGCGCATTAAACGCCTGCTCGACCGTGATTTCACGATGGAAGTGGGCTTTAGGATTGAGATTGCCATTGTGGTGGCTTTTCACCGAAAGTCTCGCCAGCATTCGCTTGCCGTCATCCGGTGATATATTGTAGCGGGAGAAGTACCGCGTTGCCAGCATGGCGAAGATCGCCGGAGCGGTGGTACTAATGCCTCCGGTAGCGGTCGTGCCGCCGGGAGATACCGATACCAGACCAGCGTAGCCCATATCCTTCAGCTTCTCGGCTCCCACCGCCAGCGCGATATCACACACACCGCAGGCGACCGCGTAAGCAGCGTTGCGCAGGGCATCGGTGCCGGTGGCACACATGTTCTCCACCCTGGTTATGGGTTTATACTGCAACCTGAGACCGGCCAAGCCCAGCCCGGCCATGCCGGACACCTCCTGCCAATTGCCGACCCAGGCTGCATCGATGTCCTTGGGTTCAACGCCAGCGTCCTCATATGCTTCATATGCCGCATCGACCATAAGGTCGCTGACGCTCTTATTCCACAGCTCACCAAAGTGGGTGCAGCCCATGCCGATTATTGCTACTTTATCCTTTATACTCTCTGGCATTTCGTAATCCTCCTTTTTAGCCTCTCACCGGTCTTGCTTTCCAGTAATAGTTGTGTATGCCTCGGTCGTAGAACATCTTCCTGAATACCATCTCCACCGGCATGTCAACCTTTACCTGTTCTGGGTCGCGGTCTGTTAAATCGAACCAGCCTCGCCCCCCACCTTCAAAGTCAACAAATACCGGTGTTCCCGGTGGGTCTATAACGTCTGCCAGCAAGTCCAGCGAATACGTGTATACTTTAGCCTTCTTATCGGCGAAGCGATAATCTTCAAAGTTATCCTTTGTCTGGCAGTAATAACACACCCTGATAGGCGTCATACCACCGATGCCAAAGGGCATCTGGTACATAACGTGGCCGCAGGTCAGACACTTCTTTCCATACAGGCCCAGCACCTCCTTGCGGCTTCGCTTCAGCGCCGCCCATGATGCGAATGGTATTTCCGGGCGTCTCATACGCTCCACTGTGACCAGGCCGCGCCAGCGGAGAAATGTATAATACGGCAGGATCCTCTTAGAGTTGATGTGCCCCTTAATCCCACGGTGTGCCTTGGCATTCTTCTTCGCTATCTCTTCAGTGACCTCGAACAGGAAGGCATCAGCTCCATTGCCGTATTGAGCCAGCAACAGCTTATCTCCCGGTTTGGACTCTTCAAGAGCAGCCACCAGCATCATCATGCCCATGGCAGCGCCGCAGGTACCTATGGTCATGAAAAAGGGTTCCTGTATCTGCTCAAGGCCGAAACCGGCACCGACAGCCACCTTGCCATGCCGCCTGACATCCATCGGCGAGCTCAACACCAGCTTCGTTATGTCTTTAGCCTTAACCTTGCATTTCTTCATCAAGCCTTCGATCGCCTTGGGGAGCTGCTCTGAGTAGCCTTCATCCAGCATGTGACGGTCCTCCCACGCACGCACGAAATGGTCATCATGCGCCCGCCACTCGCCGGCGTACTCGTCGGATACAGTATAGCTGCCCAGTAGCTCTGCGATGACATTGGTGTCCCCTATGAGCAGAGCGGCAGCTCCGTCGCCATACATTGCCTCTCCCATGCCGGCCGGTGCCCCCATACGCGTTTCTGCAGCGGTAACCAGCATGTTCTTCACGCTGCCTGCCTTGGCCGCATCCAAAGCCGCAGACAGGGCTTCCGTCCCCGCTCGGAGGGAATTGCAGAAATCGGCAGTGCGGATGTCATCTCGCATATCCAGTGCCGTAGCCACTATCGTGGAGTTCTGCTTCTCCTTGTATGGTGAACAGGTGGTGGCCAGATACAGACCATCCACCTTCTTCGGGTCCATACTGGAGAGGCAGTCGTTGCCGGCGTCCCATGACATAGTCACTGCGTCCTCATCATAGCTGGCCACCGCCTTTTCCCCGGGGATGGGGAAGCCGCCCCAGGCCTTGTAGAACTCCTCGCGGATTACCCGATGATAGGGAATATAAGCGCCGTAAGAAGTTATCCCAACCATAAAAACCTCCTTCAATATATTCTATGGAAGCTAGCTAAAGCCTCCTTACATTACTCAGCCAGTTGTTCTAGCCGACCGCATCTGATTCGCGTAGTTTTTTGATCTTAGCATCATCATAGCCCATCTCGCGCAAGATCTCATCGGTGTACTGGCCGAAGCGCGTGCTCCAGATACGCGCCTCAACCGGGGAGTCCGAGATCTTATGCATCGAGCCAACCTGCTTCATCCGACCGAGAGTAGGATGGTCCAATTCGAGTATCATGCGGCGGGCCATCAGGTGGGTGTCGGATTCCATCTCATCTATATCGTAGACCGGGGCAACACAAGTGTCCTTCTGTCGCAGCAGCGCGAACCACTCATCTCGCGTTCTGGTAAGGAAGGTGTCGCGGAAATAGCGGAACATCTCCTCCTTTTTATCACCTTCATCGTACTGGTGGGGGATGAAATCCTCGCAGCCGAGAAGCTGGCACAGATTGGCGAAGAACCACGGCTCCAGCGCGCCGAGGCTGATGTGCTTGCCATCCTTCGTTTCGTATACGTTATACCACGGGTATTTGCCGTTAAACATGCCCTCACCCCTGTGGGGGACGGCGCCACCAAGCAGGTACGGGTTTATCTCCAGGATGTTCAACTCCACTACCGCATCGAGCATGGATACATCCACAAAGCGCCCCTGTCCCGTCCGCTCGCGGGAGAGCAATGCTGCCAGTATCCCTATGGCTGCGGACATTCCGCCGGCGGCAAAGTCAGCGAGCACTGTTCCGGGGATAACCGGCGCTCCGCCGGCAAGTCCGGTTAGCCCCAGGAGGCCGCCCATGGCAATATAGTTGATATCATGTCCCACAAGGTCGCGATAGGGCCCGGATTGCCCGTATCCCGATATCGAAGCATAGATGATTCGGGGGTTGATTCTTCTAACGGTATCATAGTCCGCCCCCAGACGCTGTGCCACACCGGGGCGAAAACCCTCCATCACCACGTCAGCAGTCTTAACCAGGTCGTAGAGGACTTCTCGCCCCGCCGGTGATTTGAGGTCGATCCCTATGGTGCGGCAGTTCCGCATGCCGGGGCGGGTGCCATCGTACAGCATTGTATAAGGGGCGCCGCGGCGCTCGGGGTGAGCCTCATAGACCTCAATTACATCTGCGCCTAGATCACCGAATGTAGTGGAGCAGAAAACGCCAGGGCCAAGCCAGGTGAGGTCTATTATCCTTATCCCTTCAAGAACCAGTGACATGGTGTTACTAACTTGAGCGGGGTTTAACTGCCACCCCTTATTGACTATCAACCTCTCCGATGCGTTTTGAAAGGTTCCCTCCAAGATGATAGCATTGCCCAGACAAATTCTCAACCGCCTCACGGGTCACTGGCATGGCAGCTAAGTCGCTACCTATAAAGCTTGGCAGCAAGCTCGGGAATCCCCAACCTGCTCAGCGTCTCCTTTGTCGGGCGGCCATCAGAGCCCAGACCTCTCACCGGGTAATACTCCTTCAGCATGATGTCGAGGTTAGGCGCCTGACCTGCAGCTCCACCGTCCTTGTTTGGCGTAAGTATCTGTCTCGGCAACCGGTCGTCCGCTGGAGTAATGCCCATAAGATTATCTATACCCCTCTTTGTGATCCAAATCCGCTCGCCGCATTCCTCTATCTCCTTAAAGGTATAATCGAATCCGCTGGCTGCGCTCAGCAATTCGGCCATGTCCTCCCCATTAAGCACAAATATAATCATATAGCAGAACACAGCGGCATTGAAGATTTGTCCCAAGTCTTGAGCATGCTTCACGAATATGGCGGCACCCTCGTTCTTCTTTACATCGATACCGAGGGGAAGCCCAATTTCTGGCCAGTCCAGGATAGTTGAGCTGATAGCATAGGAGGCATCATTGGTATGGCACGCCCCGCGAACGCCAGTGGCATATCCCAGGCCCGATAGGTAGTTCGCTCTGGGATCATGCATCGGAACCTCCATGCCCTTGATCTCGACGGCGTACTCGGAAGCCCCATTGCCGATCTTCTGAGCGGCACGCTTGGAGCCTTCAGCCAGCACATCGCCGAAACCCTCGCGCTTAGCGATCTTCTCTATCATTTTAAGTGCAGCAGCGGCGTCGCCCCACTTGAGCTCGATGCCATCGGTCTCTTTTGCCGTGATGATGCCATGCTCGAAGCAGTCCATGGCAAAGGCGATGGTCGAGCCGCAGGAGATGACGTCCAGCCCGAGCTGGTTACATACCTCGTTCATCTTAATGACCGCCGCCATGTCCCCGATCATGAGCAGGCTGCCCAGGCTGGCGACTCCTTCATATTCAGGCCCCGCTCCCTCCATTCCCTTGTATGGGCCGTCCGTGATGTGGACCACCCGCTTACATGCGATCATGCAACCGTGGCAGGCGTCATTGCCGAGGTAGAATTCCGGACCGCTGAGGACGCCCCCCTCGATCTTGGACGATACGTCGGTATTGGCGCCGACGGTCCAGTTCTTCATCGGCAGGTCTCCGGTCAAGGCACTTATAGCAAGTGCAGCATTAGTGCCCTGGGCTGTCAATACCTGAATAGCGATATGCTCTTTAGCTTTGTTGAGAACAATTTTGCGTCTGGCATTAAACCTCTCGGGATCGGCCAGGGGTATCTTGCCGCTTCCCTTAACGAATATCGCCTTAAGCTTCTTTGAACCCATAACTGCCCCCAGTCCACATCGGGCGGCATAGTTTTTCCTCTCGCTGGCCACTCCGGCGAACCTGACCAGTTTTTCCCCCGCCACCCCTATCAATACCTGCGAGCCCTTTTTCTTGCCACCGTGGCGCTCTTTGAGCACTTCGATGACCTCGTAGATGTTCTTGCCCCACAGGTCAGAGGCGTCCTCGATCTTCACCTTGTCGTCCTCAATAAGGATATATACCGGCTCTTTAGATGCTCCTTCGACGACGATCCCATCCCAGCCGGCCGACCTTAGCTCATTGGCGAATGTGCCTCCGCAACAGCTTTCACCAAAGATATTTGTTAACGGCGATTTAGCACATACGGAGAAACGTGCCCCTCCGGGAATATTTGTGCCACTGGTAGGCCCTGTTAAAATAAATAGAGGATTATCTGGTGACAGTGGGTCGACATCTGGCGAAACTCGGTCGAGCATAAGCTTGGCACCTAACCCGCTGCCACCAATGTAGTTACGTAATATATCCTTGTCCACTTTGGAAGCTTTAATGGAGCCGGTGGATAGGGTTACCTCTAGGAGTTTACCTTCAAAATCGGGCATCTCTACCTCCTCAATATCGATATAGATATTGATATAGATAATAACGCTGATATATAATATCGAATAATATTATCAGTGTCAAATTTGCATAAAGGATATCGGCGAAGCACAAGAAGTTTGGTGGGATGCAATAGCGGAGAGAGTGACTTGAATACAAGGAAATAACCACTGTGTTGTGTCATATATCTAAAAAACATAAACAATGCTCCTTAAAGAGCGCTGGATACAAGGAGGAGTGAAGGATGGTAAATGATTTATTGGATGATCCGGACTTTCAATTATGGGTAATGCTGATGCAGGCGAGCGACGTTTTCGCAAAAGCGAGGGCGAAAGAAGTGAAAAAATTCGGGGTTACTTTCCGACAGTCCGGCGTTTTATTCCATCTCGCAGCAAGCAATGGCAAGTCAACAATGAATGAGCTGTCCAGATGGCTTATGCGGAAACCGCATTCAATTCTTGTCATAGTGAACAGGATGGAAAAGGATGGCCTTATAACGAAAGAAAAGGGCAAGGATGGGAAGGGCCGCACGAAAATCGTTATAACAAAAAAAGGCATGCAAGCATATGATAAGTGCCTTACACGCGAATCAATTAGATCGACTCTGTCCGTTCTATCCGCAGGAGAAAAGGACCAATTATTTAGATCCCTGAAAAAAATCCGCGATCAAGCCTTTGAAGCCCTCAATGAGGTAGAGAGGTTTTCATACCCATAGAGTTTGACTGTAATGGGATTATGCCGATATCACTGGATTCAATCTATTTCATATTCTAACTAACAGAACAGTAGCATCGGCAAAGCACACGAGATTTAAGAAGGGAAGGTACATTTATAAGGAGGAGAAATGGCCAGAGAAAAGGTACTGCTGACAGGCGCATCCGGCTCGATGGGAGGGGATGCATTTAAGGAGCTGCTACGGCGGAAGGATAAATATGATATAAGGCTACTTCTAAGGCCGTCGCAAAAGAACACAAAGGCTTTCGGTAAGTTCGGGGGGCAGGAGGGCATCGATATTGTCTGGGGGGACCTCGGCAAGCTGGATGATGTTATGAGGGCGGTAAATGGAGTGCAGCATGTGCTTCACCCTGCAGCACTGGTCTCACCTGAAGCGGATCGCAACGCCCAACTATGTAACCGCTGCAACCGCATCGGAACTGAGAATATAGTCGAGGCCATAAAGCAACAGCCCGGAGGTGGGAAAAATATCACTCTTGCCTATGTTGCTTCGATAGCTATGTACGGAGACCGCTTGCCACCTGTGCACTGGGTCAAAGTGGGCGATCCGCTCAAGCCCAGCGTAGGCGACTATTATTCCATAACCAAGATGTGTGCCGAGCGTGCGGTGATCGAGTCTGGCCTGAAGTACTGGGCTGTCATGAGGCAAACATTCATCACCATCCCCAATATTTTCTCCCTCATGGACCCCATCATGTTCCACCAGCCCCCGGAGACCCACATCGAGTTCATCACCAGCGAAGATGCCGGCTACGGGCTGGTCCAGTCACTGGAGTGCCCGGAGGATTTCTACGGCAGAGTGTACAACATGAGCGGAGGCCCTTCTTGTCGTGTCGTTTTTAGCGATTATCTGGATCGATTCTTCCATCTGCTGGGCATGCCAGATTTCGGGAAGGTAGTGCCCCGCAATTGGATTGCCACCAGGAACTTCCACTGCTCATGGTACATGGATAGCTGGATACTCAATGAGTACCTGGGACACTGGCGCCAGTCCTACGACGATCACATGAAGCAGGTGATGCAGGCTACACCATGGATAGTGAAGAGGGGAGCCCGCCTAGCTCCACCGTTGGCCATCAGGCTGTTCCTCAAGCCGATGGCGGAAACGCTGCAGTGGATTAAGGATAACGATGAAGAAAAGGTCAAAGCCTTCTTCGGCAGCCGCGAGAAGTGGGAGCAGATAGGCGGGTGGGACGAGTACTCGTACGAAAAAGATACCCGAGACCTCAGAGTCGATGCTGACCCTCTGACTAAGGAATATACATTGAGTGATATGCAGCAGTTAGCCAAGTCCCGTGGCGGAGAGTGCCTCTCCAGAGAGTACACTGACCTCAAGACCAAAATGAGATGGAAGTGTGCCTTCGGGCACGAGTGGGACGCGACGCCGAAGCTGCCGCTCACCGGGCACTGGTGCCCCGAGTGTACGCCACCGCCCTGGAACTGGGATGCCATCGCCAAGGTCGATCCCGCCATCGCTGATGTATACTACTACAATCACGATAAGGACGAGTCCCAGTGCGTGGAATATCTGTTCTGTGCCTTGGAGTAAAAAGAGCTAATGCATGGCAGCTAATTACAGCTTGTTCCAATCTAACTGTTGAAAAGGTAGAGTTGAAAAGGGGTCGACGAAGCAGAAGGTGCTCCTAGCCGGTGCATCCTGCTCGATAGGAGCGAATCCCTTAATATGCTTATGAAAAAACAAGCGCGATATCGTGCTACTGCTCAGGTAACTTTTCCGGAATAGTGGAATGTATTCCTAAGTTTGGACAGGCAGGGTTAGGAGGACATGCTAGTCAGTATTTCCATAACCTCTACTGTACAATTCCAGGTTTTCACTCCACATCAGAGGTTTCCCGTGCTGCCTCTTACTTCAAACGCCGCCGATGGACTCATTCACCGGCTATCGTGTCCTCTGACTTCTGGGGTGTCTTGGGTATGGTAAAAAGGAATGTCGCGCCCTTTCCCAGCTCCGATTCCACCCATATCCGACCGCCGTGCCGCTCCACGATCCGCTTGCATACCGCCAGACCTATGCCCGTCCCCTTGTATTCCTGCTTCCCGTGCAATCGCTGGAATATTACAAAGATGCGATCCTTATACTGGGGCTCGATGCCGATGCCATTGTCCTTGAACGAGAACTGCCACTCTTCACCCTTGTCCTCGACCGATACGTGTACGTGGGGCTTGACGCCTTCTGCCTGAAACTTGATGCCGTTGCCGATCAGGTTCTGGAACAGCTGCACCATCTGTATGCCGTCAGCCATGATGGTCGGCAGGGGGTCATGCGTTACCTCCGCGCCTTTCTCTGCAAGCGCCGTCTGCAGGTTCTTCAGCGTCTGCGCCAGAACTACCTCGCACTCCGTCGGCTCAGGCGGCTTGCCCTTGGTGCCCACCCGCGAGTAGATCAGCAGCGCCTGGATCATCCCCATCATGCGTGTAGAGCCGTCCACCGCGTACTCGATGAACTCATCAGCATCGTCTGCCAGTTTACCCTTGTAGCGCCGCGCCAGCAGCTGCACGTAGCTGGACACCATGCGCAGCGGCTCCTGCAGGTCGTGCGAGGCGACATAGGCAAACTGTTCCAGCTCCATGTTGGAACGCTTGAGTTCCTCCACCAGCCGCTGTACCTTCTTTTCCATTTGTTTCCGCTCGGTCACATCCCTCATGATGGCAATAAATCCGGCAATGTTCCCATCTTTATCCGAAATCGTGTCGCAGGCCATCTCTCCATCGAACACGCTGCCGTCTTTCCGAACGCACCTCAACAATAATGTCTCCAAAATAGCCTTTTTAGACCCAAGAGTACTGGCCATGTCATCGACTATCTTCTGCTGGTCCTCCGCGGCAACAAACTGCAGCGCGCTCTTGCCGATAAGGTCCTCCCGGCTGTACCCCGTTATGTTGAGAGTTGCGTTATTGACCTCCGTCACATTGCCCAGCAGATCAGCAACCACAATCCCGTCCCTGGCGGAATCGAACATAGTGCGCAGCTTCTCCTCCGACTCACGCAGGGCATCCGCGGCACACTTCTGCTCAGTGATATCCCGGACTATAGCCACGAATCCCTCAATATCACCTGAAACCCCATGCATGGGAGCCAGCGTATATTCACCATCGAATTCCGTGCCATCTTTCCTCAACAGCCTGTATTCCATTTTGCGCTGTATCTCGCCGCTCTTTATCGCTTTGACCGCATTCTCATAGCTCACCTTGCGGTCTACCTCAGCGATAAGCTCCATTCCGCTCTTCCCGATTAACTCATCCTTACTGTCATATCCATGTATTTTGACCGCCGCATCATTGGTCTCCAGTATAGTTCCATCGAGACCGGCAATGGTCAGGCCGTCAGCCATTGAGTCGAACATCAGGTGTATTTTCTCGGCGCTCTGCAGCAATTCCCGCTCCATGCGCTTGCGCTCGGTGACGTCCCTCGAGATTCCGATAATACCGATGGGTTTGCCCTCGCTGTCGCGCATCAACGCCTCGCTGTGCTCCACCTCGATTTCCCTGCCGTCCTTGGTGAGCAGCGTCACCGGCATGTAAGCAATGTAATCTTCACCCGGCTTCCTGCCCAGGAATTCTATCGCATGCTGTACGAACCTGTCCCTTTCCTTCTCAGGGACAAACTCCAGAGAGTTCAGCCCTATGAGCTCCTCTCTTGAATAGCCCAGCTGCTGGACGGTCACATCGTTAGCCTCAATGACCCTGGCATCCATGCCCACAATCATAATGCCGTCCTGGATAGAATCGAACAGGAGCCGCTTCTTCTCCTCCGACTCACGCAGTGTGCTTTCCAACCGCTTTCGCTCGGAAATGTCCCGGGTAACCGTAATCATCCCGTACGGCTTTCCCGTCTTATCGCGCAGAGGGGCCACGGTCACCTCTACATCTTTAACGCCGCCGTCAGCTATCAGCAACCGGTACTCGATCGTCCCGCTGGAGTGACCCGAAGAAAATGCCTTTATCACATCGTTGGCCGCCCGCTCACGGTCTTCCTCGTGGATGAACTCTGCCCCGTTCCTGCCGATGAGCTGCTCTCTGCTGGTATGGCCGCCAATGTGCACTGATGCCTCATTTGTATCCAGAATTTTACCCTGAAGGTCGGTTATGGTGATCCCATCGGCGATGGACTCGAACAGGAAACGCAGCTTCTCCTCCGACTCCTGCAAGACCCCCGTAGCCCGCCCAACAGTATATTTAGCGTCTTCCTTCTGGGTTAAGATGCGTCGCTTTGGCCTGGATATTGTAGGCCCCTTGCTCTTTGAATCTTTCGCGGTGGCCATATCTCACCTCATGCCGAAGCTGTACTGACAGTAGCACACATTATACCCCGTTTTGTTTATTTGTCAATATGATATATTATGATTAATTAAGTATAATAATATTATATTGTTAAGTAATTAGCAGGAATATGGACCGCACTCCCAAGTTTTAACAGACAGTGACCTTGACCTAATAGGGGCTATCACTTGCGGGAATGGAGCGGATCGGAATTCTCGCAGGTGTGCACTGGCGTTGTTATATCATGTTATAGCCTTTCATAAATACAGGCGTGAGTAACCTTTAATAGCCAAGCTGTTGATTTCCATCGATGTGTGATATACACATGTGTCTTTCGCTTTACCACACTGTAGATTTGCATAGCTGCTTTATCTGCTGGTGCTGTCCAAAAGACACCTTCTTCCTTGGCTATAGCCGTTTTTACAAAACCGGGTTTTACATCGGTAACCGCAATCGCGTAATCTTCTGCCTCAGGTTTTAAGTATAATTCGATTCAAATGCGTAAGCAGGTGACTCCCTTCCCACGCGCAGTGCGGCTATTGGGGAGGTGCCGATTAGATGACCAGACCCCTTTTTGGTGAAGTGTTGAATTGCAACATTAGCGAATGCGGCAAATCCAGTAACATTCGTCCTCAATGTTCACTCAGCTACAACTCAAATCTTTTACACACGTCACGCGGAGCAACACAATGAAAGAAATATCGATCCGTTCAGCCAATGGCATGAGCTGGAATATGTAGTTATTCGCCTGGGTGTGTATATCTTGACTGGCTGTGGGTGTAGGTTTAATATTGATGTCAGAAAAATGGGTCAGGATGGTTGAGGGGGGTGCTTGACTGTCGATTTTTGGCACAAAAATAGGCCTCCCGGGGCTAAAATAGCTATGGTTTTTGCGGGTGTAACTCAGCGGTAGAGTGCTTGCTTCCCAAGCAAGGAGTCGTGGGTTCGAATCCCATCACCCGCTCCAGAATAAATATAAATCTATTGAACTCGATGGGAAAATCGATCAGCATAGAGGAAAGGATCCTGAAGACGAGCCGTGTTGTGGCCATTGTAGGGCTTTCGCCGGACCGGAACAAGCCCAGCTATGGTGTGGCCCGCTATTTGAAAGATCATGGCTACAGGATAATCCCGGTGTATCCGCGCGAGGAAACGATACTGGGAGAGAAGGTGTATGCCAGCCTTTCCATGATCCCGGAGCCTGTGGAAGTCGTGGATATCTTTCGCCGCTCCGACAGGGTTGCAGAAGTCGTCGAGGAGGCGATAGGTATAGGTGCCAGGGCGGTATGGATGCAGGAAGAGGTAGTGAACGAGATAGCCGCTGCCAGGGCACGCGAGGCCGGTCTCGACGTTGTTATGGACAGGTGCATGAAGAAAGAGCACCAGCGCATGTGCGGCGAAGAGCCTTTGCCTCCGGGGGTGTGTGAGCTGCCGAGGGATGATTAGCCTCAACGGTAGGCGCAGCCTGTGTAATATCAGGTTCGATACCGCTGCTCGATTTTTCAATCTCACTCATGTTAGCCAGCCTTCGGTCGTCTGACCAGCTCGATCGCTCCCGTCTGGCACGTCGGCACACAAACCCCACAGCCCAGGCATTTGTCGGCATCGACGGTGGCGCAGTCGTTAACCACAATAGCCTTTACCGGGCAGCGGTCGGCGCACGTACCACAGGCGTTGCAGGTTTCTGTGTCGACATGTGCTATGAATGGTGACGGGATAAACGTTGGCGCACCCATCTTGTAGGTATGAAAGATGGGACAACAGTCCTCGCAGCAGTTGCAGATCTGCCCCAGCAGGTTGATGGTGTGAACTAGTCCGTCCTCGTTGCACCTCTTCAGCAGCTCTACCAGCTCTTCGTATGTTAATTCGCGGGCCATCCCGTGTTTCACCGTCCAGCGGCTCAGCGCGCCGGTGTGCACGCATGTCTGCATCATGTGCTTGCATGTGTCCGCCGGGGTTACCAGCGCCCGGCTGGTGCGGCAGGGGCACAGCGAAACGCTCCAGTATCCGGCATCCCTGACGACCTCCGCGAGGTTCTCTTCGGGCAGGGCGTCGTCTGGCAGGGCGAGCATTCCAGCCCATACCGGAGTATACGGGAAACCCAGTTTGGCTAATGCGCCTTCGGCGTGATCCTTCATCAGCTGGTGTAGCTCTGTGCCCAGCTGAACGCTGAACGGGAAGCGGACGCCCCCCCACATCCCCGTCTCGGTGAGTCCCCCAGCGGTCATGCCCACGCACCGATATACCGGGTCCTCGTCAGCGGGGTCATATATGATGGTCCCCTTGTCGGCCATGGTCATAAGCACCCGTTTCAGCTTATCCTTATGCATCGCTAGCCTGCCTGAAAGCTCCTTCAGCGTCCCGCCCTTCAGGGTTATCTTCAGCGCGATGTCGGCTTCCTCAGGTGTGAATTGCAGTTTCACCAGCCTCAGCATGGACGGTGTCACCGGCCCACCGACCAGGTCCTGTTCGTCGATCATCTCGGCCAGTTTACGGTAAATAGCATCGTTGTCCATTTTCCATATCCTGTCTTGACTGATTTACCGATTTCACCCTGCTGCTATGCGGCTTTCGCGCGCCTGGTTAGCCTGATGGCATCCATGGGGCAGCCGGCCACGCAAATGCCGCAGCCCAGACACTTGTCGGCATCGACGGTGGCGCAGTCGTTGACCTCGATCGCCTTTACCGGGCAGCGGTCGGCGCACGTGCCGCAGGCATCGCAGGCCCCCGTGTCGACCTGAGCCACGAATGGCGACGGCAGGAATACATTCACCCCCAGGTTCTGCCCATGGAATATGGCACAGCAGTCATTGCAGCAGTTGCACACGCAGTTGTTGATATTCAGGGTGGAGACCAGTCCGTCCTCGGTGCACTTCTTGAGCAGTTCCACCAGTTCATCGTAGGTCAGCTCGCGGGCCATACCGTGCCCCACCGTCCAGCGGCTCAGGTCGCCGGTATGTATGCAGGTCTCCAGCATATGCTCACAGTGATTGCCGGGGTCCACCAGCCAGTGCGACAGCCGGCAGGGGCATGGCGATGTGCTCCAGTGACCGGCCTCCCTGAGCACCTCTGCCAGGTTCTCGGCGGGCTGCGCATCGTCGGGAAGCGCCGCCATGCCGGCCCATACCGGAGCGAAGGGGAACCCCAGCTTGCACAGCTTCTCCTCCGACCACTCTTTAAGCACCTGGTTAATGGCCTTGCCCAGCTCCACGGTGAACGGGTACTTGATGTTGCCCCACAGCCCGGTCTCGATCAGCCCCGGCGCGGCGGAGCCCACCACCTTGTACATCGGATCGTCCTTCCCCGGATCGATGTATACCGTGCCCTTGTCGGCCATGGTGTTGAGCATCTGTTTTAGCTTGCCCTTTGCCATGCCCGACCTCTCGGCGATCTCGCCCAGAGTGCCCCCCGTGAGGTGCACGCTCAGCGCCAGTTGCGCCTCCTCCGGGGTGAACTGCAGGCTCAGCAGCCTCAGCAGCGCGGGGGTCTTTGGCATTCCTACGATGTCCTCTGCATCGATCATGTCGGCGAGCTTTTCATAGACATCCATCTCTGTCATATGCGATCTCCTTCATGGTTCGTATCGAAGCTGATACGGCTGTCCGTAGTATAGCATACCGAGCAAGGGGCGCAGTCAACGCCGCGTTCGATGTCGGTCTCCTAGACGACAACTTCGGACTTGAGCGTCTGCTGTCCCCTGATCAGGACGATGGTCGCGCGCTGCCCGCTTGTGAGTGCGGCGATGGCGCTCTCCAGGTCGCCGGCACTGTGGATCGGCCGCATGTTCAACTCGGTGATGATATCGCCTGCCTGTATGCCTGCCCTTTCCCCGATGGAGCCGGGGGCGACGCCGCCCACCAGCGCGCCGAACACCGGTGCCAGCCCCAACCGCGGAGCAGTTTTACTGGCGTCGGCGATCTTCAACCCGAAACGGGGGCGCTGGCTGTCTCCGCCACTGTCGAGCAGCCGGTCCAGGCGCGCCCGGTCGAAGCCCACAATCACATCATCGCCGATGACGATGACCGGGACGCCCATCTGTCCCGACCGGCGCACCATCTCCTCGGCGGCAGCCCGGTCGATGGAGACATCGTATTCGGTAAATTGTATTCCACGCTGGCGGAGGTAATCCTTGGCGAGGTGGCAGTAGCCGCAGGTGGGGGTGGTATATATGGTGATATCCATGCCGATTTTCGCCGAAAGTTGCGGGACGCTATTCGCGGTTATCCACCAGCTTGATGTGACGGCTGCCCCGTATGACCAGTGTGGCGGTGCCGTCGTTGTTGTTCTTCAGGCTCATGGTCAGCTGGTTGAGGCCGCCTTCCCTCGCGGCGGTGAACTCGAGGCGGATGTTCATCTCTCTGTTGCACTTGATGGTCTTGCAGCTGCGGCCGATCTCGTTGGCAATGCTGGCATATAGCGCCTTCCGCTTTTTCCTTATCTTGTTATCTTTCTTCTTCTGCAGCCGGTCGTCTATCATGCGACTGTCGTTCTCCTGCTGAATGCTCATGTCAACAGTAATATTTTAACCGCTTTTATCCTTATTGGATATATCCGGAAGACCGGGCACCACGACATCGGGGGCATACCCCTGCCACCACGAGTCCGGACCGAAGCTGTCGAAATCCCGGGTCAGACCGCAGAACTTGCACATGCCCCGGCTGATGGGGCCACTGGGCGTCTCTATGACCCAGTAGTGGCAGTGCCCGCGGGAACACCCGCACGTTGTCTGAGCGGCAGGCTCAACGGCCCTTTCCTTAATTCTGTCCACAGTCGCCATTGCTTTTCTCTTGCCCATCATGCACCACCCCCTTAACTGCTGCGGCTCAATTATAGTCCGGGGCGGTCCGATTGTATGTGACTTATATCCCGTTGGAACACGAAGGCAGCGCAAAGAGGTGAGATCGATCGAGGCTGTCGGATGGACGGTTCGCACAGGTCGTGAGGATGCCCGAGCTGACGGTGCGCTTACCGTCGGACGGTCTTGCGGTAGTGGGCCTGGCGCTGGCAGTCCTGCAGGCACAGGCGGCAGTTGTTGCACTTGATGGCGTCGCGCTCGACGGTTCCGCCGGCTGTAACGGCGACGGCGCTCACCGGGCACGAGGCGGAGCACAGGGGTAAAGTGCACCTGCGGCAGTAACGCCGCTTCCATAGCCACCAGTTGAGTTCAAAGTATACGTGGTACAGCAGGACGACAATGGATGCGAAGAACAGGATGCCGTGGACGAACAGCGATATGTTGAATACACCACTCGGAATCGATCCTTTGAAGAACCACTGCAGCATGCCGGTGACGGCGAACAGGATGAAGCCCAGCGATATGATTAACTTGTGCTTGCGCTGCCACGTATTGACGAAGTGCGGGTCACTGGATTGAAGTTTTTTCCAGACAGCTGCATCTCTTAACCACTGGCGAGCGGCTTCGGGTTTTGCCACGGCGTAGATGGCGGGCGCGGCTATCAGCATGGCCGCGGCTATCTTGTGTATCAGCCGTGTCGCTCCTCCGGATGCCAGTGTAGAAAGTGTAGGGGTATAAATTATCAGGCCGGTTACAAGCAGGGCCAGGAAGGCGGCGGCGATAACCCAGTGCAGGACCCGCCTCCGGGTTATGGGTTTCCCCTGTCGCACACTCGTATTATACATGGTTTTGTCTCTCGCACCTCCAGGGGAATTCTACGCCTGATATGCAGCGGGTGTATGCGACTTTTGTCTCACGGTGTTCTGGTTGTACGAAGCGGGGACGCAGCCCCGATCGGCTACTGTCCGTCTTCGCTTATTACCTCGAATGGACAGGTGATGGCCTGGCGCGGGCAGAGGTCCTCGCACGTCGTGCACCAGCGGCTGCAAATGTCGCATTTCTCTTTTTGAACCACAGCCAGCCTGCCATCGATTATCACCAGTATATTGCAGCGGCAGGCGCTCACGCAAAGCCCGCAGACATCGCATTTTTCATAATCTATAACCGGCATATCAGCCACTTCCCGTTCATCCCTCCGTCATGGTATCAACATATTCCTTCGCTTGAATGTGACCTGGGTCTCACCCGCATCATGAAAACGCGGCAACTATGTCCTCCAGCGCCTTCCTATTCTCCACCACCAGCCGGTTGTGCTCCAGCCTGATGGCGCCTTCCTCCTCCAGCGCCTTGAGCGACCGCCCCACCACCTCGCGCGCCGTGCCCGCCATGGCCGCCATCTCCTGCTGCGTCAGTCGCGGCCGTGGCCCCGGTGTCTCGCGGGCGTACTCCAGCAGTATCTTGGCCACCCGCCCGATCACAGGCTTAAACGACAGATCCTCCACCAGCGTGCCCAGGTGCCGGACCTGCTGGGCCAGTATGCGGCGAGAGTTGCCGGCGATGGCGGGGTATTTATCCATCATGGCTTTCAGCCTCCTGGCATCGATGCCGTACAGCACCGCCGGGCACATCGCCTGCGCGCTGGTGAAATTGGGACCCTCGTCGAATATGGAAACGTCGTTGACAGCCTCGCCGGGACGCAAAATGCGCAGTATCTGTTCCTTCCCCTCCGATGAGGTCTTGAACAGCTTGAGCGCCCCCGACACGAGGAACAGCAGGGCTGTGGACGGGTCGCCCTCAGTGAGGACGATATCGTTTCGCTCAGCCTTTTTCTCGAAGATGACATTCCGGATGTCTTCAAGCTCGGGACGGCTCAGCCCCTGGAAATAGGGTATCGAGTTGAGGAGGTCTAACTGTATGGCCATGTCTCGTATCCGCGTGTCTCAGAGCATTATACACCAAACGCGGCAAATGGGAACTATGGGAAGTACGATGGGCGATGTGTGTGCGTCGATCTGAGCCAGCGCCAGGAGACATCCCGGTGCGATCATGTTGCTGAATATCTCTCTGCCGAACCTATCGTGCCCGGGCTGTGGGAGTCCATCTCCTCGTCGGTGCACAGGCCAGCATGGGACACCGGTCCTGCGGGCGGGTCAGGCTGGCGGCAGCTCGGAGAGTATCTTATTCGCCCGCTCGATAGCTGCCTCCCACAGGTCGCGGCAGCCGCTTTTAGTTTGGCTGTCGATGAATGACTCGATCTCCGTCCGCATGTCGGCAGCGCGTGCTAGGCGGTGCCCGTCGTCCAGCGGCTTGTACCCCTGCAGCTTACGTGGCCCCTCGATGCCGCCCTCGGCGAAGTGCCAGTCCTTGAAGGCGATGCCGCAGCCGGCGTGGAACATCGCATCGCCCAGTGGCGTAGCCACCGGCGGTATGCCGCAGGCGAGGCCGCGCCGGGTCTCCGACCAGCCGTCGCTCTCGTATTCCGCCATCAGGTGGCCGCCCGGCGGGATGAGGGCTGAGAGGCGGTTGAACAGTTGCTGGACGCCGGTGTCGGACGGGGTCAGCGTGCCATTGGGTAAATCAGCGTCTCGGTTCAATGTGATGATCTCGATCCAGTTGAAGGCGGGATAGGGGCCGGAGCTGTGCAGTGCCAGCAAGAAGGGCTGGCTGGCGTTGCCTGTGGCATCGCGCAGCGAGGCTTTGAAATATGTCGCGCCGTAGCGGTTCCGCGGACCCAGCGTCACCTCGAGGGTCACACCTTCCAACGGCGCGCCGTCGAGCGCCTCGAGCGGGTGTCCGCTGCCGCTGGCGGGTATCCAGTCTGCCATGTGATTTTTAAAAGCGGTCGAGCCGGGTTTTAGCTTTTGCCGGGCAGGGTGAAGCGGTGGATGGTAAACGTCTGCCTGGAGCGGCGCAGCCACTCGTATTCCTCTTCCAGGAGTTCCAGGTGCCCCTTCTCGATGGCGGCGAGGGTCTTCATCATCTTCTTGCCCTCGGGGTCAGAGATTCCCTCGCCGAGTTCGGTGTAGAAATACATTGCATCCCTCTCGTCGGCGATGGCGCGGCTGAGGATCTCCATCTCAGGTACGTCTTCCTTGACCTCAGCTTTGGCCTCCGCGAGTTTGGGGAACTCGGCCTTCTCCACCGGCTGGGACAGGTCGCCGGAGTCGCGGCACTCCTGCTCGCCCGGCCAGCCTTTCTTGCTCTGGACCGCCTGTTGTGCCTTCTCCAGCACCCGGATGTGCCCCTGCTCCTCACCGGCGAGCCAGTTGAACATGCTCCTGCTGGCTTCGTTGGTCACTTTTTGGGCGGCGTCGCTGTAGAACTTGTGAGCCCCTTTCTCCCTCTCGATACCCAGCCTGAGTGCATCCAGTGCATCAACCATTGGCGTTTACCTCCCTCCAGTTAAGCTGACTTTATCTTATTGGCTATCGTTCTGCCGGTCTCGTAGCATCGTTTCAGTTTGCCTTCGTCGGGGACGAACTTGATTGACAGGCTTGGGTCGATCATATCGAAGCCTGCGTCCGCCAGCTCTTTCTCGATGGCCTTGACCGCGCCGCCGGCCCAGCCGTATGAGCCGAAGGCGGCTCCCAGTTTCCCTTTCGGTTTGAGGCCCTTCATGTAGCACATGAACCCGGCCACCGAGGGGAACAGCCCGTTGTTGAGCGTTGGCGAACCGATGGCGATGGCCTTACAGTCAAGCACCTCTTTGATGATGTCGCTGCTGTCCGATCTCGTCAGGTTGTACACCTTCACCTCGACGCCCCCATCGATGATGCCTTCCGCCAGCGCTTGCGCCATCTTTTCGGTGCTGCCCCACATGGTGTCGTAGACGATCACTGCCTTGGGTATCGACTCTCCTTTGCCCCATGAGGCATACGCTTTAACGATATCGTCGATATGCGAGCGCCAAATGACGCCGTGGCTGGGGGCGACTATCTTGATGTCGACACTGCTGAGCTTATCGACCGCCTTGACTATCAGGTCTCCGAAGGGCATGAGGATGTTGGCGTAGTATTTGGCTGCCTGCGGCATGATGACGTCCAGCCCCACCTCGTCGTCGAACCTCTTCGCAGTTGCCAGGTGTTGCCCGAAGGCATCCATGGAGAACAGGATCTTATCGTTGACCAAGTAGGTGCACATGGAGTCGGGCCAGTGCAGCATGGGGGTGGGAATGAATGTCAGCTTACGCTTGCCCAGATCCAGCACGCTGCCCTCCTTGACCGGGAGCGTGTCCCAATCGCAATGGAAGTGCTTGTTCAGCCCGTCGACGCCGAATTTGGCAAGGGTGACGAGTTTGGCCTTTTTGGCTCTGTCCATCGCCATCGGCAGGGAGCCTGAGTGGTCCATCTCGGCATGGTTGGAGATTATATAGTCGATCTTTTCGAAGGGCACGATCTCGTTTACCCGCTCGATCAGCTGGTCGAAGAACGGGGCTTTGACAGTGTCTATGAGGGCGACTTTCTGGTCGACTACAAGGTAGGCATTATATGTCGTGCCGAGATGTGTGGAATATCCGTGGAAATTCCTGATGTTCCAGTCGATGGCGCCTACCCAGTAAACCCCTTTCGCCAGCTGTACCTTGCTCATCTATACGCCTTTCTGCTCATGGTTCGAGCCATGCCGTCACGATTTATTATCGTTCGTTTCCGCCCTGTGTCAATAGTCAGAGCGTCCTGTTTCTGCTTTCGCACCCTTGTCACCCGGAGGGTCGTGGCTTCTCAGGCTGGCTGCAACAGCCGCACTGGCACGGATCGCCCTCGGCGCAGGGCTCGCAGCAGAAAACCACACCGCCGGTCTCGTAACCTTCGCCGGCGATCAGGCAACCGCAGTCGGGGCACGCCTTCTGCTCAGGCATCTCGCTCGCATCCTTCGACACAACTATATTTTCTCGAACTCATCCTTGGTGGCGCCGCACACCGGGCAGGCCCAGTCGTCGGGTAGGCTCTCGAAGGGTGTCCCCGGCGGTATGCCGGTTTCCGGGTCGCCCACCTCGGGGTCGTAAATGTATCCGCAGACGGTACACTTGTATTTAGCCATCTCGATCATGCCTCCTAATCTTTGTGATAGGACGGCGCGGTCTTGGGCGTGGTGCCGCGCTTTATCAGGTGGTAATAGGCGTAGGTCATCGGCTCGCCCTGTGCGATGGTCTCTGCAGCCACCAGGTCGCCGATAAAGATCGTATGTGTGCCGACATCCATTGAGTCGATCACCCTGGCCTCAAGGTAGCCCAGGCAGCTGTCGAGAACGACCGGGGCGCCGGTCTCGTCCGCCTTATACTTGTACCCCTCGAACTTGTTCACCTCGCGTCCCGACTTGAATCCGAACTCGCCGATGAGCTTCAGCGGGGCATCCTGCGATATGATCGAGGCGGTAAACACTTTACTGTCCTGGATGAACTCGTGTGTCAGGTTCTGCTTGTTGATGCATACCGATATCCGCGGCGGCTCGGATGAGACCTGTATCACGGTGTTGGCTATCTGGCCGTTTATGCTGTCGCCCTTCTTGGAGCAGACGATGTATAGTCCGTAGCTGATCAGGTGTAATACCTTCGTGTCCATAATCCACCTTTCGCTAGCGATTATCGTTCGATATCGCTGATAACTCAGAATTCAGATGCGGGATTAGCTCCATCAGGTTCTGTACAATCGCATAGCCCCAACCTGGCCTCCACCGCATCCCAGTTGATGTTCTTGAAGAAGGCCTCGATGTAATCGGCGCGCTTGAGGCCGTAGTCCAGCATGAAGGCGTGCTCGAACACATCCATGACCAGTATTGGCTGGCAGCCGGCGGGGTGTCCCGTTTCGTGCTCGTTAATCCACTGGTTGAACAGCCAGCCGTTGGTGTTGTCCTGGTACAGTATGGCCCAGCCGATGCCGCGCATGGCGCCGGTAGCCCGGAAGTCCTTCTCCCAGTCATCGTAGCTGCCGAATCCGCCGGGCAGCAGCTTTGCCAGCCTGCCCGACTTGCTCAGCGCCTTTTTGCCGCCCAGGTTCTCGAAATAGTACTCGTGGAGCCGCATTCCGTTGAACTCGAAACCGAAGCGGCGCTTCAACTCGGCGTACTCCGGCGTGGTGGCCTTGCCGGCCTTCAGCATCTCCTTCAGCGTGTCGTACACCTTATTAGTGTTGGTCACGTATCCCTGGTACAGGGTGAAGTGGTTCTTCAGCAGCGTCTCGCTGAAGCCGTTCATCCCGATAAGTTTACTGTAATCATTGGCAGTATAGGGCATCTTTGTCCTCCAACATTTTTTATCGTCGGTCGCACCGCCTAGTCGTGCTCGTCGAACATTTTATCCTGCTTGGGGTCGCTCTTGCGCAGCCACTCGACCAGCATGGCGACGTGTTCCTTCTCCTCATCCGAGTTGTGCTGCAGCACCTTCTTCAAGGTGTTGTCGCTGGTCTTCTTTATTCTTTCCTCGTATTTGTTGATCGCGTCCAGCTCCTCCCGCAGCGATTCCCTCGCCATGGCCCAGTCCTCGATATTCGATATCTTTGGCATCGTTCGCTCCTTTCGTCATTTCTTTATCAGTTGCATATCCTGCCCGCAGCAGACCAGCGTACCTCCGCCTGCCCGGGTCACAGTGACCTCGTTGCCGCAGACGTTGCAGCGGTATTGTTCGCCGGTGTTCCTGACCGTCATCATGCACCTCCCGGGATACGATCGTTACTCTTCCGCCAGCCTTTGTCCCAACTCGAAGGCGTCGGACAGCGCCGTAGGATGTTTTCTGATATCGCCCTTCTTGTCCACGCCGCGAACCAGCAGCTCGCTGGCGTACTCCACGCCGATGGCGTCGAAGAAGTATTTCACTGTGAGTATCGACCCGTCGAACAGGGTTTTGCCTTTAGTCGCGCCGACGGCGATGAAGGCTCCCCTGCGCCCGGCCGGCGGCTCCTGTTTAAGTGTGTAGCGCTTCACCCACAGCGCCTGGCAGCGGTCGATGAGCGCCTTGCACTGGCTGGTGATGCCGTAGAAGAACATCGGCGATGCCAGTATCACCCTGTCGGCCTCGAGTAGCTTGGCGTATATGCTGTCCATGTCGTCCCTGATGACGCACCTGCCGTCCTTTTCGCAGCCGTAGTTTTCGCGGCAGGGCTCTATATGCAGACCATCGACGACTATCTTCTCGACGGTCGCCCCCCGGTTTTTTGCTCCCTTGAGGGCTTCATCCAGCAGCAGGTCGGTGTTGCCTTTTAACCTCGGGCTGCCCATGATGCCGAGAACTTTCAATCGCGCCCCCTTTACGATAACGGATTTTAGACTGGATTCGGGCTGCTGTATGTGACTTTTATCTCGGTGGTGACAGGCTGCTATCTTGTGCAGCTGCACCTTCAATCGACAGCCATGGCAGAGAAACAAATACTAAAGCAAGCTCGTGCGGTTGTCAATAGCTTGTTGGGGCAGATGGGACAGGCTGTGGGATATGCCTGCGCGTATTAGCTTGACTTGCTGCTTGTGCTGGTTTATTATCCTAAAGCTTGTTGCGATGGGATAGAAGTGATGTTATAAAGCTGAAAAGGGATATTAAGTGGGCATTAGACAGACAACCAACCTATCTCCGAACTACTGCGAGATCAATCGTGAGGAACGAAACTACGCAGCAATCCTTTTCGCTGCTCTTTGCAAGCCTGGAAACGCTGAGAGATTTCTAAGAGAATGTGGATTCTCAGCGAACATTGGCCCTGACTTCGGGATCTATTTCGAGTATTCCTATCTTAGAGATCTTTGGGCGAATATCCATGATGAGGAAATGAAGAAGAGAATCATTCGCTGCCACTTGCCCATCCGAGATGTTGACAGAATCCTTGAGATGTCACTGAAGGAAATCAATATTACATTTGGGGTTGGCGGAGAGCCATCATCAGAATTTATCCAATATCCTGGTAAGTGGGCAATCACCAAGTACACCGCCAATTTCCCGGATAACAACGATTTTCTTAACATTTGCAAGTTCAAGTGGTCCTTCAATATCAAGCCAGATATCGTAATCCATATCGACAAAGATCATGCAGTTTGCATTGAAGCCAAGTATGAATCAGGAGAAGGATTTTATCCGGCAGCTGAAGCTGAAAAGGCAATATTTCGGTATCGTGGATTAGCCTATGTGGGCCAAATGGAACTTCAGAAATACATGATGGAGGACCTTTTAGGCATTAGGACAGACTTTATGTTCCTTGTGTTCAAAAAGGAAATAAGCATAACTCACAAGGTTATCAGTTGGCGCGAAGCCTTCGAATGCATGGACCAAAATGAAATGCCACAATTCACTAGGCAGATGGTAAGGAAGATTTCAGAATAACCTAATTTGATGTCGGTTCAATAAATTTCTGCAACCTGACGTTTCGACCGGGAGCCATTGTGTCTGAAGGCGATTCCAATCCATGTCTTATGACAGGTTAAAGCAATGTTAGTTCGTGGATTACATTCAGGAGGTTTGAGTGAAACGTAACAGCTATGACGTTGTGATAATCGGCTCCGGGATTGGGGGGCTGTCGGCGGCGGCGCTGCTGACCGCGGCCGGCTATAAGGCGCTGACGGTCGAGCGGCTGCCGAAGGTTGGGGGGCGCTGTTCCACAATAGAACACAAAGGTTACAAGATAACAACCGGGGCGATAGAGATCGAGATGGGTGGGGTGATCGAAGAGGTTTTCAATTCCGTCGGGGCAAAGCTGGATGTGCGGCCGACGTCCCCGTTCCGCTACCGCTTCGAAGGGAAGGACTACGAGATGCCGGCGAAGGGCGGGATGCGGATGATGCTGACTCAGGCGGCGGGCAGCGAGGCGGAGGCGGGGCGGGTGATGGGTGGGTTGAAGAAGGCGCTGATGTGGCAGCAGCCTGGTGACAACATCTCTTTGCGCGACTGGGTGCTCCAGTATACCGATAACGAGAGGGTGTTGCGCGCCTTCTGGGCGCTGGTTAGCCCGACGCATTTCGTGAATGACGATGAGTTGCCGGCAGGCAAGTTCTTCGAGTATCTCAAGATGCCAAAGGGCAAAGGCGTCGGCATAGCGCCACGCGGGAACCTGGAGCTGATGGAATCGCTGGCCAGGGCGATCGAGGCCAAAGGAGGCGAAGTGGTGACCCGCTGTCAGGTCAAGCAGATTATGGTCGATGGGGGCAAGGTGGCAGGGGTGGTAGTGCAAAGGGGTAGCGATACGGTCGAAGTCAGGGCCAAGGCGGTGGTGAGCAACGCAGGGCCAAAGAGAACCGTCGATTTGGCTGGAAGCGATAATTTCGATGGCTGGTACCTCAAGCAGATGCGTAAGACGCTGCGGCCGGCGCCGTTCATGGCGGTCCACGCCTGCAGCGATGAGCCGCTGGTCGACTGTGACTCACTTGTGTTCGTTATGGGCCAGAGGCTCAGCTGTTTGAATACACCAACGCTGCTCTGCCCGGAGCTCGCACCGAAAGGGAAGCACCTGCTTATGGCCGGCGGCACGCCTCTCTCATCGCTGCCGCCGTACGATGTGCAGGCGGACAAGGCGGGGATTTTACAGGAACTGAAGGACATCGTGCCGGGGTTCGAAAAGAAGGCCGAGATCATCACTACCAGCTACTTCCGCGACGAGTGCCCGGGCTACTTCAGCTGGCCCGGTCTGGACATGCCGCAGAAGACGCCTGTGGAGAACCTGTACAACGTCGGCGACGGGGTCAAGCCTGCCGGGTGGATCGGGCTGCCCGCCTGCGCCAGAAGCGCTGTGATGGTAGCGGACGATATCAGGCTGCGCGTACCGCTCGAGTGAAGGCGATGTGCGCCGCATCGCGCAGGTTAGATCATTCCTTGGCGATATTCCTGTTCACACTTCGGCAAAAAGCTTCGACGATCTCCGGATCGAACTGTATGCCTGAATAGCGCTTCAGTTCCTCGACGGCCTCGTTATGGCTCATGGCTTTCTTGTGTGGCAGGGGTGTGGTCATCGTATCGTATGAATCAGCGACGGTAAGTATCCTGGCGAGTAGCGGTATCTCTTCCCCATTGAGTTTGTCGGGGTAACCGCTGCCGTCATACCACTCGTGGTGATGCTTGACATAGGGCACTATGGCCGATAGGTCCATGACGTGGCTCAGTATCCGCGCCCCCTCGGCAGGGTGCTTGTCGATGACATGCCTCTCGTCCTTCGTCAGGCTGTCCGGCTTGCCCAGTATCGTGTCCGGCACCCCTAACTTGCCGATGTCGTGGAGCAGGGCAGCCGTGTGGAGTTGCGACAGCAATTCCTCGTCAAGGCCAAGCGCACTACCGACCGCCCCGGCGATGATGGCAACCCGCTTCGAATGACCATCCAGGTAAGGCGACCGGGAATCTACCATGGAAGCCAGCGCGAATACCTGTTCCAGCGTTGCGGTTCCCAGTACATCTGACGGGAGCGTCCCCAACTCGGACGCCGTCATGGACTGGTAGCCGCCCTCCCGTTTGGCCAGGAACAGCGCGGTATCTGCTAGGAATATCAGTCCGTCGAGGGTTTCGGTATCGTCTGGGTACTGGGCGATGCCGGCGCTGAACCTTATGGGGGTTTCGGCGCTGGAGTAGTGTGCATAGGGAGTCTGGGTCCACCTGCTGCGGATGCGGTCGATGATACTGCGCGCTCTCAGGGATTCGGTGCCGGGGAGGATCAGGGTGAATTCGTCACCGCCGTAGCGGAAGGCGACGTCGCTCTTGCGCAGCGCCGACTTGAGCGCGGTGGCGAAGCTCTTCAGGGCGGCATCACCCGCCGTATGTCCAAACCTGTCATTGTAGGTTTTAAACCCGTCCAGGTCCAGCATGACCAGCGAGAACGGGTGACCCAGCTTGCCGGAGTGGCTGATCTCTGTCTCCAGCATGGCATAGAAGGTGCGACGATTATACAGCCCGGTGAGGGCATCCGTCTCGGATAATTCACTGAGCTTTTCCAGGAGTTGGGCATTCTCTATGGCGATACAGATCTGTCCCGACAGGGTGTCCAGCAGTCGCAGGTCCTCCGTCGGGAGGTCGAGGCGTTCACGGCTGAAGAGGCCCATGGCGCCAAGGGTCCTGACCTTGGTCTTGAGCGGTATGCTGATAAACGATTTCAGACCCTCCGCGGATGTGGCGTCTTTATATCTCTGCGACAGATTCCGCTGCGCTGCAATATTAGAAACTGCAACGGTCTTCCCGGTCCTGAACGCCCGGGACGTTATGCCGGAGCTGAGAGGTATTGTGGCAACCGACTGCGCGAACTGTTCGCCGAAACCTCGATGGTTGGCAAGTTCCAGGGTTTCACCTTCGGCGTCGACGAGCCAGATGGCTCCAGCGGAGAAGTTGACGACATCCAGGATGCTGTCCATGGCGGTATGCAGGACCCTGTTCAGCCTGAGTTGCTGGCTGAGCATCTGTGTTACGCTGGCGATGGCAGAGAGTTCCCTGTTGCGCCGTCTGAGTTCACTCTCCGCGCGCAGGCGTTGTGTTATGTCCCGACCGATGCCGATGACCCCGGTGAGGCGTCCGTTTCTATCGTGCATCAGGGTGATGCTGTACTCAGCGTCCAGAAGACTGCCATCCGCTGTCTTAAGTTTAAGATGCCTGTAGTCCGACTTACCGGTTATCTCCCTCTGCTTAATGGACTCGATCGTATAATTGATGACATTCTGCCGATCGCTTTCGACTACCAGGTCAGCGGCGCTGCGCCCGAGCAGCTCCTCTTTCCGGCTGTAGCCCATTGTGCGTATGAGAGATGGGTTGACATCGACCATTTTACCATGCAGGTCCAGGATCATGAGCATCTCCCCGATGGACTCGAACATCAGCCGAAGTTTTTCCTCGCCCTCCCGCAGAGCTTCCTCCGCCTCCCGGCGGGCTGTAATGTCATTGAGGAAGTTGAGTGTGGCGGGCCTGCCGTCCCATTCTATTAAAACCGCGTTTATCTCCACCCACTTAACGTTCCCGTCTTTATCGATAATGCGGAAGGAATATACATGGGGCAACTCCTCTCCCATGAGCCTGCGTATATGTCGCTCGGCCACCATCTCGCGGTCTTCTGGGAGGATGACATCCAGGAAAGACCTCGATTCCAGTTCCTCGCGAGAATAGCCCATTATCTCCAGCGTCTTGGGATTGAAGAATTTGAGCATGCCATCCTGGGCTACCACTATAGCCTCGTTGGCGTTCTCTATAACTGAGCGGTATCTAGCCTCGGACTCCTCAAGCGCCTGCTGAATGCGTTTGCGCTCAGTTACGTCCCGCGATACTGAAAGTGTGCCGGCGGGTTTCCCAGACCCATCTCTCAGGATGGATGCGCTGGATTCAGCCGCATATTCAGTGCCATCCTTTCTAAGAAACGTGTATTCCACGGTTTCTGTACTGCCGCTTTGGAACGACCTCTCCATGTTCCTTTGAGCCCTGGCGCGGTCTTTTTCAGCGACATAGTCGAAGCCGTTATGGCCTATGATCTCTACCTTGCTGTCGAAATCACCGATACGCAGCGCAGCCTCATTCACATCGATGATCATGCCCGTCATATCGGTGATGGTCACCGCATCCTTCATCGACTCGAATATTATCCTGAGCTTTTCCTCCGATTCACGCAGGGCATCCTGTGCCTCTATGCGCTCGGTGACGTCATCGTATATGGCTACCACCTCTCCTGAAGGAAGTTTGTAGATGTAATTGTCCCGCCACCCGCTGATATGCTCATCCTGATAATATGATGTGGGCAGGCGCTCCGTTTTGCCGGTCAGCCACACTTGCCGCAAGACATCGATGAAGCCCATCTCAGCCAGCCCGGGACGGACGCTGCGGACGCTTTTGCCAATGACAGCCTGTTTCCTCATCCGCGATATCCTCTCCCCGGCGCTGTTCAGGTCTTTGAATATAAAATCTTCGCCGTTGTTTATAGCCTCGTACACGGCGACTCCGCTGCTCATGTTCTCGAACAGCCCCCTGAATCTCATCTCGCTTTCCTGCAGTGACCGTTCAGCGAGACGCCTCTGCGATATGTCATGGCCGATGACGATAAAGCCTTCTATCTTCCCTGAGTCGTCAGTAAGAATCGATACGCTTATTTCAACGTCTACATATTTGCCGGTGGCGTTCACAATGGACATCTGCACCCTGTCTCTAAATTCTCCCTCTACTGCCTTGTTTAAGGATGCGGTTATTTCAGAAATTTGCTCTCGTGGGATGAAATCCAACCCCTTGCTTCCAATGAAGTCTTCCCTGCGCTGGAATCCCGCCAGCCGGGCTGCTGCAGGATTGGCATCGATTACATTCAGATCGGCATCTACGATGACGGCGGCATCCGGCATCGATTCGAACAGGGTGCGCAGCCTCTCTGCTTCCTCTCGAATAACCCGATGGCTATTGGGCATCTGGCTGTCGCCTGCGATTCTGTTGTGTTTTTGCTCTTTTCGCATTCTCTTTATTTACCTTATATTTTCACAGGCTGTAACAATCTTATATACCTTGCGATACTGGCTGTCAAGGTTCGCGTCTTCTTAAACCTGTCTGGTGTATATCGCATCATGCCAGCTGCACAATCGCATCATGATGCCATGAGTCGGACTGTGCAGGCAGCCGATATGCCCACGACGACGATCTATCGACAATCGCTATTCTGCAAGCCTGACCTGCCGATATGTGTTGAGGAGGCCCCTATTACTGGTGCCTATGCCTTCCCAGTGATAACTAACATGGCGGTCCTGGATCCATGTTACTCGCTACAGGAAATCGGGCGACGTGGCTCATTATATTCTATTTCGATGATATCCTGGCAATGGGTCTATCCTGTGACGCCTATCGCCTGTGGTCGCAATCGCGCCTGTCGCACGAGCGGCACGGCGATACCCTGAGGTGTTTCGCGTCGGCCCACCCGACACCGATGATGCCGGACACGGATTTGCGCGGTATCATCAGGCATTCTTCGGTCAGTTTCACACCGATAGTTCCGGAGTCGAACAGGCCAAATATCAGGCGCTGCTGGGAGATGTCCCAGTCGCAGTAGCCGGGGCTGAAGCGCAGGGTTATGCCTGCGCCGGCCGCTTCAGCCGATCGACCAGCCGTTTTTTCTACATAATCGGCAGTCCTTTCTGCCGCCTCAGACCCGATGGCATCCAGTATGGATGCTTTCAGTGTTTGCCCCCGTCTCATCATCTGCGTTACGCTGTCCTCGAGACCCTGCCCGATGCTGCAGATGAAGATGATCGCCTGATGACACGGGGCCAGAGCCCGGCACAGCACATCGCTGGTCAGGGTAACGCTGGCGTCGCTGCCGCCGGACAGGGATATATTTGGCCTGTGTATCCGTTGCACGTCCATCGTCGTACAGGAGAATACCGGCTGTAACATCGTCAAGGCTTCCTCCAATGTGTCGATCAGCAAGGATTCGATAGCCGGCCTGGGTTTGGCATCCACTGTGTAACCCAGCCGCCGAAGAATCCTATTCTTGTTTATCGCTAGATCGATTGCATCGATCGTATCGGAGGTGACCTGAATTGATAGCGTCCTCTGTCGTCGACCGTCTCCGGGAACCGATTTTTCGCTGTTCATGATGGGTGATAATTTATTTTCCTGCCTATATTGATACCAGAATTTGAACCTTTTTGCAAAGTTGTATGCTGTTCGGGCTGGTTGGCACAATGCTTTGCGGAATCACCGCGTATGATATTGACATTCGGATTGGCTGGTTATACAGTTGCTGTGTAATCCGGCATCGGGAGCCGTGCAATATGCCAAGAGCGAAAGTAAACGGTATCAATATCGATTACGAGATATGTGGCAGCGGTGAGCCTGTAATTATGATACAGGGACTCGGGGGGCCCAGGGTGGGCTGGACTTTCCAGAAGCGGGCCTTCAGCTGGCATTACAGGGTGGTACTCTTCGACAATCGTGGTGTGGGCAGGAGCGACAAGCCGGTAGAGCGTTATACTATAAAAACCATGGCTGACGATGCCATAGGGCTGATGGATCACCTTGGAATCGAGAGCGCTCATGTGATGGGCACATCGATGGGTGGCATGATCGCCCAGGAGCTGGCGATAAATTACCCCGAGCGGGTCAGGAAGCTCGTGCTGGTATGTACCACTGCAGGCATGGAGGACGATTCCCTGATGCGACTGAAGCATCAGAAGATGCTGGGTTTGGGGGATGGAACTGTAGAGGCAAATCTGGATAATATCGATGTGAAGACAATGGGCAGGGTAATGGCCAATATCACGGGGCTGGCATTCAGCAAGCTGTCTTTCAGGATATTCCTGGTGCCGGTGTCCAAAATATATTTCAGGTTCAGCAGTATAGTCGAGGGGATACTGGGGCAGATGAAAGCGGTGGCTGATTACAGCACAGTGGATCGACTCCACCTTATAAAAGCTCCAACGCTGGTGATCGTCGGTACCGGTGACAGGATACTGCCGTCGGAATCCTCGGATTTGCTGGCCAGCAGGATACCCGATGCACGGCTGGTTAGAATAGAGGGCGGTTCTCATTCGTTTTTTATGGAGAAGAGGGGTGAGTTCAACAGGGTGGTCCTGAACTTTTTAAGGGGAAGCTGAGCCAGACACCGTTCAGGATCGACAGAACTCTGTATATATCTGATACTATTTTGGAGGCGAAGGTAAAATGTCGCAAGAAGTAATTGATGGCTTGAAAGTGTGTGAGCTTTTCTCCATGTTAAGCGAAGAAGAGGTGGAAAGGCTGGCCAAGGCGCTCGCCAGGTCATGTCAGATCGAATCCTATGAGGCTGGGGATATGATCTTCACTCAGGGCGAGCACACCACCAAGCTTTATATCGTTATCGAGGGTCAGGTACTGCTCCAGAGGACTTTCTATCTGGGGAATCGCGAAGCTAACACCACGGTCGCGGTATTGGGAAGGGGAAGGGCTATGGCGTGGACGGCGTTGTTATACTGCCCCGGCGATTCCACAGCATCTGCCATATGTCAGAAGCCCACCAGGGTAATTTCCGTCGGTGGGGACGCCCTGCGTTCGCTACTGGAAAACGAGCCGGATGTAGGCTACAGGGTGATGGCGCGTCTGGCCCACATACTGGGCGACAGGTTGCGTGCGGTGTACAGCGCTGCAGAGTCGCACCTTTAGTCTCGGTAGTTGATAGAGTGATTCGGCTTTATGCTAAGCAGCAATCGATGTCGCAACACTCACGAATAATGGCAGTGGTGGAGTTCGATTTAAGGGTGAGTCAGCGTTACAATTCGATTGACGAGTGAACAGCCTAACTGGCGAAGTAAAAAGCGTTTGTGGTTTCGTCTGTTATAGCCAGATTGTGGTATGCGCAGCAGGTGGCCGGTCAGCCGAAGAGAGTTCGGTTCTTTCTATCCGGGTCAAGCTTGTCTACTATGCAGGCTGCAAACCGATCTACAATCCATGAATAGCACTCGGGTGGTAGTGCCTCTTTGGTTACATCGGGAACTTCGTTGAACGCATCGATTACCCACCATCGGCCGTCGGCGTCCACGCACCATTCAATGACATTTACGTCCAGATCTAGCGCGGCGTTCAGTTTTATGGTCAGGTCGGCCAGTCGCTCCCTGTCGCTGCCGATGTCCTCCGGTGTGCAGCACAGGTATTGCCCCATGGCGAAAGGCTTGGGTACCCACTTGATGAACAGTACATCCTTCTTGTCAAAGCAGAAAACACGGAAATAGTCCTTGAATTGAATGAGCTGTTGCACCAGCAGGATATGACGCCCGGCAAGGACGTTGTACAGGTTCCGTAATTCCTCCACCGATCCCGCGACGTGGACATCTTCCCATGCATATCCGTTATAAGGTTTAACTATACAGGGAAACCCTACTTCGTCGCCCACATGGCCCAATGATGGCTCGGCAACCAGCCCTTCCGTTTCGGTAACAGAAGCGCGATCGGGCAATACGATGGTTTTAGGCAAGTCTATCCCGATCTGTCTTCCCAGTCGTATATCGAGCATCTTGTTGGTGGCCGCAGCGGCGAATGGATTATTGATGACATAGGTTCCACCGAGTGCCAGGTTCTTGATTATCTCCCTGAGGAAGGGGTAACCGAAGCTCAGCCGATCCACTACCACCCTGTAGTCGCGTTCAAATGGGATCCTCTCGCTGCCTAAGGAAATAAATTGGACCGCAATTCCATTAAGTTGGGAGACGACATCGCAAATGAAACGATCGTCCTGTAGTTCGAGGATGCCGACTGTCCCTTTCATAGCAGTGAGTATAGCCATCATGGACGGTCGCAGTCAAGCATCGAATCTCTTGATTTACTCTGGAGACTGTGCGCCTAGCGTGTAGTTCAGGGCCTGGTCGATACGTATGGATGGATGGCATCTGTCAGCTTCGATTTCAAACGTGTCGCATTCCAGTGTCAATCGAGGGTAGCCGAACATGACGTGTACATATTGCAGTGCTTTGTCATAGCAGACCGTTGATTGCACTTTAAGCGCCGTCAGTTCGACGGCGCTTTTGTGTATCTTATATTGACGCTTCTGTGGAAAGGTATCTTGCAGATGTTGATTAGTGTTATCCGGTTTGAGATACTCTGATCGCAATGGGAGTCACGGCTCGATATCCATTGTCTTCAGGAAGTCTATGTATGCCATGAATCCCCCGGCATTCGCCATGAGTTTGTTGAAATCTCCTTCAATCTTTACTTTGCTCATTATGGAACAATACCTAAAGTGCTGAGATATTCGAAAAAACGCAGGAATGGCTGGAGCTGCGCCATGAACCTGCCGAAGTCGCCCTCTAACTTAATCTGCCCCAGTACGTCCACCACTTCCACTTTCCCATTGACCATATCGACCAGGATCTGCTGGGGGGCGATAACACGGAAATAGTACTTGGTATGGTCGAAAGGCGTTGTTCTAAGGTCGCTTGGGGCTGGCTTGGCAGAGACTTCGATCTCTAAAAACCTGCCGTCCTCAATATCGATTGCAAGCTGCCGGTCCTCGTTGCCCGGGCAGTCGGTACCGACAAATAACAGCTTGATCGATAACTCTTTAATCGCCCCCATGAAGTCGGGGTCTCCCGCCTCCTGCAGCCTCCACATCTCGTTCGCCAGTTCCTGTGACCCTAACGGAAATCCCATTTAACCCTCCTGCCGTTTTGTTAAATCGCAATGCATGAATAATGCTGTCTGTGTGCACCACAGCAGAGCCGACATATTCAGCACTGTGGTGCCTGATGGAGCATACTGCGTCGCTCAATGGCCTCGCCATGCTAATATATAAATCCGTTCTACTGTTTTTGTCAACTCTCATGGTGTGGCACTGGTGAGCATCCATAGTTATAATGCCATCGATATATTGTTTTATGGGAAACATGAGAAATCGACGAAACACAGTTGTATTCGGATATGAACTCAACTATAACGCTTTAAAAACAATCGGATCATGGCTGATCGAAGCGGCGTGGTACTAATTCAATCGGTTTATGGCGAAGTCGTTCAGGGGTTTTATACCGGGTTTGCTATCGGCTGCTATGGTAGAACTAAATATCTGTCTGTTTTATTTTCGCTTTCCCAGTTTTGCCACCAGCAAATCCGCAATCTTATCTGAAAGCGCGTCTTTGCTGAATGGCTTGGCGATTATGCCGTCGATCTCAGGCATTTCGTCCAGTTCCAGTTGAACACCCCAGCCGGTGATCAGTAGCACAGGAGTGGCAGCGTTTACCTTCTTGATGGCCTTGGCCACATCGCGGCCGGTGAGGTCCGGCATGCCCAGGTCGGTGATAACTATATCGTATTGCCCATCCTTAAAAGCATTTACAGCTTCTCTGCCCTTGTTGAATACGGTTACCCGGTGACCCATCTTCTTCAGCATCAGTTCAAGCACCTCGCTGACCTGTGTGTCGTCATCGATCAGCAATATACTGGCATCTGTGGCGGCATGCGCTTTGGGCTTGGCAGGAGCTTTGGGTTCTACCTCCCCAGCTACGGGAAGCTTGATAACGAAGGTCGCGCCCTCACCCACAGCGCTTTCGAAATCGATCTTCCCGCCGTGCCTGTTTACGATGCCATAGGTCACGCTCAGGCCAAGTCCCAGGCCTTTCGAGCCTTTCGTCGTGAAGAAAGGATCGAAGATCCGTCCCTTTATCTCATCGGGTATGCCTGATCCTGTGTCGCTTATCGAGACGACCGCGAAGCCGTTCTCCTGCTCACTCGTAACGGTGATATTGCCGCCTTCCGGCATCGCGTCTATGGAGTTGAAGATAATATTGACCAGCGCCTGTTTCAGCTCGGCGGCATCCCCCAGGACCGAGCCCACACTGGACAGATTGGTCACGATATCGATATTGTCAGCGCCTGTTTCTTTAAGCTGTATCTTGCGGGACTCCACCATTTGCAGGGCATGGTGGATGAGTTGTTCGATATCCACCGGTTCCAGGGCATGTCCTACCCTGACCCTGGAGAATTCCTGAAGCCGCCTCACTGTACTCGATGCATCTAGTGCCGTTTTCTGTATTATCTGGAGGTCTCTCTTGAGCTTGGCATCCTGCACATCCTCTAGGGCTAGCTCAACCCGCCCCAGGATAACTGCCAGGACATTGTTGAAATCGTGGGCCACACCACTTGCCATCGCCCCCAGCGCCCTCAGCCTTTCTGCCTGGACAAACGCATTCTCAGTGCGCTGGCGCTCCACCGCATACCGCAGGGCACGTACCAGAAGGCTGCTGTCCGTCTGTCCCTTCACAAGGTAGTCTTGAGCCCCGCGGCGCACCGCTTCCACGGCGAAGGCTTCGTCACCGAACCCGCTCAGCACGACAACCGGGATTGCGGGGACGCAGTTGTTTATCTTAATAAATGTATCGAGGCCGTGGCTATCGGGCAACGAAAGGTCCAGCAGGATAACATCTACCGAGGTTTCATCGAAGCATTTCAAAGCTTCCGAGAGGCTCTCCGCACATATAAGATTAAACTCACCGGCGTCTGCCTCCTCCAGCATCTCCTGGATCAGCCTGGCGTCCCCGCGGTTGTCTTCCACCAGAAGGATTCTCACTGTATTTACCTCGCATCGCTGAATCGCAGATGTACCGCACCACTCTGCGGAGATAAAAATACTGAATATAGCTCTATGTACGATAATATACCACAAAATAAAAGAATAAGCAATAGTCTTCGTAAATAATACCGACTGAACATATGAATAAACACGGATGGCCGATGTGAAGTACACATCTAAAATTATGATTGTAAATGGTTGGTTAATTCCAGTCGGGACACGATTCAGTTCTGCAATGGGAATGGGGAAAATCGATTTGAAAGTGATGCATAAAAATAGCCCCCGACGCAGGAGGTTAGGCAATCGGGGGCTTGTGCTACCTCAAGTTTGAGATTAATGCGTCTGGAAGTACTGCAGTACTTTGGGTGCTACCTTGGTGGCTGAATCGGTGGCATGGTGTATCCCCACGCCATAGCCGCCGGCGTCGACGCCGACGTAGAATAGCCCCTGGATCGGGGCGACCGGTGAAGGCTTATATTGCCCGCACTGGCCGACCATCTGCCCCAGGCCGATGCACTCACCGCCCTGTCCGGGCACTACGCCGTCACGGGTCATGCGGCTGACGTCGGTGGTGGTGTAGTCCTCGCGGCGGATGATGTGGTTCTTAAGCTGAGGCTCGAATTTAATTATCTGCCTCTCGAATTCATCTATCCACGCCTTCTGGTTTTTAATCTTGGGATCAGCGGGAAACAGAGTAGCTGTCTGGATACACTGCTTACCCTCGGGGGCTAGGCTGGGGTCGAAACCTGAAGGATTGAAGATAATGGTAAGCATGTCACTGGGTATGTCACCGGCTTTAGCCTTCATGTAACGTTCCATATTCCACCAGCTGTCGTCCGAGTATATGATATAGGCACAGTCCGGGAATACCACCTTATCGAGGAAGTAGCGGCTGCCGATCAGCCCCAGCGAAGGCACCAGGCTTCTAATGCGATTCACATAGCTCTTGTCGAAGTGTTCTTCGCCTACCAGTTTTAAAGCCGTCGGCTGGATACCGGCATTGCTGATCACTATGGGGGCATAGAATGCGCCCTTGCTGGTGTATACACCCTTGACCTGGCCGTCTTCGACAATGATTCGTTCCACCCGGGTATTCAATTTGAGATCACCGCCGTCGCGCTTAAATGCAGCGGCGAAGGTTTCGAAAAGTTTACCCTGACCGCCCATAAAGTAGGCCGAACCCAGCTTGGTGACGAAGTCCTTCATCGTCCTGGCCATCTCGGATGCGGAGGTGATATCGATGGGTTCCACGAAGAGGATGTTGCACATGACCGCCATATAGCTGTATACGGACTGAGGCACGTCATATCGCTTGATGAAGTCGTGAAAGTTGACGTCGTCCAGGGCGTCGAAATCGGCCTGTTCCATGGCGACCATATCGTTGAACAGTTTATCGGCTTTCTCCTTACCCTCTGCTGTCAAGGAATCGGGGTACATAATAGGCGGAACCAGCAGATAAAGTTCGTGCTTGTTCGACTTGCCGGGGCGGTACAGGAAACCGCCGCCAGCACCTGCGGGAACCATCTGTGACATCTTCGCTTCCACGCCCAGTTCTTGCATGACTTCATGGAACTTGGTGTTCATCATAGGGGTTGCCAGCACCGGCCATAGCTCGTAGGAGTAGCCCATTTTGCTGACCACCATGGACTTGCCGCCGACGCGGTCGTTCTTGTCCAAGAGCAGCGTTTTCAGTCCCCATTTCTGGAGCAACGCGGCGCAGGTGGTGCCACCTGGTCCGGCTCCAACTACTATTGCGTCGTATTTGTTGCTGGACATCTTTTCCTCCTCGACTTATCAGGGTATTCGCTTGTTCTAAAGCGGCATGCCTTTGGCTCTGGCATCGGTAACAGTCTTCGGTTCGGACCACCATTTCTTGGTTCCTGTATCATCAGCCACCACGTTTGCGGTTCCATAGCCGGCTCCGAATGTGACCAGCCCGCCGGGATAGCTGCTGGCGCCACCCATGTACAGGTTCTTGATCGGCGTCCGGTGGTTGGGGCAGTCGTCGTTGGGGCGCCAGTAGCCCATCTGGGTAGAGTCGTAGGCTCCCTGCTTTATGGAGCCGCGAACCATGTTGGCGAACTTGTTCTCGATGTCGGCCGGTGTGGTGGAGTTATGCCACATGATCTTGTCCATGGTGATGTTGGGGGCATATTTACCTAATACGCCTACTAACTTCTCGGCGCGCTCTTCCTTGAATTTATATTTCAACCAGTTATTCTTATCGCCTTTGAGCACGTACGGGGCCATCTGGGAGATGAGCCCGGAACATTTGCCCGGCGGCGCCTGATACGGATCGTGTACGCTGGGGAAGCAGCAGTTGAATCCATCGGGCTCGGTAAGCTCTCCGGTCTCGTTTATCATGGCGTTCCAGTGCTTCTTAAGGTTTTCTGTGCTTTCAAATCCCAGCACATAGATGAAAGCCTTGTTTATATCAGGGTTCTTTTCGGCGGCTTTGAACTGGGGGGCTTCCCACATCGCCATGTGCAGGTGGTACAGGCTCCAGTGCTCCCATTGCCAGGCCTCAACCTTTTCAGCAAACATCGAATCCAGATTGTCCTTGCCAACCAGGTCTAAGAAAGTCTGATTTACATCAATAGTGCTGATGACGGCTTTATTGGCTTTGTAGATTGTGCCATCCTCCATCTCTACGCCGGTAGCTGTGCCTCCCTCCACCAGAATCCGTTTGATCTGTGCGCTGGTAAGCAGTTCACCACCGTACTCAAGCATGAATCGGGTGAGGGCGTTCGATAATCGGTGTGAGCCACCATGAAGCAGACGATAGTTGGTGGCGCGGTTGATCAGCAAGGGCACCATATAGCTGACACCCGAGGCGTCGTACTGCAGCCCCCAGTGACAGGCGATGTAGAGCATCAGTGTCTTGACGACGTCATGTTCGAACAGTTCGTCGATTATCTCTTCAGGGGTTTTTTCGGTCAGTTCGTTAATGTCCTTGCCAACGGGAGTCTTGTCCAGCTGGATTACCTGCTCCAGTGGAGGCATCGCCAGGCAGTATGTGGCGGGGCCGATGAAGTCATTCACTATGTTATAGAATCTCTTGCTTACCTCGCGGTATGTGTCGGCGTCCTTTTTGGAGAACTGGGCGATGGATTGGCAGGTTTTTTCCAGGTCCTGGTAGATGCACAGGCAATTGCCGTCACTCAGCGGCATGGCCCATTCGAGCTCAGGGTGTATCCATTTAAGGCCGTAACGCTGCTCGAGCTCGAAATCATTGATGATCGGTGCGTAGTCTACCATCAAGTGGTAGATGGCATGGGTGTTGTGGTAGAACTCGGGTAGAGTGATCTGCTCCGTTGCCAGCCCGCCGCCCAGTTCGATCCGCTTCTCCAGAAGGAGAACCTTGAGCCCCGCTTTGCTGAGGTAGCAGCCGGCCGTTAAGCCATTGGGACCCCCCCCGATTATAATGACATCGTAATTTTCCTGCATGTTTCCTCCTAGTTATTAAGGATATATTTGGCTACTTATATTTACATGAGCTCTATCTCACTCAGTTTAGGGTCAATAATCAGTTTCGGTTCGGTCAGCTTTTGAACTTCCTCCGGTGTCCATCCCGGTGCTATCTCTTTCAATATCAGTCCCTTCTCTGTCACTTCGATGACGGCAATATCGGTTATAATCAGATTTACACATTCCAGGGTGGTCAACGGGTAAGTACACTTCTTAAGTATCCGGGGCTGGCCATCTTTGGTGGTATGGTTCATAACTATGATCTTACGTTTGGCGCCGTAGGCCAGGTCCATAGCCCCGCCGATAGTACCGATCTTCCTCTCCGGTACCATATAGTTTGCAAGGTCACCCTTCTCCGAGACCTGGAATCCTCCCATGACACTGATATCTATGTGCCCGCCTCGAATCATGGTAAAAGACTCTGCGTGGCCGAAGCAGCTCATTCCCGGCTGGATATGTACCGTCTGGCCGCTGGCATTTAAAAAATCATTGTCGCCCTCACCAGGGGCGGTCACTGCCCCGAAACCGAGGATGCCATTTTCTGATTGGAACAGTACCTCTCTGCCAGCAGGGATATAATTAGCACATAACACCGGTATGCCGATACCCAGGTTGACTGAGTCGCCATCTTGAAATTCCTTGGCGGCACGCAGGGCCATGGTCTGTCGATCGAGTTTGAATTTCTCTTCCATAGGATTCTCCTTACGCGCTCCCTCGCTTCATGAACTTTTCATGTGATTCAATAGCTTCTTTGCTTATTTCTCCTTCTTTACCCTCGTATTCTTTAGGTCGCGCCACCACTCGATCCACGTATACTGCAGGGGTGACAATTTCCTCCGGTCCGAGCTCACCGAGCTCGACAACCTCGTCCACCTCGGCAATGGTTACTCTAGCGGCGCCTGCCATGGTCTCGTTGAAGGTACGTGAGCTGCCACGATATACCAAGTTGCCCCAGCGGTCGGCCTTATGTGCTTTTATCAGGGCGAAATCGGCTTTCAGAGGCAACTCTAGGAGGTATTTCTTACCGTCAATTGTTTTGACCTCTTTCCCCTGTTCTACCACTGTACCGACACCAACGGGTGTATAGACTCCACCCAGGCCTGCCTTTGCAGCGCGTATACGCTCAGCAAGAGTTCCCTGAGGAACCATTTCCAGCTCAACCTTACCGGCACGCAGCAGCTTTTCAAAGTTGTTTTCATATACTGCGCTGACCGGTGCGGAGGCTATGGCCTTTTTGATTCGTCCATTTCTGACGAGGATATCCATGTCCTCAGCAAATTTATAACCCAGTATCTTCCAGACATCAGAACCGAAGCCGGTAGTGTTCGATATCGTGGTAAGGTTTTTTACACCTTTCCGATCGAGTGCTTCCATCAGCAAGCTGGGGCAACTGGCAACAGTGCCGAAGCCACCGACCATTATAGTGGCGCCATCGGGAATATCGGCTACCGCCTCATCGAAGCTGTCCAGTATCTTGTTTATCGGCATAGACTTACTCCTCGATATATTTTAGGTTGCTGCCATACGTTTCGTATGATACCGGTGTACCAGATGGGCACCTTTCATGCCAGATTCTCCAGATTGATGTGTACCCATGCCAACACCGCCGGCGTCGGCGCCAACGATGAACAGTCCGTTTATTGGTGTTGTCTGCTTTGGCTTGTATTTGCCACATTGCCCCACTATCTGTCCCAATCCAACGCACTCGCCGCCCTGTCCAGGGAGGACGCTGTCGCGTGTGGCCGCCGATATCTCAGCTGGCCCGGCGGCTTCTCTCAGGAAACATGCGTCCATGAACCCCGGGAATATCGTGTCCAGCAGCTTATCCACTTTTTCGTTCTGCATCTTAATCTCGGGAGCTTTGGGGTCGGGTGAGCAGATGGTACCGGCGACTATGCATTGTTTATCGGGTGGTGCCATGGCGGGGTCGTAGTTTGATGGGACAGTGAAGAATGCGATAACCTCGTCGGGGACGTGTCCGGAGCGGATTTTAAGAAATCGCTCCATATTCAACCAGGAATCGTCGGCATAGATCAAGGCCATCTGTTCCTGTACCACCTTCTTATTGAGGAAGTATCTGATGGCAGTGAAAGCCCAGCCAGGGACTAGATCCCTTATGTAGTTCACGTAGCTCCTGTCGAACTCATTCTCGCCGACCAGCTTGAGCACCGTTGGCTGGATGCCGACGTCGCTGACCACTATGTCGGAGTCGAAAGCCCCGGCAGAAGTCTCAATGCCGGTTACGCGGCCGTTGGTGACCTTGATCTTCTCCACACGCGTTCCCATTTTTATATCGCCGCCCTTGGATTTGATATAATTGGCGAGGTTCCCCATGATTTTACCGAAGCCTCCGTTGTAGTAACCGCCTCCACCGGCAGTGGCTATGTGCTGCATTATAGCGCCCTGTTCAGAAGCGGCGACAAGGTCGATTGGCTCTGCCAGAGAACCGTTGGCGTGCATGGCGAAGAAACTATAGACGCCCCAAGGGGCTTTGCGCTGCTTTAGCCATTCGTCGAAGGTCATATCATCCATCTGACTTAACTGTTCCGGTGTTAGAAATGCGAGCTCAGCCAGTATTGGTATGGCCTCCTCACGCTCTTTGTCGTTAAGTCCCCACAGGTCGAACAACGGAGCAGGATCGACGTTTGTCTGCGGTACAGTTACCACCTTGTATGCATCGGCTGATTTGGGACGGTATGCCAGCTTTACAGTATCGCAGGGGATGGCGCCAAGCTGGTCCTCTATCCCCAGTTCCGTGTGGATGCGTGCCAGGGATGATCCTGTCATAGGTACCTGCAGCTTTGGCTCCATATCGAAAGCGAATCCGTCACGTTCTACGGTTATGGCTTTGCCACCGGGTATTGCATTTTTGTCCACCATCAACGTTTTGAAGCCCCATTTGCACAGCAAGGCATTACAGCAGAGTCCCCCGGGACCGGATCCCACCACAATTACATCGTATTTAGATTTAGCCATTCTTACCCCCAATTCCTCAACGAATTAGACGTTCCATTTACCAGGTCCTGGCCTCGTTTTGCCCGTTTCCTCAAGTCTCTTCATTACCCAGAAGAACTGATCAACCAGAGACTCGGGTTCCTCCTTGCCCGGCTCCTGCCACGGGCCTGGCAGGTTCATGTCTTTGGCGATTATCTTGTAGCAGTTGTATGACTCGGTAGCCCCAGAGTTAGCTCCAAGGTGCCAGGCTCCACCTGTGGCGTACAGATTCTTGATGGGCGTCCTGTGATTGGCCAACTCAGGTGTCGGCCGTTTTTCCTCCACCTGATGGGGCACCCGGTCGAGCACTCCGATGCTGCCATCGGGTAAGAGGTTCTTCATCCGCAGGTGGTCGTATGGGCTGTTGGTATCGACACCGATAATGTTGTCCCACGTCATGTTGGGTGCATGCCTCTGCCATATGGTCATCAGGTCCTCGGCATACTTCTTCTTGATGTCTAGCCACTCCCTTTCTGTGTGACGCCGCGCGAACGGGCCAAGCTGTTCATTATTGGCGGTATGGAAACCAGCCGGTGCATATGAAGGGTCGGGTATGCTATGGCACCATACCGTGGAACAGTAGTGCTCCAGCGGAGGGAACTCGCCCATCCTGGCATAGTAACACTCATAGGCCACATGCATCGGGTCGGCATCTTCCGCCAGCCCGAACCAGTAAGCATCGTTTACGTCCGGGTTGGCGGTGGCAGTAGCATATTTGGGAGCCTCGTGGAGGGCGAAGGTGTACCACATCAGGCAGCCGAAGCCGGTTTCCAGCAGCTCAATGCGGCGCGCCAGCACGCTGTCGAGATGCTCCCTGCCGATGATATCGAAGCAGAGCTGCGTCGGGTTCAGTGTACTTACCACCAGTTTGTTTGCTTTGATAACGCTGCCATCCTTGAGCTTGATGCCCTTGGCCTCGCCATTCTCGATGATGGCTTTTTCAACCTCAACACCGAGGAAGAATTTGGCGCCGTCGCGGCAGAGAATCTTATGGGCGGCATGTGCTACCTGGTGCGTTCCTCCCCTAGCGAAAGCTATGCTGGGCATCATGGCAGCGTAGCCGAAGGTCCAGGCGCCGGCGCCTGTCTGGTTGACATCCATTGTTGAGGATAGAACGAACCTCAGGTTGATATATTGCAGGGCCTTGCTCTCCCAGCATTCCTGCGCATTATGGACATGTGTGGCAGCAAGGAGCAGCGAATCCGGGTTGATCCCAGGGCCGCAATCGACAAGCAGGGGATATACCCCCAGCTGCCGGTTTAAGACATTGGGGTCTAAAGCACGTTCTTCGGCTGGCTTATACATCATATCCATTTGCACCCGCTGCATCTCGCGGCTGAGCCACAGCTTTCTCATCTTGAGCCACTTCTCGGCGTCCTTCTTGGAGAAGCGCTCCAGCTCTTTTGCCGTGCGCGTCTGGTCCATGTCGTACATCTCGCTGTAGATGCCGAGGCAGTCCTGCTCCTTTACGAAGCTGCCTCCGGCGCCACATATGTGCTGGTCAAGCTGGGCCCCGTAGTCCCAGAACTCGGGGAAGTCGCGCCACAGCGGCAGGTAGTAAAAGGGCAACTGGATAGTAGCATGGGTGTTACCTCGGAAGCCCGGGGCGGAGATTTCTTCCGTGGCGAGGCAGCCGCCGATCTCGTGGCGACGCTCAAAGATACCAACGCTCATGCCGGCGTACTTGATCAGGTACATGGCAAGGAACAGGGCTTTGTTCCCACCCCCGATAATCACTGCATCAAATGTCTCGTCTGGCATGGTCTCCTCCTTATTATTATGAAAGTCATATTTGAAAAAAGTCTAGAACTTGATAACGCTTCGTATCGTTTCACCTTTCTCCAAAGCCTCATATGCTTCGTTGATCTGGTCGAGTTTATATGTGCTGGTTATCAGTTTATCGATGGGTAGTTTGCCCTCCATGAATAAATCAACATATCTGGGGATGTCTATTTGAGGTATCACATCCCCCTGCACTGCACCAGTAATAGTTTTGCCGATGAGGAATTCGAATGGCATTATATTGAGTATACTGGTGAGTGGGGCCATGCCAGCCACCACCAGAAGTCCACCTGGTCTTATGGAGCCCAGAGCCTTGGTCATAACCTCGACATTGCCGATAAACTCGAGTGCATAGTCAGCTCCGCCACCAAGTATCTCCATTATCTTTATCTGAGGGTCATCATTTTTAGCATTGATGACATGATCGGCACCGAGCTCTTTTGCCATCTTCAATTTACTGTCCAGGACATCGATGGCGATGACCTTGGCACCAGCTAGGTGTGCCCCCATTACAGCGCTAAGTCCAACGCCGCCGCAACCGAAAACGGCTATGCTCTCGCCGGGTTTCACCCGGGTTGTATTAATGGCTGTGCCTATGCCTGTAGATGTGCCGCATCCCAGCAGACATACCACATCTAAGGGGGCGTCTTCTCTGACCTTTACTGCAGATCGCTCATGTACTACTACCTTCTCGGCGTAACAGGCAAGTCCAAACAGATGATGGATTGCCTGGTCACCCTTGTGCAACCTCATGCCTCCATAAGGCAGAGTAGCCATCATCTGGATTGGCAGATTCTCGGAGCACCATGTAGGTCTTCCTTCGTAACAGTAGCGGCACTTGCCACAGTTGAAAGCTACCATGAGTATTACATGGTCTCCCGGTTTCAGAGTTGTTACGCCAGGTCCTACCTTCTCGACGATGCCCGCCCCCTCATGTCCGGGCACTACAGGCATTGGTGCGGGCATCTCGCCTTTCATGAAATGGAGATCGGTGTGACACACACCTGTAGCCACCAGTTTTATCAGGACCTCGTTCTGTTGCGGCTCATCGAGGGTCAGATTCTCGATCTTCAATGGGGTATTGGCTTCATACAGGACGGCTGCCTTCATAAGATTAAACCTCCCTTTCTAATGTGAAAATGAATAGTTCGCCCTATGGGCTTTCTAAAACCTTCTCATCTTTGAGTTTCTGTATCTCCTCATCCGACAGGCCTAACACGCTGTTGCAAATCTCTTCAGTGTGCTGTCCAAGCATAGGAGCATGGGTACTCTGAGTAGGAGGAGTCTCAGACATGTGGAAAGGAATGTTGGGGTAAAGCCGTTTTCCGACTACGGGGTGATCCAGTTCTATCAGTGCCTTGTCGAAAGCGATCTGCGGATCTTTCATGGTATCAGGAGCCCGCTGTACGACACCAGCAGCAACCCCTGCGTTTTGTAATGTCGTCATGGCCTCATAGGCCTCTCGGCCAGATGTCCATTCTACCACCAGTTTGTCGAGCTCGTCAACAAATTGCAGACGTCCAGCGGTACTGGCGAATCTGGGTTCCCTGCTCCAGGCTGGACTACCGATGGCTTTTCCAAAGCTCCCCCATTCTTCATCGGTAAACACGCTGATAGCTATCCAGTTGTCTACACCGGTGCAGGGATAGCATCCATGAGGGGCTGCGTAGGAGCAGCGGTTGCCCTTTGGCTGCGGTTTACGTTTGTTCATGGTATATTCCAGATAGTGTTCACCTATAAGGGCAGCGGCTACTTCCGTCTGCGCCATATCAATGAACTGTCCCTTACCGGTGCGCCGCTTATAGTCGAGAGCTGCCAGTATGGCGATGACTGCCTGCTTGCTGGCCATGTGGTCGGGTAGGGGTGAGTTAGAGCCGACGGGATAGGGATCATCAGGGTGCTTCCAAATGGAAAGCATACCAGAGGCAGACGACAACATGGGGCCGTAAGCCGGGTAGCCGCTGTGTGGTCCGCCTCCGCCAAATCCCTGGCTGCTTAGGTAAATGATGTCTCGCTTGACCTTGCGAACGTTTTCATAGTCCATGCCCAGATTCTTAACTACACCGCCGCGGAAGTTCTCCGCAACTATATCGCTCTTCTCGATAAGTTTCCTGACAAGCTCCTTCCCTTTATCTGTCCTGAGGTCAACTCCGAAGCTCCGCTTGTTGCGGTTCGATTCGTTGAATCCAGCGCTGCTGTTCTTCTCGGCCGCTATGGTCCTCATGAAATCGAGATTATAACTCGATTCTATCTTTATCACATCTGCTCCAAGCTCACCGAGTATCTTGGCTGCATCCGGCACGACAACTCCGGTGCCGAGGCTTACCACCTTTACTCCGTCGAGTGCACTGTGTGACATCTGCTATCCTCCCTAGATGACTCCAGCATTTCGCAGGGTCATCAACTCATCTTTCGAGAGACCGAGTTCTTTGCCATAGACCTCTTCATTGTGCTGTCCCAGACAGGGCGCGGGTCGTTTTACACTGGGTTGGGTTACCGTCCACTTATAGGGTGGACCCGGGTATTTCCCCTTACCCGCTACGGGGTGATCTACTTCTACGAAGAAACCTCTGGCATTGGCATCGGAGCTATTTACAAATCCGGGTATGTCGTATATGGGAGCGATAGGCACACCCTCACGGAACCCGGACTCGAATAGCTCTATCTGAGTATATTTTGTGGTGAACTCCAGCATAATGGCATAGAGGTCCTGAGCGTTGGCGATCCTGGAAATGAAATTTTCCCATTCTGGCATGAGGAGGACTTCGGGGCTGCCCAGCACCCGTACAAGGGCCTGCCATTGTCTGGGTGTCAGAGCGATTACCCGGATGTAACCGTCTTTACATGGATAGACGGGATAGATCGAGTCGGCCAGCCGCGTCTCTGGTGCTGGCAGAGGTCCGTCCGGAGTGAGAGAGTGCGAGTAGATGGGCACTGACCAGGGATACAGGCCGGTGCGTGCCGCTTCGTGCACGGAGACGTCTATCTTTTGCCCCTTGCCGATGGCATCGCGGCAATATAAGGCTGCCAGTATCTCTATATCGGCGATCATTGAGGCTGCGTCGTGGGCAGGCGTGCCTGGCAGCAGACACGGCGCTTTCTTTGGTGGTCCGCTGGTGATCATGACCCCGCTGAGGGCAAAGTCTACAATATTTGATCCCTTGTAGTTCTTATACGGACCGTCGCTACCGAACTCGGTAATGCTTGCCATTATCAATCTGGGGTTATGTTTTTTGAGAGTGCCGTAATCAAGACCCACGTTGAACATGTAGTCAGGCTCGAAGTTTTCTACCAGCACGTCAGCGGACTTCACCAGTTTTTGAAGGATTTCTTTGCCCTTGGCACTATCAATATTCAGGGTTATGCTTCTCTTATTGGCATTGCGATATATGAAGTAGAGGCTCTTCTCCGGGTGGCGCTCGTCGTTAAAGAATGGTGGCATGCCTCTTCCACAGTCTCCGATGGGAGGCTCTATCTTGATAACATCAGCTCCGAGGTCAGCGAGAAGCCTGGTACAATATGAGCCCCTGCTGTCTGTCAGGTCAAGGATACGATAACCAGTCAGGGCTCCATCTTGTTTTTCTACCATAAGCACACCCCTGTAATTTTCTTTGGCAGGTAAAAGCATCTGTTTATTTTACTTGCAGAGATAAAACATTGGCTCGCCATTGGGTTATGGCGAGCCAATAGACAGTTTTGCTATTCTTCTGCTCGTTTCTTGGACTGCATGTGCCAATTATCTCATATTTTTTGATTAACACCAACCCTTTACGCTTTTAAACATTTGAATATATGGAGTCATACCATATATGTCTTCTTAAACTTCTCCATCTCTTTAGTCGGCTTCCACCATTTCTTGGCGCCCATATCTTCTGCTATCTTGTTGGCAGCCAGGTAGCCTGATCCGCCCAGCACCAGACCGCCGGGGAAGGTGGAGACGCCGCCGACATACAGCCCTTTGATCGGTGTAGAGTGGCCCGAGCAATCCACATTGGGGCGGAAGGTATTGAGCTGCGTTGGACGGTAGTCGCCATGCTTTATGGCACCACGCCGCATGTTCGGCAGACGTATCTCGATATCCGCCGGCGTCTCGGCATTGGTGGCGAGGATCTGATCCCGGGTGAAGTTGGGCGCTACACCCCGCCATTTGTCCAGTATGGCCTCCTGAAGCTTCGGTGATTGTTGATCCCAGCCATCGGCGATGTCGTATGGGGCATGCATCTGGAAGAAGGAGACCTCGCCGCCCCACGGGGCACGGACTAGATGCGGATCCCAGAAGCTTTCGCAGGTGGCGTGGCCGCCGAAGTTCTTCATGTCGATCTTGCCGGATATGACATTGCTCCAGTGTTCGAGCAGCTGGTCGGTACCCTCGATGCCGAAGATGACCATGAACGATTCGTTGACCCACGGCTCCTCAGCTTTGTACTGCGGTTTCTCTTTGGAGGCCACGTGCAGGGTGTAGAAGCTCCATTTGTCGTAGACCCACTCTTCTGTCGCCTCTTTCAGCGTGCCCGGCAGGTTATCGCCGCCGACCAGGTCGAGGAACGTGGTGTGTGGATCGAGGGTTGAGAGGATTGCCTTGGCTTTCATTTTACGGCCCTCTTTAGTCTCCACCCCTACAGCCTTGCCATTCTCGATGTTTATCTTGTTCACTGAGCATGCATCTACTATGATGCCTCCATTGGCCACGAACTCTCGTCCCAGTGCGCCGGCAAGCTTGTGCGAGCCGCCATAGCAGTAACACTTGTTCATCCCGCGGCACAGCAGCAGCGGCACGAAAAGGCCGACGCCGCTTTCGTTCGGATCCAGCCCCCACATGCAACTGATATACAGCAGGAAAGCACGGATGCGGTCGTTCTCGAAGTTCTCGGTGATGATCTCATAAGGGCTTTTCTCCGAGAGCTCCAGCAGTTCGTGCCCGATGTCGGTCTTCTCAAGCATAATCGAGAGATCCATGGGGGACATGGCCGGTATGTAGGTCATCGGCGCAATTATCTCGTCCACGATCTTGCGCCATGTGCGCATCAGCTTGCCGAAGGTGATGCCGTCATTGACGGAGTACCTCATGAAAGAATCGCGCGTGTCCTCCACCATACGTGTCAGCAGCAGTGATCCGCCGTCCTCGAACACCATGGCGGCCTGCAGGTTTGGCTTGAGCCATGCCATACCGTGATTATCGAGGTTGAAGTCCTTGATCACTGGCATGTAATCGACCATCAGGTGGTAAATGACATGCGCGTTGGAGTAGTAGCAGGGGAACATTATCTCCTCGGTGACCAGCCCGCCACCTATCTCATAACGTCGCTCAATAAGTATTACCTTTAATCCGGCCTTGGCCAGATAAGCTGCGGCCATAAGGCCGTTGGGGCCGCCCCCGATTACGACAACATCCCAGGTACTCTCGTAGGGGAATTCGTCGAATACTCCGCCGACCAGAAGCGGCTGTTCGTGCTTGGTAAGTTCCATCATGTTCTCCATCATTCACCTCTCGCTGCTATCTAGGCCGTCACCTTGCCCTCGCGGGGCACTGCCGATATCTTGCCCTTCTCGGGGATGTACCACGGTGACGCGTACCACCAGTCGCCGGGCTCGGCGACACCGTCCTCGATGAGGATGTGCATCAGGTTGTAACCGATGGCCATCAGGCATAGCCCTCCGGGATGGGCTGCCGACTGGTGGCAGAGGTAAAGGTTGTCGATCCCCGGGACGCGATAGCGCGCCAGCTGGGGCAGGGGCCGCTCGTTCCACCACTGGTCTCGGCATTGGCGTATGCCGTACCAGTTGCCACCGATCATTCCGGTGTTGCGGTATTCCTGCTCCCAGGGGGTGAGTCCCCACTGTCGAATCAGGTTGGGTTCATCCAGCCCCTCGACCACTGAGGCGAAGGAATCCCGCATATAGGCATCTATCTTCGCTTTTTCCTTGTTTATGGCGTCCGGCCCGTCAACGTGGTACTCTGGTGGCGGGACATAACACACTAATGAGCTCTGAAGTACCGTGTCTGGACGTGTGGTCTGAGGATGGAACTCTTTAGTGAATATCCTGTCGGCTCCGGCCCACAGCCAGGGATATGTCTTGGTAGACATGGTGGGGTTGCCCTGCCTGCCGTTGCAGTCCAGCACATGCTCGTAGTATATCTCGCGTGAATCCATGGGGTAGCATACGCCTGTATCTGTGGCTTGCTCATACTGTTTGCGGTAGCGAAGCGGCTTGCGGGTGAGGAACGCGCTTGCGTACAGTGTTCCTCCTTTAATGCTGAGGTCATTTACCCGTTGCATAAGAGCGGGATCCACGCACTTCGGCCCGATGAGCTTGTTGAAGGTCTGTTTTATCTCGGTGCCGCTGATCACCGCCTTGTCGGCCCAGATAACCTTGTTGCCCCAGGTGGCGTTGTCCCGCAGCCGCACCCCTACAGCTCGGCCGTTCCGGATAATGATCTCGTCCACGGGGCAGCAGGTGCGGAATACCGCGCCGTGGGCCACGGCGCAGCGGAACAGGGCATGATAGTATCCGTGGATGCAGCCCAACGGGACGGCCCCGGTGGTATATAGAACGCAGGCAACAACGCTCTCGAAAGCGGGGATGGCCTGTCCCTCGAAGTGGCCGGCAGCGCCTGACATCCAGGCGATGTACGCTTGGAACACCTTCCACGCTTCGGTTTCCATGTATTCGTCCATGAGGTCGAATTGCGTCCACTCAAGTAGCTCCGGGGTCCACACCTCGGGCAGGCGCTCTTTATAAACCTGCATGAAGGGGACGGTGTCAGCGTTCGGTTCCACATGAGAGGGGTGTGGCGGGCACCAGAAGGTGGCTCGCAGCAGGTCCTTGAGGAAGCCATTCGCCAAGCCGCTCAGCTTCAGCCAGCCCTCCAGGTCTTTCTGGCTGACTTCTGCAACACCATCGGTACACAGCAGGTATAGAGCGCCACCACCGGCGAAGCCTTCACCGCTGAGCCGCTGTGCTGCCCAGTCCATGCGGGCGCCGTACTTCCACAGCTCCAGCTGCTCCCAGCCGGGGGCTGCCCCCCCGTAGAGGGCCACGGCATGGGGGCTGATATGCACCCCAGCGATGGGATCCGCGTTCTCCTGTGCCCCTCCGCACTCGGGCCTCTCCTCCAGCACGCAGACGCTGAGACCGCTCTTTGCCAGGTAGGCCGCCGTGGTGGTGCCGTTGTGTCCGGCACCCACAATTACAACATCGTATCTCTCTGCATCAACCATGATCATGCCTCCTTCCGGATATGTGGCGCTATTTTACCTATTAAGGTTTCAGTAAGTCAAGTATTTCGTAGATATAAGAGTAATTCGGTTATGGTTGATGTAAGGTTCAGGGGCTATCGGGAGAGCCTGCATAATTATTGCTGCTGTGGCTGCCTTTTGTAACCACATCCAGCCAGTTCCTATAGGGGAAGTCTATCCCTGCCATTGCTGCCGGGGTACTGTATCTCAAAGATTCGTGAGGCCTGAAGAAATTGTAATGCACCAACCAGCCGTCTATGATAAGTTCGGAAGTTTTTCTTCGCTTAAGGCTCTTAATAATATTATTGCGAGTTTTGAGAACTCCATGGAACCTGTCGATGGTATTAAGATACGGTTGAACTTTGGAACTTGTTGCCTGCAGGTGGTGTGTATATGATCCAAAGGCCAGATCTATGCCTTCCCTGAATACACTGAGCTTGCTGGTGATTACCAGACCTGGGGGTTCCCCAATCTTGTTTGCAGCTACTTCCATGATGGTTTTGACATCTTGTTCGGTTCGGGAAAGAGAGATGCCCGATACTACCAGGAACCGATTCCAGTAATCGATGATGTCCCATACCCAGATGTTCCCCCCTTCTATTTGAAAGGGGGTTACGTTGGCAATCCAGAATGGCCCATGTCCCAACTTGTCTATAATTTTAACCCGCTGCATTCCGCCGGCTTTGTTTGCTTCGACTGCCACTTTCGTGTATTTTATCACCCAGTTGAACACGGACGAATTCGATGGGAAGTTGAGGAAGGTTTGATTTATATGTCGGCGTATTGTGTTGAAGGACATTCCCTCGTAAAACATGCTCAGTGCGGAAGCTATCTGAACGGACGGCGTCCTCATTCGGTGGGGCGCGTCGTTTTCCACAAATTTGCGCTTGCACGATTTGCAGAACCATCGCTGGATATCGGAGTAGCGGCCGTATCGCACTATCTGGTTTGAGCCGCAGAGCTTGCACTTCTCAGGTATTGAATACCGCTTTGGAGTGCGCTCGCCAGTCGCCATCGATGTAATAATCCGCCCTCGTATAGAGTAATAGTCACCGGTTTAACTACTACAAAAATACTATCAATGACCCATAATCATAAGATAATAGCCAGTATTTGTCAACCATAAACGAAGAGATTTCAAGTTGGTATTTTACGTCGGGTTGCTATATCCTGCATGGAATCGAATTTGACAGATGGGGAATAATAGATATGGTTATATGATATGATGAATAAAATTGAAAGCGAAGGGCGCTGCCGATTGCGGCAACGCCCGTGTGTTAGACGACGAGATTGTAAATTTTGGTTTTATGGTTCCAGATAAGTCTTGACGAACCTTTCCATCTCCTTGGTAGGCTTCCACCATTTGGTGGCGCCCATATCCTGAGCAACCTTGTTGGCCGCTAGGTAGCCTGGCCCGCCGAGAAGTGTACCCCCAGGGAAGGAGGAAGCGCCGCAGACGTACAGCCCTTCGATGGGGGTTGCGTGCCCGGAGCAGTCGATGTTGGGGCGGAAGGTGTTCATCTGGGTGGGTCGGTAGTCGCCGTGCTTGATGGAGCCGCGGCGCATGTTGGGCAGGCGGATCTCGATGTCCTCCGGTGTCTCGCCGTTGGTCATGATGATCTGGTCACGGGTGAAGTTAGGGGCTACCCTGGCCCACTTGTCGAGGATGGCATTGTTTATCTCCGGCTCCCGCTTCTCCCAGCCGCCCTCGATCTCGTAGGGGGCGTGCATCTGGAAGAAGGAAACGTGCTTGCCCGGGACGCGGGTCATGTGGGGGTCGAAAACGGTCTCGCAGGTGGAGTGCCCGCAGAAGTTGTTGTCGTCTATCCTGCCGGCGATGACGTTGTCCCAGTGTGCCAGGAGCTGATCAACTCCCTCGCAGCCGAAGATGACCATGAATGCATCGTTGACCCACGGGTCGTAGCCCCGCACCGGTTTGCCGCTGGCATCGAGCTTCTTGTAGATAGGGGGCTGCTCCGAGGCCACGTGCAGGGTGTGGAAGCTCCACTTATCGTAGATCCACTCCTCGACGGATTCCTGCAGTGTTCCCGGCAGGTTGTCGTTTCCAACCAAGTCGAGGAAGGTGGTGTGGGGGTCGAGGCTGGAGATTACCGCCTTGGCGTTCAGGGTGCGCCCCTCCTCCAGCTCCACGCCGCATGCCTTGCCGTCCTTCATGATGATCTTGGTAGCCGCCGCCGCCTCGAGCACCATACCCCCGTTCTCCACGACCACACGCTCCAGCGCGCCGGCCATCTTGTGGGAGCCGCCGTAGCAGTAGCACTTGTTGACGCCGCGGAACAGCTGGAGGGCGACGAAGAAGCCGAGGCCGCTCTCGCGGGGGTCGATGCCCCACATGCAGCTGACGTACAGCAGGAGGGCGCGGATGCGGTCGTTCTCGAAGTTCTCAGTGATGATCTCCAGCGGTGTCTTCTCCGTCATCTCCAGCATCTCGCGTCCCACATCGGTCTTCTCCAGCGCCACGCTGAGGTCCATGGGTGACATGGCCGGCAGGTAGGTCGACGGCGCCACGATGTCGTCAACGATCCTGCGCCACTTGCGGATCAGGTGGCCGAATGTCTCGGCGTCCTTCCACGAGTATTTACCCATGGAGTCCTTGGTGTCGGCGGTCATCCGCGACAGCAGCAGTGAGCTGCCGTCCTCGAAAACCATGCCCGTCTGGGAGTTGGGCTTTACCCAGTTGATGGCGTGCTTGTCCAGGTTGAAGTCCTTCAGTGCGGGCATGTAGTCGACCATCATATGGTAGATGATGTGCACATTTGAGTAGTAGCACGGGAACAGGATCTCCTCCGTGCTCAAGCCGCCACCGACCTCGAAGCGCCGCTCCACCAGTGCCACCTTCAAGCCGGCCTTGGCGAGGTATGCTGCACATATCAACCCGTTGGGCCCGCCGCCGATAATGACCGCGTCCCAATCACTGACATCGGGAAACTCGTCAAACGGCTTGTTTATCGTTCCGGCCTGCTCTGTCATGATATCCTCCTTTAAGCTCCTGAAATTTTCTATGCTGATACTTTGCCCTCGCGGGGCACCGCCGATATCTTGCCCTTCTCCGGGATGTACCACGGCGACGGGTACCACCAGTCGCCGGGCTCGGCGATGCCGTCCTCGATGAGTATATGCATCATGTTGTATGGGATCGCCATCAGGCACAGGCCACCGGGATGGCCGGATGTCTGGTGGCAGTGATACAGACCGTCGATGGGGGTGCGGTAACGCGCCATCTCCGGTATGGGGGCGTTCTGGAACAGCTGGTCCTCGCAATGCCTCCTGCCGCACCATGTGCCGCCGAGGAGGCTGCGGTTGCGTACCGTCATCTCGTAGGGGGCTACCGACCAGTGATGAACTATGTTGTCCTCATCGAGCCCGTCGAGAGGGATGCTGAATGCCTCGACGAAGTATTTATGCATCTCTTCCTTCAACTTGTCCGCGGCGTCCGGAGCATCCACATTATACTCCGGCGGCGTGGCCCCCGCCTCGAAGGTGGCAGTCAGGTAGCCCTTGGGATGGTTCCCGCTGTGCTGGTCGCTGGTGGGGTCGAAGGCCTGGCTGGGGGTCAGGAACCACAGGTAGCGCTCCGGCGGCACGCTGGGGACGCCCTTGAAGCCGTCCACGTCGGCCACGTTCTCGTAATATATCTCCCTCGAATCACAGGGATAGGCGCCGCCGTAGGGCACACCGGTGCCCATCGCCTGGAATGCCGGTTTAAAGGATAAAGGCTTATTCTTGAGGAAGAAGGTGGATACCCACAGCGTGCCACCCTTGATGCTGATATCGTTTATCTTGCGCAGGAAAGCGGGGTCGAGGTGCTCTTTGCCCACCAGGTCATTGAATGTCTGTTTGACGTCGCAGGCGGAGATAACAGCCTTGTCCGCCCAGATGGTTTTCTCCCTGGTGGCGGCATCGTCGCGCAATTTAACGCCCACCGCGCGGCCGTTCTGCACGATTATCTTCTCCACCGGGCAGGCGCTCTTGAAGACGGCGCCATGGGCCACCGCGCAACGGAAGATGGCGTGGAAGTAGCCGTGCATCCCGCCGCGGGGTATGCTCAGCGCTGATACAAAGGTCAGCATTACGTTGATAAGCGCTGGAATTGCCACGCCCTCCCAGTGGGCGGCGGCTCCAGACCACCAGGCGGCGGACGCCACCGTGACCTTCCACGGCTCCGTCTCGAACCACTCGTCCATGAAGTCGAACAGGGTCATATCGAGTAACTCGGGGGACCACACTTCGGGGCAGCGCTGTTTATACACTTGCATGTAGGGGATGGTATCAGCATTTATCTCTACGTCGGGGGGATGGGGTGGGCACCAGTCGGTAGCTCGCATCAGCTCACGTGCGAACGGAGGATTGCCAGCGATGCCGCTAACTTTCATATAGCCCGCCATATCCTTTGGGCTCAGTCCGGCGACGCCGTCGGAAACCATCAGACCATTGGTGGCCTTGGCAATAACGTCCACCGGGTTCCACGTCATGCGGAAACCGTACTTCCAGAGTTCAAGCTGTTCAAATCCCGGGGCGGGCGCTGCGTACATCAGCATAGCATGGGGATATATTCGCGTGCCAGCCATGGGCTCAGCCGTCTCGCAGGAGCCACCGGCCTCATACCGCTCCTCCAGTACACATACGCTAAGTCCGCATTTGGCGAGGTAGGCCGCCGCCGCCCCGCCGTTGGGGCCTCCGCCTATAATAACAATATCGTACCGTTCGTCCTCGACCATGGCTATACCTCCTTAAGATATACGTAACAGTAAATTGTCTTTTTAGGCAGGTGCTGTAGATAGACTCCTTTTATAATTACCGGGCTTAATATTCAAGACCCGGCATACCTCCGAATATGTCCAGGAGGGCGGTTAACCCGGTCATGTTGGTGATGAGCGCGCTCATATCCCCTTCAATTCTCATCGATCCAAGCGCTGCCAGCATGGGGAGCTTCTTCTGGGTTACGGCGGCTATTGTCTCATAGGGGCCGCTGACCTTGGCTGCATATTTAGTGGTATCGACCGGCTCGGTTCTCAGATCGCTGGGTGCCGGCTTGATGATTAGTTGGTTATCGACTATTTTGCCATCCTCAAAGGCAATGGCCATCTGTCTGTCTTCGTTACCGGGGGCGTCGGTCACACAGAGCATGAATCTAATATTTACACCCTTCAATTTTTCCTGGACATCGGGGTCTTCCATTGTAAGTTTCGTAGCCGCCTCGGACATTTCCTGAGTGAAGAATTTCATTCCGCCCCCTTACTTAATGGATCGAAAGATGGTTCCTAGTTTTTTACGACGCACTAAGGTAAAAATAACATACCTTATTGGAAAAATCAAGATAATCGGCCTAAATCAACTTATCGGAATACGGCTTAAGAAATCTATGCGGGACGGCTATGTTTTGAGATCGACAGGCAGGGAAATATAACGCTGAGGTCAGCGGGTCGCTACCTCTGCTCATAACATTAGATTGTCAGTCAAAATGTGCTTGACACTTCGCTATGGGGATGATATATTCCAGCCTGAGACAGGTTCGGATTCTGCGGCGTGCTTTGAATCAAGCTCTACTCCTATAAATATGCTATTATAGATTGCCGACTAATAATCCTTATAAAGGAGGTTCACATGTCAGGCTTTGAGGGGAAGATACTGGAAGTAAATTTGAATGATGGCAAGATTGGAAGCTCAAAACTATCTAAGGATGTAGTGCGTAAGTTTATTGGCGGAAGTGGACTCGGAGCTAAGCTCATGTTTGACCGTGTTTCACCTGGCGTTGATCCATTATCGCCGGATAATGCGCTGTTCATACTTACAGGTCCCACCAGCGGCACGAATATTCCCGGCGGGGCGCGTTTTTCTATATGTGCCAAGTCGCCTCTTACGAATATGTTTGGTGAGAGCTGCTGCGGCGGTAATTTTGCCACCGAGCTCAGGCAGGCTGGGTGGGATGGTATCGCTATCGTGGGAGCATCGAAAAAACCGGCATACCTTGTGATTGAAGATGATAAGGTAGATATCAAAGACGCATCTGATCTGTGGGGTAAGAATACACACGAGGTCAGCGATATTCTCAAAGAGAAGCATGGAGATAAGAAAAAGGCCAAGGTGCTGGCTATCGGTCCTGCGGGTGAGAAGCTGGTGCGTTTCGCCGCCGTATGCAACGAGAAGAAGGATTTTGCCGGCCGCTGCGGCATGGGCGCTGTGATGGGCTCCAAGAAGCTCAAGGCCGTTGTCGTCAGGGGAAGCGGCAAGGTGCCTCTGGCCGATCCCGAAAGATATAATGCCAGGCGCAAGGCCATACTCGATAAGGCAAAAGAGAATATCGTCGTTCAGGTTCTGGGAATGCAGGGCACCAATGCGGCTATAGGGATAAGTGCCCTGACCGGGGACCTTCCAGCCAAGAACTGGGCACTGGGTGAAAACACCGCCATATCTTCCAATATAGAGGGCGGCGTGCTGAGCGGGCCGCAGTTTCTTACCGGAAATGAGTCGTGCCATGGTTGCATGGTGGGATGCAAGAGAATAGTGCATATCACTGAAGGCCCATACAAAGGGATGGCGGGACCCGGTCCAGAATATGAAGGTGTCGCGACCATGGGCAGCCTGCTTATGATCGGGGACATGGCAGCGGTCATCAAGATGAACGAGCTGTGCAATCAGCTTGGCATGGATGTCATCTCGTGTGGTGCCACAATCGCCATGGCTATGGATTGCTTCGAGCACGGCATACTTGCAGCCAGTGATATGGATGGCATGGAGCTTAAGTGGGGCGATGACGCAGCGGTGGTGAAGATGATCCAGAAGATCGCCGCGCGTGAGGGTTTCGGAGATGTCCTGGCTGAAGGGTCGAAGCGAGCTGCCGAAAAGATAGGCAAGGGTGCCTCTGATTATGCCGTCGAGGTCAAGGGGATGGAGGTGCCGATGCATGACCCCAGGTCGAATTACCTGCTGGGGCTTTCATATGCTACGGGTGTACGTGGAGCATGCCATACCAACGACCCTTCATACAGTATCGGCACGGGGATCTTTGCCTGGCCGGATATTGGGATAAACGCTGGCATCGATGTGAAGAGGAACGAAGGTGCAGCGGAAGCTGTTAAGCACGGGCAGGACCTGGGCCAGATATACAATGCGATGGTTATATGTTACATGGTGGTATCGGTGATAAATGGAGAGGATATTGTAGAACTTATGAACGCAGCTACCGGCTTCGATTACACTTTCAAGGAGCTGGAGGAATGCGGCGAGCGCATATGGCATATGAAACGTGGCATCAGCAATCTGATGGGAATTACCGCAGCAGACGATCGGCTTCCACGCCAGATACTTACACCGCCAGCTGAAGGTGGGGCGAAAGGGCAGGCACCCGATCTGGATCTCATGCTGAAGGAGTTCTATCCGCTGAGGGGTCTCGGCAATGATGGACGTCCCACTGAAGAGACGTTGAAAAGGTTGGGATTGACTGACCTTTCAGCCAAGCTGTACAAATAAAGCCCGATGTCCTCTGGAAGGAGTGACGATGCTGAGCGAGCAGGATGAGGTGAAGTACAGGCGCCAGATCTTGCTCAGTGAGGTTGGTGAGGAAGGGCAGAGGAGGCTGCAACAGGCCAGAGTCCTCATAGCAGGATTGGGAGGGCTGGGCTCGGCGGCCTCCATTTATCTGGCTTGCGCTGGTGTCGGAAACATCAGGCTTGTAGATTGCGATACCGTTTCCCCCAGTGACCTCAATCGACAATTTCTATACTCGGAAGAAGACATCGGTACGGTTAAAGTTCACTGTGCAAAAAGACGTTTACAATTGCTAAATTCGAAGTCCTGCATAGAAGCAGCTAACGATCGAATCGATGAGGACAATGTCTACGGATTAGTCGATGGATGCGATATTGTAGTAGATTGCCTTGATAATTTTCCAGCAAGGCTGGCGTTAAACAGTGCTGCTATAAATGGTCGGTTACCCCTTCTCCACGGTGCCGTCCTCGGTTTTGAGGGTCGCGTGACCACGATTCTGCCGGGGAAGACGCCGTGCATGCGGTGCCTGTATGCTGACGCTATATCGCTGGACGAGATGCCTGTCATCGGGACCACGCCCGGGGTTATCGGTTGCATACAGGCGTCTGAGGCGATTAAATATATAGTTGGAAGCGGGGATCTGCTGGTTAGCAGGATGCTGGTTTACGATGGCCTCAGTTCGAGGTTCAGAGAGGTGTTCGTGGAAAGGGATCCGGGGTGCAGCGTATGTCAAGGCGTTTAAGGTTGATCGATGCAGGATTCGGGAGCGATATAAGAGCATTGTGCGAAATCGCATGATCGCCAAAAAAGAAACAATGTATGTTAAGGTGATTATACCAGCCACGCTGCGGCAGTTCACTGATGGTCTTGAAACGGTGAAAATCACGGCGAACAGTGCTATAATATTTAATGTCTCGTCATGCTTGGATACTCTCAAAGTGAAGTATCCGGAATTGGGTAGCAAATTGTATGATAAGGATGGGAACCTGGCTCGATTTGTTCATGTGTTTGTTAACGGCAGGAAAGCATTGTTGGATGATGTCTTGATCCAGGGCGATGAGGTTCTGATTCTAATTGCCGTAGCAGGTGGCTAGGGCGCTTATTCTGGGTGGATGTAATGCTCGACCATACATATTTTAAGGGGAGAGGAAAATTTGTTCGGGGGTGATAGAGTATGAAGGTGCTGGTTACCGGAGCAACAGGGTTATTAGGCAGCCATCTTGTTGATATGTTATTGGAGCAGGGTCATGAGGTGCGCGCTTTAGCGCGGAAAAGCTCGGACCTTTCGCATTTGAGGGCTACCGGTGCGGATGTTTGTCTGGCGAGTCTCGAGGACTGTAATGGCGTATCCGGTATACTCGATGGTGTTGATGTTGTAATCCATACAGCGGCCAGGGTTATGCCGGGGTGGGGAACATGGGAGGACTTTGAGTCCACAGCGGTTAAGGGAACTCAGAATCTATTGGAGGCCAGCGTTAAGGCTGGTGTGAAGCGCTTTGTGTATGTAAGTTCAATCACGGTTATGGGCAAGAATTGTCTGTGTGAGACCCCGGCTGATGAAACCGCTCCATGCGAAATTGGTCCTCTAAATTATCACACTTATTATGATTGGAGCAAGCTGAAAGGCGAACTTATTGCTCTGGATTTCCAGAACCAGGGAAAGATCGATGTTACCATCGTGCGGCCCGGGATGATTTACGGGCCTCGCTGCCGTCTCTTGACCGACAGGATATTTCGCTACGTGAAAAACCTGCCCATAGTGTTCATGCCCGGCAAATGCGATGCGCGGACGGCCTTGGTATATGTGACCGATGTCGCCGATTGCGTGATAGCGGCGGCTACCATTGATAAAGCTGTGGGTCAGATATATAATATAGCCCCGCTGCAGGAAATACGCTACAGGGATTTTATCAAGGCCATGGCGCGGGCGGTAGGCAAACCGGAGTTTCACATAACTTTGCCGCTGTTCATTTTGCAGGCTGCGGGAGCAGTGATAGAGTTGTGGTCAAAACTGATAAGATCTAAGAACCTTCCGTTCCTGACCCGGGCCGATGTGAGATTTCTTAAAGAGGGGATGCATGTAGACTGCTCCAAGGCGAGGAGGGAGCTAGGATGGGAGCCCCGAGTATCTATAGAAGAGGGCACAAGGATGTATGTGCAGTGGCGCAGGGGGCAGAGCAACGGGAGAAAAAAGGATAAGGAACCAATACCCGAAATGGCTATGGTGAAAGACCTGGAGGAATGATACGATGGATGATGTAACCCGCGCGTTGTGGGATTCCTACCCTCCACAGGATAAAAGCGACTTCTTTTCTGCATATGTTTACATGAAATATATCGACCACTTCATATATCATGCCTTGAAAGCCTCCGGACTGTCACCCAAGGATCGTACGGAGGTGCCGCCCGAGGATATCGATACGTTGATAGAGTCAGCGGTGCAAAGGGTGGCAGAAGCCTCGATCTCTCTCGACACCAGTTTTTACCATGGCAAGGTAGTTAAAGTTCAGGATGCTGTGAAGCTGGTTACACAGAAGGAAGATCTTGCCGTTCCAATCCCGGAGCAGGTTATACCGTTTAAGGTAGCCAGGGATATAGTGTTGAAGAATCCGGGATCAATAGCTGTCGGCACCTGCGCCTGTCGCGCCGCCGCCGAGAACCCCTGTCTGCCTCCTCCCATGGAGTGCTGCCTTTTCGTAGGGGATCCGTACGCTTCGTTCATCGCTGAAAAAAGTCCGCTGTTCCGCAGGTGTTCCCAGGAGGAGGCAGTGGAGGTCATAGAGGCGGCGCACAAGCGTGGTGATGTTCAAACGGCGTATTTCAAGAAGGATATAGGTAATAAATTTTTCGCTATCTGTAACTGCTGCAGCTGTTGCTGCCTGGGCATTAAAATGTGGAACGCTCTGGGTGGTGCGGTACCAATTATGGCATCGTCGGGATATGTTGCCGTCGTCAGCGAGGACTGCAACGGGTGCGGAAGCTGTGATGGCAGTTGTCGCTTTATGGCGCTAACAATGGGCGATGAAATAGCGGTGATCGATACGGCCAAGTGTATGGGGTGTGGCGTATGTGTGGATATCTGCCCCATAGGCGCCATTAGCCTTCAAAGGGATCCGGCAAAAGGTCAGCCGCTGGATATAGATGCGATAAGAAGCCAGAAATAGCGTGTGCGGAGGTAGCTACGTATATCAACCGGGAAAGACATGAAGGATTCTAGCAGATTAAACCGGCGACCTCCAAGTTTTACACACCATACAAAATGCGTTATAGATTTACCGCCCCCTTTTTCACACAAACCGCGCACTAAACCGCAACGAACTTACCATATCGATTTACATATGCTCTCGATCGAGGTTATTTCACCATGACACCGGCTCTTGAAGGCATACGGGTACTGGATCTGGCGTGGCTCGGGCCGGGGCCTTTTTGCTCATTTATGCTGGGAGATCTGGGGACAGATATCATACACATCTATGAAGCGCACCCGGAAAGACGTGGCGGCCCCGTATTGATGCTATTCGGCCCCGAGCGTCCCGGCCTGCGCAACTGCCGCACGATGGGGCTGGACCTGAAATCCGAGGCAGGCAAGCAGATATTTTTCGATCTGGTTAAAACTGCAGATGTCGTTATGGAGGGATTCCGTCCCGGTGTGGTGAAGCGGTTGGGAGTCGACTATGACAGTGTAAAGGCCGTCAACTCTCGAATAGTCTATGCCTCGCTGTCGGGTTACGGGCAGAGCGGTCCTTATGCGAAGCTTGTCGGGCACGATATCAATTACATAGCTTTAAGTGGGCTTCTCGGGTTGACGGGCGAAGCTGGCGGGCCCCCGGTTATCCCCGGGACGGTGATAGGTGATTTTCTCGGTGGCATGTCGGCTGCCGTCGGCATACTGGCGGCGCTCATGGCGCGGAATGAATCCGGTGAGGGTCAGTACATCGATATGTCGATGACCGATGCGGTAGTGGAGATGACGTCTATGCAGATAAACCCGTATCTGCTCAGCCATACGGGAATGCCTAAGAGGGGCGATACGATGTTCACCGGTCGCTACCCTTGGTACAATGTCTACGAGACGCAGGATGGGAAGTACGTTAGCATTGGTTCGCTGGAGCCGTGGTTCTTCAGCAACCTGTGCCAGTTGCTTGAGTGCGAGCATTTCATACCGTATGAATTCGATGAAGGCGAGAAGCGAGAGGAGATGTTCCGGTATTTCAGAGAGAAGTTCCTTACCAGGACGCGGGATGAGTGGATCGAGCTGCTAACCAGCAAGGATGTATGTGTAGCTCCCGTCAACGATGTCGATGATGTGGAGCACGACCAGCACCTGATCTCGCGAGAGATGATCGTGGAATCGGACCATCCGGTGCTGGGAAGGATCAAGCAGGTCGGCTCAATGCATAAGCTCTCCAACTCACCGATAAAAATTCGCAACTGGGCTACCAGCCACAATCAACATACCGGTGAGATTCTGCGGGAGCTGGGTTATGATGACGCCAGGATCGCGGAACTTCGTAAGGAAGATGTGATCGGATAAAAAGGGGCGATATCGCTGGAATTCACATAATCGTGATGGAGGACAGTTCAGCAAGCGCGGCGGCGTTAAGGCGGATATCGAGAGCGGCTTCTTCGATATCTCTGGCGGGCTGCCGGTTCAGCCTGATGGCATGCTCAAGGGCTTCGGTCACCCGGTTGGTGCTAACGGTTTGAGAATGTTGTATGAGATGTATCCACAATTAGTCGGTAAGGCGGGGAAACGCCAGATTAAGAATCCAAAGCTGGGTTTGCCTTACAATTTGGGTTCGATGCCGTGGGCATGTGTCATATCGTGCTCGGTCGTGGGACTGCCTGGATAGTCGACGGGTAAGTTAGATAGCGGTCTGGATTTTCTCCGGGCCGCTATTTTATGCGGCCTGCGTACATGATGTAATCTCAATGCAGGCACTTGATAGCACGATCGTTCTATCACTTTCGACCCGGGATGTTGTAATATCGCGAAAGCTTATAAACCTAAATCGACATCGTCTATGTAGCGAGGGGGGATAATGCAGATCAGAGGGAACACCGCATTAATAACTGGAGGCGCCAGCGGATTGGGTGCTTCCACGGCCAGACGGCTTCATGACATGGGAGCTAACATCGTCGTCGCTGACATGAATCCTGAGACAGGGGATGCCATCGTCAGGGATCTCGGCTCCAGGTCCATTTTCGTTCACATGGACATCACCAGCCCTGATCAGGTTAAGGCAGGCTTCGGCCGCGCGCTTCAAGAGTTCAAGAATGTGCATATTCTGGTGCATTGCGCTGGGACCGGCTGGGTCGGGAAGATCGCCGGCAAGGAAGGGCCGCACGATCTCGATATGTTCATTAAGATTGTCAATATAAACTTGATCGGCACTTTCGACGTCTGCCGCTGGGCGGCGTTTCATATGCAAAGCAACGAGCCAAATGAGGACGGAGAGCGTGGCGTCATCATAAACACCGCATCCATCGCAGCCACCGACCCGCAGATCGGACAGATAGCTTACTGCGCATCCAAGGCCGGAGTATTGGGCATGACTTTATCCATTGCCAGGGACATGTCGCGGGTGGGCATCAGATGCTGCACAATCGTACCCGGCGCTTTCGATACGCCGCTCACCGGCATGATGCCTAAGGAGATGAACGAGGCGCTGGTGGAGAAGATACCGTTCCCCAAGCGCTTCGGTAAACCTGAAGAATATGCCATGCTGGCTCAGCAGATAGTCGAAAATTCGTTCCTTAACGGTGAGACGATACGGCTCGACGGTGCCATCCGCATGCCGCCGAAATAACGACTGAACGCTCTGGGCATCAGAACCTGATCGAACAGTGTCGTTTGTATAAGGCGATGAGATAGCCATGTTTGTGAGCAATTGCATCCCTTTTGTCCGAGGGAACGGCGATTGCGGGGAATGGGATCAGGTGCGGATAGCATGGAAGCGGTGACTTACAGGCTGTAAATCTCGTCGCCGAAGGTTTTCACCCAGTTCTTATGCAGGACCTCCATCGCCTCCTCCGTCCGGTCCACTCCCAGTATGACGATGGGCTGCCAGTCTTCACCCCGTCCCAGGAACGGGTAGAAATAGAGGACATTTATCTTGGCAACCTTGAGCGGTTTGAGAACAGCGCGGAGGCCGCCGGGGTGATCGGGGATCTCAACAGCAATGACCTCGTCGATATGCGTCTTGTAGCCGTTACTCTTCAGGACGTGGGCTGTTTTCACCGGGTCGTCGGTGACGAATCTGACCGTGCTTACCTTGGAGGTGTCAGCTACGGATATTGCCCGGATGTTGATGCCCTCATCCCCCAGGCATTCGCTGATCCCCAGGAAGGTCCCAGGCACGTTGTCCAGGGTCACCGATATTTGTTTGACCATTTGACCAACCCCCTTGGTTGCCCCTTTTTTGTCATTGCCCGACTTGATCGGGCAATCCATAACGGGCGCATCGAGATGCGCCCCTACTTTTATCTAAACGGATAGCGGTATATCCTGCATTTATCGCCTTTTCATTGACGGCGATGAGTTTGTGCTTGTTCTTCATGGTACCCCTGAGACCTTCCATTATGCCCTCAAGCGACACGATGCTGCTTACCCTGATGAAGGCGCCGAGCATGACCATATTTGCCGACCTGGCACTTCCCACTTCCTTGGCGATGGCGTCTGCCGCCACACGCACCACCTCGATATCATCGCGTGACGGGTCGGACTGTATCAGAGATGAGTTAAGGAAGAGCAAACCGCCGGATTTAATCTGGTTCTGGAACCTGGCTAGCGAGGGCTGGTTCATAGCGATGACGAAATCAGGGGAGGAGGCGATGGGCGATGCGATCTCCTCATCGGAGACGGCCACGGTGCAGTTGGCCGTGCCGCCGCGCACCTCGGCGCCGTAGGATGGCAGATAGGTTACGCACATGTCCGCTAACATAGCCGCCTGCGCCAGGATCAGGCCCATGGAAATGACCCCCTGTCCACCGAAGCCGGATATCAGCGTCTTAACCAGCATCCTGTTTACCCGTCCTGTCGAGGATTACCCCCAGCGGGAATTCCTTGGTCATGACCTCGTCAACCCACTTCCACGCCTCGGCGGGGCTCATCTTCCAGTTGGTAGGGCAGGGGGAGAGTATCTCTACCAGGGAGAAGCCCAGCCCGTCGAGTTGCGTCTGGAACGCCTTTCGCATGGCCTTTTTGGTTTTCCTTATGTTTGCCGGCGAGTTCACTGCCACCCGCTCGATGTACGCTGCGCCGCGGACCAGCGCCAGCAACTCGCTCATACGTATCGGGTAACCCTCGATACGGTCGTCCCGCCCATAAGGCGTCGTCGTTGTCTTCTGGCCGGCGAGCGTCGTCGGGGCCATCTGCCCGCCTGTCATGCCGTAGACCGCATTATTTATGAAGATCGCGGTAATGCTCTCTCCACGGTTGGCTGCGTGTATCGTCTCGGCGGTGCCTATGGCTGCCAGGTCGCCGTCGCCCTGGTAGGTGAAGACGAAGGTTTCAGGGCTGGCGCGTTTCAGTCCCGTGGCGACGGCTGCACCCCTGCCGTGTGCAGACTCCGCCATGTCGATATCGAGATAATTGTAGGTGAACACCGCGCATCCAGGCGGCGGTATGCCGACAGCCCTGTCCTGAAGGTTCATCTCGTCGATGAGCTCGGCGATGATGCGGTGCACTATGGAATGCCCGCACCCGGGGCAGTAGTGAAATACCACCTTTTTGAGCGATGTTGGGCGCGAATATATTTTCTTCATTTGCTACGCTTGAGTCCCTTCTGATAGTAGACGCGCGCGATGGCCCGCTGCAGCTCGCTGGGGGTGGGTATCACGCCGCCGGTGCGCCCGTAGAAGGAGACCTCGGCCGAGCCGTCCAGCGCCAGCTTAACGTCCTCCAGCATCTGGCCCATGTTCATCTCTATATCGAGGAAATGTCTCCTTTTCTTTACGAGGTTTCTTATAGCCTCGGATGGGAACGGCCACAGCGTGATGGGACGCAGCATACCGACCTTCAGCCCCTCTTTCCGCGCATTCTTGATGGCGCCCCTGGCGATGCGCGCCGCTATGCCGAAAGCTATAACGACAAGCCTGGCGTCCTCCAGCATGAACGTATCGTAGACGATCTCATCGCGCTTTATTATCTCGTAACGCCGGAATAGGCTCCAGTTCAATTCCTCAAGTGTCGCAGGGTTTGAAGTAAAAGTCTTGACGATGCGGCTAGGACGGCCTCTGGCACCGCGCAGAGCATCGCTGCGCAACGGCAGTTCTTTGGGCGTCTCATATTTGAACTCTACCGGCTCTTTCATCTGTCCCAATATCCCATCGCCCAGTATCATCACCGGCATCCTGTATCTGTCGGCAAGGTCGAACGATTTGTATGTAAGGTCTGCCAGTTCCTGCACCGACGACGGCCCGAGCACTATCGTGCGATAATCCCCGTGACCGCCGCCCCTGGTAGCCTGATGATAGTCCGATTGGCTGGCCGCTATGCTGCCCAGTCCCGGCCCTCCGCGCGACATGTTGACAATGACCGCGGGCAGCTCGCAGGCTGCCAGATAGGAGATGCCCTCCTGCTTCAGGCTGATGCCCGGGCTGGATGACGAGGTCATGACACGCACCCCGGCCAGGCTGGCGCCGAAGACCATGTTGATGGCGGCTAGCTCACTCTCGGCCTGGATGAATGTGCAGCCCTTCTTCCGTCCCAGATGCGCCGCCATGTACTCGGTAAGCTCATTCTGCGGCGTGATGGGATAGCCGAAGTAGCACTGGCAGCCGGCCCTTATCGCCGCCTCGCCAATGGTGCTGTTGCCGTCCATGAGGACTTTAGTCACGGTATACCTCTATCGCCGCCTCGGGGCAGACCAGCGCGCAGATAGCGCAGCCGCTGCACTCGTCGCCTTTTACACGCGCAGCCACCCTGTAGCCGTTGGCGTTGAGCTTATCGGATGGACTGATAACGCCATTGGGGCAGAACAGTGAGCAGAGCTCACAGCCCTTGCAGAACTCCTGATCTATTTCGATGTATCCCTTCATGTCGATATCTTATGGTCAAACCTGTTTGTAGTTTTACATTGTTTTTACCCAGGAAACTGCGTTCTGGAATATCCCGAAACCGTCGCCGTATTCATTACGGAATCCCCGTGTCCAGCGGGGGTGCTGACTCCAGCGTATGAAGCGCTCGGGGTGTGGCATGAGGGCAAAGATGCGTCCGGTAGAATCGCATATCCCGGCAATGCTGTCCACAGACCCGTTGGGGTTGTGCGGATAACCTGCCCGTGCATCTCCATTTTCGTCGGCATATTGAACCACAATATTGGATATACCCGGCTCCGTCACGATCTTTCCCTCGCCGTGCGCCACGGGCAAATACATGGTTTGCATCCCCCTGGTGAATATACATTGACTCGCACTGTTAACTCGCAGGTGAACCCAGCGGCACTCGAACCTGCCGGAATCGTTATTAGTCAGTGTGAGCGGATACTCTCGATTGGACTTCAGACCGCAGAGGATGTTGGCTTTAACCAGCACCTGCAGCCCATTGCAGATCCCGAGGATGAGCCTGCCGTCTTCGACGAACCTCTGGATGTGTTCGCCCAGCCTTAGCCTGAGTTCATTGGCCAGAATCCTGCCGGCGGCTATATCGTCTCCATAGGTAAAGCCTCCGGGGACGACGAATATCTGATATTGTGAAAAGAGACCGGGTTCCCGTATGAGCATGTTGACATGCCTCAACTCCGGCTGCGCTCCTGCCTGCTCGAAGGCAAATGCCGTCTCCGCATCGCAGTTGGTGCCCGGGGCACGCAATACTAAAGCCCTAATCTTAGCCATCGCATTTCACCATCGGAGGGGCCTCTGCCACGCCTCTTTGAGGTCGTCGATGGAACAGTCGAGCACTGTATTCCCATGGATCCCCTTTACCTGAAGCTTGCTATCGCTGTTGCTCATCCCTATGAGGGTGCAGTCCACCCCTTTCATAGTTTTCTCGAATTCCTGTTTGCTGCCATGTGATACTTCTACCAGGAAACGCGTGTTTGACTCGGAGAACAGGATGTAGTCATTACGGCTGATAGGCTCGTCCAGCGGCACCATGGCGAGGTCGATGGACATGCCCAGACCGCCGGCGAACGCCATCTCCGCAGCGGCAACAGCCAGACCTCCCTCGCTGAGGTCATGGCAGGCCCTGACCAGACCCCGGCCGATGGCCTTGCTCAAAGCGTTCATGAGTTTTTTGCCTTTTCTTGCGTCGATTGTGGGAACGCGATTGCCGACATAGCCATTGAGGCTGAAATAGTGAGAGCCGCCGAGCTCATTCCCGGTCGTGCCGACAATGTATATCAGGTCGCCGACCTGTTTGCTGTCCATGGATATGGCCCTGTCCGCGTCGTCGATAACGCCCATAGCGGAGATGAGGAGTGTGGGGGGGATGCATATATTCTCGGTCTCGGTCTCGTATTCGTTGTACAGGCTGTCCTTTCCGGAGATGAACGGAATCCCGTAACCTATCGCCATATCGTGGCATGCCTGCGCGGCGCGGACCAGTCCGCCCAGCCTGTCCGGCTTCTCAGGGTTTCCCCAGCAGAAATTGTCCAGCAGTGCTACCCGCTTCAGGCTGCCGCCGACCGCAATCACCTGCCGCAACGCCTCATCGATGGCTGAAGCTGCCATCCAGTACGGGTCGATGTCGCCGTATTTGGGGTTGATGCCGCAGGAGATGATAAGCCCTTTGCTGGAGTTGAGTATCGGCCTGATGATCGCGGCATCGCCGGGGCCGTCATTGCCGGTCCCTACCAGGGGCTTGAGCACGCTGCACCCCTGCACTTCATGGTCGTACTGGCGTATGACCCACTCCTTGCTGCAAATGTTCCATGCGCCCAGGATCCGCAGCAGCGATTCGTTCAGGTCGGCAGGTTCAGGGAAGGCAGGCTCTTCATATTCGTGCGGATGCCACACGGCCTGTCTCTCGGTTTGCGGGATGCCATGGTGCAGGAAGTCCATGTCGAGATCGCCCACCAGGTTGCTCTGGTAATAGAGCTGCAACCGCCGCGTGTCGGTGAACTCGCCGATCACGGTAGCCTCAACGTCCTCGCTGGCGAACAGCTCAAGCAGCCGGTCGACGGTTGTCGGCGGCACAGCCATCAGCATTCTCTCCTGGGATTCGGAAACCCATATCTCTGTATATGATAGCCCCGAGTATTTCAATGGCACCTTATCCAGATCCACACGTACCCCGGTTTCTTCGCCCATCTCGCCGATAGCGGATGACAGGCCACCGCCGCCGCAGTCGGTTATGCGCCGGTACAATCCAAGATCGCGAGCTTTCAGGAGAACATCGATTAGCTTCTTTTCGACTATGGGGTTGCCGATCTGGACAGAGCTGGAGGATACATCCTCGGATTCAGTGGTCAGTTCGCCGGAGGCGAACGTTACGCCGTGTATGCCGTCACGACCGGTGCGGCCGCCGGCAACGACCACCAGATCGCCTTTGAGCTGTCTGCCGGTCTGGCTCATGCTCTTGGGCATGATGCCGACGGTGCCGCAGAAGACCAGCGGGTTGCCCACGTAGCGCTCATCGAACAGTATCGCCCCGTTGAGCGTGGGTATGCCCAGCCGGTTGCCGTAGTCGGCGACGCCGGCGCGGACGCCTTTGAAGATGCGTCGCGGGTGGAGCACGCCCTTCGGCAGCCTGTCGTAGGGCAGGTCCGGCGGGCCAAAGCAGAACACGTCGGTGTTGGCGACAGGTTTGGCTCCCAGGCCGGTGCCCAGCGGATCGCGAACGACCCCCCCGATGCCGGTAGCCGCCCCGCCGTAGGGCTCCACTGCAGATGGGTGGTTATGTGTCTCGACCTTGAAACAGACAGCATTCTCATCATCGAATTCGATGACCCCCGCGTTATCCCTGAATACGGAGAGGCACCAGGGTTTATTCAGTTTATTGGTGGCTTTCATGATGGTGCTTTTTAGGAGGTTGTCTATCAGATGTTGCCCCATCCTGATCCGTCCCCGGAATGTCTTGTGAACACAGTGTTCAGACCAGGTTTGCGCCAGCGTTTCCAGCTCAATATCGGTGGGGCTGCGTCTCAGTTTGCTGAAATAGCTCTGGATGCTCTTCATCTCGTCCAGGTTCAACCAGAAACGGTTCTGGCTGAGTCGCAATAACTCCTCGTTGTTCATGCCAGCTATATCGATTTTTTCAAGGGAAAATACATATTTCGCTGGAGGGAGGGATATAGATTCGCGATGGGTTACAACATGTTGTATGACAGGGTTCACCAGCAGCTTGTCACATATGGTCCGGATGTCGTCCTGGCTGAAATCGCCTTTCAGGTAGTATTTCTTCGAGGTCCTTATGGATTTTACTGAGGTTATACCCAGGTCGAAGATGCCTTTCCTTACAGTCTCCTCGACGGGGTCCATGACGCCGGGGTTGTAGGCAACCTCTATGATGTTTACATTAGGGTCGAATGGTTGATCAGCCTTATCGAATGCGTATTCCTGCACTACTGCATCGGCAAGTAATTCGACGCAGATCCTGTCTAGTTCGGTTTGCGATAATTTGCCTTCAATCAGGTAGACATCGCTGACGCGGGCTGATATAGATTTGTGGATGCCCAGATCGTAGATATCTTTCTGCAGGCCTTCGCCTCGAGGGTCAATGAAAGCTGGTTTGATGGAGACTGAAATGTAATGCAAAGTGGTATTCATCAGGATTACGCCAGGCTGTCGCCGCGAATATAATGATACATCAAGGTAAATGTCAGGGCAAGGGTATAGTCGATCATCCACGGTATATGTTAACCGGTTCGAGATAGACCGGTCTTACGATGATGTTGGCCGGACATATTCGGCGATATGATGGCTGAAGATGCCCTGTTGCACATGATTATTAACATAAATATCTTGACTGACAAGAACAAATCGTGTAATCTATCAAACGGCAACCTGTTGCCTTTATGAATGTTTGATGTGTCGAAGTTATTCTTAAAATATCAGAAGATGAGCAGTTGAGGAGCATCCTATGGATCATGTGAGGATTATACCGTGTCTCGACGTTAAAGATGGAAGGGTAGTCAAGGGAGTTCATTTTGTAGATCTTACAGATGCAAGGGATCCGGTTGAGGCAGCGCAGGCATACTGTCAGCAGGGGGCGGACGATCTGGTTTTTCTGGATATCTTTGCTACTGTGGAGAACAGGGGTACCAGGCTGGAATGGGTTAAAAAGGTAAAATCGGTAGTCACGGTACCTTTTGCGGTTGGTGGGGGAATAGCCACTCTCGGCGATATGGAAGAGCTGTTCGCTCTCGGTGTCGATAAAGTTTCGATAAATACGGCGGCGGTCGAGAATCCTGAACTCATACGTCAGGCAAGTGAACAATTCGGCAAAGACAGGCTGGTGGTGGCTATCGATGGCCGTAAGAATGCGGCGGGTAGCAATTTACCCCGGCTTGAAGTTGTGGTCAGGAGTGGTACCGTGGGAACATCGCTGGACATTGTCGAATGGTCAAAGGAGGTAGAAGATCTGGGGGCGGGGGAGATCCTTCTGACCAGCAAGGACGCAGACGGTACCAAATCGGGTTACGATATAGAGATGACGCGGGCGGTGGCGGAGGCTGTCACCATTCCCGTTATTGCTTCCGGGGGCGCTGGCAATCTCGAACACCTGTATGAGGCGGTTACAGAGGGGAAGGCATCGGCGGTGCTGTGTGCTTCTGTCTTCCACTTTGGTGAGATCACTGTACCTGAGGCGAAGGGGTATTTAAAGGATAAGGGAATCCCAGTAAAAATCTGAAAGCATGGCAGGTGTGAATCTTGGTAGGCAGTGAAAAGCACGATATTGAGAGGAAGGTAGTTACCATCCTCAGGATACTGAGCGAATCCAGTGAGCCGCTTGGTGCTCGTGTCATCGCCCAGAGGTTCAGGGATTACGGAATATACCTTGGAGAACGGGCGGTAAGGTATCATCTCAAGATAATGGATGAGCGTGGGCTTACCCGTCTCATAGGGCGCGAGGGCAGATTGGTAACCCAGGCGGGCATCGAGGAATTGCGTAGCGCCCTGGTGAGCGACAAGGTGGGTTTCGTCATAACCACTATAGAAGCGCTGGCGGTTAAGACCACATTCGATATACAGCGGCAACGTGGCGGTGTGCCTGTCAATGTATCGCTCATCCCCAAGGAGAGGTTTGTTGAGGCTAAAGCGGTCATGAAGGATGCCTTTGATGCAGGGTTGTGTGTCAGCAAGCTGGTGGCGGTAGCTGATGAGGGGGAGAGGCTGGCAGGTTTGATAATACCTGAAGATAAAATCGGGCTGGCAACCATATGCAGCATAGTTGTCAACGGGGCGCTGCTCAGGGCTGGCGTCCCCATGGACTCGAAGTTCGGCGGATTGCTCCAGATCAAGAACCGCGAGCCTTTGAGATTCGTCGAGCTGATTCAATATACTGGCACTTCACTGGATCCTTCGGAGATCTTCATTACCAGTCGAATGACCAGTGTGAAAGATGTGGTTAGCAGCGGTGAGGGTAAGGTTCTGGCCAATTTCAGAGAGATACCATCGATATGCAGTCAGACGGCAGAGAAAGTCTTCACAGGTCTGGGCGAAGCGGGAATCGGCGGTGTGCTGGTGGTCGGCAGGATCAGCCAGCCTGTGTGTGAGGTGCTGGTGGAGATGAATAAGATGGGTATAGTACTTATCGGAGGATTGAACCCTGTAGCTGCGGCTGTAGAGGCGGGGATAGAGATCGAGAGCGCAGCCATGAGTGGGGTAATGGAATATCGGGATTTAGTCAGTCTCTATTAGGTATAGAAAGTAAAGTAGGAGGCCAGAAGGTGAATCTATCACGACCAAATGCAGGCGACGCTACTCGTACGGCAAATCGATCCAGAAGTGTGGTACCGATGAGTGGTTTGTGCAGTCGATGTCTCGATGGATGTACTGGTAACTGCGAGGTTTTCAAAGCGTCTTTTCGCGGTAGGGAGTTGATCTATCCAGGTCCATTTGGGGAAGTGACTGCGGGTGGTGATAAAGAATATCCGGTAGATTATTCCCATTTGAATATACAGGGCTACGCGTTGGGAGCGGAAGGTATGCCGACTGGAGTGAAGGGCAATCCTGATACGGCGATTTTCCCGGCGGTGAATACTGAAACTGAATATGGCTGGGATATCAAAGTCAAGATGAAGGTCCCTATCTTTACAGGTGCTCTGGGTTCTACTGAGATAGCCAGGAAGAACTGGGAGCATTTTGCCGTCGGTGCTGCTATCAGCGGGATTACTCTGGTGTGTGGCGAGAACGTTTGTGGCATCGATCCCAGACTAGAACTAGATTCGAAGGGCAAGGTAGTTTCAGCACCGGATATGGATCGACGGATGGAAGTATACAGGCGTTACCATCAGGGGTATGGAGAGATGCTGGTACAGATGAATGTAGAGGATACCAGATTGGGGGTGGCGGAATACATGCGAAAGAAACACAACTTAGGGACTATAGAGCTGAAATGGGGACAGGGAGCGAAGTGCATAGGTGGAGAGATCAAGGTGAACACTCTGGAGCGCGCTCTCGAGTTGAAGAAACGCGGTTATATAGTAACCCCTGACCCTTTGAATCCTGTAATACAGGCAGCGTTCAACGATGGTGCGATAAAGGAGTTCGAGCGCCACAGTCGTCTGGGTTTCATTGAAGAGGAGGCGTTCTATAAAGAGGTTCAGCGACTACGGGACATCGGGTTCAAACGAATTACGCTCAAGACAGGGGCGTATCCTCTGAGGGAGCTGGCTATGGCTATAAAGTGGGGTTCGCGGGCTAAGATAGATTTACTGACGATCGATGGAGCACCTGGCGGCACCGGTATGAGTCCGTGGCGGATGATGGAGGAATGGGGTGTACCGTCGCTATACCTGCACTCTGCTGCATATGAGTTCAGCAAGATATTGGCGGAAAAAGGTGAACGGCCTCCGGATTTAGCTTTCGCTGGAGGTTTTAGCAGTGAGGATGGTGTATTTAAAGCACTTGCGCTGGGCTCGCCCTTTTGCAGGGCGATATGCATGGGTCGGGCATTAATGATACCTGGTATGGTCGGGAAGAACATAGGAGAGTGGCTCAAAGAAGGAAGGTTACCGGCCACCGTAAGTCAGTACGGGTCTAAGCTTGAGGAAATATTCGTGTGTTATGAGGAGATTAAAGACCTTGTCGGCATAGATGACCTTAAGAATATCCCTCTGGGGGCAATCGGTATTTATAGCTACTGCCAAAAGATAAAAGTTGGTCTACAACAGCTAATGGCGGGCTCTAGGTGTTTTAGCGTGCCATCGATAACGCGCAAACAGTTGATGTCCTTGACGGAAGAATGTGCCAAAGTCACAGGTATACCATATGTGATGGAGGCCTATCGCGACGAAGCATTAGAGATATTGAACAGTTAGCAGATCATTCGATAGCGATTAATATTGATAATCGGACTGTGTTTGAGCGGAGCCCAATTTGCAGCAATACACTATATGTATTTGGCATGATGTGCTCGGTATGCTATAATGTCCCCCGATATTAAATATCGGCTCTACTAAGGTCGATCTAATTTGAGTATGGAGAGTCGACTAAATTTTAGCTATTACGATTAGCTGAAGGAGGAGTGATGGTGGAGCAGAAAGATAACTCGAAGCTGGCATATGGTGTATACATTGGCCTTTTCGTAGCCATGATGCTGGCTGTACTGCTATTGTCAATATGGGATGATATCGCACCTGCCTCATCAGGTAAGGAGCCAGAGCCTACAGCTATGCCGACTCAGGTAGTAATCGCGACGCCTACAACTACAGTCACAGCTCCACCTGTGGCTGTGTCAATTGATGCGCCCGATAGCGCTAAGGAGAGGAAGCGGTTCAATGTGATAGTGACGATAGCTGAAGTGGTGGATTTGGATACCGCGCAGTATGAGATATCCTATGATCCTTCCGTCGTGAAGGTAACTGAGGTGGTGAACGGTCAGATTGATGGAACAGCTGTGCTTATTGAAGAATGGAGTTTTGTGCCTGCTAATGAGCTGGGAACAATTCAAATATCAAATAAAGTTGGCGGTGACTCGTGGGCCAGTGGATCGGGCTACCTCGTAGAGATAGAATTCAAGGTAATAGGAAAATCAGGTGATTCTTGCGATATAGATTTTGGTACAGGTGAACTGCGAAACAAGGATGCCGAACATATGCCAGGGATCTGGAACGGGGACTCGGTCGCTATAGAATAGACGCATAAAATAAAGGCATACAATTGCTTAATTGATATTCGATTAAGCAATTTTTATTTTGTAGTGACATAAATGTGATGTGCTGCAGTTAATATATGTAATTATAACTTAATTTACGTATATTGACATTGTCTGATTTTGGACATACAATATAAGAGGTAGCTGTAAATTATGGTGCATCGTTTTGTGTAAGGCTGGTGAGTTAACGGGTGGAGTTGAGCAATATTGTAGTTTTTAAATTTTTGACTACTGAATGCTGTTGCGGTAGAAACTGGAAATCGGCGATAAAACTGAATCGTAGAGGGCAAATCGTTGAACCGGCCACTAGTTGTTGTGCGTCGGTTTTTCTTATTATTGCGGAGGGTGATCGAAATGTTGCGGCTGGGTAATCAAAGATATTCAATTAGGTATATGTTTATATTTGTGCTTGTATTGGCAGGGGTAATTATCTCGATATTGTTGCCCTTTGGGCTTGTGCAAGCGGCTACGGAGGACTCCGGATACGATTATGGTGATGCAAACCGGAGTGGCGCGATAACGACGACGGACAGGGCGTATCTGAACCAGATGCTACTTGGGCAACGGCCTGTTGACCCGGCAGCTGATGCTAACATGGATGGAAGGTTAACTACGACGGATCGCAGTTGGTTGAACCAGGTCATTAGCGGGGTACGGGCGCCGGTCGCTATGCTATTGGCTGCCTATGATTTTTCGCAGGGGTCTGGCGATACCAGGTGGGCGAAGAGTAACAGTTTGTCCGACTTACCGCCGACATTGAGTGATACTTTCGATAGTGATCCCACCGGGTGGGTTGAAGCTACAGCGGGGCAATACATTAATATATCTGAGGAACATACAACCGTGTGGACAATAGCTGCTGCATCTAGTGCGGCCTTGCAGTGCAAGTTCACCGTGGATGAGAGAGCAAATGCCGGGGATATAACGAGCATAAGGGTATATTTCAACGGGTCGTCTGAAGCCAGTGGCGACGTATTGAAGTTCTGGGTATGGAATTTTGGCAGTGAGGAGTGGAAGGAGATTGGTTCCGGAGTAACGCTGAGTACGGATAATGAGAGTCATAATTCCGGATGGACTAAGTGGGGTAAGGTGTATGGCCAGTATATTGATAGCAATGATTACATGTATGTTTTGCTGGTGAATACTGCTAGTGGAAACAGTCTGAATGTAAATTACGTTAATCTGGAGTTAAGCACGCCAACAGGGAGCGTGACTCCGGTTAAGACACCTACGCCTACTGCAACTGTAATAGTGGAGCCAACGGCAACGCCAAATCCGACTGCGACGCAAACAGTAGCACCAACACCAACCTTAACACCTAGCGACTGTGAGAATGTATATAACTATGTTGGGATCAGTGCAGGTAGCGGGCCACATAGCGCTTTCTATATAAATATTTGGAATATGCCGCCTCCACGATGGCTGTATTACTTATGCAAGGTCGAATTGACGGATACTGACTACCAGGATATAGCTGCAAGCGACGATGCCAGGTGGGAGACGTCTAGGCCAGGATGGGGCGCGCACGTTTTAGTGATGATGGAAATGCGGGTAGATGAGGCTCCTGAAACTGTAGAGAGGATTGATCTGCTGTTTGAAGGATATGGCGAAGCAGGAAGCGATTTCGAGATATGGGCTTACAACTATGTGACAAGCAAAGGTGAAAGAATAGGCAATAAGATGTGGATACCCAGCGGCTCCGATAAATCCATGGTACGCTCTATTACATCAAACTGCGCGAATTATATCGGGGAAGATGGTAAGGTAATCTGGGGGGTATATCAGAAAGCGACGACACATAAGCCGTTTACGAACGGGTATTGGATGGCGATCGACTACGTTGAAATGGTAGTGTCTCACAGGTGCCCATAATCGATTGCATTAACAGCAGAAGAAATCGGTGATAATCTTGGCGGCAAATGGCGATGTAAAGCCTGTAGATAAAGAGGGGTGATTGAGAAGCGCCGGGCCACTGCCGATTAGCGTCTTTTGTCTTAAGTGTTTTATACTCAGGTTCACGTTCTACATGCTTCGTGATACGAGAAAAGTGGTAATGGCCAACAGGGTTATAAAATATTTAGTATTATTGAGTATATATAATATATATTAACTAATATGCTGCCTATGTTAATTAATATTGTATTGACAAATAGAGTAGAATGATGTATAATCAGGCAATTGAATATGTGCAAAATACGTAGTTGAATATACTTGAGTTGTGTGTAAGCATGGTTTATTAAAGAAGGGGATGTGATATTTTGAGGTTGTGGTTATAAGATGCATACTTACCAAGAATGGGTAGATATGGGAGCGTTGAACTCAGGTTAGTATGTGGTCACCTATACCTGAAGGAGCTAATGGTGAAACCGACCATATTTAATTTGGTCGGTTATATAGTTTTGATGTAGATTGGGTTTAATGTTAAGGGTAGGTAGTGGTAAATTGATGCGGGCACCTGTTGTTGCAGGCGTCATAGTATTGGCGTTTGCAGTTGTGGCAGTTGCTTCGCTCGCTACTGTGCAAGCGGCTACGGAGGACTCCGGATACGATTATGGTGATGCAAACCGGAGTGGCGCGATAACGACGACGGACAGGGCGTATCTGAACCAGATGCTACTTGGGCAACGGCCTGTTGACCCGGCAGCTGATGCTAACATGGATGGAAGGTTAACTACGACGGATCGCAGTTGGTTGAACCAGGTCATTAGCGGGGTACGGGCGCCGGTCGCTATGCTATTGGCTGCCTATGATTTTTCGCAGGGGTCTGGCGATACCAGGTGGGCGAAGAGTAACAGTTTGTCCGACTTACCGCCGACATTGAGTGATACTTTCGATAGTGATCCCACCGGGTGGGTTGAAGCTACAGCGGGGCAATACATTAATATATCTGAGGAACATACAACCGTGTGGACAATAGCTGCTGCATCTAGTGCGGCCTTGCAGTGCAAGTTCACCGTGGATGAGAGAGCAAATGCCGGGGATATAACGAGCATAAGGGTATATTTCAACGGGTCGTCTGAAGCCAGTGGCGACGTATTGAAGTTCTGGGTATGGAATTTTGGCAGTGAGGAGTGGAAGGAGATTGGTTCCGGAGTAACGCTGAGTACGGATAATGAGAGTCATAATTCCGGATGGACTAAGTGGGGTAAGGTGTATGGCCAGTATATTGATAGCAATGATTACATGTATGTTTTGCTGGTAAATACAGGCTCAGGGAATGACTTAAATGTTAACTACGTTCAACTTGAGATGACAACTCCGACCGAGAGTATATTGCCAACACCGTCGCCAACTTTAAGTGCTACCATCTCTCCGACGGTTACGGGCGTACCCACTTCTACCCCGACGTTGTCGCCTTCACCGACTGCCACCATATCATCGACGCCTACTGCTACATTGACCGGCGTACCCACTTCTACCCCGACGTTGTCGCCTTCACCGACTGCCACCATATCAT
>CAYRYW010000007.1:82760-82865 GCA_964428725.1 uncultured Dehalococcoidales bacterium
CGACGCCTACTGCTACATTAACTGGCGTGCCGACGCCTACGCTGACGGCCACACCATCGCCGACACCCACGCTGACGGCTACACCATCGCCGACACCCACGCTGA
>CAYRYW010000008.1:0-10378 GCA_964428725.1 uncultured Dehalococcoidales bacterium
GATCAATGCAAAAGAGAGGAGGTCAGGTGTCACTAATCATATGAACGAGTACAGTAGGTTGTATTTCAAATGTATACGTATTATAATTATATGTTAATCTCTTGTGCGTTATGGTAGCTGAAAATGGTAGCTAAAAGATGTTACTATGAAGTTCTCGGCGTCCCCAGGACGGCCTCGGAGGGCGAGATAAAGAAAGCCTTCCGGAAGCTCGCTTTCCAGTATCACCCGGACCATAATAAAGATGGTGGATCCGCAGAGCGATTCAAGGAAGTAAACGAGGCTTATGAGGTGCTCTGCGATCCGGTAAAACGGGAGCGATACGATCGCTTTGGGCATACCGGGGATGGCTTCGCCGACGGGTTCGATATATTCAGCGGCTTTGGCGACATTTTCGAGACCTTCTTCGGCAGCACGACTACGGCCAGGAGGAGCGGCCCCCAGCGCGGCGCCGACATCCAGCTCAAGCTCACACTGGAATTTAAAGAAGCTGTTTTCGGATGCGAAAGGGAGATCCAGGGCTGGCGCATCGAAGATTGTTCCACATGCCATGGTAGTGGTTGCGAACCAGGCACTCGCCCCAAACGTTGCCCCGAATGCAACGGCAGCGGACATGTCAGGAGGGTGCAGCGAAGCATATTCGGACAGTTCGTGAATACCGCTACCTGCCCGCATTGCCAGGGTGATGGCAATATTATCGACAAAGCATGCTCCCACTGCAACGGGTCGGGACAGGAGAAAAAGCAGTTTCGGTTGGTCATCAATGTGCCCGCCGGCGTGGAAGATGGAACGCAGATACGCCTGAGCGGCGAGGGAAACACGGGGCTAAGGGGAGGGAGCAGGGGTAACCTGTATGTAGCCCTCAGTGTAAAGGAGCACGAACTGTTCAAGCGCCACGGCAACGATATCATCATTAATCTCCCGCTGAACTTCACACAGGCAGCCCTCGGGTCAGAGGTTGATGTGCCCACATTGAACGATAACGCTAAGATCAAGATACCTGCAGGTACACAGACGGGCAGCCTGTTCCGCCTCAAGGGCAAGGGTGTGCCGAACCTCAACGGGGGAGGCCGCGGAGATCAACTGGTTATCGTCCACGTTATCACCCCGGAATCCCTGGATGAAAGGCAACGCCAGTTGCTGGAGGAGCTCGGCAAGACCCTGGAGCCTGCAAGCATGCCTGAGGCCAACCGGGGCATATTCCAGCGGCTGAAGAACCTGTTCGAGTAATAAAATTACATCTGGATTCAGGATAGTGCATCGCTTCTTCGTAACCCCACAATGGTCCGATTCCGACCGTGTGGTCATCGGCGGCAGGCAGGTCCATCAGATACGGGATGTCCTCCGCATGAAACCTGGCGACCGCATAGCCATTCTCGATAACACCGGCTGGAAATATGAAGTCGAGATACGCAATCTGTCACGGGAACACGTCGAGGGGACGATTCACAGCAGGCGGCAAATCGACGAGCCTATCATCAACATAACGCTATACCAGGCGCTATTGAAAAGCGACAGGTTCGAGTTCGTGCTGCAGAAATGCACGGAGATTGGGGTATCGAAGTTTGTGCCGGTAGTCTACCAGCGCTGCACCGCCAGGCAGCCATCGGCTGCAAAGGTCGACAGATGGCAAAACATAATCCGCGAGTCCGCTGAGCAATCAGGCAGAGGCAGGCTGCCGAAACTAGACCCCGCGATGAACTTTGAGCAGGCATGTCGCAGTTCTGCGCGACCTGCGCTTCTCGCCTTTCAGGGCGGCAATGCCCGGGGCCTGAGGCAATTATGGCAACACGGAGCACCGAGCGGCGATTCAATCAGTATCTTCATCGGGCCCGAGGGAGGCTTCAGTGAATCGGAGGTTGAACTCGCCTGCCAGTGCGGCCTTACGCCGGTAACCCTCGGCAGACGCGTGCTGCGGGCAGAGACCGCCGGGCTGGTGGCCATTACCCTAGTGCTATACGAATGCGGAGACCTCACGGGGGAATAATACCGCGATTCCCTTGATACATACCTGAAGCTGGCATATAATATCACACACATGATGCGAACGATAAGCCGATCTATAACCGATAGAAGGGTGCGTATGTCTCTCATGTTTGCGATCGTACTAACCTTTTCCGCTTTGGCATTTATCGCATGCGGCGGACAGGCTGAAAGCCCTTCTAACAGGATAGCCTTCGTCTCCAACCGCAGCGGCGATCTAGACATCTTTGTTATGAACGCAGACGGCTCCAGGCAGACCAGGCTGACTACCAGCTTTGCCGCCGACGATTACCCGCAGTGGTCACCCGATGGCAAGATGATCGCCTTTCACTCCAATCGCGATGGTAATGTTTCGATATATGCGATGTACTCTGACGGCTCCAGCCAGATGCAGTTGACCAACAACTCAGCAATCGACGCTGCTCCTTACTGGTCACCCGACGGCAACAGGATAATCTTCCATTCGGAACGCGACGGCAATGGCGAAATATACATCATGAATGCGGACGGCACGGGACAGACGAGGATTACCAATAACTCCGCCGATGATGGCTATCCCTGCTGGTCGCCGGATGGGGAACGGATAGCATTCAACTCCGAGCGCGATGGCAACTGGGAAGTATATGTGATGGATACAGATGGGACAAACGAGAGCAGGATCACCAACGGCTCGGGCGCTAACGCTTTCCCCCGGTGGTCGCCAGACGGGAACAAGATAGCATTCCACTCTAATCGCGACGGCAACTGGGAAATATATGTGATGAACGCCGATGGCTCCGATCAGACAAGGCTCACCAATAACTCTGCAGAGGACGCGCTGCCGTTCTGGTCTCCTACTGGCGAGAAGATCGTATTCCACTCCAACCGCGATGGCGACTATGAGATATACTTAATGAATGCCGATGGCACAGGCGTTACCCAGCTTACCGACAACAATGCCATGGACGTAATCCCCTCATGGTCGCTACGCTGAAACCACCGATGCGGAAAAATCAGAGGTGATAATGAGAAGAACGATCAACAGGAACAGGCTGATCCTGATGGCCATGGTGATAGCGACGCTGGCCATGGTGATCGTAGTGCTAAAATCCGATATCGGGGCTATCGCGTTCGATGGCAAAATCGTATTCTGCTCCAATATCGACGGCAATCGCCAACTCTATGTGATGGAATTATCAAATAACAACCTGACCCGGCTTACCGATAACGATGCTACTGACACCTCTCCCTCATGGTCACTGGACGGCCAGAATATTGCATTCTGTACCGATCGCGACGGCGGCTGGGAAATATACACCATGGATGCTGACGGCTCCAATCAGACAAGGCTTACCTTCAATTCCTACGATGACATCGATCCGTGGTGGTCCCCGGACGGTAGCAAAATCGTCTTCTGCTCTCACCGCGACGACAACTACGACATATACGTCATCAACGACGATGGCTCCTGCGAGGTCAGGCTGACCGATAATTCATCTGTCGATGCATTCCCGCAATGGTCCCCCGACGGTGAAAAGATTGCTTTCTGCTCCCAGCGAGACGGGGACTGGGAGATATATACTATGGATGCCGATGGTTCCAACCAGAAGAGGATCACCTACGACCCGGCCAGCGACATGGAGCCATCGTGGTCTCCGGATAGCAAGAGGATAGCCTTCTACTCCAACCGAAATGGCACTAACGATATCTACGTGATGGACGCCGATGGAACGAACATCCAGGCGCTTACAGACACGACTGACTTCGACGCTTATCCCTGCTGGTCGCCAGACGGCAGGCGCATAGCTTTTTCGCGTGGCAGAATGCTGGACCTTGACATCTGCATCATAGATATCCACACTTTACAGACCGCCAGGCTCGAAAGCGACTGGTACGACATGCTGCCTCGTTGGACGCGGTGATCGGGGGTAATCGGATTTGACAGTCGATGGGCAATTCGATTGCAGCTTACAGCCGAACTAAATGCGATTTGCCTTTGCTGTAAAGTCTACTGGTGCGCCGCTAAATCTCGCCGATAAGCTCCACCATCGCCTGTCTCGGGGATAAGCCGTTGTACAGCACGCTATAGATTCGTTCGGTTATCGGCATAGCGACTTCAACGCCACGCGCCAGCTTGAGCGCCGCAGCCGTTGTCGGTACCCCCTCGACTACGCTGCCTATTATCTCCAGCATTTCGTCCAGCGAGCGCCCGCGGGCCAGCCCGTCACCCAGCGTATGGTTGCGGCTGAGCGTGCTGTCGCAGGTAGCCAGCAGATCACCGAGTCCCGCCAGCCCCAGGAAGGTCAGCGGATTGGCGCCCAGCGCCACGCCCAGCGCCGCGATCTCGCTCAGGCCGTGCGCCATGTAGGCCGCCTTGGCATTGCTGCCGTAACCCAGTCCATCCACCATGCCGGCGCCGAGCGCGATGATGTTTTTCAGGGCACCGCCAAGCTCCACGCCGACGACGTCATCGCTGACGTAAACATGGAATGTCGGCGAGTGCATTATCCGACGTATACGCTCGGATACTTCTCGATCCGGGCATGCGACCATCGTCGCCGCCGGCAAACCGTCCGCGATCTCCCGCGACAGGTTCGGCCCGGACAGCACAGCGACGCTGGCGTTGCGCTCCGGTCCCAGGGCATCGGCGATCACCTGCGACATCCGGTTGCCGGTATCCAGCTCAAACCCCTTGGATGCGCTCAACACAGGCACACCCGGCGGCAGCTTGCCCCTGAGTAAAGCGACGTTGTCCCGCATCCTTTGCGACGGTACCACCAGCACGACCAGCGAGCTTTCGGCAAGCGCCGCCTCCATATCGCTCGTCGGCTTCAGGGTTTGTGGCATTTGAATGCCCGGCAGGCGCAGGCGATTCTCGCTGTCGCGCTCCAGCAGGTCCGCCTCCTCCTTGGTGCGAGCCCACAGAGCGACCTCCACCCCACGGCGCGCCAGTATAACCCCCAGCGTAGTACCCCAGCTGGTCGTGCCGATGATGCAGACCTTCACGATGTCTTAACCCTCTGTCCTATTTTCGACTCCGTCCGCGACCGCAACCGGCTGATGTTTCCCCGGTGCCTGAATATTATAACAGCCGCCACGGCAGCTGCGAATGCGACGCTGGCTACCGGTTCCATTTCGTAAATCACAAACGGTATCATCGACAGCAGCATTGCCAGCGTAGCGAGAATCGATCCCAGCGACACATAGCGTGTCAGCCGGACAACAGCTATAAAAACCACCACCGATATAAGGGCCACGGGCCAGTAAATCACCAGCAGCGCTCCTGCACCGGTGGCGATCCCTTTCCCCCCCTTGAACCGGATATACACCGGCCAGCTGTGCCCGATAACCGCGGCCATGCCGGCGATGGCATGCCCCCAGCCCAGCATGTCCGACGATGTGCCGACGATCGGCCAGGCGAGCGCCACGGCACCGGCGCCTTTGAGCAAGTCGGCGATCATCACCAGTAGTCCAGCCTTGCGTCCTACGGTGCGCATCACGTTGGTCATCCCCATGCCGCCGCTGCCGTAATCCCGCACATCTATGCCGCGCACAAGCCTGCCAGCTATCACGCCGAAAGGGATGGCTCCAATAAGATACCCCAGCACGAACAGTCCGATCAGTTGTCCCGCTATCATTCTTTACCTCTGCGTTTGAATATCAGGCGCAGCGGTGTCCCATCAAAACCGAATCGCCGCCGCAATTCGTTCTCAATATAGCGCCTGTACGAAAAATGTACCAGAGCGGCATCGTTGACCGTGAACACAAACGTCGGCGGGTTGACCTCAGCCTGCGTGGCGTACAGAAGCTTGAGCTTGCGGCCGCCGGTCGATGGTGGAGCGTATGCCGAGGTTATCTCGCCGACAACCCGGTTCAACTGTGACGTCGCTATACGTTTATTCCTCTGCTCATAGATGACCATCGCTGCATCCAGAACTTCAGTTATTCCCTGCCGCTGCTTCGCCGATATGAACAGCACAGGCGCATAGGACATGAACCTGAGCTGCCGGCGGATCTCTGCAAGGTACTCCTGTCGATTGGCCTTATCCCCTATCAGGTCCCATTTGTTCACCGCCAGCAGCATGCCCTTGAACGCCTGCTGAACGTACCCGGCGATGTGCAGGTCCTGTGCGGTGACCGGCTCTGTTGCTTCCGTAACGAGTACAGCCACATCAGAGCGGCTTATGGCACGCAGCGCCCGTCCCACGCTGTACTTCTCTATGCCGCCTTCGACCCTCCCCCGTTTCCTGATGCCTGCCGTATCTATTAGCAACATGCGCCTGTCGCCATATTCAAATATAGTATCGATGGCATCCCTGGTTGTCCCCGGCCTGTCGGCGACGATGGTGCGCTCCCTGCCCAGTATGGCATTGAGCAGCATCGACTTACCCACGTTGGGCCTGCCGACGATCGCCACCTTCATCATATCCTCTTCCGGTTCAGGGGGAAAGTATGGCACAGCCTTCACCAGGCTGTCGAGAAGCTCGGAAGTGTTGCGATCGTGGTAGGCGCTTACGGGGATGGGGTCCCCCAGCACCAGCTCATAGAACTGGGCGGCGTCATATTCGCGCGCTGCATTATCCACCTTGTTCACCGCCAGCACCACGCGTTTGCCCGAGCGGCGCAGCGTCTCAGCGATTTCCTCATCCAGAGAAGTGATGCCATCGACGACGTCGACCAGGAATATGATGGCATCCGCCTCAGTGATGGCTATCGATACCTGCTCCTTTATTTCGCGCGCCATGTCGCTGGGCGGCGATGGCAGGAGTCCGCCGGTATCCACGATGGTAAGCGCGTTGTCCTTCCATGCAATATCGGCGTACAGCCGGTCGCGCGTGGTGCCCGGCTCATCCTCGATGATGGCGACACGCTCGCCAACCAGACGATTGAACAGCGTCGATTTTCCAACGTTGGGGCGGCCCACTATGGCCACGATGGGTTTGGTCATTTCAACAGCTTAACCAGTATTGCCTTCTGCATGTGTAGCCGGTTCTCCGCCTGGTCGAAGACCACCGATTGCGGTGCCTCCAGCAGGCCCGGCATGATCTCTTCGCCGTGGTGCGCCGGCAGCGGGTGCATGAATATGACGTCCTCCTTGGCCAGCGCCAGCAGCTTGGGTCCCACCCTGTATTTGGCAAAATCCTTGCGGCGCCGCGCCGCCTCGAACTCCTGCCCCATGCTGGTCCACACGTCGGTGTACACCACGTCCGCCTTATCCGCTGCGACCTTCTTGTCCTCGGTGACGACGATACTGTCCTCACCTTTGGCATATTCGCGAGCCTTATCCAGCAGTTGTCGCTTTGGTCCGTAGCCCTTGGGTGACGCTATGCGGAACGCGATGCCCGTCATGGCGCAGGCGAGCAGCAGGCTGTTGGAGACGTTGTTGGAATCGCCGATGTACGCCAGCGTCAACCCCTCCAATCTCCCATTCTTCTCGTATATGGTGAGCAGATCCGCCAGTATCTGGCAGGGGTGTTCCTCGTTGGACAGGCCGTTTATCACCGGCACCGATGCGTGCTTTGCCAGCATGACGACGGTACGCTGGGCGAACGTGCGAGCGACTATGCCGTCTACGTAACGTGACAGCACCCGGGCCGTGTCCTCTATCGGCTCCCGCGTTCCCATGCCGACCTCGGCCGGCGACAGGTAGATGGAGTGCCCGCCGAGCTGATACATGGCGACATCAAAGCTGACGCGCGTCCGCAGCGACGGCTTCTCGAAGATAAGCGCCAGTGTCTTATCCTTGAGCAGAGCCTTGTTTTTCCCCTGCTTCATCTCCACCGCACTGCTGACCAGATTATTTATATCATCAGGTGTGAAATCGGTTATCGATATCAGGTCTTTCATCTCAACCTCCGACAATGGCATATAGTATATCACAATCGCATTTGCTATGACTATTTCCTTGGAATAGTGTAAATGTGGCGACGAGTATACAAATAGTGATGTCTCGCCCGAACGACGATCGGTAGAACTTAGTCTACCGCCCCACCGCATGCCGCGCCGCTATGTAGCCGAAGACCATCGAGAAGCCTATCGTGGCGCCGGCCCCGGGGTATGCGTTGCCGCTGACCGCTGCCGAGCAGTTGCCCACCGCGTACAGCCCATCGACGGGTGAGCCGTCCTCGCGCAGCACCCGCGCGTGCTCGTCCGCATCCAGCCCGCCGTTGGTGCCGATATCGCCGGGCCACAGCTCGATGGCGTAATACGGCGGCGTGGCTATCGTGCCAAGGCATGGATTGGGCCTGACAGCGGGATCGCCGAAGTAGCGATCGATGGCGCTGTCGCCCCTGTGGAAATCGACATCTTTCCCCGTCGCAGCGTAGCTATTGAGTTTGCCTACCTCATCCACCAAGCCCTGCGCATCGATGCCGCATTTCTGGGCCAGCTCCTCCAGCGTCTTCCCGACCCTGAGGTAGCCGTTCTCGATATATTTCTTGGGCGTGTACCCCGGGATCATCGGGCTCAGCGGGTACTTCTTGCGGAAGCGTGAGTCGACGACCAGGAACGCCGGGATGGCACCGCCCGTCTCGCTATTGTTCTTGTACTGCGCCCTGACCACGTCGGTGAACGGCGCTGCCTCGTTGACGAAGCGACTGCCCTGCCGGTTGACGACCATCGACCCCGGCAGCGTCCGCTCCACCAGTATCATCTGCGGCAGCTCGTGCCCCGGCGCCAGCGACGTCGGCAGCCACCAGGCCTGGTCCATGAACTTCAATCGTGCGCCGACCTCGAGGCCCATGCGCACAGCATCGCCGCTGTTCTCCGGGCAGGCCACCGTCCAGTCAGTCGTTATCGGCTGGCGCTGGTACTTCTGGCGCAGTTCCTGGCTCCGCGTAAAATCGCCGGCTGCCAGTATCACGCCCTTATTTGCGCATATCCGAATCGACTTTCCCTCTCGCTCTGCCTCGACTCCGATCACTCGACCGTTCTCGACAACCAGTTTTTTGGCAACTGTGTTCAGCCACAGCGGTACGCCGCGCTCTGCCAGCGACAGCCGCAGCCGCCCGACGGCGGCGTTGCCCATCGCCAGCCGCGTATCCGTCTTCGAAAACAGGCGTAACGGGTTGAACAGATACGAGCCCAGAATCTTGAACGTCTGCGTGCGGCCGCGCATCGAGGTGTCCATCATCACGTTAGCCTCGCTCAGGCTCAGCATCACCCTGCCGAAGGCCAGCACCTGCGGGTGCAGCCCGCGCATCTCCCGGCGCATCTTGCCCAGCCTCCACGCGTAAAACGGCACAGGTTCGATGGTGCGCCCGCCATTCGACTTAGCTCCTGCGACAGACGGGTAGAAATCCGAGTACCCCGGCACGATCCTGTAGCGCGCCTGGCTGTGCTCCTCCAGATACGTCAGCATCTCCGGAACGGTATCGACGTAGGCACGCAGGCGCGCTTCCGACACCTGTCCCTGAGTTATCGCCTTGAGATATTCGATCGCCTCTTCAGGTGAATCTTTCAAACCTGCTTTCTGCATCAGGTGGCTGTTCGGCGCCCATATCGCCCCGCCCGACATCGCCGTCGAGCCCCCGTACAGCGCACCCTTCTCTATGACCAGCGCGCTGCATCCGCGATCCTTTGCCACCACCCCCGCCACCATCCCCCCGCCCCCCGACCCCACCACCAGCACATCGGTCGTGTAATCCCACGTTTCCGCCATGTCAGCTTCTCCTACTCGTTACTGCGACTAAATGTAGCACATAGCAACTCCCCTGTCGACCCACCGCAAGCAGCATCATCAGTTGATTTATAGTATCGAATGAGTTTAGTGGTCAGCACCCTTGACGCTTTCCCTTATCAGTTGTACAATATTGCTGTACAAATATTGTTGAGGAGCAGGACTGATGGCCACAGTGACTACATACAGCAATGCCCGCGCTACCTTTGCCAAACTGTGCGATGAGGTAACATCCACACGCGAGCCGGTGATAATCAGGCGCAGGGGTGCCGATGACGTTGCGCTGGTCTCGCTTGAGGAGCTGTCCAGCATCATGGAAACAGCTCACCTTCTGCGCTCCCCCAAGAACGCCGAGAGGCTGCTAAAGGCCCTGACCCGCGCCCAGAGCCGAGAACTGGCCCCGACAACTGTCGAAGACCTCAAAAAAGAGCTCGGGCTTGAGCCGGCGTAAATCACCACCAAAGCGTCCAGCCGGTGAAGGCTGGAATGCAGTATTCCAGCCTGAGTTCATCGAAGACCTGCGCTACTGGGTTAAGGTCGATAGAAAGGCAGCGCTTCGAGCCCTGGACCTGGTGGAGGCTATACTTAGAGATCTCTTCGCCGGCACGGGAAAACCCGAGTCCCTGAAGTATTTGCCCTCCGGCACATGGTCCCGCCGCCTCACTCAGGAACACCGCATCGTGTATCTGGTAAGCCAGGATCGCATCGATTTTCTGCAGGCGCGATACCACTACTAACCCA
>CAYRYW010000008.1:10478-52711 GCA_964428725.1 uncultured Dehalococcoidales bacterium
CTGGTAAGCCAGGATCGCATCGATTTTCTGCAGGCGCGATACCACTACTAACCCATAGGCTTAAGCCCCTTAAAACCACCCTTCTTACCTGATTAAAAATCGCTCAATCGACACAAGCCAGACAGGTGCCGAAACTCAGAAACATATTGACAAAGCTTCGAACAGCAATTAATATGTACATATAAGCGTACGCTAAGTGAGGTGGAGACCATGGCAACTGTAAATGCAACACAGGCAAGGAAAGAATTCTTTGACCTTATTAAAAGCGCCCTCACCAATCACAAGGTGTTCCGTATACACCACCGTGAAGGCGATGTCGTACTCATGTCAGAAGAAGAATATGAAAGCCTCCAGGAAACCCTGGAACTTCTTTCGATTCCCGGTTTCGCGGAGAGCATCAAGGAATCACTGGAGCAGATCGAGAAAGGAGAGACATACTCCCTCGATGAAGTGCTTGGGGAAACGAAGTAATGCCCTATGAGATTCGATTCTCAAAAGTGGCATTCGAGGACGTAAAAGGCTTAACCCCCAAGCTTCAGAAGAAATTAAAGGATATACTCACCAGCCAGATATCACAGGAGCCACATTCGGGAAAGAAGCTCGTCGGCGACCTGACAGGTTTATATTCGATGAGGCTGTCATTCAAGGACAGGATAGTCTACAGCATTGACGAGGAGCGCAAAATAGTTTACATCCACAGATCGAAAACGCATTACGGCAAATAATAGAACTCTCGCCAATAGGTTGCTCATCGAAACATCCCTGTCAACCCACCAAAACGACACCGCATACAGCTTGACAAACGCGACCATCCGATATAACCTGTCGGAACGATTCAATCAGCCTGTCGAGGAATAAAAAATTGGAAACTTACTCACCTATCAGGCCTCTTGTCGACAACCCGCGCTATGAGCAGCAGAGGGAACAAGCCCTCAGCAATCTTGATATCCAGACGATCGACCCGCCGATCAGGGGGGTGATCGCCGGTTTCGCGAAGCTGCCATACTGCTTCACGCTGCAGAGCTGCTACGGCCACTTCCTATATGAAGGACAGAGCGACGATCGTAACACCGAGCCGCTGCCCGCCTCGGAGGGCATAACGACTATCGAATACAGGATAGCCTATATCGCACTGTGCATACAGGACAGCCCGCCCGGCAGGGAGCTGTTCGATTACCTGAGCAGGATACCCGCTATAGACCCGGACTACGTCCAGTGGTGCAGCTCCGACTGGTTCTGGGACCAGCAGGTGAACTCCTACGCCCTGCAGGTGGAACCGGACAGGTTCAAGGCACAGGACACGGCCACTGTCGACTATCGGGAGGCGCTGCACATTCAGGAAGTGAAAACAAGATTCTTCCGTGAACTGGTTAAATTGCTGCAGCACCGATTGCGGTAAAAGCGTAACACTGCCGATTGCCCCCATCGTCTAATAGACTTATAATGTCCCCGTAATGCCCGATAAAAAGCCGATCCTCGTCCTGTTCGACGGCCACGCCCTGATACACCGCGCCTTCCACGCCCTGCCACCGCTGTCCGTCAGGAAGACCGGCGAGCAGACCGGCGCCGTGTACGGCTTCGCCAACATGGTGCTGAAGATACTCGCCGAGCTCAAGCCCACGCACTACGCCGTCGCCTTCGACCACCCGGCTCCGACATTCAGGCACAAAGAGTTCGCCGGGTACAAGGCGCACCGCCCGCCGGCGCCGGACGAACTGATAAGCCAGTTCAAGCGCGTGCGGCAGTTAGTGGACGCCTTCAATATCCCCGGCTACGAGGTCGAGGGCTACGAGGCGGACGACATACTCGGCACGCTGGCGAAACAGGCTGCCGCGAAAGGGCTCGATACCGTCATCGTCACCGGCGACATGGACACGCTGCAGCTCGTATCGCCGAACACGCGCGTGCTGCTGCCGCGGCCGGGCAAATCCTTCAGCGACACGATCCTCTACGATGAGGGCAAGGTCGAGGAGCGCTACGGCATTGCGCCACGGCAGATAGCAGACTACAAGGGACTGAAGGGCGACCCATCCGACGACATACCCGGCGTGAACGGCATCGGGGAGAAGACGGCGGTGAAGCTGCTGCAGCAGTTCGGCAGCGTGGAGGGCATACTGGAGCACATCGACGAGGTAGCTCCAGCGAAGGCGCAGAATGCGCTGAAAGATAACGATGAGGCGGCCCGGCAGAGCAAGAGGCTGGCGACTATCGTAACTGAAGCGCCTGTCGAGCTCGACCTCGACAGGTGCGCCATCCGGGCTATCGACCGCGACAGGACGGTCGCCCTGTTCCGAGAGCTCGAATTCAACAGGCTGTTGACCAGGCTGGAGGACATCGATGCCGCCGATCGTACCGCAACCGCCAGGCCTCAGGTGACGGAGCCTGTAACCACCGAATACGTTACCGTCGATACGCCGCAGAAGCTCAGGGAGCTTATCGACAGCCTGAGCAAGGCGGATTCGTTCGCGTTCGACACCGAGACCACCGGATTCAACCCCCGGTACGCCAGCCTCGTCGGGCTCTCCTTTAGCATCGAGGCAGGCAAAGCGTACTACGTGCCCGTAGGTCACCGCATGGGAGACCAGCTGCCCGCGAGCGATGTGCTGGAGGGCCTGCGACCCGTAATCTCCGATAAACGGATCGCCAAGATAGCGCAGAACGCCAAGTTCGACATGGCGGTGCTGGCAGAGCAGGGTGTCGAGGTTGGCGGCCTGTATTTCGACAGCATGATCGCCGCCTGCCTGCTGGGCGAGAAGTCGCTGGGACTCAAATCGCTGGCGTTCAACCGCCTGGGCGTGGAGATGACCCCCATAACCAGCCTCATCGGGACCGGCGCAAAGCAGATATCGATGGACTACGTGCCGATAGCGGACGCTGCCCCGTACGCCTGCGCCGACGCCGACATGACGCTGCGGCTGTCGACGATCTTCGAAAAAGAGCTGAAAGATGAAGGACTGTGGCAGCTCTTCGATGAGGTCGAGATGCCTCTGGTGACCGTACTGCTCGACATGGAGCGCACCGGCGTGAAGCTTGACGCCGATTTCCTGCGGGAGATGGCGTTCAGCCTCAGCGAGCGCGCCGCCAGGCTGGAAGGCAAAATCCATGACCTCGTCGGGCACCGCTTCAATATCAACTCCAGCCAGCAGCTCGGCGCGGTGCTGTTCAATGAACTGCGCCTCGAGGGAGGCAAGAAGATCAAGAGCGGCTACTCGACGGATGCTGCGACGCTGGAAAAGCTGAAGGGAACCCATCCTGTGATCGAGCCGCTCATAGAGTACCGGCAGGTCACCAAGATCAAGACGACCTACGCCGACTCCCTGCCTTCTCTGGTGAATCCGAAGACCGGCCGCGTGCATACCAGCTTCAACCAGACGGGCACCACCACGGGGCGTCTGTCCTCCAGCGATCCCAACTTGCAGAACATCCCCGCACGGGGCGAGCTGGGGCGACAGGTGCGCAGGGCGTTCGTCGCCGACAAGGGTTGCATCCTGCTGAGCGCCGACTATTCGCAGATCGACCTGCGCGTGGCGGCGCACCTGTCGCAGGATCCCCAGCTCATCGCCGCCTTTGAACGCGGCGAGGACATCCACAGCTCCACTGCCGCCCATATACTGGGCATACCGCCAGGCGAGGTAACACCCGATCAGCGGCGCCTGGCCAAGGTAGTGAACTTCGGCGTGCTCTACGGCATGAGCGGCTACGGGCTGGAGCAGGCCACCGAGCTCACCCGCGAGCAGGCGGAGCAGTTCATAAAAACGTATTACGAAAAATACCGCGGCATTCGAGAATACCTTGAGACTACGAAAAAGCAGGCGCGGGAACGCGGCTACGTGGAGACCGCCCTCGGCCGCAGGAGGTATATCCCGGACATCAACGCCTCCAACGCGCAAGTGAGGACATCCGCCGAGCGCATGGCGATAAACATGCCCATACAGGGCACCAGCGCCGATATCATCAAGCTGGCGATGATCCGCATCCATGCCGAGATGAAGAAGCGGGCGCTGAAATCGAGGATGATCCTGCAGGTTCACGATGACCTCGTATTCGAGGTTCCAGAAGCGGAAATCGACATCATAAAGAAAATGGTGTCTGAGATCATGCCCGATGCCATGAAACTGAGCGTGCCGCTGACCGTCGATATCAAGACCGGCACCAACTGGGGCGAGATGTCTTAAACCTGCGAGTCGCCTTTACGCACGGCTACCAGCAGCGCATGACCCGACAATCGCATTCTGCAAGTGAACGAAAGATGCCTGAACTGCCTGAAGTCGAAACTATACGGAGAGACCTGTCTGCCGGATTAATCGGCAGGAAGATCGTCGGCGTCACCGTCAACTGGCCTAAAATGGTGCAAATTCCCTCACCAGAGGCCTTCAAGCAACGGCTGACGGGGCAGACCATCAGTGCCCTGGACAGGCGCGGGAAATACCTGATTTTCCAGCTTGACAGCGGCGAGGTGCTGATCATCCACCTGAGGATGAGCGGCTCGCTGCTCCTCGTTCGAGATGCTGAGGCCGACCGCTATGCCCGGGCCGTCTTTGTCCTCGACGACGACTCGCGACTCGTCTTCCGCGACACACGGAAGCTCGGCGTCATGTGGCTGGTGGAAGATGCCGAGGCTGTAGTCGGGAAGCTGGGACCGGAGCCGCTGGACGATGCCTTCACAACCCGCGACTTCGCCGGGAGGCTGAGGCGTCATAAAGCCCCCATTAAGGCTGTCCTCCTGGATCAGAGCGCGATCGCCGGCATAGGCAACATGTATGCCGATGAATCGCTGTTCGCTGCCGGGATACACCCGCGGCGACGCGCCTGCGACCTGTCGAACGATGAGATACAGCGATTGTTCAGCGGACTGCGCCGTGTCCTGAAACAGGCCATCGAATGCTGCGGCGCCAGCGTCAGCGACTACCGCCGTCCCGGTGGAGCGCGCGGAACGGCGCAGTCCGCATTTCGGGTAGCGCACCAGAAGGGCAAGCCCTGTCCCCAGTGCGGTACGCCGATCGAGCGCATCGTCATACGCCAGCGTGGCACCTGCTTCTGCCCCAGATGCCAGCCGGAAGATAAAAGGTAGTCATCGATACTAACTAAGAAGCTCGAAAACCCAAGCCATAGCCCATCATCGCTCGACTCATCCGGCTACAGGAATCACATGAGGCTACCCGCTTCCAGTGCCATCGACACACGTCGCCGCCGTCTCGAATGCTGCCTCTGACCACATTTGAATCGCCTGAACGATTGTAGAGAAATGAAGACTGGTCAGGCTCACAGGCAACTGATGTGGGAAACAGCCGTCGGCAAACAGCTACTCAATCAGTTTTGAGGCATACGACCGGTCATGAGGTCACTTTCCCAGTATCCGCTGGATTATGGCCAGGACATCGCCTGAGTTGGGCCCCTCTCCGTTCTCGTCCGCATCCCAGCCAGGGTAGTGCTCCTTCAGGTACGTCTCCGGGTACAGGATGCACAACTCCAACTGCGTGATGTCGCAGCAGTTGACCACCCCATCGCCGTTAATATCGCCGGGCTGCACCTCTGCCGGCGGTGTCCCGGTTGGCGTGGCGACGGCCGTCGCTGTCGGCGATGGGGATGGTGCTGGCGTGGCGACAGCCGTCGCAGTTGGCGATGGCGCAGGGGTCGCGGTAGCGCCAGCGTAAACGGAGCATGGGCTGGGATCAGGATTGTCGACGAATTCGCCGCCGGCAGGCGAGCGCTCCAGCGAATGGCCGGCGGCCACTTTCGGCAACGACATATAAGTTGTATCGCTGCCATAGGACACGGCATCGATGACTGTTCCCGCACTGTCACTGAGCACAACGCGGTCGCCTGTATTGCTCAGTCCGTTGCCGATGGTTCCACCGACAAATACGACTTCACAATCGCAAGCGGGGAAATTGTCGAAGAAACTGTCTGTAGCGGCAATGATGGCCAGGCCGTGTGGGGGCAGCGAAAGCGATGGCAGGTCGTCGCTGGCGGCATTGTCCGCAATCGACCAGCCGACCATGTCGATGGTGTCATCGCCGGGGTTGTACACCTCAACCCATTCCCACGCGGAGTCCGTGCCGGACTGCGGCGGATCGTACTGCACCTCATTTATCAGTACGTCGCCGGGATTCGCCGTCGTGCCCGTGGCAAACGCAGGGATACTTCGGGTAATGGCAATGGATATAAAGCAGAAGACCAGAAGGATCACGGATGCTATCGGATATATTTTGCGTGTCGCCATCGGCATAGTCTGATAATTCGAACTGTCGCGCGATTACGATTAATTTATACATGTGGTGAACAAGGGGGTCAATCGCTCAAATTGCTTAGTCATCCGCCGCATTCGACCGCAGATTAGACTCCAAATCGGAGGGTATTTGAAGAGTTCGCTCCAGAGCGCAGCGAGAGAATGTCAGGAGGACAACTGGCTGACGTCCATCGGTCCTACCGGTCGTCGGCCCGACCGGCGGCGACTCAAGTCCACAAGGTACCAGGCGGCAACGCCCATCAGGCCGACACCGGAGGCGATAATCACATAGACGGTCTTCATCCTCATCCCGTCGATGAAGCTGTCAATGGAGTTCTGTATCAGTTCGTTGCCCTTCCCAGCCAGCACCTGCGCCACACCTTGATAGCTGTTCACGTCAAACATCAGCTCCACTATCCTGGGTTTACCGACATTGGAATACAGCAACATCGTTACGACCAGCACTACGACAGCGGCAAACAGGAAAGTGCCCAGTGCCCAGGCGATGCGGCCCTTCCAGCTGCGCCCGCCGAGAAAGCCTATGCCAGCGATGAGCACGACCGGTAGTATCCACATCAACCACAGCAGCGACCTGCCTGTGTGTATCCATCGGCGGGCGCTGTCGAAGCCCTCGATGTTGCCGTCATCCGCCATCGCCTCGCGCAGGTCAGCCTCGGTTACTGTATAGCCGGTGGCGATCCAGTTGCGTACGTCCTGTAGCGTTTCCTCGTCATCGGCATCCAGTTCGTTCATCAGGTCGGCATCGGTGAACGTCAGCTCGCCCTCGATCCAGTCCCACGCCTCGTCGAGGTACGCTTCGTTGCCCGCGCCCAGCAGCAGCAGAAGGTCAGCATCAGTGTACAGCTCGGCGAAGGGCAGGGAGATGGTGAAGTGGCTTGCATCTTTCGTCACGTAGGCAATCAGCGAGTCCATCGCCGATGCGATCTGCGCCGCCAGCCAGCCCTCGGGTACTACCGACCGCAGTGAGTCTTCCAGCATGGGCTCGGTTATGGTCACCGACGGAGGCAGCTCGTCCAGGCTGTCATGCAGCTCAGCAGCCGCGTACGATATCAAATCGTTGTACACGTCCGTAAATGCGTCGCCATAAAGTATCTCAGCCTTTATCGCATCGCCGGCCAATCCTAACCTGTCTTTCAGCCACAGCGTGAAGGTGAAATGGTCGCTGTCGCCCACGAAGTAAGGGATGAGCGTTCCGGTTAGCGACTCGAACTGTGCTTGCATCCAGACCGGGGGGAATATCGTTTTAACAATCAGGATTATCTCGCTTTCGATATCCGACAGGTCGATCGGCATATCCATCGACCCTCCGTCCTCCACCTCGTCCAGCGCAGCCGGTACGACATCGTCATAAACGAAATTGTATACGTCCGCTTCCGTCATCCGATCGTTGTAGAACTTGGGGTTGACTACCGTGTCATTGACCTGCGTAACGGTAACGACGACAAACAGCACAACGATTAACAGGAGTGTGAGTGGAGCGGCGAAAGCACGCCTGACCCATATCATGTATCAACCCTCACTGGAACTTCTTTTCACACACCCTTCTCTTTAAAATACTTCACCGTGCTGGCGATGCCTTGCTTCAGCTCCACTGCGGCACACCAGCCGAATTCGTCCTTCGCCCGGCTGCATTCGAGGCATATTCTCTGTATCTCGCCGGGGCGAACCGCTATGTATTCCGGCTTCTCCTTGTAACCCACAGCTTCGGCCACCGCATCGAAAATCTGCTGGTCGGATGTCTCCACGCCCGTGCCGATGTTGCAGGTTACATTATCCCCCCGTTCGATGGCCAGCAGGTTGACTCCTACGATATCCGAGACATGGGCGTAATCGCGCGTCTTATCGCCGGGTCCGAATATAGTGGGACGCTCGCCGCGCATCATCTGCCGGGCGAATATGGCGACGACGCCGGCCTCGCCGAAGGGGTTCTGTCGCGGGCCGTACACGTTAGCATATCGCAATATGGCATACTTCAGTTTCGACTGACGGGCGTACAGGTCGATGTAATGCTCGGCGCAGTACTTGGACACGCCGTACTGCGAAACCGGCTGGATTCGATGGTTTTCATCCACCGGCAGATACTCAGGCTCGCCGTATATGGCTCCGCCCGATGAGGCGTAGATGAGCTTACGAACGCCGCTGCGCACCGCATTTGCCAGCACGTTGACGGTCCCCAGTATGTTTATGCTGGCGTCGTGCATGGGCTGCTCCACCGACCGCCTGAGGAGTATATGGGCGGCATGGTGGTTGACGACCTCGGGCCGCTCTTTCTCGAACACGCCGGCGATATCGGGGTCACAAATGCTCATCTGATAGAACCTGGCCTTGGGATTCACACGGTCGCGCTGCCCCTCGGACAGGTCGTCTATGACGGCGACATCGTCGCCACGCTGTACCAGGGCGTCGACTATATGCGATCCGATAAAGCCGCCGCCGCCTGTAACCAGTACCTTCAATTCTTACCTCCTCTGGAAAGGATAGACTGTCCGGGTAACATATATTGTAACGATTTCCATATGGCTTTACTATGCCAGTCGAATGATACGTCCGGCGACTGCAGCAGCCGCTCGGATATGCCACGCGACTGTATGAAGACGAACAGGCGATCGATCTGGCCGTTGCTCAGCCCTGCGTATAATTTCCTGGCGATGTAACCGGTGCGCAGCTCACGCCCGATCAGCCTGTGCCACTCCCGCTGATATGCCGACAGGTGTTCTGCAGAGAGATCCCCCGAGGCGATGCAGCGGGAGAGGGTGTCGGCAGCGATCTCAGCACACAGCAGGCCGTAGTACACGCCGCCGCCGGTGGTCGGCTTTACCTGCCCCGCTGCATCGCCGACGACCAGTATCCGCTCGCTGTAGGTTCGACGCAGCGGCCGCAGCGGGATGCCACCCGGCGATATGTCGGCAGCCTCCGATCGTATGCGACCCTTTTGCGCCAGCATTGAGATAAAATGTCTCAGGCTCTCGACAGGCCGGCTGCGACTGAACAGCCCGGCCAGCGCCATGCCCGGATGCGTGGGCACCAGCCATGCGAAAAAACCCGTTGCTATATCCTGGTCGAAGTAGATCTCAACCTCTGTCCCGATATCCACAGCGACCCTGGCCTGTGCCCCGGCGATGAAGCCGCCGAAGCGACCGAGGCCGACGCGCTGTGCCAGCCGCGAATAGAAGCCGGTGGCGATAATGGCAGCCCTGGCCTCGTGAATCGCTCCGCCGTCGCAGCGAGCGCGCACCCGGTCTCCCAGCACCTCGATGTCGATGACCCTTGAGCCTGTCTCGTAACGTGCGCCGCATTTGATGGCACTCGCGGCCAGCGCCCTGTCGAAGGCGGTGCGGTCGATAATATACGCCTGTGTCTCCTCGCGACGCAATCGAATCTCTCTTCCTGATGGGCTGAACAGGCTGGCAGAGTTGACCTCTCTCAATATAGTGCCGTCGAACAGTGGGAAGCGCCCCACGCATTCAGCGCCGACGATGCCGGTGCACTGCATCGGCTCACCGATATCGTCGTGCTCCTCGAAAACGACCACCTTGAAGCCCTTCTCAGCCAACCGCCGGGCGGCGTAGCTGCCCGTGGGGCCCCCGCCGACTACGATGACGTCGTGCAATATCGAACCTCTCCCCCATTACGCATAGGCTGTATTATAACACAGGCCTTTACTTATGTTGAATTCGGGCGCGGCGTGTGATAGAATCCTACTGCTCCCAACAACTATCGAGAGGTAACATGAACATACTGTGGACGCCGTGGCGGCTCAAGTTCATACTGGGCGACAAACCCGCGGAGTGCGTGCTGTGCCGCCTGGCGAAGGACTCGATCGAAAACGATAGAAAGAACTACGTGCTGCATCGCGGCAAATCCTGCTTTGTCATGCTCAATCTGTATCCATACACCAACGGGCACCTCATGATCGCCCCGTACAGGCACGGACCCGACTTAGGCAGGCTGAGCAGCGAGGAGCTCGGCGAGATGATGGCGCTGGTGCAGGCAAGCGTCGCCGCGCTGACACAGGCGTTTAAGCCCAACGGGTTCAACATCGGCATGAACCTGGGCAGGGTAGCCGGCGCCGGCATCGACGACCACCTGCACATGCACGTGGTGCCGAGGTGGGGCGGTGACGCCAACTTCATGAGCGTGCTGGCTGAGACGCGGATGATACCGGAGCCTCTGGAGGACACCTACGACAAGCTGCTTCCCGTATTGAAGGAAGAGATAGCGAGATAGTGTAGGATTAAATCGATTGTGATACAATTCCAGTTGTACGGTGGGCGTAGCCGAGCGGTTAAGGCGCCAGGTTGTGGCCCTGGAGATCGAGGGTTCGAATCCCTCCGCTCACCCTTGAAATTTCGACGATAAGGCGATAATTCAAATATCAATTCAAGTGGTTGCTTTGCGCCCGTAGCTCAGCGGATCAGAGCATCGGTCTTCGGAACCGAGGGTCGTGGGTTCGAATCCCCCCGGGCGCGCTTCTGAATAAACCCGCTCGCCGGCAATCATCTGAGCCCTTCACGTGCCCCGTTTATATTTCGTGTGATTGTTGCTATAATATCAGTTGGAAGGCTCGGCGATGCCGGGCTATTTTCTTTGAGGAATTCTTAACGGCAGCAGCCGACAACACAACGGATTGAATCGAACGATGATACAGGAAAGAATACGCAATATCGCCATAATCGCGCACGTCGACCACGGCAAGACAACGCTGGTGGACCAGCTGTTTCGCCATAGCGGGACGTTCCGCGACAACCAGACCGTTGCCGAGCGCCTGATGGACTCCATAGACCTGGAGCGGGAGCGCGGCATCACTATCGCGTCCAAGAACGGATCATTCACATACAAAGGGTTCCGCATCAACATCATCGATACCCCCGGCCACGCCGACTTCGGCGGGCAGGTGGAACGGGTGCTGGGGATGGCGGACGGCGCGCTGCTGCTGGTCGACGCCCATGAAGGGCCAATGCCACAGACATATTTCGTGCTGAAAAAGGCGCTGGCGCTGCGCCTGCCCATAATAGTGGTGGTGAATAAGATCGATATGCCGGCTGCCCGACCGGACTGGGCCGTCAATCAGGTGTTCGACCTTTTCGTAAAGCTCGGCGCCCCGGACGAGATATTGAACTTCCCGGTGGTGTATGCCTCTGCGCGGGACGGATATGCTGTTGACGACCCAAGAGCGGATGGTAATTCCATGGAGCCGCTCTATGAGAAGATCATATCGCATATACCTGCACCCGGCGGTTCCCCCGATGCGCCGCTCCAGATGCACGTCAGCTCGATCGATTATTCACCGTACATGGGACGGCTGGGCATCGGAAAGATAACCGGCGGTCACCTGAACATCAACCAGGACGTCGCCGTTGCCCTCCGCGACGGCTCGCTGGTCCCCACCCGCATCACCAAGCTGTACCGCTTCGAGGGGAATACCAAAATCCCCATGGATGAGGCCGATGTAGGGGAGATCGTTGCCGTGGCCGGAACGGATGAGGTCACGGTCGGCGTAACATACACAGACCCCGAAGACCCCAGACCACTTCCTCCGGTAGCGATTGACCCACCTACAATCTCCATGGACTTCGTTCCCAACAATTCGCCCTTCGCCGGCCGCGATGGAAAATTCGTGACGTCTCGCCACCTGCGGGACAGGCTGTATCGCGAGACGCTGAGCGACGTGGCCCTGTCAGTGGAAGAGATGCCGGGCGCCCCGGGATACAGGGTATCTGGCAGGGGCGAGCTGCACCTGTCCATCCTCATAGAGCGAATGCGCCGCGAGGGCTACGAGTTCCAGGTAACCCGTCCGCAGGTGATCATGAGAACCGAGGGTAACACGGTGCTGGAACCGTACGAGGAGCTGATAGTCGATGTTGAGAAGCAGTATATGGGCACGGTGATCGAGAAGCTGGGCGCCCGCAGGGGACGCATGACTGAGATGCTGCAGATGAGCGGCATGACGCGCCTGGTTTACAGGATACCCACCCGCGGGCTGCTGGGGTTCAGGTCGGAGTTCCTGACGGACACCAAGGGCATGGGCATGATGAATTACATCTTCGCCGGTTACGGGGAACACGCTGGCGAGATGAAAAACCGGCGGAACGGTGCGATCGTTGCGAAGGATGCATGCGTCACTGTGGCATATGCCCTGTTCCACCTTCAGGAGAGGGGCAGGCTGTTCCTCGGACCGGGCGTCAGCGTTTATGCGGGGCAGGTCATAGGCGAACACTGCAGGGAAAACGACCTGTATGTCAACCCCGGCAAGGGCAAGAAGATGACCAACATGCGTGCCGCCGGCTCCGATGAGAACGTAGTGCTTACCCCGCCGACGGAGATGAGCCTGGAGGACTGCATCACCTTCATCAACGATGACGAGCTGGTGGAGGTTACGCCCCGGGCCATCCGCCTGCGCAAGCAGGGCTGAGACCGTCTGACATTCTGCCCTTATCCTCCCCGACGCTAACCCGTCAAACTATCCGACGATAGATCCACGGCGCTGTCACTGCGGGTCTTGACATGTATCCGCAGGCGATGCATACTACGTGCAACTGAAGTCAGGAGGCCGGTAATGAAGAATGTTGCTGTTACAGGCATTGGAGGTTACCTCGGCGGGCTGCTGCTCCGCCGGCTGGAGCGCGAACCAGAGATAAGCAACATAGTCGGCATCGACGTGAAGGGGCCTAAATCCGATTGTGCCAAACTCAAATTTTACGCGCGCGACGTGCGCCAGTCCTTCGCCGATATCTTTATCGACAATAATATCGACACTGCGCTGCACCTTGCCTTCACGGTCACACCCAGCCACGATGAGAGCGGCTCGCACAGCATCAATATCGATGGCTCCGGCAACTTCCTCAAGGCCTGCGATCAGGCAGGGGTCAAGCAGCTGTTCTATATCAGCAGCTATACCGCATACGGGGCACACAGGGATAATCCCGCAGCGATAACCGAGGACGCCAAACTGCGACCCAACCCCGGCTTCCTGTACCCCAACGACAAAGCGAAAGTGGATATAATGTTCCAGGAGTACATGGCGTCCCACCCTGACTCCTGCGTCACCATCATCCGCATCGCCGCCGTAGCCGGGCCCAACGTCGTACCCGGCGGCCTGACCACGCTGTTCACCCCGGTGATGTTCCGCCCCATCGGGTGCGACCCGCTGTGGCAGTTCCTCCATGAAGAAGACCTGGTGGAGGTGGTGACAACCCTGCTGAAGCAGAAGCTCGGCGGCATCTTCAATGTCGCTGCCGAAGGGGGCATGCATTACAGGGAGATCATCAAGGCCCTGCACAAGCCGTCCGTCGTGCTCCCCGGCGGGCTGCTGAGGTTTTTCACCGGCCTTTCGTGGAAGCTGCGCCTTCAGTCGCGCTCGCCGGGCGGGGTGGAGCTGCTGATGTATCCGGTGGTGATGAATACGGAGAAGCTGAAGAAGGCTGCGGGATATCAGTTCAAGCACACCGGCCAGGAGGCGTTCATGTCCTTCGTCAACTCACAGCGTAAGGCATGAGCGGCTGGCGTATTTTCAGCGACGGGTGGCAAAGAGGGACTTGCACAGCACGACGGGATGTTCAGGATAAACAAAACATTGAATCGTGCAAGAGTAGCTGGTTGAACACTCTATTGAAACGTTCAACCCAGGCACAAAATAGCGTTTGGTTTAATCGCTCTGGAGAATTCTTCTTTATGCTAGCCCCGCTCAAAACTATGTTTTTCCATAATACATGGTAGAACCGCCGATTTTACGTATTTTGGCGGATTGACAGGCGTGTTCACCTGGAGTATTATGTGTAACTTCAAATGTATTGTCATTTGATTTGAGCGAGTTTGGGTAAATACGTGAGCATGGTGGAGCAAAGTTGCCGGTACCGGGCCTTTGGAGGTGTGTGGCGGATCACATTTTTACCGCTGAATTGATGGAAGCCTTCCAATGGGTTTGGAAGGCTTTTTAGTTATTGAGCAAGGATACAAGGAGGCAAACGATGCGTAAGAAAACACTGGGAATAATGGTTCTACTACTTGTTGCGGGAGTAGTGTTGAGTGGCTGTGCAAATCCGGTAGATCCGGAAGATGAATACAACAGGGCTCAAGCTTATATGCAGAATGTGGTTACGGAATATATGGTGGAAGAAGCGGGTTTTCTACCCTCTCACGGCGAAATAGTAAATACATCAGAATGCGAGTGCATAGTCTATATAGACCCCTCGTACCCGCCGGCAGGATACTTAAATGCTGGCTACGTGTTGGATTTCTGCTATTTACTGGGCTATACAGGATATGGAGATTTCAAATTTTTCCCTTTTGAACTGCCTATCTGCTGCTATGGGCAGTCTGGGCAGGAAGCTACTAATTTCTATACCGGCAATTGCACCAATCCATACCAGGGTCACTATATATGGCTAGTTGATAAAAATGGCAACGTTTGCTCAGTGTGCGTAGGCGATGATTGCTGGGCACATAACGAGAGCGGCTATCAGGGGGTTTGGCCGTGAAATTCACCCGGGAGATTTATTGAGCTTCTGGGTATCAATATGGTAAGTATTTTCAAACTTACAAGGAGGCAAACAATGCGTAAGAAAACACTGGGAATAATGGTTCTATTGCTTATTGCGGGAGTAATACTGAGTGGATGTGGGACACCGGAAGATGAATACGAAAGAGCTAGAGGGCAAATCCAGGGCGCAGTTACAGAGTTTATGGTAGGACATGCAGGTCTAAAACCCCCACACGGAGAAATAATTAATACCTCAGAATGCGACTGCACAGTTTACATAGACCCATCGTACATTCCAGCAGGCACCTTAAATGCAGGCTACGTGTTGGATTTCTGCTATTTACTGGGCTATACAGGATATGGAGATTCCAAATTTTTCCCTTTTGAACTGCCTATCTGCTGCTATGGGCAGTCTGGGCAGGAAGCTACTAATTTCTATACCGGCAATTGCACCAATCCTTACCAGGGCCACTATATATGGTTGGTTGATAGAAATGGCAACGTTTGCTCGGTGTGCATTGGCGATGACTGCTGGGCACATAACGAGAGCGGCTATCAGGGCGTTTGGCCGTGAAATTCACCCAAATGATTCATCAGACTTCTGGATACTGATATGGTGAGGAGTAAAAAACGCGCAGGAGAGGAGAACTGGCGATGACTTTAAGGAAATGGGGAATCTGGATTTTACTGGTTTTTATTCCAGCGCTGGCTTTAGCCGGCGTTTCTGCTGTGCCCCACCCTGCCGGTGCCGATGGCCCTGAGCCTTCGTTTTCTTGTGAAGCAGAACAGATTTATATCGGGACCGATAGTGGACAATACGCCGTGTGTGCATGCTCCAAGCCAGTTTTTTGTCGGAAATATCTTGCACAATCGTTTGTACCTACAGAGGGTCTCTATTTGACGAAGGTTAAGCTACTCGTGGATAAGATGAACTGTTGCACCACGCATGCTGTATGGGTCTACGTAAAAGAAGGAAGTGATCCGGGACATCCGGTAGAGGGGGTGATACTAGCTAAAGGGCCCGTGCAAGAAACCATAGACGGTAAAGATTGGGTCACTTTCCCTTTGGACAATATTGTATATATTGAATCCGGCAAGACGTACTGTATTCAAACAGTGGTAGACCCCGATGAGATTGATGAAGGTTGTTTTTATTGGTACGGGAGCGGCACTCCATATGCTGGCGGTAAAAGGATGTTTTGGAATGGCACTTCTTCGAGTTGGGACGTTGACAATAATTATGATTTTGCGTTTGAATTGTACGGTTGTGATGAGTTGTGCTCTTCGTCCGTGCACGTGTCTAAGGTTGAGGCATTCGATGATATACAGATGGCGGATGTTTCTGATACCGTCTGTCTGCCGTGTGCGGAACCTGAGCCTATAGCCGATTCCATGTGGTACTTCGATTGGGGCAAAATATATCCATTCTATACTTATTATTCAATACCTGGGCCGCGTGGAAAACCTACTTCGTTTCAAATGGCGGTCACTCTAAATGCATGCCCCAAGCCAACGTGGGAACCTGAGTGCTACTACAACTGGTCAATTGAAAATGCATCCGAAGGCAGCGGTAACTTCTCCGGATGGGAAGGGGAGTTTAATATCAGTGTGCCTCAAGACGGGGTTGGTGAATATAACCTCAGCGTAGAGTTCTCTGTATACAATCCCAATGATTCATCAAAGCTTGAGAGTTACCAAATGTGGGATATTCCCCTGTACATCACTTACAAAGAACCGCAATACAGTGGAGCACCGAACGCTAGCTGGGTTGCGAAAGCTGTTAACTGGTCGGCAGGCGCTACTAACGGAAGCGCTGTAGCTTCTAAGATAAACGAGGGAATATATAATCAAAGTGGATGGAAATATAGGCAAAATGCCTCTTGTGACTGGATTGCTTTAATTGAGGAAACCGATGATATAGGCAGGTGCGAAATTTTTTCTTATGCTTGGGAGAACTTGGTTAAGATTACAGGTGTTGGAGCCAGTACTGAAGATGTTTCCTCTGAATATGGAGATCCTGCGCTAGCTGGCCCATATGGATTTCTAACTAAGAACTCATGTGTAGCACTTGACGGATCAAGCGGAGATTACAATCCGGCGGGTAACGCCCATCCGAATGAATCTGCGCAGCCGGATCGGTGGTATTTTAGAGGTCATACTATCGGTAAATCTGGCAATAAGTTCTATGACCCGACTTTCGGGCAACAGTATAACGATAAATATGATTTCATTGAATGGCATGCAACAGACCAACTCGTTAATAAAGACGAGTCTGATTTCCCCTACTGCAATCTAGAAGATGGCCACAAACTATGGGAAATTAGTACTTCCGCCAGGTTGGGGTGGGGTGACTACCAGTACGATACCCAGCCCAACGCTTCTGACACTGGAGCATCGCTGACGGATCAATACGATTCACAGGGTCTAGATATAGATGGAGATGGAGTATACAACGTATTGAATGCCGAGGCGCAGGTCAACGTTTCGGAGGAGGGTACGTACAACGTAATAGGATGGGTTGAGAAAAACGGGACGTTCATCGCTTCCAGAGGCGATATGTATTCGGTTACTCCCTTCGACCACGTATCCGTTTCAGAAACAGGCGTTACCAATATCAGCCTGAACTTCAGCGGTGAGGATATCCGCGGCAGCGGTCTGGACGGCCCGTACACGGTCAATCTGGAGGTGCTTGGCCCTAATGGTTCCTCCACGGATAACATATCGTTCAATACCTCCACGTTCAACTGCACGGACTTTGGGGAGGTACCCGCCAGGATCGGCAACATAAGCGATTGCGGTGTCGATACCAACGATGATGACCTGTACGAGCACCTGACGATAGTGGTACCGGTGAACGTTACCCTGGCAATGAACTACAGCCTTGAAGGAGTGCTTAGTTCGGATTCATGGGACTATGAATTGACTGTATTCAATACTACATACATAAACGGCAGCGAGTCTGTGAACCTGTCCTTCGACGGAGGGGCTTTCTACAGGTCGGAGACTAACGGCTCCTATACCGTGCACGTTTCGCTGTCCGATGAGGATTACGGTCATATCGAAGATAAACAGTACAATACATCGACTTACAATTACACGGACTTCAACGTGCCCCCTCAGTATTTCACGGGGAGCTACTCGGACCACGGGACGGACACTAACAGCAACGGCCTTTACGAGTACCTCACTATAGAGGTGGGGGTGAATATCAGTACAGCCAACAATTATTCTGTAGAAGGGTGGTGCTACTACGGTTCGGATGAGGCGATAGACGTTGCCTTCAACAATACCTATCTGGATTCCGGCAATCAAACAGTGGCTCTGGACTTCAGCGGCGTGATGTTCAACAAGAAACAGGTAAACGGGTCTTTCTGTCTGGAATATGTGGCTATCAGCCTGATCGACTCCGGGGAGTACGTAGATTTCAGGAAAGAGGTATACAACACATCCACATATAACTACACGGACTTCGAGAACCTTAAGCCGGTTGCTATGATTACTGGACGTCCAATTGTAGGTGACATGAACTCTCCGATAACCTTCAACGGGAGTAAATCCTCGGATTATGACGGCACAGTCGTAGATTACGAGTGGGACTTTGGCGATAACTCGTCGACAGTCAACGGCACAGCCACACCCTCACATACATACACGTCTGCCGGTGTTTATAACGTCAGCCTCATGGTTACAGACAACAGAGGTGCAGTGGGGAACGATTCCACCACCGTGACAGTGAACGCCGTCCCGACGCCATCACCATCACCTACAGTCTCATCTACGGTATCACCCACAGTAAGCCCAACCGTATCTCCAACACCTACACCAACGCCTACACCGACAGCAACCGCAACGCCATCGCTGAACGGCTCAGACTGGAGCTGGCATCAGAAGGGAAGTGTTACCTCCAACGGCTCCTGCGGCAATCTGTCCGGCTACCAGATGGAGTTGACGCTGCACTACGGTAACGGATCGGGCAATGGTAGCGATGTGTACTTGAACAATAGTGCTAACAGCAACTTCAGCGATATCAGGTTTACCGAATCGGACGGCGTCACGCTTCTAGATTACTGGGTGCAGAGCTATACGGAGAATGATAGCGCTACGTTACGGGTCAACTTCAGTACCATCAACACCTCCGGAACCGATTTCTACATCTACTATGGCAATCCAAATGCCAGCTCGGCAAGCAATGGTTTCAGCACGTTTAAAATCTTCAACGACGGCACTTCCATAGATGGTTGGACATTATATTCTGGAGGAGCTGCATGGGACTGGTCCAGTTATGAAGGGGCTATTAGGGTCACTAGCAATCAATGTTCCTATTGTGGCGCATGGAGCAATCTGTACTGTAACACAACAACTGGTACAAACTACTACGTCGTTGAAACTGATATCAGAGCACAGGTAGGAAATACCACCCAAAACCACCAGCAGGGTATCGGTTACAGTTATGGTTTTCCCTCGGTGCGCTGGCAGGAAAATACAAATCAGTGGCTCATTCGTATCTATCCCAATATGCAGTATAGCGCTGTTGACGACACTTTCGATGCTACTGAGTGGCATGAATACAGATGGGTGAAGAATGGGAGTAATTACAGCGAGTTGTTCATTGATGGTGATTCAAAGGTAACCAGCAACGCTACGAACTCGTACCAGACGGTTGGCATGTATGCGTGGATCACTGGAAATAATCGCTGGGTGGATTTCGATAACTTCAGGGTACGCAACTACTGCTACCCTGAGCCTACGTTTGGTGATTGGGAATAGCATGTAAGGATTGTTGTTCGCACATTAACGGGCTGGGTATGAAACCCAGCCCGTTAACCATATTTGTATACTAGGCCACTCTATGCAATCAACCACACAATGCCCTGTACAGTTTAACCAGATCACACAATTGCTTATTTTGTGCAATCGTAGCTGTTTAAACATTCTGCCCTATTGTTTAATTGACTTTGCGGCAGTCCATGCACTCGGGTGCACTCGATCATAAATGATATCAGTCCGGGTGACATAGCAAAATCAGGGGCAAATTTTTTACTGAAATGGGGCTTGGATTAAACAATTTGGCTTAATGTTTTACGTATGCTTATATGCGGCGTGAATAAACGTTCACATTGCCAGACTTCGTTGACTGGTCACGGGTGTCCTGCCCACCACCTTGCCATTACGCTCAAATATTAGACCAGCGTCAACAAGCCTAACTTGACACACACGAACCGATAGAATACACTTTTTTTGCCCATCATATCAGGAGGACCGGATGTCATCTAATCGAAAAGATCAGAAGTGGAATGCTGAAGTGGACGTTATCGTGGTTGGCTTTGGCGGGGCGGGCGCCTGCGCCGCCCTCGAGGCCGCCCAGCAGGGGGCCTCTGTGCTGTTACTCGACCGCTTCCACGGCGGTGGTGCCACCGCCGCCAGCGGCGCCGTCATCTATGCCGGTGGCGGAACGCCGTACCAGAAAGAAGCCGGGTGCGAGGATACTGTCGACGACATGTACAACTATTTGAAGCAGGAGGTCGGCGAAGGCGTCATGTCGGACGACACGCTGCGCCGCTACTGCGAAGGGTCGGTTGAGGACATGCGCTGGCTGGCCGACGCCGGCGTCCCCTTCGAGGGATCGATGTGCCCGTTCAAGACATCCTATCCTACCGATGCTTACTACCTGTACTATTCCGGAAGCGAGAATAACGCCTATTACAAAGCCAAAGCCAAACCCGCGCCGCGCGGCCACCGCGCCAAGGGCAAGGGCATATCGGGGCTGGCGCTGTTCCACGCCCTGGAAAAAGCGGCGCGTAAATCCGACAGGATTCAGGTGCGCTGCCAGACACATGTGCTGAAGCTCATCCAATCGGAGGACGGGCGTGTAATAGGGGTGGAGGGTCGTTCAATGCCCCCCAGTGCCATTGTGCTGAGGCGATTCCACGGCAGTATCACATGGATCAACGCCAAGCTCAACACCTATATGCCGCCGCTGGCGAACCTGCTCAACAAGCTGGCCTCAGGCATGATGAAAGTGCGTTCCCGCCCCTACCGCGCGCGGGCGCGCAAGGGCGTAATCCTGACAGCCGGCGGCTTCATCTTCAACAAGAAGAGGGTCAATGAGTGTAACAGCATTTTCTGCCAGTGCCTGCCGTTGGGCACCTTTGCCGACGACGGCTCAGGGATCGCGCTAGGGGAGAGCGTCGGCGGGGCGACATCGCACATGGACAAGATGTCGGCATGGCGCTTCTACGTCCCGCCGGAGGCGCTGATGCAGGGCGTGCTGGTGAATAAGAAGGGGGAGCGCATCTGCAGCGAGGACCTCTATGGCGGCAAGCAGGGCGATTATATCGTATCGAAGGGCGGTGGCAACGCCTACCTCATCATCGACAGCAAAACATTTAAGGAGGCCAGGAGCCATTTCGGCGACCAGTGCGCCTTCTTCCAGAAACTGACCATGATGCCCATGCTGCTGATCAGCCGCAAGAAGGCCCCTTCATTCGAGAAGCTGGCAAAGAAGCTCAAGATCTCCCCCGACGGGCTGGACGCGACAATGAAACAGTACAACGAGACTGCCGCGAAGGGCGAGTCCGATCCGCTGGGTAAATTGCAGAAGCGCTTCGTGCCACAGGACACGCCCCCGTTCTACGGGCTGGATTGCTCTCTTCAGGGGTTCTCTGCAACCTTCACCAAGGGTGGCATACCTACAGCAGCCATTACGCTCGGCGGGCTGGTTGTGAATGAGCAGACCGGACAGGTCAAGCGGGCGGACGGCTCATCGATCGAGGGGCTGTACGCAGCGGGGCGCAACGCCATAGGCCTGTGCTCCAACGTCTATTTCGCCAGCGGAACGTCCATCGGGGACTGCGTTTTCGCCGGACGGCGCGCCGGAAGGCACGCGGCAAAACAGCCAGCGAAGTAGCTTAGTACCCCCTGCAGTCCCCCTTTACGAAAGGGGGATTTAGAGGGTTGGGGGTACACCCGCAGGCTGCATGGTGTGGGGATAGCAGTCAAGCCAAACGATCTCGCCGGCTCTATCCCTTATACGGCCCCTTGACCCTGGAGACGCACCACGCGCCGCCGTTTTCCATCTCAGCCACGCAGCGGTTGCAATGGTCGCACTTGGATTCGGTCCACTCGCCTCGCTCCATGCGGCGCACCAGGTCCGGCTCGCGGAACAGGGCGCGGCCGATCTCCACGAAATCGAAACCCTCGTCCATGGCCTGTTCCATGTTAGCTATAGAGCAAACGCCGCCGATATATACCAGCGGCATCTTGACCGCCTGGCGCACCTTTCTGGCATCCTCCAGAAAGAACATCTCCGTGAATGGGATGGTCTGCACGAACATATTGCCGAAGAACAGCAGCCCCAGCTTCTCGATGAGGCTCTTGCCCTGACCCGACATCCACTCCTTGAGGGGTATCCGGCCGCGCATCATGTAGAATGGCACCTTGGCGGTGAACCCGCCGCTGAGGATCAGGGCACTGGCGCCCTCGGCCTCGTAGCGCCTGGCGACCTCGATGGCCTCGTCCAGTTCCATCCCGCCCTTGAAGCCGTCCCGCAGGTTCATCTTGATCAGTATGGGATAATCCGGGCCGACGGTTGCCCGCACCTTGCGTATCACCGCGGCGGGGAACCGCAGCCGGTTCTCCATGCTTCCCCCGTATTTGTCCTTGCGATGGTTGGTGTAAGGGGACAGGAACTGGCTGAGGAGATATCCATGGCCGGAGTGGATCTCGACCGCGTCGAAGCCGGCCTCGATAGACTGCCTGGCGGAGCGGGCGAAGTCGTCGATCACCCGGTTGATCTCCGCCTCTGTCATGGGATGAGCAAAGGCGCGGCGGAACATGCAGAACTGGCGCGACGCTCCCAGAGGCTGGCGTCCGATAACTGACCTGCTGGAGAAGTAACCGCAGTGCCCCAGCTGGATGGAGGCTGCAGCCCCCTCGCTGTGGACGGCGTCGGTCAGCCTCTTCAGCTCGGGCACGATCTCATCGCGCATCCACAGCTCGCTGCCGAAACCGCGGCCGTCGTAGGACACCGAGCAGTAGGCAACGGTGGTCATCGCTGTACCGCCGGCAGCCACGTCCCGGTGGTGCTCCAGCAGCATCTGGGAAGGCCAGCCGTCGGGGCACATGCCTTCGAAGCAGCCAGAGCGGATTATCCTGTTGCGCAGCTCCAGCCCGCCGATCTTACCCGGGGAAAGGACTTTGAGCTGTTTTCTTTCGGCAACGTTTTGCACTTTATGGCTCCTTTCATGCTGCATCTAAACGACCGCTATCTGCAACAGCAAATCGCTAGACGATTGCAGTCGATAATCATGACGCTATCTATTCATAATGCCTCTGAAATCCTACCAGAAAGCGTCAGGGGAAACAAGCTCGGTTTCAAGATTTTGGTTGAAAAATGGGGACGTCTGGTTTACAATGCGTCAGCAACAGCAGGCATAAACAACCCGTTGCTGAATGCGAGACGAGCGATAAGGAGGCCGCCTGATGGAAGTCAATCCCCGATACCGCAAGCTGTTCGAACCCGGCCGCATCGGGACTATGGAACTTAAAAACCGTATCGTCGAGGCGGCGATGGGGACCAGCCTTGAGCGCGAGGACGGCTTCGTCGACGACCGTATCAAGGATTTCTACGAGGAGCGGGCCAAAGGCGGTGTGGGGCTTATCGTGATGGGGGTCGGCGCCATCGATCACCCCGACGGCAAGGTGCTGCCCGGCCAGCTGGGCCTCTCCGACGATAAGTTCATACCGGGGCTCAGGGAGATGGCCGATGCCATCCACAGACACGATACCAGGCTGGCGATACAGCTGCAGCGCGGCGGCAAGCTGTCCACCGAGGATATGTGCCACGGGCTCCAGCCCAAGAGCTCATCCTGCTCGGCGCTGCCGGTGCAGGAGGCGATGCAGGACATGGCATCCGTCGAGATACCGCGCATGATGGCGCGCTACACCCGGATGCCGGCCAAGCTGGAGACCGTCGAGCTGACGCTGGCCGAGATCCGCGATGTGGTCGCTAAATTCGGTGAGGCGGCTAGAAGGGCAAAGGATGCCGGGATCGACGGGGTGGAGATACACGCGGGGCACGGTTACCTGCTCTCCGAGTTCCTCTCCGGCGCCTGCAACAGGCGAACCGATGAGTACGGCGGCTCGCTGGAGAACCGTGCCAGGATAGTGCTGGAGGTCATCGCCGCAGTGAGGGACAGGGTGGGCACAGACTACCCGGTGTGGATCCGCATGGACGGCCGGGAGTTCGGCATCGCCGGCGGCATCACCACCAAGGAGGCCAGAAAGCTGGCGAAGCTGTTCGAAGCGGCGGGCGTCGACGCCATCAACGTCAGCGGTTACGGCGGCATCCGCGGCGGCTTCTACGACGCCCCGCTGTGCTATCCACGGGGTAACCTGGTATCCCTGGCTGCGGGCATAAAGAAATCGGTCAGCGTCCCGGTGATGGCGGTGGGCCGCATCGATGCCGCGCTGGGCGAGAGGATACTTCGCAAGGGCAAGGCGGATTTCATCGCCATGGCGCGGGCGCTCCTTGCCGATCCGGAATACCCCCGCAAGATCAGCGAAGGTCGCGAGGACGATATAAGACCGTGCATCATGTGCTACCACTGCGTGTCACAGGCGTTCTGGGGCGAGCCGGTGTTCTGCAGCGTCAACGCCGCCGCCGGCAAGGAGGCGGAGCTGGCGATTAAACCCGCCGCGAAGCCGAAGAAGGTGCTGGTTATCGGCGGTGGTCCGGCGGGCATGGAGGCCGCCAGGGTGGCGGCGCTGCGGGGACACAGCGTAACGCTGTGCGAGAAGGGGCGCCGGCTGGGTGGCTCGCTGTTCTATGCATCCATCGCCAACGCGGATAACGAGGGTTTCATGAACTACCTGATCCGCCAGATGAAGAAGCTATCGGTTGAGGTCAGGCTGAAGACAGATGCGACCCCGGATTTGATAAACGAGATTAAGCCCGATGCGATAATCGTGGCATCTGGCGGCAGCGTAGCGATTCCCGAGATACCCGGCTCAAATCGGCACCATGTTAAAACCGGCAAAGACCTGCGCCAGTTCATGAGCGGGGATGCTGGAAAATTCGACTGGTGGTGGAAAGGGGGCATGTTCATCGCTGCACACGTGACGCCATTCCTGCTCAGAGGGTCACTTATCAGGTGGTTCACCAAAGTGTGGATACCCATGGGCGAGCGGGTGGCGATTGTCGGCGGGGACATTGGCGCCTGCGAGCTGGCGGACTTCCTGGTGAAGCGGAAACGGAAGGTGGCAATATTGGAGACCAGCCCCGACATCGCGGTGGAGATGGCCATAGGCAAGAGGTGGAACTTCCTGCAACGCCTCCGCGACGCCGGTGTAATCATGCTGCGGAATGTCGACTTCAAGGAGATAACCCTGCAGGGGATAAAAATCGTGGATGGTGAAGGCAAAGAGCGAATCATCGCAGCGGACACCATCATAATATCGGGGAGCATGGAGCCGAGCCGGGCGCTGTCAGAGGCGCTCAAGGGGAAGGCTGCACAGGTCATCGATGCCGGCGATTGCAGGGAGCTGCGGCTGATACACGGGTCTGTTGAGGACGGCTACCGCGCCGGGCTGGCTGTCTAGCAATAAGCGTCGAACGTCACATAGTCAGACTGCGATTGCCTGAATCGCAACCTAAATTGCTGCAATCGATAATCGATTACTAAATCCTCTCAGCTACCCTGGCGGCGTCGTAGGTGGCGGAGGCGGCATCGCGCGGCGATACGGCATCCCCGATGGCGTACACTTCAGGCACCAGCCCCTTCAGTTCCTTCGTTAGGCCATTGTTTGAACTGGCGCCTACTGCCAGCACCACCGTATTCGCCGGTATGTAAAAAACCTCGCCGTTCCAGTTGATAACCACGCTCCGTCCGGTGATCTCCAGGATGGGCGAATTCAGGAATAAAGGCACGTGAAGCTCCAGCAGCCGCCGCATCAATGTCTTGAAGGTGAAGGTTTCCTCCGGACCCCTCTTACCCCCCAGCCTGCCACGGCTCACCAGGCATACGTCCTCGCCGCGCTCCGCCAGCATGATAGCCGTTTCGATGGCGTTGAACCGCGCCCCTACGACTACCACCTTCCCTCTCGTCTTTAACCTGCCTGTCAGGACGTCGTTCGATTGGATCACATGCTTGCTGTCTCCGCCGGGCACATCCAGCCCCATCGGCTCGGCGCCGGTAGCCACCACCACGGCGTCGGGCTTTATCTTGAGGATATCTCCCTTCGTCAATTCGGTGTTCAGCTTCATCGGAACCTTCAGATCGTACAGGGAGCGCTTGAGAAAATCAGTAAACTTGGAGAAGTCCTTCTTGCCCGGCGAGGCGGCAGCGATATTCCACTGTCCACCCAACTGCTCACCTTTTTCATACAGCGACGGCCTGTGGCCACGTTTCGCCAGCAGCACTGCCGCCTGCATTCCAGCGAGGCCGCCGCCAACCACGACCACTTCCTTGGGCTTTTGCGGTGTGGACGGTGGCGGAACGTTCTCGCGATAGATATGCGGATTGACCGTGCAGGATAACGGCAGCTTGAGACGTACGCAGTTGTTGCAGTGCAGGCACCAGCGTATCTCATCTGTCCGTCCGCGGCGCAGCTTGTCCGGCAGCTCCGGGTCGGCGAGTAACGGCCGTCCCAGCGCCAGGAAATCGAACTTCCCGCTGCCGATCTCTTTGTTGGCCAGCTCGGGGCTGATCTTGCCCACGGCGATCACAGGGACTTTGACTGCCTTCTTGATCCTCTCGGCCATCTGGAGCATGGGAGCCTCGGGATACAGATAACACGGGATGTTCAATCCGGTCAGATATTCGATGCCAGCCGACACATGTATAGCATCGGCTCCAGCCTCCACCAGCGCCGCCGCCTGTCGCATGGACTCATCGATGGTAATGCCGCCGGGCACATCGTCGGCGGCGCTGAGCCTGACGATTACGGGGAAATCCTTGCCCAGCTTATCTTTAATGCTCTCGATGATCTGGCACGGGAATCGAACGCGATTTTCCTCGCTGCCGCCGTACTGGTCTGTCCTCAGGTTCATAACCGGCGTCATGAACCCGCCGACGAGGCAGCCATGGCAGGCGTGCAGCTCCACCGCATCGGCGCCAGCCTCTCTGGCACGCAGCGCCGCATTCGTAAAATCATCCACGTAGCCCTCGACCTCGTCTTCGGCGATCTCCACCAGTGGCAGGTGATGGGGCATCCAAGATGTTATCGATGGCACCCTCACCGACACGCCGGGCGCCAGCAACCCGCCAGCTACGATGAGCAGCCCGGGATGCATCAGCTGGGCGCATATTTGGGGGCCTTCCGCATGGATAATATCGAATAACTGCTTGAGCCCGGGGACGAACTTATCGTCGAAGATGCCCAGCGAATACATGGCCTTGGCCTCGGCGCTGGGCGACGCGCACTGGGTGGTCACCATGCCAATGCCACCGGCAGCTCTCGGCCGATAGTAATCGCACAGGGCATCGGTAACCGCTCCCTCGCTGTCTACCAGAACGGTGCCCAGCGGCGCCATGATCAGCCTGTTCTTGAGCTTCAGCCTGCCGATGTTCCCCGTCTGGAATAGTGCCTTGTAGCTGCCTGCCTTCTCCATGTTCACCCCGCTCGATCTGGGTGGATTTGCGGTATCACTGCAAACCTTCCATTAGTACCCTTGAGGATGCTAGATATGGAGCTGAGGGGATTCGAACCCCTGACCTCCTCCGTGCAAAGGAGGCGCTCTCCCAACTGAGCTACAGCCCCACGCGCTGTATCGGCTGCCACGCCTCGTGCTGCCATTCGAAAAGTTATGGTGGGCGATAGAGGACTCGAACCTCTGACCTTCTGCGTGTAAAGCAGACGCTCTAACCAGCTGAGCTAATCGCCCGTGGCGCGCTTGGCGGGGCTCGAACCCACGGCCTCAGCCTCCGCAGGGCTGCGCTCTATCCAACTGAGCTACAAGCGCACGACTTTACAAATAAGTGCCGAAGGAGGGAGTCGAACCCTCATGCCCTTCTGGACACTACGCCCTGAACGTAGCGCGTCTACCATTCCGCCACTTCGGCACGGACCGACAGCTCTCATGGTGGGCGGTACTGGACTCGAACCAGTGACCTCTTGCGTGTGAAGCAAACGCTCTAACCAGCTGAGCTAACCGCCCCGGACCTGTTTCCACGATCAAGCATCGCGGATGCAGAATGTACAAAGCAAGAGGTCTTCTGTATTAGCCGATACCCGATCGCACAAAACCCTTGCTACCGATGATGAATTATAAATGATAGACTACGTTGGGTCAATTGCTGCACTCGATAGCACGCCCGGCAACAAACGGTTCCCCATTTTCGGGCTTCGTTTTTCTCCAGTTCGCCAAGCCCAATAACTGATGGGCGAGACGATTGTGTAGCCTTTCCCCCATCCCGGAAGTCCATTCACATCCCTTACAAAACGGTTGGATAACTCAAATGGACGATTCGATGGATGCCCTTTCCCATTCGGATTGCCACTATCGCAACGATTCGTCCGTGGAAGAAGTTCTGTGGGCTTATTGCAGGGTGACAAATGGTCAATGTCATTGAGCTACGAAGGGTTAGTGGCTGCCACGCTGCTCGCCGTGGTCTTTCAGAAAGCGCTCGATATCTTTCAACAGCTCCTCCGAGCGATAGCCCACATGCCCCTCCTCCATCGTGGTCTGCTCTGCCAGCTGTTCGAAGTACTCTATGAGTCCCTGGGCCTCCTCCCCGAAAGATTGCTTAAGCTGGATGATCCTGTCCTCGATCTGCACATCCGTCTCCTCGGCCCAGCGCTCGATGTCGCTGAAGTCGATGTCGAGATTTGTCATCCGGGAAAGTACCTCCAGCACCGTCCGGGATGACCGCGGGTTGGCGATGTTGGTGGTGTATATCGGTATCTGTCCCAATAAACATATCCCCTCGATGCCTCTCTGTTTAGCCACACCCAGCAGCAATCCGTTAAGTCCGCTTATGCTCCCTTCCTTGAGGAGGTTTACATCGTATTTCTGCATTTCATCTATCAGATCTTGCCCGGTCGCTGCAGTCAACACCTGAGGTTTCTTGGTGTGATAGATATGCGTTGGCGCTGCAGCGAAGGTGAACAGACGGGAGACGTTAAACCTCTGAGCAGCATCCATTATGACACTGGCAAAGCGGTAGGCGTCGATAGTGGGCTGAACTTCGCCGATGAACACTATCCAGTCCCTGCCGTTTTTATCCGTGGCGCAGTAGAATTTGTTATCGGGGAACTGTATATCCTCAACCACTGCATTCTCAACGAGCACCCCGCTGACATCGAAGAATGCCTCCGCCGTGATGCTGCCGAATTCCCTGGCTCCCAGCTTCTCGACAAGGTAGCGTGCCGCGATGATGGCCACCCCACCCATGCCGGGCCAGGCCGCCACCATGCACGGCTCATGCAACTGTGGCTCGCTATCGAATCGCATCTCGTCCATATCGGAGAAAACCTTCATTGATTATAGCACAGGGAAATAATCCAATTTCACCATGGCGAAGTTCTGCCGGACCTTGTCTCTGCCCTTGATTATCGCGCCCATCTCGGTGCTGTGGCCGGGAAGCAAATACTCGACGTCCAGCGCAGACAGCCGCTCGATGCTCGCCTTGAGCTGCCTGCCATCGCCCCCGAAATCGGTCCTGCCCACGCCTCCGGCAAACAGCAGGTCTCCGGTGAACAGCGCTTTACCCTCCGGCCAGTAGATGCTTATCGAGCCCGGCGTATGCCCCGGCGTGTGGATGATCGTCAGCGAAAGTTTATTGTCTTTCCCCAGGTTCAACTCGCCTTCCTTCAGGTAGAATGTCGGCTGGATCGACATCGGCTTCTGACCGGGGAACCGCGCCATGTATTCATGCACCGCCTTCAGATAGTCCTGCTCGCCCTCATATATCGTGTTCAGGGTTTGTTTAGGCTTGCCGCCCTTGCTCCGGCTGCGCTCCACCAGGGTTTGCGTTGCACCGAAATGGTCGTAGTGGCCATGGGTGTTGATGATCAGCCCGATATCCTCCGGCGCGATACCGTCGCGCGACATGCCGGCGAGCAGTGTATCCAGGCAGCGCTCCCCCATCTCGTTGACCACCTGTCCGGGATCGATGAGTACGTGGGGGCGATCGCCGCGCAGAACGTCGCTGAACAGGTAGCTGTTGCAGTTGTTGCCCCGTCCGTTCCAGATGTAGCAGTGCAGATTGTCCAGAAGTAGCATAGCGATACAATTTTGCAGGTATGTCTTCATGGATAGTATAATTGATGTGAATAGATTTAGCCAAGTTCGAGCGGTTTAAATGGGAGAGATGAAGAGCGCTTTCGAGAGGGCGATGGAGAGGGCGGAAAAGATGGGCACGCTGTCGGCGGAGCAGATGCGGCAGCGCCGCATGGCCGAGCTCGCGCCTGTCGGGCAGGCCGCGGCACAGCGTTACCTGGAACACGGCCACGAGCCGTTGCTGCGGGAAGAGATCGAAAAACACTCGGGCGAAGAAAAGGGCATCGTTCTGGGTGCAGCGTTGGCGACACTGGTGGAAGCTGTCAGCCTGACGGATAACGTCTTTACGGAGCGGGCGCTCAAGGGAATACTTGCTCTGATCGATGAGGATAAGGCTGTCGAGGCTACGGCCTGCATCGAGCAGATGGCGCTGCTGCTACAGAAGTTCAACGATGAATTGGAGCGTAAGTTTCAGCACGAGAAGGAAGCGATAGAGAAGGCTGAGATGGAATTGCTGCACCGGTTGAGGATCTCCGGCAGCGCTGTCGGACCCATGAATATGACGGCCAGCGAGGCCTGGGGCGCAATGTACCACGATTTCAGCAAATCATTCTCTGAAGATCTTCAGATGCTTAAAGCGAAACTGATCGAGAAGCTGGCGGTGTAAATCGTATGTCGGACAAGATACAGGAGATAGCGGCTATCGTCGCCGGCGCAAAGCGGCTGGTGGCCTTCACCGGCTCAGGCGTCTCGGCGGAGAGCGGCATACCCACATTCAGGGACGCCGGTGGCCTGTGGGACCGCTACGATCCGGAGCTCATGCGCAACGCTGAGTATGCGGCGGCCATGCCTCTGGTAGGGCCCGCCAGGGAATTCCTGCAGGAGATGCTGGCCACCCTGGAGGGATCCCAGCCCAATCCCGGGCACCTGGCGCTGGCTGAGCTGGAGCGTATGGGGCTGTTGAGCTCGGTGCTGACGCAGAACATCGACAACCTGCACACCGAGGCCGGCAACACTACCGTCATCGAGGTGCACGGTAACTTCTATCGCCTGAGGTGCCTTTCCTGCGATCGTAAATTCAAGTTGAAACGCGGCGCCGAGCTGAGCGCCATGATGCAGCGCCTCATCGAGGTTGCGGAGGGCGAGACGATAAGGGTGGCGGATATGATGCCGCGCTGCGCCTGCGGCGGGCTCACCCGCTTCGATGTGGTGCATTTCGGCGAGCCTGTGCAGGACTTCGCGCGTGCGGAGGACGAGGCAAGATCGTGCGATGTGATGCTGGCGCTGGGAACTTCGGGGGTGGTGACGCCGGCAGCGTATCTGCCCGGATATGCCAAGCGATCCGGTGCCAGAGTGATCGAGATAAACGCCACCGGCTGCTACTTCGCCGGCATATCGAATCACTCCATTGTGGCCAAGACGGGGGAAACGCTACCTGCCATAGTCGCTGAAGTGAAAAAACTGCTGCGCTAAGCTCACCACACCCAATATCCGACTCGGTTGACAATCCAATCGCGGCTGACTTAAGATTCATACGACTGTGTCCAGAATCTAATCGAATCAGGAGGAATTAATAACATGGTAATGGCACTGGACGGAATAAAGATTATCGACCTCACCCGGCTGGGCCCGGGGCCTTTCTGCACCATGCTGCTGGCGGACATGGGCGCAGATGTGATCAAGATCGAGGCCGGCGGCGGGCGCGCGGCTCAAACCATTGAGACGACGATGGACTCGGAGGTCGAGGAGCGCCGGCGGGCGTTCAACCCCGAAGGAAGGAACAAGCGCAGCATCGTGCTGAACCTGAAGATGGATGAGGCACGCGAGGTCTTTTACAAGCTGGTAAAGGATGCCGACGTGGTCATCGAGGAGTTCCGTCCGGGCGTCCTGAAGCGGCTGGGCGTGGACTACGAGACCATCAGCAAGATAAATCCCCGCATCATCCTGTGCTCGATAACAGGCTACGGGCAGGATGGCCCGTATGCCCAGCTGCCCGGTCACGATATCAACTATATATCCATCGCCGGTGCCCAGAGCATGATCGGCCCGCGCAACGGCCCGCCGGTGATGACCTTCAACCTCATTGGCGATTACTCCGGCGGCAGCTTCCAGGCGGCGCTGGGCATCACCATGGCCCTGCTGGCTCGCGAGCGCACCGGGAAGGGGCAGCATGTGGATATATCCATGACGGATGGCGTGGTCTCGCTGATGCACGCCGAGGCCGCCGGCTATTTCGATACCGGCCGTATCCCCACTCGCGGCGACCTGCTGGTCATCGGCGGGGCGCCGTTCTACGGAGTGTACGAGACGAAGGATAGCAAGTATATCACCATCGGCGCGCTGGAGCCGTGGTTCTACTCCAACCTGTGCGAGCTGCTGGAGCGCCCCGACCTCCTGCCCTACGAGTGGGACATCATGAAGTGGGGCGAGCTGAGCGAGGAGTTCCGCAAGATATTCAAGACGAAAAACCGAGACGAATGGGTGGAGCTTTTACGGACGAAGGACGTTTGCGTAGCCCCGGTGTACACCGTCGACGAGGTTTTCACGGACCCGCAGGTGCTGCACCGCAAGATGCTGCTGGAGCTGGACCACCCCAGGCTGGGCAAGGTGAAGCAGGTGGGAATCGGCATCAAGATGTCGGATACGCCGGGAAAGGTCAAGTCGATCGCCCCCAAGCCGGGCCAGCACACTGACGACATCCTGAAAAAGCTGGGCTACGATGAGAAGGGGATCGCCAAGCTGAAAGAGTCAGGAGCGGTGGCCTAAAGCTTTTCCGATTCCAGCACCAGCGCCACCGCCCCCAGCGCCGCCGAGTCCGTCCCCAGCCGGGACGTCTCGATGCTGACCGCCTGCGCCGGCAGATGGAAGGCGCGCTGACTGACCACTTTCCTGGCGGGGGCAAGCAACAGCTCACCCATCCGTGACAGCCCGCCGCCGATAAGGATAAGCTGCGGGTTGAAGATGTCCACCAGGTTCACCAGACCCACGCCCAGGTAATAGCCGGTGCGCTCGATGAGCTCCTGCGCCAGCCTGTCGCCTTTCTGGGCAGCGTCGAAGATGCTCTTCCCGTTGATCTTTTTCACATCGTTCTCGGCGAAGTCGAGTATGGCGCTGCGCTCGCCAGCCTGTATCCGCTTCGCCGCTTCCCTGCACATGGCATTGCCTGAGGCGAGGGTCTCCCAGCAGCCAATGTTGCCGCAGGGACAATCCTCTCCGTTTATATCGATGGTCATATGCCCGAATTCCCCGGCGCTGCCCGACGTCCCGCTGTACAGCCTGCCATCGATTATTATCCCGCCGCCGATGCCGGTGCCGACGCTGACGTAAAGCATGTTGTTGACCCCGTCATGTCCGCCGAAACGGTGCTCCCCCAGCGCGGCGACGGTGGCGTCGTTTTCCAGATACGTGGGTATGTCGAATTGGCGCTGGATGATGTCTCTCAGTAGTATGTCATGCCATCCCGGCAGGTTGGGCGAATGAGTCACCACGCCCTTTGCGGTATCGCAGGCACCGGCGGCGCCGATGCCGATGCCCGCTACCTTCGCTCCCGATGCCACGCACTCGATCGCCTGCACGATCCGCCCGATTACCGCATCAGGCCCCTCGCTGGCAAGTGTGTCTCTCAGGTCACGGGCCATGATGTTGCCGCGGCGGTCGGCGAGGATGGTGTTTATCTTGGTGCCGCCGAGGTCGATGCCGATTATCATCTTTTCGGGCATAGCTTCACTAGGATATAGCAAAATAAATAGCGGGTCAATGATTAGGAATGGCCAATCGTTTGTTATATCTGTAAAATGAGTTCACCAAGTAGTGTCAGGATACCATATGCATTCCAGATTTGTTCCTTGGATTATTTTAGAAAATTTCGGATCAGGTTTACTATGGGATAGACAAATTAAAAGTAAATCGGTGCCCATTGCGAAAGCGAAGATGTACTTGTCGTCTTTTGTAAGACCGAGTGCCCATCTATAGCATTCAACTTCTTGTTCAAAGCCCCCTTTTTTATAAAGCAAATCCCCTTTTAAGTCAGATAGACTTCCATGGTGACCCCAGAAAAGGGGCCAAATGCTTTTAACAGTACCCTCTCTTACATACTTTCTAAGAGCGTCAAATTGTGGTGTTGTTGCAAGTGAAACATCATGCATAGCTACATATTCAAGGCCCATTTTCCCGATAAAACGTCCCATTACAATTAGATGCCAGGGTGATAATACGAGATTAAATCTGTTTTTATCCCCATGTATTATTGCACGGACTATTTCTGGGTCGTCTATATCAACAGAGGTTGACCAATCTTCATGTGCTGTGAATCCAATGACATCAGTGTGTGAATGGTGTGAAGGAATACGCCCAGTTTCTGGGGTATCAAGCGTTACCGTGGGTAGTTTTCTCCTCTTTGTTTTGACTCCTAGATACGTGCGCCAAAATGCAAAGGGCGTTTTGTGTAATGCAGGTCCTTCTATCTCTCTACCAAAGTAGTTTTGGCATTTATCGCAAACGATGCCTATGAGTATATCTGTATCATTTCCCAGCGAGGCTGGTACTATATGTTCAACGGAGTTAAAAGGTCCATCGCCTTTGCAGAACAGACAGATCCCTTTATTTTCCAAGTGGTCTATCACCTTAATTCTAGCAGTGTCTGCCTTGGAAGTTGGCCCATCACACGCGCCTATTGTAGCTGTTTGGCGATGGCCTGGTTGAGCTCGATCTGAGCCTGGCTGAGCTTGCTGTACTTCTCCTCGACCTTCTTCATGTTCTTGGCGACTATCGCCTTAAGCAGGTCACCCTCCAGCTCGGCCACTTCGAGCAGCTTGTAGTAGTCCAGCGACTCCTTCAGGTGGGCCAGGACGATCAGCCCCGTCAGGATGGGATGGTTGTTGGTCACGTTGGCGTCGGCAAACTGCGTCCCGTGCTCCAGCTCGACTTCCAGCCCGCGGCGGAACTCCTCAGGGTCGATCTTCATCTTCTTGACATTAACCTTAGCCAGAATAGTCTTGGCTTCCTTAAGCGTCACCTTAGGACTCTTCAGCTTTGACCAGTCGCGGAGTCCCAACTGCTTGCACACCTTCCTGACCTCGGTTGGCGTTACGTACTGTGGCAGCTTCATCGCCTGCCTCCTTTCTGTGTGAATTCGAAACAATCGACTAATCGAATTGCCGAGCCAGCCGGAGTTTACATCACCTCTTGCTCGCTGAGCTCGACGGCCTGCCGTATCTGGGCGCTGAGTTCCGGCGGCAGTCCCTCGATGTCCACGCTGAGGAATCCCCGGATGATCACGGCCACTGACTCATCGCGGGTCAGTCCGCGCGCCATCAGGTACTCGATCTCCTCCTCGGCGATCTTGCCCACAGCCGCCTCGTGGGACAGGTCAACGCCAGCCACGGTACCCTCCAGCTCCGGTATCGCCAGGATGTTCCCCTTTTTACCCAGTATCAGCCCGCGACACTCAAGGTGCCCTTTGGCATCGGCCACCTGCCCCGACATGAAGCCCCGCGCAATGATGGTGCCGCCAGTGGTGATGGCCCGCGATATGATCTCCGCCCGGGCTTTCGCCTCCAGCAACACGCGCGAGCCGACATCCAGATGCGAACCCTCGGCAGCCATCAGCACGCTGTTGAAGCGCGCCAGGGCGTTCCTGCCCACCAGCCGCGCGGTGGGATACGTCTGCAACGTGCGCACCGGCTTGAGGCAAATGTAGTTGTTCAGGAAAACACCGCCTTCCTCGATGACGATGCCCGTGCGCGGGCGCACCGCCATCCTGGGTGCCCAGTTGTGGATCATAGTGAAGGTCAGCTTGCCGCCCTTCTTGATGAAGAACTCGGAGATGCCTACGTGCAGTCCCTCGTCCTTGACCGGCGCGACGGTGCACCCGGTGATGATATTGAGCTCGGCGCCTTCTTCTACGATGACCAGGTTGTGGACATTCTGCGCCAGCCCGTGCTTGGCGATGTAGAGGCAGGACTGCACCGGATATGTCGCCTTCACCTTCGGAGCGACGCGAATGAAATAGCCCTTGAACGGATGGGTATTCGCATACTGGGTGAACTTGTCCGCCTCGGGGTTTACCAGCTTCCACCAGTAATCGGAGAGCCACGGATACTTCTCCAGAGCCTGTGGCGTACCCATCACCTCGACGCCTTCCTGCTCGGCCTTGCTGTGGATCACCGACTGGTCGACCTGGAGGTATGTTCCCGCCCGCTGAGCGGTATCGTCGACCACTACGCCAACGTCGTGCATGCGCTGCTTATCTGCCGCCGATAGCCGTGATGGGTCCTTCTGATACGGGTGCTCTTCCACTTCCGAAGTATATGCCTGCAGGTCTACATCGATTGCCGGGGTTGCAGGTTGCGCTTTAGATTTCAGGGGCTTAGTCTTGGCTGTCTTCGACTGCATTACTTTTGACATACAGCACATCCCTCGTAACCGTGTGATTTGATGCCGGCCAGTATCTCTCGCGGGTTGCCTCGGCACCAGATGCCACCGTTCAGCAGCACACAGGCCCTGTCTGCATCGATGTAGTCCAGAATGTGTCCGGTATGCGTGATAACCAGCCCTGACTTCGTCCGGCTGCGCATCCGGTCCCGTTCCAGAAGCTCGTTAATCATGTTGCCCACAAGCGATATGTTGACCAGATCCACGCCGGAATCGGGCTCGTCCAGCATGACGAACTCGGGTTGCTGGGCGATGAGCTGCATTAACTCGGAGCGCTTGACCTCACCACCAGAGAAACCATAGTTCACCTCCCGGTCGAGATGGTCGGCCATATTAGCTTTCTGAGCCAGGCGATCGATAGCGTCGCCATCCTCCCTTCCGTGGAGGCAGGCGCGCAGCATGTCCCTCATCTTGACGCCGCGGATCACCGGCGGTCGCTGGAACAGGATGCCGATGCCTCGCCGGGAACGCTCATCGACAGGCAGGTGGGTGATATCCTCTCCCTTGAACATGATCCGCCCGTGCGTCACGTCATATCTGGGCAGACCCATGATCGCCATGAGCAGCGTGCTCTTGCCGCCGCCGTTGGGCCCGAACAGCACCAGCGTCTCCCCGATGTCCACGCTGAGGCTGATATCGTGCAGTATCTGCTTGTTCCCGACCTTTACGGTCAGCTCCTCTACCTCTAACATGTTCTTGCCTTTCGTGATATAATGCCGTAATCCAATTTTACGTTGTTTCATATGATAGCACAAGTGACCAGGGTCACATATCGTTGCAACCGGGGTTGTTACACTGTTTGATATGGGCTAAAATGGTAGCCTAAATTTAGAGGCAATATGAGACACATAGCGGATGACATTACCGGCGCGGTGGGCAATACGCCCGTGGTGAAACTGAAAAACATAACGCGCGGCATCAACGCTCAAGTGATAGCCAAGCTCGAGTTCTGCAACCCGCTGGGCAGCGTCAAGGACAGGATCGGGGTCGCCATGATCGATGCCGCCGATCGGGAAGGGAAGATAAAGCCGGGCTCGGTGATCATCGAGCCGACCAGCGGAAATACCGGTGTAGCGCTGGCGTTCGTCTGCGCCGCTAGAGGCTATCGATTGATCCTCACCATGCCGGACACTATGTCGATGGAGCGCCGGAGGCTGCTGGAGGCGCTGGGGGCTGAGCTGGTGCTGACGCCCGGGAAGCGTGGCATGCAGGGCGCCATCGATGAGGCGGAGCGCCTGCAGGAGCGCACGCCCGGCGCGTTCATGCCACAGCAGTTCAAGAATCCGGCGAACCCGCGTATCCACCGTGAAACAACAGCCGAAGAGATATGGAGCGATACATCGGGTGCGGTCGATATCGTTGTCGCCGGCGTGGGAACCGGTGGCACAATCACCGGCGTCGCCGGGGTTATCAAAGAGCGCAAGCCTGAATTCAAGGCTGTCGCAGTGCAGCCGGCGAACTCACCGGTGCTGACCGGCGGAGAACTGGGGGCTCATCGCATACAGGGCATTGGTGCCGGCTTTGTTCCTGATGTGCTCCAGCTGGAGCTCATCGACGAGGTAATATCCGTCACCGACGACGACGCATTCGCTGTCGCCCGCAGGCTGGCCAAAGAGGAAGGTATACTGGCCGGTATATCCTCCGGAGCGGCAACGTGGGCAGCTATCGATGTCGCGAGGCGAGAGGAGAACAAGGGTAAAATGATAGTGGTGATTCTTCCCGACGGAGGGGAACGCTACCTGAGCACCGGGCTCTACGGAGGTAAATAGCTTGTTCCACCTTTTGGGACTGCTGCGCGAAGATATGCGAACGGTCTTCGCCGAAGACCCGGCGGCGCGGAACTCGCTGGAGGTGGTGTTCTGCTACCCCGGTTTACATGCCCTGTGGATGCATCGCATAGCGCACTATCTGTGGAAACACAGGCTGGGATTGCCGAGTCGATTCCTCTCGCATTGCAGCCGCTTCTGGACCGGCATCGAGATACATCCGGGCGCCACCATCGGCAGGCGGTTCTTTATCGACCACGGCATGGGCGTGGTCATCGGTGAGACTTCCGATATTGGCGATGACGTGCTACTGTACCAGGGCGTAGTGCTAGGCGGGACCACCCACGAGAAGCGGAAGCGACACCCCACGCTGGGCAACAACGTGGTGGTGGGGGCCGGGGCAACGCTGCTGGGGGCGATAACTATCGGCGATGACTCCCGTATCGGGGCTGGCGCTGTGGTAGTGCAAAACGTGCCGCCGGGGGCTACCGTGGTCGGCGTGCCCGGGCGCGCGGTGACCGGCGAAAGGCCGGCCGAGGTGCTGGAACACGGCCGCATGCCTGACCCGGTCAGTGAAGCCATAAGGCATATACTCGACGACCAGGCCGGGCTCGCCGACCGTTTGCGCAGGGTTGAGAAATCGCTTAATATTCCAGTCGATGAAGGCAAAAATACAAGTGGCGACAGTCACGGTATGGCTCATGGATAGTTAAGGAGTGGGAAATGGCAAAGACAATCGCCGAGATAAATGAGAAGATTCGCAGGGGACAGGCAGTGGTGGTCACCGCCGAGGAGGTCATCGACCTGGTGGCGAAGAAGGGCGTGGAGAAGGCAGCAAAGGAGGTGGATGTGGTGACGACGGGAACCTTCGGCCCGATGTGCTCATCAGGCGCTTACTTCAATGTGGGACATTCAAGCCCGAGGCTGAAGATAGGCGGCGGCCGGGCTTATCTTAACGATGTGCCGGTGTACACCGGGATCGCAGCGGTCGATATATTCCTCGGAGCCACCGCCATCCCTGACGACGACCCGCGCAACCGACCTCACCCCGGAGCGTTTAACTACGGTGGCGGACATATCATCGAGGAGCTGGTAGCAGGTAAAGACGTGCGGCTGGAGGTCAGCGCCTACGGCACGGACTGCTATCCGAGGAAGAAGCTGGAAACCCTGATCAATCTGAAAGACCTCAATGAGGCGGTGCTGTTCAACATGAGGAATGCCTACCAGAACTACAATGTGGCGGTGAACCTGTCGGATAAGCCCATCTATACTTACATGGGTGTGCTCAAGCCCAATCTGGGAAATGCCAATTACTGCTCTGCCGGACAGCTGTCGCCGCTTCTCAATGACCCGTATTACATGACGATCGGCATCGGTACCAGGATCTTTCTGGGTGGCGGGGTCGGCTATGTTGCCTGGCATGGAACACAGCACAACCCTGACGTGCTGCGTACTGAGGGCGGTGTACCCCGCCGGGGCGCCGGGACCCTGGCGGTCATCGGCGATCTGAAGGGAATGAGCCCGCGCATGCTGGTGGGCACCAGCATGCTGGGATACGGCGCCACCCTCACCGTTGGCATCGGCGTGCCCATCCCGATACTGTCCGAGGAGATACTGCGCTGCACCGCGGTGAGGGATGAGGATATAATCGCGCCGATAGTGGACTACAGCGAGGCGTACCCCCAGCGGAGTCCGGACGTTCTGGGCGAGGTGAGCTACGGGGAACTGAGAAGCGGCAAGATATCGCTCAAGGGTAGAGAGGTACCGACAGCTTCCCTCTCCAGCTACCCCCGGGCCGTGGAGATCGCCGTTACCCTCAAGGACTGGATACTCAAAGGGGAATTCCTGTTAACCGAGGCCGTAGTCCCGCTGCCGGGCGTGGAGTCCGGCGTTAAGGTCAGGCCGCTTAATGAGCGTCCTATCCAGGAGTGAGTCGTTCATGGTTGCAACGCTGGTAGTATCGATTGCGGTTAAGTCACAGGGAGGTCAGGTATGACTATTTCAAAAAGGGTGGTGCTGCATTTTCAGTCCCGCATGGTGGACCAGCCCATAATATACCGGTTGGTAAAGGACTATGACCTGGTGCTGAATATCCTCAAGGCGTCCATCACCCCCAAGGAGGAGGGGATTATGGTGGTGGAGCTCACCGGTCCCCGCGCCAATTACGATAAGGGCATAAAGTACCTGCAGGGTGCCGGTGTGGGGATACAGTCACTGGGACAGGATATAATGCGGAACGATGAGAGATGCACCCACTGCGGCGCCTGCGTTGCGATATGCCCCTCGGGCGCTCTGTCGCTGGACCCAAAAACCAGGATGGTGAACTTCGACGAGAGCCAGTGCACCGCCTGCGAGCTGTGCGTGCTCGCCTGCCCGCCCCGGGCGATGGAGGTGCATTTCTAGTGTATGAGCCGCGCCGATACTGGCAATGGATAATGGATGGTGACCTGGTGTCCTTCCGTGTGGCCGTCAAGGAAACCGATCTGTATGTCCGTGCCGACCGTGTCCTCGGGGCAGAGACGCTGGAGGCAGTTATCGATTGCAGGGATGCGCTGGAGGGATACATTGAGCATCACCCCACCTATGCCTCTTCCCTGCTGCCGGTCGCTGCAGCCGGGGATGCGCCATGGATCGTGCGGCACATGGCAGATGTGGCCATGGCGGTCGGTGTCGGCCCGATGGCAGCGGTTGCCGGAGCCATCGCCGAGGGGGTCGGCCAACATTTGATGAAATACTCCGCTGAGGTGCTGGTAGAGAACGGCGGCGATATATTCATGGTAAGCGCCCGCCAGAGGCGCATCGGTATATACGCCGGAGATTCGCCGTTCACCGGACGGCTGGCGCTGGATATCGAGCCGGAGAGTACCCCCATCGGTGTCTGTACATCATCGGGAACGGTAGGCCATTCCCTCAGCTTTGGCCGGGCGGATGCCGCCATCGTGCTGTCCCGTTCAACTGCGCTGGCCGATGCAGCCGCAACTGCCATCGGTAATGTAGTAAAAAAAGACAGGGACATAGGCAAGGGAATCAATCTGGCAAAGGAGATCACCGGTATCGAAGGAGTGGTCGTCATCAAGGGGGACAAGCTCGGCGTATGGGGAGATGTGCACCTGGCCGAGTGTGACAATTGTAATGAACCGCAAAACCGAGAGTGTGGTAGTTCTCGTAACGACGCCTGAACTCCATGAGGCGCAGCGTATCGCCGGGCTTCTGCTCAACGAGAGGGTAGCTGCCTGTGTCAACATCGTTCCGGCGTTGCAATCCAGCTTCTGGTGGCAGGGCAAAGTCGATTCTGCGGACGAGTCGCTGCTGATCGTCAAGACGAAGGCGACGCTGCTGGATGAGCTTATCGAGATGGTAAGGAAAAACCACAGCTACGATGTCCCCGAGATCATCGCCCTGCCGATAGTCGGCGGCAATGAAGATTATCTCAAGTGGCTGGATGAGGAGACTCTGGATTAGCTATGCGGAGATAAAAACGTTGCAGATTCGTAGATTCGGTCAAGGCGACTTGGTGGCGCTGGGGCGACTAATTCATGACACTATTGATGGCTGTTACACAAATGTATATCCTCCACGAGCCGTTCTCTTCTTTAGAGGCTTTCACTCCGATGAAAAAATTATGCAACGTGACAAAGATGGCTTGATATTGCTGATTAAGGATGAATCTGTTCTTGTTGGTACAGGCTCCATATTAGGAAATGAAATACTAGGGGTCTTCGTTCTGCCGCAGTTTCAGGGTCGTGGATATGGGAAGGCTGTCATGTGCGAATTGGAACAGCGAGCTAAAGCGAAGGGATATTTGGACGTGGTGCTAAGTGTCTCTGTGCCGTCAAGAAAGTTCTACGAAGGGCTCGGTTATGAGATTCTGGAAAAGCGATCTATAGATGTAGGTGAGGGTCAATATCTGGATTATTGGGAAGCGAAGAAGTCACTTGTAGATACACGCTCCTCCATGTAACGCAGTGACGAAAGTGCAACTGATATTCCGATAGATTATCTAGATTGATGGAGAATTAACTGAGGAGTCACCATGAACGTATTAGATGCGATAAAGGGGCGCCGCAGCATCCGCAAGTATAAACC
>CAYRYW010000008.1:52811-72818 GCA_964428725.1 uncultured Dehalococcoidales bacterium
CCATGAACGTATTAGATGCGATAAAGGGGCGCCGCAGCATCCGCAAGTATAAACCGGACGCAGTGAGCGATGAAGATATCGAAAAGGTCCTCGACGCAGCGCGCTGGGCGCCATCCTGGGCAAATACCCAGTGCGTACGCTGGGTCGTGGTGAGAGCCCCCGATACGAAGGCGAAGCTGGCTGAGGCGCTGCCCGAGACGAACCCGGCCAGCAAGGCCATAAGGACTGTACCGGTAGTCCTCGTCGCCTGCGCCGTGACTGGCATGTCAGGCTGCAAGGGCGGGCAGCCGCGCACGGACAAGGGTGACTGGTTCATGTTCGATACGGCGCTGGCGGTGCAGAACCTGACGCTGGCGGCCCACGAGCTGGGGCTGGGGACGGTGCAGGTGGGACTGTTCGATGCCGCGAAAGTCGAGGAGCTGCTTGATGTCCCCTCGGGAGTGCGTGTCGTCGAGCTCATACCACTGGGCCATCCCGACCATCAGCCGGAAGGGCCCGAGCGCAAGGAACTGGCCGAGATCGTGTTCTACGAGAAGTTCGGGCAGCAATAGTTCGATCGGCCTACTGCTGGAACTGCAGTTTGCGCCACGATAGCGGCGCGTTCCCCGAATTATCCCGAGGGTCGAGGTAATACACATCGTTGTAGTATGCCCAAACCTCTATCTCGGGGTAGTTATGCCTCGAATAATAGTTGAACGGGTGCCCGCTGCGCGATACCAGCCTGTTGGCATCGTCGTCCCAGTATGGCCCCGATGTCGCCTCCAGCGGCATCCAGTTCAGGTTTTGCTTTATTTCCACCCAGGCATGTCCGCCGACCTCTCCGCCGAAATCGACCATGCCGAGGACGACCCTGACGTCTGTTGCAGGTATTCCGTCCGCTCGAAGCAATGAAACTAATGTGTTTGCCTGCTCCTCGCAGTCGCTGGCGACCGCCGGTTTTACCGGGTTGGTATCGTATGCGGGCGTGTCGCTGAGGAACTCGTGTGGCGTTAGCCATTTCTCATCGGTGCCGTGAAGCGTTGGGTCCGAGACCCAGGTCCACTGCACTGCTGACTGGTAGCATTCTGTTGCCCCGTTCAGTTCACCTGCCAGTGATACAACCTCATCATCGCTGGGGGTTACATACAGCTGGTAGCGGGACTGCTTGCCGGGGTCGAGCGTGGGGTGAATAACCTGGAGTTTATCCTTCAACTGCTGCTCGTTGAGCAGATCCGGTCTCAGTTGCCTCAACAGCATTCTGCCGTCAGAGTCGTCGTTCGGAGATAAGATGAAATACACTCCTGTAGCGATGCAGGAGATGGCTATGAGTGATAATCCGATTATTAACCATTTAAGCATCTATGTTGACACCTCTTGCTGCTTATCGCCTATGAGCTCGTCCAGCTCCTGCGTCATGTGCCGCCAGTGGGTAGCACGCCAGTAGATTCGCTGACACCCGGGGCACTGGTAGTACTGATCCTGCGTCTTGAATACGTAGGGGGGCACCAACCCCTCCACCTCTGCCTTGCTGCGGCGGTCGAGCAGACGGTTGCATTCAAGGCAGCGGGTGAACTGCATCTCGCGATCCAGGTGCAGCTTTTCGGCGAGGTAGCGGAACTGCGTTCTGGGGTCGTCGTCGGTGATGAGGATGGCGCGGGCCCTGCCGTCGGCGACCACGCGCCGCCGCATTATCTGCGTATCCCTGGTGACTATTACCCGCTTCTCCCTCAACCCAATCCTTACCAGCTCGCTGTCGTCGATATCGCTGGAGAACAGCGTATCGTAGCCCAGCATGCGAAGCCAGCGAGCCAGCTTGCCGACATTGGCATCGACGATGAACCTGTCCCTGTCCCGCTCACAGGACAACTCTCATACCCTCGTATCCCATCATGATATCAGCCCCAATATCGGCGGCGACCTGCGACACCTCTTTACGAATGTCCTCCTCGATGTGCGGGCTCATGTGAACCGTGATCACCGGCGGAAGATAACCCCTGATCTGCCTGAAGCTCAACAGCTCCTCCCTGAGCAATTGCGGCGACAGGTGACCGTGGTCCTCTGCCGCCTTGCGATACTGCTCCGGCACCGTTACCTCGATCAGCAGCAAATCTGGCGAAACGAGTTTCCAGACATCGGCCAGCCCGCTCCCCGTATCGCCAGTGTAAAATAGCGCTCTGCCTTCAGGCGACGTTATCTGGTAGCCGACGGTGGGTATGACATGTTTCACCTTCAGGGGCAGCACCATGTACCCCTCGATCGCAACCTCCTTATCGGGTTCGATGGGACGCAGGCTGAAGGCCGGCCTTTCTGGGGATGGCTTGCGGTGGAATTCGACGTACAGCACGCCATCGAACAGGTAAGATGATATTGTGTCCAGCACGCTCTGAGTCGCGTACACGTCCACCGTGCCCCTGGCAAACATATTCATTCCCAGCGTCGCCAGGTCGCGGATGTGGTCGAAGTGGTGATGGGTTATGAGGATCGATCTTATCGCCTGCTGCTCCTCGATGGTCAGGCTGGATGTGAGGCCGCCGGCATCGATAGCCAGCCTCCCGTCGATAAGAAACGATGTCAGCCGGGCGTCTCGCGTCTCGCAGTTGTGGGCGCCGATTATTCTCAGTTCCATGCTTTTCACCCCCGGAGTTATCACGCGCTACCTGTCAGCACCGCTCAACCGTTTCCACCCCCTGGCGAATATATCGAACCGGAATCCCAGGGGATTGAAGTTGGTGTCGTAATCGTAAGTATCAATGCCCTCTTTGCGCTTCAGGTAACCGACGATGGCATAGGTGAACGGGGTCGCGATCGCCTCATAACCGGTCTTCACCAGCCAGTGGTGCACTATGATTATCGGGGCGAACGATGCAGTGCCGATGAAGGCCACGACAATGAACACGGCTGAGTCCAGCCCCTGGCCCACCACAGTGGAGCCGATGGTGCGCGTCCACAGCCATCTGCCCTTCGTCCGTATCTTCATCTTCGCCATTACGAAAGAGTTGGAGAACTCGCCGACGAGGTAGGCGAGGAAGGAGGCGATGAGCAGACGGGGGGTGAAACCCAGTATCATATCGTAGGACTGCTGGCCCTGCCAGAAGTCGGCAGCCGGGAGCAGCCCGCCAAGCCAGATGCCGAAGACCGCTATCAGGTTGCAGCCGAACCCCAGCCAGATGACCCTGCGAGCCATGCGATACCCGTACACCTCCGTCAGGATATCGCCGAAGATGTAGCTTATGGGGAAGATGATGATGGCGGCGGGCAACACCAGTCCATAAACGGAGATGATCTTTACAGCGATGATATTCGCTGTAATGAGGCAGGTAATGAAGATTGCCGCTATTGCTATCAGCCGTTGCGATACCCTGGTTTCCAACTATTGATCACCATAAAGTCGGGGCGATTTCGTAACAGTCAAATCCACTTGCGGTAGCGAAAATAGGCCAGCATGGAACCAGATAGTGCCAGCGTGAAAAGGATGATGAACAAGAAGGCGTGGTCACTATCCTGGAAAGGCAGCTTAACATTCATACCGTAAAGCCCACCTACCACCAGCAGCGGCAGCAGGACCGTGCCGAGCACGGTAAGCATCTTGATACTCTCGTTGCTGCGATAGGAGAACAGCGAATCGCTGGTGGCATTCAGCCCCTCGACCACTTCCTTGTATTCGTCCAGCGTCTCGTTTATCTTGCCGATGTGGTCACCAATATCGCCAAAGTGGTGCTCAAGGTCCTCGCGCAGGAAAGGATAATCCTTTATCTCAAGGGACTTTATAATGGCGTACTGCGGCCGGATTATGTGGCGGCAGGCCATAACATCGCGGCGCAACAGTGATATCTCGCGAACCGTCTGCCAGGCTGGCTCTTTGAACAGGCGATTCTCCGCATCCTCAATGTTGGTGATAATCTTGTTAGCGATAGGAAAACAATAGTCGATCAGGCGATCCAGGACACGGTAAAGTAGAAAGCCGGTACTGCGCGACATGTTCTCCTCACGCGCTCGCTCATTCTGCTGACAGTCGTTAAATAGATTCGCCAGCGGCTTCAATTCACCGGAATGTACGGTCACCAGTAATCCCTCGGTGATGAATATCGCTACCTGGCTGGGCTTGGTGATGCGTATCTTCTTATTGAAAACCGGAAAGTGTAGCACTATGAACAGATAGTTATCATATTCGTCTATCTTGGGACGCTCCACACGTGACAGGCAATCCTCCAGATCGAACAGATTGAATAGATAGTTCTGGGCCAGATACTCCATGTCCTCTCTAGTTGGCTGCTCAATATTGACCCAGTTGATCTTGCCCCACTTGAGCGTCTCAACGTTTAGCTTCCTTGGTAAATTTTTACTTGCCGTGTTCATCACTCGTCACCCTGTTTGCCCATTTTACCACAATCCATATGAATCGCAATATGGATGTGAACCCGATCTGGCATATTTGCGTGTTCGTAGCTTCGTAAGAGATAGCAGACATGAAATTGACTTCCAATCGTCCGTTAAGCAACTTTGCATCGATGGTATCCCAAAGTCCCAACGGTATTGACACTGACGATAAAATGTGATAGGGTTGTGAAAGAAATAACAAATAGTAACACAGTTTAGAGTATTTCCATTTGTCCTGCTGAAGGCTATGATTAAGGCGCAAGCTGCCACGTAAGCTGCTAGCCAAGTGGTGGCTTTTTGTGATTCTATGCTGGTAATTACTTGCATCAAACAAGTTCCGGATACCACCCAGGTCAAAACAGACCCCGCAACCGGTACCCTCATTCGGGAGGGTGTGCCTTTCATCATTAACCCATTCGATACTCCTGCGCTGGAAGAGAGCCTCAAACTGAAGGACACGCACGGGCTTCGCGTGGTGGTGATCTCCATGGGCCCCCCCAACACTGAGGTCAGCTTGAGGAAGGCCCTTGCATTAGGAGCAGATGATGCTGTCCTCTTGAGCGACCGTATCTTCGGCGGGGCTGACACCTTAGCTACAAGTATGGTCCTGGCAGAAGCTATAAAGAAACTCTCCAGCGAGGAGGAGGTAGCGATAGTCATCTGCGGCAGACAGAGCATAGATGGCGACACGGCACAGGTGGGGCCGGGGATCGCCACCAGGCTGGGGTATTCACAGCTGACACTAGTAGACCAAATTCAGGATATAGACCTGTCAGCTAAGAAGGTGAGGGTAAGGCGCAAACTGGAGGGACGCCATGAGATAGTGGAGGCACCCCTGCCAGCCCTGATCACGGTGGTCAGAGAGATAAACCAACCCAGGTATCCCACAGTGCCCATGCGGCTGATGGCCGAGGATGCCAGGGTGGTACTGTGGGACAACAAGGTGATGAACCTCCCCAAAAATACCATCGGACTCGAGGGGTCCGCTACCCAGGTGCGTAAGATCTTCTCGCCAGAAAGGGCCAAAGGTCAGATATTGGGCGATGGGCTTAACGCGCCTGAGGAAGCTGCAAAAATGCTGATAGATAACCTGATGGAAAAGGACATACTCTCCTTCGAATAGCTGTGGGACTGAGCATGGAAAAAGAAGAGAAGAAAATAAAGAAACCACGTGGTGTAGCCCGCCTCATCCCAGGAAAGTGTATCGCCTGTGGCGCCCGTTGCCAGGAGTCCTGTAAGAAGGACGCCATAGAGATGAACGATAAGGGAGAACCCGTAATCATCGTCGAGAAGTGCATCGGCTGCGCCAGGTGCGTCAAGATCTGCCCCGCCGAAGCCCTTGAGATGTACCTGACACCGGAGGAGCAAAAACTGCTCGAGGAGTTCAACAAGCAGGCTGCAGCAGCACCCGCCGCCGAAGGTGAAGAGGAAATTGATGAAGAAGAGACGATCCCCAAACTGAGCGAGTACAAAGGGGTATGGATCTTCGTAGAGCAGACCGACGGGAAACCGGCCTCTGTCTCATGGGAACTTCTCGGTGTAGGCGCCGAACTAGCGAAAACCCTTGGCGTTGAACTGTGCACCGTGGTTATCGGTGACAAGGTCGAGAATCTGTGCCGGGAGTCTTTCGCCTACGGCGCTGCCAAGTCCTACCTGCTGGACGATCCGGTATTTCATCATTATCGCACCGAATCTTACTACAAGGCTATCTGTCATCTGGTGGAGAAATATAAGCCAGAGATCATGCTGGTGGGCGCCACCGGACTGGGGAGAGACTTGGCCGGGGCTGTAGCCACCAAGCTCGAGACCGGGTTAACGGCGGATTGTACCGGGCTGAGCATCGATGATAAAAGATTCCTCCTGCAGACCCGCCCTGCATTTGGCGGCAACATCATGGCCACCATCCTGACGGAGCGCACCAGGCCTCAGATGTCCACAGTGCGACCCCACGTGATGCCCATGCCTCCAAGGGATGAATCCCGCAATGGCGAGATCATACGCGAACCCGCCATGATCAAAGAGGAGGACATTGCGGTTAAAGTGCTGGAGGTCATCGACGACTGCAGGCAGGGGGCAGACGCCATAGACATCGCGGCAGCGGATATAATCGTCTCCGGCGGCCGCGGGATGCAGTCCAAGGAAAACTTCAGGATGCTGCAGGAGCTGGCCGACGAACTGGGCGGCGTAGTAGGCTCTTCACGTGGTGCTGTTGAGGCTGGATGGATGCCCGCAGAACGCCAGGTGGGACAGACCGGTAAGACGGTCAGGCCTAAAATCTACATCGCCTGCGGGATAAGCGGCGCCATTCAACACCTGGTCGGAATGCAGGACTCGAACGTCATCATCGCCATTAACCGCGATAAGCAGGCACCCATATTCGAGGTGGCCACCTACGGGATCGTGGGGGATGTATTCCGAGTGGTGCCATCCATCACCAAACGCATAAAGGAACTGAACGCCAAGAAGGTTTGCTAATACTATGGCGATTCAACGACAATTAGAAACGGAAGGGAAATAGGTCGTGTCAGTTGATATAGCGATATTCATAGCTGTTTTTGTCGCCGCCATAGCGCTCTTTGGCTACAGCTGCTTCCGGCGATTCCGCCTCGTGACGCTGGGCAAGCCGGAGAACCGCTTCGATGGCATTGGCAAACGCATCCGCAACATGCTGTATTATCCCTTTTCACAGCGCTGCACCATCTCCAGGAACTATCGCTTCGGCATAAACCACGCCCTGCTGTTCTGGGGCTTCATGATACTGCTCATTGCCAACACCGAATTCCTGCTGCACGGGCTGGCTCCGAACACAATCGCCCTGTCGAAACTGCCCTCCGGAGCCTACCACGCGCTGGCGATGATCTTCGATGTCGTATCCGCGCTGGTGCTGGTATCCATCGTTGCCGCCGTCTCACGTCGCCTGTTCTTCGCTCCAAAGTTCATCGAGGCCCGCAGCCGCGACGCCTTCATAATCCTGGGGCTGGTCGCCACACTGATGGTCGCTTTCTTCTTCACCCACGGCGCTGATATAGCCAAAGGAATCGAAGAGGCTGCTTCCTATATGCCGATATCAAATTTCGTTGGAGTGACGATTTTAGGCGGGCTGTCACAAAGCGGTGCAAACACCGTCGGCAGTGTTTTCTGGTGGATACACGCTATCGCGCTCCTGTCATTTTTAAACTACCTACCATACAGCAAGCACATGCACATCATGACATCTATCCCCAACTGCTTCTTCAGAAGCCTGCAGAAGGTCAACACCCAGCCCCGCGAGGAATTCAAAAAGGGAGGTATCCTTGGCGTGGGGCAGGTTGACCGTTTCAGCTGGAAAAGCCTGTTCGACTCCTACTCCTGCACCGAGTGTGGCAGGTGTACGGATAACTGCCCGGCTAATATCACAGGCAAGCCGCTAAACCCGCGCTTGGTAATTCACGATATCAAGATGAATCTGTTAAGAAATGGCCCACTGCTGAAGCAAAATAGAGAAGCAGCGCTGCCCCTCATCGGCAACAGCGAGGAAGGCACAGTAGCCGAAGAGGTCCTGTGGGAATGCACCACCTGCGGCGCCTGCATGGAGGTGTGCCCGGTGTTCATCGAGCACGTACCCAAGATCGTGGAGATGCGCCGACACTTAGTGGAGATGAAGGCCAAGTTCCCTCACGAACTGCTAAATTTCTTTGAGAACATAGAGGCGCGCAGCAATCCTTGGGGCATTGCCCCCGAGAAACGCACGGCGTGGACCGCTGAGATCAGCGTCAAGCCATATGACACCAAGGAAACCGAGTACCTGTTCTTCGTGGGATGTGCCGGCGCCTTCGACGCCCGCAATAGACGTGTAACCCTGGCTGTAGCTAAAATCCTAGATGCCGCCAACGTCTCCTGGGGTATCCTGGGCAAGGAAGAGCTCTGCTGCGGCGACAGCCTGCGTCGTCTCGGCAATGAATTCGTCTTCGAGCAAATGGCTAATAAGAATGTCAAGCTGTTCAAGGAAAAAGGGGTCAGGAAAATAATCACGCAATGCCCGCACTGCTTCAACACGCTGAAGAATGATTATTCGCAATACGGCGCAGAGATAAAGGTAGTGCATCACAGCGAGTTCATCAACAGTCTGATCGGGCAGAGCAAGCTCAAATTGAACGGCAATGTAGATTCAGGTAAAATCGTATTCCACGATTCGTGTTACCTGGGTCGCTATAATACGATCTACGATGCGCCCCGCAAGGCACTGGCTTCAGCCACCGGGCAGGTGCCGTCCGAGATGGAGCATCACCATGCGCGTTCCCTGTGCTGCGGCGCTGGAGGGGGACGCATGTGGCTGGAGGAGACGATAGGCAAGCGCATATATGTCACACGCACAGAGGAAGCCCTGGACCAAGGTGCCGAGACGATCTGCACCTGTTGTCCGTACTGCATGACGATGTTCGAGGACGGGCTGAAGGACAAGGATGCCGAGGACAAAGCAGATGTGCTGGACCTAGCTGAGATAGTAGCCGCAGCAATAGAGTGAAACAACGCAAATTATCGAATATAATATAAGCATATAATACTCGTATACCCGTTGAGTAAACATGAGGGGGTAGAATCAATGAGGGAAAAGGTGGAGGCAGTTCTGAAGGAAATAAGACCATCGTTACAGGCAGATGGGGGCGACGTCGAGCTGGTGGATGTGAGCGATGGTAAGGTCAGCGTCAGACTAACAGGCGCATGTCATGGATGCCCGATGGCTGCGATGACGCTGAAGCAGGGGATCGAGCGCCTGCTTAAGGAACATATACCCGAAGTTAAAGAAGTGATCTCTGTCTGATGAAAACTCCTGTCCTGGGTATTGGAAATCCGATGATCACCGATGATGGTGCCGGTCTGAAGATAGTTCCGACGATTGGTCGGGCGAATCCTTAACTGTAAATTTAAATCAGCTTCAACGAGTTCGGTAAAAAATTCCTCGTTCCGACCGGTCGGTGATACGAGGGAATCCGTGGCCTGTTAGATAGAAAGAGACGCAGGTCACAGGCAAACAAATCTAAGCTGTTTTATACTTTCATTGGGGAATTATTTCATATATAATTAATTATCGACATGCCTCTTAATTTAAAAAACCGCGATCAGGCCCACCCCATTTGTGGGAAATCAGATTCGTTTTACTTCAGTGAAATCTTCATTCTCATACTTAGCTTTATTGAGGTAGGATTATGAGCGTAGCACAATTACCCGATGTTATTATCCCCAATCCATCATTTCGCAGCAGGGTGGAGGAAACATGCGGTGAAAGGGTTTCCGATTGTTTCCAGTGCGAAAAATGCACTAACGGCTGCCCGCTGGTCTTCGCCATGGATATTGCCCCACACAAGATAATACGTGCTGTTCAGCTCGGGCTGAAAGACGAGGTATTAAACAGCGATACCATATGGGTATGCGTATCGTGTGAAACCTGCACCACCAGATGCCCGAACGATATCGATATAGCCCATGTAATGGACAGTCTCAGGCAGATGTCACAGCGCGAAGGTGTCAGGGCCTCCCAGCCAAAGATCCCCCTGTTCCATAAGGCCTTCCTTGGATCTATAAAGAGATTTGGCCGTGTTCACGAGGGGGAGATGGCAGCCACATATATGCTTAAGGCAGGAGGAGTAAAAGAGCTCATGGGTATGGCAGGCATGGGCATGGACATGTTCAAAAAGGGCAAAGTGAAGCTCCTGCCCCATTGCCCCAATAAACAGGTTAAAGATATCTTCCGTGCTACGGAGATAAAAGGATAGCGATGAAAGTTTCACTATATCCCGGATGTTCTCTTGCCGGACTGGCAAAATCATATCTTGAATCGGCTGAAGCGGTTTCCAAGAAGCTGGGGGTTGAACTGCAGGAGCTAAAAGACTGGACATGCTGCGGCGCTTCGTCAGCTCACGTCACCAACGACAAGCTCGCCATCTCGCTGGCCGCTCGCAATCTGGGCATCGCCGACAGGGCTGGGATGGACCTCGTGGTCCCCTGCGCCGCATGCTTTCACCGGTTGAAAACGGCAGACAAGCACCTGCGCCAGGGAAAACCCGTGGTTGGAATGGATAATAAGTACAAGGGCGACTTCAACATCAAATCTCTTCCTAATTTCTTCTGGGAGGACGTCGGAGAGAAAGGTTTTACAGACAAAATAAAGAACCCACTTAAAGCCCTGAATCCGGTGTGCTACTACGGCTGCCTGACACTCAGGCCGCCTGAGATAACAGACGCCAGAAATCCCGAAGACCCCCAGGAGATGGATAACATACTCAGGAGCCTGGGGGCAAACGTTAAAGACTGGTCGTTTAAGGCCGATTGCTGCGGCGGTAGCCTCACGCTAACCCGCCCCGACCTGCACATGAAGCTCACGCAGAAAATCCTCGATATGGCACTGGAAGCAGGGGCGGACTGCATCGCCGTCGCCTGCCCGATGTGCCACGAGAATCTGGACAGCAAACAGGCGGAGATATCGGCGGAGGCAGGTAAGCCATACAACATCCCGATATTCTACTTTACAGAGCTGATCGGGCTGGCGTTTGGGGATCCGTCAGTGGAAAAGTGGCTCAGCAGGCATGTAGTGGATCCAAGGCCGCTGCTTGCAGAAAAATCTCTATTACAGGTACAGGTACGATCATGAACGATAAGGTCAATAAACACGATTCACAGAAGGTTGGGGCGGTAATGGTGGTCGGGGGTGGCATATGCGGCATGCAGTCAGCCCTCGATCTGGCCAATTCAGGTTTCAAGGTCTATCTGATTGAGGAAACTACTTCCATAGGCGGCAGGATGTCCCAGCTAGACAAGACATTCCCCACCAACGATTGTTCAATGTGCATGATCTCCCCCAAGCTGATCGAGGTCGATAAGCATCTGAATATCGAGATCATCACCAACGCCCAGGTCCAGGAGATCGAGGGCGAAGAGGGCAGCTTCAAGGTTCAAGTACTGAAGAAACCAAGGTTCATCGATCTGGGCAAATGCAGCTCCTGCGGCGATTGTACGGAGGTCTGCCCGGTTACCTTGAGCAACGAGTTCGAGCAGGGATTATCCGATCGCAAGGCGGTCTACAAGCGCTATCCCCAGGCCATACCCAGCGCCATGTCCATCAGCAAGAGCGGAACCTCCCCATGTAAAATCGCCTGTCCGGCTCACATCAGTGTGCAGGGATATGTTGCGCTCATAGCTCAGGGGAAATACCTTGAAGCACTCAACCTTATCAGGGAGGAGAACCCCTTCCCTGCAGTCTGCGGTCGGGTGTGCACGCACCCCTGCGAGACCGAGTGTTCACGCAGCAAGGTCGATGAGCCCGTTTCCATCTGTCATCTCAAGAGGTTCGCCGCCGACAAAGTGCTGGAAACGGGGGATTACAGCTTCCCCGAGCCCGCACCCAGCACGAACAAGAAGGTGGCCGTAATCGGCTCGGGGCCGGCAGGGCTAACCGCCGCCTACTATCTGGCGCTGAAGGGTCACGATGTTGAGGTCTTCGAAGCCATGCCCAAGCCGGGTGGCATGTTGCGCTACGGCATACCTGATTACCGCCTGCCACCGGCGGTCCTCGATCGGGAGATAGCGGCTATCGAGGCGCCCGGCGTCAGCATAAAAACCGGTTGCGCACTGGGCAGGGACTTCACTCTGGATAGCCTGCTGCAGGACGGCTTTCAGGCTGTCTTTCTGGCCATAGGGGCCCACAAGAGCCAGAAGATTGATATCGACGGTGAAGACATGGACGGCGTCCTGCCCGGCACCGACTTCCTGCGCTCCGTGGCGATGGGGGAACCGATGTCGCTGGGGGAAAGGGTTGCCGTTATCGGCGGTGGCAATACCGCCATCGACGCGGCACGCGCTGCCGTGCGACTGGGAGCCAAGGAGGTGACGCTGGTCTATAGGCGCTCCAGGGCGGAGATGCCGGCTAGCCCGTGGGAGGTGGCGGAGGCGGAGGACGAGGATATAAAGCTGCATTTTCTGGCTGCACCGGAGAGGATTATCGGGGAGGACGGCAAGGTGAGCGGGCTGGTATGCAGCAAAATGCAACTGGGGAATCCGGATGAGAGCGGGCGGCGCCGCCCGGTGCGCATCCCGGGTTCTGAGTTCACCCTGGAGGCAGACACCATCATCGCCGCCATCGGACAGGCGCCGGATGTATCCTGCCTGGACGGCGGGCGCTCCGGAGCCGAGCGCAGCGGCATCGAGATAGGTAAAGGGAACACCATCGTAGCGCATCCGAGAACTTTGCAGACTGCGGTGAAATGCGTATTCGCCGGCGGCGATGCGGCAACCGGGCCCAAGACCGTGATAGAGGCGATCGCAGCCGGTAAGGAAGCAGCCATATCCATAGATCGCTATCTGAACGGGGAAGACCTTGAGGCGGGTCGAGAGGTAAAGTTCATCGAGGCGGAAGCCTCTATAGAGGGGATTGAGAGGGAACCGCGGCACCAGATAGAGCTGCTCTCACCGGATGAGAGGAAGGCGGATTTCAGGGAGATTGCCCGCAACTACACCGAGGAGCAGGCCAGGGCTGAAGCCGAACGCTGCCTCAGTTGCGGGCTCTGCAGCGAGTGTTACCAGTGCGTTGCAGCCTGCCAGGCGAAGGCGATTGACCACAGTATGATGGAGGAATCGTTAGAGCTGGAGGTGGGATCGCTCATCCTGGCCCCCGGCTTCGAGCCCTTCGATGCCACCCTCAAGCCGGAATACGGGTACGGGCGGATGCCCAACGTCGTTACCAGCATGCAGTTCGAGCGCATACTCTCCGCCTCCGGACCCTTCCAGGGACACGTGCTGCGCCCCTCGGATGGCGAGCACCCGGTTAAGGTGGCATGGATCCAGTGCGTCGGCTCCCGGGATGAAGCCTGCGGGAAAGATTACTGCTCCTCGGTTTGCTGCATGTATGCGACCAAAGAGGCCATCATCGCCAAAGAGCATGACGGCAGGATCAAGCCCACGATCTTCTACAACGATATGAGGGCTCACGGCAAGGGTTTCGAGCGATATTATGAATCGGCCAAGGGCAAGTTCGGCGTGCGCTACGTAAGGGGAATAATATCCGGGATTAAAGAGCTGCAGCAGAGCAAGAACCTGCTGATGGAGTATTTGGACGAGAGCGGGCACAAGGTGCAGGAGGAGTTTGAGATGGTGGTGCTGTCCATCGGGCTGGTCCCCTCAGCGAGCACCAGGGAGCTTGCCGAGAAGCTGGGGGTGGCCCTCGACAGATTCGGTTTTTGCCAGAATGAGGAGCTGAAGCCCAATACCACCTCGCGCCCCGGGATCTACGTTGCGGGCGCGTTCGACTCCCCCATGGATATCCCTGAATCCGTAATGCACGCCAGCAGCGCCGCGTGTCTGGCTTCTCAGGGTATAGCCGAGGCCCGCGGCTCGCTGGTTACTGAAAAGGAATATCCCCCCGAGATCGATGTGACCGGCCAGGAGCCGAGGATAGGGGTATTTGTCTGCCGCTGCGGCACGAACATCGCCCGCGTGATAGATGTGCCCAGCGTGGCTGAATACGCTAAAACCCTGCCATATGTAGTGCATGCGGAAGAGAACCTCTACACCTGCTCTACCGATACGCAGAACAAAATCATCAACGCGATCAAGGAAAATAATCTCAATCGTGTCGTGGTAGCCTCCTGCAGCCCCCGAACGCACGAGCCCCTGTTCCAGGACACCATTAGAGAGGCAGGGCTGAATCGATTTCTGTTTGAGATGGCCAATATCAGGGACCAGTGTTCGTGGGTTCACGCCACGCACATGCCGGAAGCCAACGATAAGGCCAAAGACCTGGTCAGAATGGCAGTATCCCGCGCCGCCACCCTGGAACCGCTGCACCAGGCCCCGGCCCCGATCAAGCGGAACGCGCTCATAATAGGTGGAGGGCTTGCTGGGATGGTTGCAGCCCTGGGCATTGCCGCGCAGGGATTCGAGGCGGTCATAGTCGAGCGTGAGCACGAACTGGGAGGCAATCTAAAGCACATACACTACACCCTGGAAGGCTCCGACCCGCAGGCCCTGCTGTCCTCTCTGGTGAAACAGGTGGAGCAGGAGCCCAGGATAAAGCTTTACAGGGATTCTGAGATCAAAGAGCTCTCCGGTTACGTCGGCAATTACACCGCCATCCTCTCCACCGCCGGCGGCACCGAGGAGATTGAACATGGGGTGGTGATCCTGGCGACAGGCGGGGTGGAGTACAGGCCCGTAGAGTATCTGGGGGGTCAATCAGACAGGGTGATAACTCAGCTCGACCTTGAGGACAGGATCGCCAGAGGCGATGCCGACGCTAGAAATGCGCAATCGATCGTGATGATACAGTGCGTGGGTTCACGCGAAGAGGAGCACATGTACTGCAGCCGTATCTGCTGCGGCGTGGCAGTCAAGAACGCCATCAAGATCAAGGAACTGAACCCGGAGACTGAAGTTTATATCCTGTATCGCGATATTCGCACCTACGGGATGAATGAACTTAAATATCGGGAAGCGAGGACGAAAGGTGTAACCTTCGTCAGATTCGATGTCGATAGAAAACCTGAAGTGCAAGATGAGAATGGCAAGCTGAGCGTTAAGGTCTTTGACTCGGTCATGGGAACAGACATACTGCTCGAGCCGGATTTTGTGGTGCTCAGCAGTGCAATCAGACCTCAGCCCGATGCCGCACAATTTGCCAGCAAGCTGAAACTCCCTCTGACGCAGGACGGCTTCTACATGGAAGCGCACATGAAGCTTCGCCCGCTGGATTTCGTGAACGAAGGGATGTATGTGTGCGGAATGGCGCATGCCCCCAAATCTATCGCCGAAACCATAGCTCAGGCCAGGGGCGCAGTGTCACGCGCTATGACTATCCTCTCAAAGCCTCACCTCATGGTCGGGGGGGTCGTCTCGGAGGTGGATGAAGACAGGTGCGTTGCCTGTCTCACCTGTGTGCGGTCGTGCCCCTTCAGTGTGCCGATCATCAACGACAAAGGGGTGGCCTATATCGAGCCGGCAGCCTGCCAGGGATGCGGCATCTGTGCCAGCGCCTGCCCACGCAAAGCTATCAGGCTGCGGCATTATGCGGATTCACAGGTTATCGCCAAGACTGCGGTCTTGTGTGAAGTTCAGCCATGAAAGGAATAGTTTATGGGTGAGGCATATGAACCCAAGGTGGTGGCTTTCTGCTGCCACTATTGTGCCTACTCGGCTGCCGACCTTGCTGGCTCCATGAGGATGGAGTATTCACCCAACGTGCGCATAGTGAAGCTCCTATGCACCGGCAAGATCGACACGCTACATCTGCTTAAGGCCATCGAAGATGGTGCTGACGCAGTCTTTGTGGCCGGCTGAGAAGAGGGCAGTTGCCATTTCCTGGAAGGAAATCTGAGAGCTAAAAAGAGGGTCGCGCAGGCGAAGAAACTACTGCAGGAGGTTGGGATAGAGCCGGAGCGCGTCGAGATGTTCAACATGGGGGCGTCCGATGCCCCGCTGTTCGCCGCCGCTGCAAACGAGATGACGGAGAGAGCCCGTAAGCTGGGCCCTAATCCTTTGAGAAGGGAAAAGGTAGCATGATAGTAGGTGAGAGAAAACCCTTTGAGGAAATAAAACAGAGTATCGATGGTTACAAAAAGGTGCTGATCCTCGGTTGTGGCACATGTGTCAGCGTATGTATGGCCGGTGGCGAGAAAGAGGTCGAGCTACTCGCCAGCCAGCTCAGGATGGCATATAAGCTGGAGAATAAGGATGTGGAGATCAAGGAAGCGACGATACAGCGCCAGTGTGATAAAGAGTATATCGAGCCCATCCTGGAGATGGCCAAAGAATGTGATGTTGTGCTCTCGATGGCCTGCGGAGCCGGCGTTCAAATGGTAGCCGACTTCGTAGAGCCCATACCCGTAATACCGGCACTGAACACCCGCTTTATCGGGGTTACAGATGCAGAGGGAAGCTGGTCCGAGAAATGCCGCGCCTGCGGCGACTGTATCCTCGGTAAATACGCTGGAATCTGCCCGATAACCCGCTGCCCCAAGAGCATACTCAATGGCCCATGCGGGGGGTCACAGGGTGGTAAATGTGAGATAGACCGAAATAATGATTGTGCCTGGGCACTGATAATCGAACGACTGGGCAAAATGGGCAAGCTCAAGGATTTAGAGGTGATCGAGCCCCCTAAAGATTATAGCAAGGCTGTCAGCCCTAAGAAGGTAACGATTTAGCGTTGTCGGGGGCAAACCCCATGGTGTTGGTAAATGCAGCCAAGCGGCAAGGATATATGTGCAGGGGGTCGGTTTCAGGTCCTTTGTTTACCGGCTGGCACATGAGTGTAACATAAAAGGGTGGGCACGCAATACCTCTGGCGGCGTCGAGATCGCAGTCGAGGGCACCGCCGACGCCATTAAGCAATTCGTCACGGACCTCAGAACCAAAGCGTCCCCCATGGCCCGGATCGAGAATATAGAGGCCTCTCCGTGCGCCCCTGAGGGGTACACCGCATTCGAGATACATGCAAGCCTGGGCCAGGACAAGTACTTTGCTGTATCGCCCGATATGGCAGGAAGGCGTGTATAATAGGCGAGGTGAGGGCAGAGAATCCCGGCCGAGTTGTAATGCGAACCAAGATAGGGCTCGTCGCGCATCGTGGACATGCTGGTGGGCGACCCGCTGCCGAGGATATGCTAACGTGCATGAGCTGGCGATAACCCAGGCCATGATCGGGCTGGTCAAGGAACACGCCGAGAAGGTCAATGCCAACCGGGTCGGCAGGATAAACCTGGTGGTCGGCGAGATGACCGGCTTTGTCGACCAGTGCGTGCAGTTCTACTTCGACCAGATGAGCGTGGGAACGGTGATGGAGGGCGCCGAGTTGACATTCAAGCGAGTGCCGACGACCGGGCGGTGTCGCGATTGTAAGCAAGAATTCGAAATAGAACAGCTCGACTGGACATGCCCGCAGTGTAAAGGCAACAATATACAGCTGATCGGTGGAAACGAGCTGTTCGTAGAAAGCATAGAGGTGGACTGACATGGAAATCAAGGTGCTTAAAGGCATACTGAGCGCCAACGACCGCATTGCGCAGGAGAACCGGAAACTGCTCGATAGCAAAGGGGTGCTTGCGATCAACGTAATGGCGTCGCCGGGCGCCGGCAAGACCAGCCTCATCCTGCAGACGATAGCCGGGATCGAAGGTAAGACCAGGATCGGCGTGGTGGAGGGCGATGTCAGCTCCAGCATCGATGCCGAGCGCGTCGGCAGGGAGGGCGTGCCCGTGCTGCAGATAAACACTAGCGGCGAGTGCCACCTGGACGCTAACATGGTGCAGCGGGCGCTGAAGGACCTCCCCCTCGACGATATCGATCTGCTGTTCATCGAGAACGTGGGCAACCTCATATGCACCGCCGAGTTCAGCATCGGCGCCCACCGTAACGTGGTCATCGGCAGCGTGCCCGAGGGCGACGACAAACCCCTCAAGTATCCTTTAATGTTCACCATCGCCGATGCGCTGGTGCTGAATAAAATTGACCTCTTGCCTTATCTCAGATTCGACATCGAGGCTTATAAGAAGTCGGTCGGAGGCTTGAACGACAAGGTGGAGATAATCGGGGTATCCTGCGAGACGGGCGAGGGCGTAGACCGGTGGCTGAACTGGATCAGGAAACAGCTGCCATAATCAGGTTTGCTCAGTCGAGCCGGGATGCGCTATCCCGGGTATGACGCCACCCGGTAATGACCCGCACGCTCCTTTTTAAAATACTTTTTATTGTGATAAATAGTCGAATATATCAATCCCCGTATGTGCTCGCGGTCGGTGGCCACGCCAGCGTCCAGCAGTATCTGCGTAGCGCTGGCCGCGATAACCAGCCCATCATTAGCCGCCGCTATCTCGAACAGCGCGTTCCGTATCGACTTCCGCTTCAGGCTCTCAGGGTCGAGCAGGCTTCCTCCGTCTCCCCTGATGCCGCGCATCTGCCTGTCCAGCTCCAGCGACCTCTCGAGAGCCTTCCTGTAATCAGCCAACCTCGCCATCTCCGCCTCCAGCCTCCTCTCCTGTTCCCTGGCATTCTGCAGACGGGTGAGGGTTTCTTCCTCCCAGGTCCTGCCGCCGATCATCCGCCGTTGCTCCCGCTCGCCCTTCAGCCTGGCGAGAGCTTCCTCCTCAGCCCTGATCTGCTGCTCCCCCAGTTCCCTCAGCCGAGCCAGGGTCTCCTCTTCAGCCTTGAGCTGCTGTTCCGCCAGTTCCCTCAACCTAGCCTTGGTTTCCTCTGCACCCGTTGTAGACTCAACCATGCCTCACCTCGAAAACTACTTAATTACCATATATTTGCTATATTTTCTACTGTTATATGGTATTAGTACAATGTTACCCTTAGTATACTAAAGTATAAATCGAACTACAATACCACGACGTTAATTTACATTTGCTAGGGTATCAACAGGACTATAGCAGTAAAACCAAGGCGACAGGAGAACCTGTGGCAGTTAAAGTAAATGTCAAAGACGAAGAGTGCAAAGCTCTGATAGACTACGTGGTGCAACAGGTCAGCCCTTCGTTCAATGATGTCCTGGATTTCAGCCTGGACTCCGAGACCTTCGATGAGGGCATTGTCTCCTTCGAGCTTCGCGATGAGCTGATCGGGAACCCGTTCTACCGAACACTCCACGGCGGGGTCATATCATCCATACTGGATGTTGCCGGAGGCCACACCGTATTCCTGCAGGTGTATAAGGACGTAAGAGAGAAATCCCGCGAGAAGCAGCTGGAACGCTTGAGCAAGATCGCCACCATCGACCTGCGTATCGACTACATCCGGCCGGGTACAGGCAATGCCTACACCGCCCGGGGATACATCCTGCGATTGGGGAATAAGGTTGCCGTCACTCGCATGGAGCTGCACAACGAGAAAAACGTCCTGATCGCCGTCGGCACCGGGACATATACTGTCGGCTAGGGTAGATACAATTAGGTTCGTCAGGTGCGAAAATTAATATATACACTGTAGTGATCGGTCGATACGAAGTGACGTTTGGGAGGTTTATGCATATAGCTGGGCACACTGCTATTGGATAAACCTTGCGAGGACAGTATATCGAGATGACACAGAAAGCGAAAAATAAAGCCGATAAACCCGCCGAAGAATCAAGGACGACCGCCGGGGGCATCCCCGTAAAACCGGTCTACACCCCTGAAGATGTCAAGGATATCGACTACAAGAAAGAGATCGGCGACCCCGGGGAGTATCCTTTCACCAGGGGCATATACAGCGGCGCCCGCGGCGTTATATTCGGGCAGAGGCCGGTGCTGGGATACGGCCTGCCGGAGGAGACCAACAAGCGCATAAAGTACCTGCTGCAGTTCGGCATGGCATCCCCCAGCGGCATGCCCAGCTACAACCTGACGATGGATATGTGCAGCGCCTATGGCTTCGACTCCGACGACCCGCGCATGGCGCAATGGGTCGGGGTGAACGGCCCGCCGTGCAACTCCATCGTGGACAGCGAGACCATCCTCGAAGGCATACCGATCGAGGGGGTGTACCATGGCGCTCTGTCATATGCCCCCAACTGGCGCGTGGCACACTACATCGCCATCGCCGACAATCGAAACATACCGCGCCGCAACATCGCTGGCGCTACGCTCAACGACTCGCTGCACGGGCCCATCGGCGAGGGGGTGCACCTGTTCCCCCCGCGCGGCTGCC
>CAYRYW010000009.1:0-68896 GCA_964428725.1 uncultured Dehalococcoidales bacterium
TCCGCCTGATCCGCCTGATCCGCCTGATCCGCCTGATCCGCCTGATCCGCCTGATATTCCTACTCCACCCGATGCCACACACGCAGTTCTGGCATATGTTCACGACATGCTTGGGCTAAGTACAGATTTCTTCGACGAAACAGACCCATCCTGGACGGACGTGTCATCTGGGATCACCGGTGACGTCAAAAAAGTAGTAGTAGGATCAGAAGGCCAGGCCTACGCAACCAGCTCCGATGGGGTATGGTACTGTTCTGATATTCTAGGAGTTAGCCCATCCTGGTCCCAGATCAAATCGCGAGCGTCGATGAGAAGCGAGACAGGGGATGCTGCTGGCGATTGTCTGTCTCTGGAGTTGAGCTCTTCTGGAACGATATACCTGGCATGGCATATTGGTTCGTATGCCCTAGGCGGCTATTGGTACGGCGGGTCTGGCGGCATTTCCTTTGAGAGATGGGCGGCTTACGATCCCCCAGGACCCGCAAGCAATTGTCAGATGAGTACCTCGAACAATCGCTCTACTTGGGGTATCTACCCTGATGCAGAGAATGTCTGGATAGCATGCGGGGGCGGCAGCTGCGGCTATGCGGCCTATTGGAAAGAAGGCGGCGGGTACACCCAAATAGACCCAAACCACGATCTTGGGTCCCAGACAGCGGCGAGTGTTTTAGATGGGTATGCGGTTACTTGGGAGGGATGGATCTGGACAGAGGCATCGGGGTACCTGACCAGATGGTCGGAATCTATCCAGTGTAAGCCCGCATACCGAGTGGACCAAGCAGGCGGATCTCTACTGTTTGCAAGTCCTGACACTGGGAAACTATATCTAGACACCTCAGAGATAGCCACAGCTTCAAGTCTATTCGACTATGATTACGGTGGTGTCCCGGCCTTTGTGAGGGGTGGTGATGAGATCATCTGGGTGGCCCGGGATAGTCGAACTGATGGAGACACCTTGATCGTGTGGTCAGACGACCAATTCACTACGTACGTAGACAAGACAGGAGATTGGTGGACCTCTTGTGGAGCATGGGGTGGGGCCACCGGGTCCAGTGGGGACCAGGGGAATGCCGTGGCAATAGCGATTGAGATTCAATGAAGGTGATTGGATGCCCATTACTGTAGGATCATTGAGAGAGCGTCTAGCAGCCATGCTGGACGAGAAGCAGCCGAGGCAGAGGGCGATGGCCGGTCTTTTAGGCCGTGTATCCGATGAGCAAGTAGAGGTCACTACCCGACCGGGATATGTCTATGTCAGGATGGGTAATGCAGAAACACTGGGGCAGGTGAGGAATAAGCGGGTCCCTAATACTTACAATCTGCCTGTCTACGTTGGAGTGGATCCGGTATCCAGGGAGGTCGAGATCCTGGGCATCCGACAGGGGGCATACATCAAGGCTGGGTATGATGCGATACCAGAGATCGAGCCCCACGCTTCCACTCACCAATGGCCATCAGTCGGGGACAGCAGTGCAAATGGAAGTGATGCAGTACACATCCATTGGCGTCAGATACGTGGTCTGCGGGTCACGATCGTCAGTGGATTCACTGTAAAGGCCGGAGGGGCTCCTCTGTACAGAGAGGGAACCGGTTGGACGTGGATACCTGAACAGAATCTCGACTTAACCGACCTAAAGCCGACAACTGGGGCTAAGTATGCGCTGGTATACCTGGATGCGGACGGCGTGCTGCAGTACAGAGAGGGAACCCGGGTTTTCCCATCAACTGATATCGACATATCTGATTGTCCATCCCCCACCACTGATGAGATTCCTCTTGCCGCGGTAATGCTCACTGGGGCTCAATCGCAAATCAGAGAAACTAGAGACGCCCAGGACATCGTGGACCTTCGATTTCCGCAGACTACCTTGGCCCAGTCAATAGTGACAGTCGGCCAGCTAGCTGCGGTAGAGAGTGAACTCGATTATGATATCACCCGGCTGCTGATGGATGCTCTACCCAAAGCTGTCACGGCACTTCAGGCAGAAGTAGAAGCGGAATTGGATTATGCATTGACCAGGCACGTAGTGGAGGGATAAAGCAATGTCTTTTGGCAACACACAGAAAGATGGGAGTGGCACCTCGTATTGGCTCCTGCAGGATAGCGACGGCCGGCTGTTGGTCTCGGGGGCTGCGGCCGAGGATGCCGCTGTCGACGGATACCCAGTGCTGACCGGTGGCAGATACGACTCAACCAACCGTGATCTCGATGATGGGGATGTGGGGGCCATGGCTCTGAACGCTGACGCCCAAATAATTGTGGATGACGGCTGGAGCCCCAGCTTGCAGGCGGATGAAACCGAAGACGATAGCGACAAAACGTTCACCGTTCCTGCCAGCACCCGTTGGCGCATCCAATCTATCTGGGTGGAGTATGCCTCCTCAGCGGACGCCGGAGATCGACAGCTCTGTATCGAGATCCAAGATGACAGCTCCGATGTCATCTTGCAAGTCCGACCCGGTCAGACCCAGGCAGCCTCTGAAACCAGGTACTATGCCCTCGCCCCCCACATCACTGAGTTGGCCGCTTTCAGGGATACCGATTACCTATCTACCATCCTCCCGAGTCTGGAGCTCGGGGCAGGCTATGTCGTTCGAGTTTACGACAATAACGCAGTTGCGGCTGCAGCGGACGACATGGTAATTCAGATGCTGGTGGAGGCCAGGACTGTCTAAACAATGACCACCAACCACCACCCACGCAGGTATTACATCGGCACTACAGCAGAACGCACTGCGCTGTCTCCCCCATCCGATGCACAGGGGACCCACTTCTTTGATACCGATCTTAGTGTCCAGTTTTATTGGACGGGCTCCACCTGGAAATCGTATGGGACATCGGTACCCAATCACGATCACAGTGGGGACGCGGGGGATGGCGGCCAGTTTGCTGGCATCGATGCCCTAACAGACCTGACAACCGGAGATGGCGCAAACGGCGTAGTAAGGACGGATGCCAACAAGGGGATCCACCCGGCCCGTCTTGGAGTGGGGGCTGCCGTTCCGGACAGAGATGGGGTTGTCGCCATGGCGGAGACCTCCGACCCCACATCTGGCGGTGCTGGGTTGGCCAGGCTGTTCTTCAAGAATGCCGGCGGCCAGACCCAGCTCTATTTCATGGGGGACCAGGGTTCTGTCTACCAAATCCAGGGCATTGCCGAAGACGTTACTGTCACAGTTGGCGGCACTGGTGACTTCGCCACGATCCAGGGTGCCGTTGATTGGTTCAAGTCCTGGGTTATCAAGGGCGATTGCGTCATTGATGCGGACGCGGGTGCCTACGACGAGGCTGTCAGCTTTGCCGACCTGCTTATTTGTCCTGGCTCGACGCTCACGCTGCAAGGCGATGATGAGCACGCCTTAGCTGGAATCACCTACGTCGATGGCGCTGAAATGAACCAGTCAGGTGTTGCCAATGGTGGCGATGGCACATGCGCGCTTGCCACCAATGGCGCGCGCGACCAGATTACCATCACTGGCACGGTTGCCAACCCGGACTTTGATGCAGACGGCTGGGCCAATGGTGACGAGATTATAGTCTATGCAGATGATGGCAACATTTATGAAAGGACAATTAACAGCATTGACCCAGGAGGCGCAGGCACCAATGTTATAGAAGTCACAGCCGCGCTTCCAGTTGGGGCAACACTTGGCAACGATGCTACAGCGGTTGGACTAAAGCCGAGTTGGGGAATTGAGCGAACGGCAGCAGGCTATTGCGTCACGGCAACGGGTAACGGTGTCATCCTAAGCGGATGGTATCTGGAGCCGCACACTGGCGCTGATTGCACGGGGATTCACATCACGACTCGCGGCTCACTGACAATTGAAAACACTCTAATCTATGCAGAGGACCATGGCATCAGAATTGAGCCTGAATGCAGTTGTGTGCAACCATCTGACAGAGAGGGGCCAATTTCGGTATGGTCGGGCGATCGTGGCATGTATGTGGTTGGTGGCGCATTCGAGCTTTATTATCTCATCTGCATTGGCGGCAATTATGGCATTCGCGCGCAGAACTTCGCAAACGCCATTACCTACAAAGCAATTTTTGCGAATCAGGCCAGTTATGGCATTTACTGTCAGTATCATACAAATGGTTATGTAGTCAATGGCACAGCAAGGCAGATCGCTGGCACGGCGTACTATGCGCATGGCAATAGTGCCATTGCTGCGAACAACACAAACGCGAACAATAATAATCCTGCTGGTACAGACTACAATCCAGCGGTATCTTGCACGCCTGGCAACTGTGGCGCTGTGATTCAGTGGAGCTAGTCAATGTGGATTATTGTGCGCAAGTCAGATAATATTGTGGTTGGCACGCAGAGAGAGATTGACCCCACGCCATATTGGGACGCTGAGAAATTCGAGGTTAAAGAGTATCATGGTTGCTGTGCCAAGATTGGCGAAATTGACCCAACGCTTGACGACCCCGATTGGCAAATCTTGGCAAATTCACGTGTAGATTTTGACGCACTGGCAGACAAAGCAGACAATGAAGTGGCGCGGCTTGAGAACGCTATACCGCAAATTGAGGCTGCCAGCCTAGATGAACTGCGCACGCTGCTACAAAGACTGGCGCGCCAGAACCTAGAGCAAATCAAGGCCTGGCGCTATTTATTTAGGAGATTGACATGAACTTACTAGAGAATGGCAGATTTGAGACAGATTGGTCAGAAGAAAAAAGCCACGATTGTGCCGCCAACTAGACAATCAATCTGCTTGCACTGCAATAGCACTTGTGCCCGGCGGAGGCAATGATGCACAACTGCGAGGATTTTCTCTCCAATTTTCCACTACCAGGGCAGTCTACACCAGAAGAAGCAGGCACTGCGGGCAGTGGGACGTCATTGTGATCCGATGCCGTCTTTAGGTCCCCATGCCGACACCCAGCCGGCCGTCTCTCTTCTGGCAATCGTTCTGAGCATAGGGGCCAGACTGTCCCAAGGATCGTCTGTTAGCATCCTGGGGTGCACCCGGAAAAAGACCCACCCCTGCATCTGGGCCGCATTGGCCTTTCGGATATCGTTGAGTATTCCTCGGATTGAGCCGTGCGCTTGACCGGTGAAGATGCCCCCCTCACATTCGACAATTACTCCGGATAAAGGCCAGGCGAAGTCGGCTAAATATCTGCGGGTGGGAATAAAAGGAAACTGCGACAGGGGGCCTCTGGGGGCCCATCCCTTTACAACTAGGGTGCTGGATGTCAGTTTCCAGATGGTCCAGAAGTGTGCCTCTAGATTGGTCTGCTGGCCGGCCGGCCTGGGCCGGGGTTCTCTCAACGGGGGCAGTTTGTGCATATTGCGCGCCAAGGCCAACTGCAGGTGGTTCCTTCCTACCACTCTGGCATTGCTCTCAAGGGAGACCTCTTCGGCTTTACTCAGCAAGGTCTCCAGCCCCCGTGGGCCGTACCATCTCCTCAGGCTGCCATCGATAAATTGATTGGCGGAATCAGTGAAAATGCGTGTCATCCTTTTCCCCTCTAGAATGGGATCTCTTCTTGTTCCTCTGGCAGGGGCCCCCGATCGAGCCCGGGCTCTCTATCCTTTACTTCTGCGTGCTCCCCAAAGTAAGCATGCGCCCGGCCCAGTCTCCCTGTCAGCCGATTTTTGTCACAGATAATCTCCATGCTTCTGCCCTTGGGATTTGGTCTGCCATCGGAGGTGCTGGTGGCCAGGGCCTCCCTCCATAGAAGAAGCACGATATCGGCATCTTGGGCCAGCATGCCGGACCATTGGAGGTCTTCTTTTTTCGGGCGTCGAACTCCCCGTTTTTTCTTGGCCTGGGTGTCGGATTCCCTTCTGAGCTGGTGGTTCGCGAATATGCACGCGTCTAATTCTCTGGACAGATGGAGCAAGGACCCCGAAGCCGTGCCCAATTTTAACGGCCTGTGGTCGGAATCCCTGGGAACAAAACAGCCCAGATAATCGATCATCAGAATGTCCAGGCCTTCCTTTGCCTTCCTTTGATATGCCAGGCTTCGTATGTCGCCCACAGTAGAGCAAGAAGCATCCATCCAGATGGGCAGCTCCCCCATGATCTCCGCTGCTGCACTTACACGGGCCCATTGCTCTGAATTCAAGCCCCGTTTCATTTCTATGAGGCTCACTTGGGCGATGGAGGACAACATTCTGACCAGCAATTGGTCAACGGACATCTCGCCCGTGACGAAGCAGGCCCGATATCCCTTGCTGGCGATATTCAACAGAAGCTGCAGGGCAAAGGCGGTTTTGCCGATAGACGTTTGCCCACCGCAAAGAACCAGGGACGGCTCCAGTCCCCCCAGCATTCTGTCCAGGCTGCCGATGCCGGTGGGAATGCCCCTCACCTCCCCGGGTTTCAAGGGCTTTTCTCTCCACCCGGATATTCTTTCCACAGCAGCAGGGAGGGAGATGCTTGGGGGTCCAGAGGTGGCACCAAACTTGTCGGATCCACCCAGCAAATCGGAGCAAATCCGATGAACGATCGGGTGAGCATCCTCCGATTGGTTGTGGGCAGCCACGGCCAGACGACTGGCCTCTTGTAATAGGTTCCTTCTGTAGGAGCAGTCCTTAACTATTCGGGCGTGAGATCCGACAGCCTGTGAGCTGGGGGTCTGATTGATTAGTTCGGTCAATCGAGCCATCCCACCGATTGGGGCTAGCTGTCCCTTCCTCCTCAGGAATTCGGAAATGGTAAGGAGATCGGTGGTCTCCCCCTCTTTGAATAGTGCCTGAAGGGCTGCCATCACCCAGGCATTCTCCTGCACCGAGAAATCCTCCGGAGACAACAGCCGGCCGACCCTGGGGATAGCCCCAGGGTCGATTAGGCAAGCTCCCAATACGGCGCATTCCGCCTCCAAACTGGCAGGTGGGGGCGGGGAGGTCATTCGTACACCGGGTAGTCCGGCTCTTGATCGTCCTGCCATGCCATGGCCCGACCCCATTCGGATCTGACCTGGGAAGGATGGGGGGCATACCCCTTCAGCCCCCTCCAGTCCTGGTCATACCAGTAATCCCGGAACAGGCACACATCCTCCGGTGTAGCCCCTGCCTCCCTCAGAACCCGGGCCGCTTGGTTCAGCTTCCCCCTGTCCCCAGCAGTTATCGTGGCAGCATCAATCTCGCAGATTTCCGCCAATGCAGCAAACAGGGCCCGGTGCTGGTCCTGCAGAGGCACCCTGGTGGGTGCTGTTCCAGGGAGCTTCTCATTCGGGTGGGCCGTCAGGGTGTATTCCGATGTTTTCCCAGGTCGCAATGTCTTGTCAATGTAGCCGGTCTCCTCCAACGTGCTCAAGGCCCGGCGCACTACCCGGCTATTGGTTCCCAGCTCGGTAGCAACCTGCTTGACTCCCGGCCAGTCTGCATATGTCGATCTCCACCAACTGAGATACGCAAATACCCGGATTTCTATCCCTCCCACCCGGCTATCCGTGATCAGGTAGATCGGGACGGTGGCCATCGTCCACCCATCTCTCACTCGTTCCTGTTTTGCCATGCCTCCCTCCTCAATCCGCTATGCGGAAGTCATCGATCCACAAGGGTGTTCCCACCTTGTCTCTCCAGATGTGGGCTTCGATACCAAGGTCTCTGGTGTCATACTTCGTGCCGGGCTCCATTTTCTCCACTTTGGCCCCCAAAGACCCCAGCAATTCCCCGAATTCGTCCGTTTTATCACTGTGGACGGCCAGGCCGGCCTGCTGGAATCCGGGCCCGTACACCCGCCAACCGGTTTCCCCATCTCTATCAAACATGGATATCTGGCCGATCCGAACAAAGGCATCGGGATCTGCGGCCGACTTCTTGGGTTCGGGCCCTCGTCTGGCCTTCCTCTTGGCCCTCTTCTTGGCCGGCTGGGCCGGCGCGCTCTTCAGTAGGGGTGCCAATTGGGTCTTGACCTGTTCGACGGCGTATTCCCACATCATGGCCACACCTTCGTCCAGATCGTCCTCGTCGGTGATGTCTGCCCAAAGCCTGAATTCCAAATCGGCGCTACTCCAATTCCCCAGGTTGACTTTCCTGCCGTATGCCAGGGATACCGTCTTGATATGAGGCATTCCCTCTGGGGATTTTACCAGAGCCTCCACCCGTTCGGGGGCTTCGGCTTGCCCGTTCTCTGTGTCTGTCATACTGCCTCCTCCTTAAATGCTGCCCAAAGCCAACACGATCACGATAATCGCTGCTAGGGCGACGATCAAAGCCCGTTCCAATCGATCGAGCGCTTCCAGTTTATTCCGTTTATGCTGCCCCCAAGAATTGGCCGCCACAACCAGCATGCTCAGTCTTGACCAAGCCTCCCAGTTCGACTCTATCTCCAGCAGCCTGTGGTCCATGGGGCCGGGCGTGCTCCATTCCGGGATATCCAGATAGGCAATGGGCCGCCCTTTTTCATCTTTCACGGTGAAGCGCAACTCGTCGTATTCTGCATGCAGGGTATACAAGCGTATCGCCTCCTTGAGGCTGTTAAAGGAGTGGAGGAGGTCGGCCCCCTCCACTCGCCCTCACGACCCTTCGCTGTTGCTGCCCTCGTCCTCCCCGTCTTCTTCAGGGAAGCACACAATTGTGCCGATCTCCTCTGGCGGCACGGGGTCTACTCCAACCAAATCCTCAGGCGTGACGATGGCCACCTCCGGGTCTTCGTGGAAACACGGGCGCATACGAAATCACCTCCTTTGGCGCGCTCCCTCCAGGGGATTACTCCTGCTTACTCCATACAATCTCGACATTGACATCGATTGCGGTCTTGGAAACTGCTGCCAGCATCTCCAGTTCACGGCGGACATGGCCGGTCAGATCCTCTCTGAACTCCTCAATCAAGCCATGCTCCTTGCGGAAAGCGCTGGCCAGGTCCTCTTCTGCACGCGCACTCTTGGGAATCCCGATGCTGACATGGAAACTGGGCATCCCCTCCCGTTTCTCCTGCTCAGCCTTGTGCTGCTTGTAGGTGCCATTTAGGCAGTCCTCACACCAACCTCTGAGATAGGCGCTGCCATTGGGAGTGTGCATCTCCTTGCAAAGCACCGCCGGGGACTCTTTGCACCGATAGCAAGTCACCTCCTCCCCATCAGGCACAGGCTCCAGAGTGCTGACATCTACTTTGCTCTTGCGTCCGGCTATCGGTCTCCTCCTCTCTGGACCGTTGCCCTCCAGGCAATCCCCACACCAACCGCGCGGGTATTTGGACCCATTGGGGGTTTTCATCCACCTGAACTCATCGGCTGGATTGACCCTGCAGCGATAACAGACTAGATCCATGTCGTCGGGAACCGGTTGCAGCTTACTCCTGTCTATAGCCACCGTGTGCCTCCTCAAGGCCGCGCTCTAGATCGTGCAGCCCAATCCTCGGTGTGGGGCTTCCCCCACACCCCCATTAAACCACATCGGGAGGCTCTGCACAAATGTCGGGTGTCATACACTCGGGGTGACACTTATCATATTGCTTCCCAGACCCCCTCTGGAAGCACCCTCTGTAGCCACCGGTTCCTAATAACCAATGGGTCGTCATTATCCCTTGCCACGATGAAGAACTGTTCAATCTCCTCTTCTGACAACTCCCACTCCTTTCCCATGGGAAGATGCCGTATCACCGCCCCCTTCAATTTCCTGAACAGCTCTGGGGCAGCCTCCCCTGTGTGCCGGCCCGCGCCGTGCAACACGGCCCAGGCTACCCGATCGACCCGGGTAGGGGGACCGCCCGCCACAATCCGTAGTTCGATCTCTTGCGCTGCATCACGGAACAAAAGGGGAATTCGTTCCTCCTCCCTTCCCTCGTCCTGAACATACAAGCAGTCGGCTTTCCAGAGATATCGTTCCGGCATCTTTGTCTCCTTCTGAGGGGGCCCCACCCGGGGCCCCCTCGACATCGGCCCTATTTCCCGGTGGAACCGAAACCGCGCTCTCCTCGTTCGGAAATCGGGAGCTCATCCAGTTGTGCCAATGGTGGGGTGACTCCAGGGAGCAAGACCAACTGTGCCACACGCTCCCCAGCTTCCAACTCTAGAGGCTCGTCTCCAACGTACAGAGCGAAGGCATACAACGGGCCCCTGTATCCTGAATCTACCACAGATTGCATTACCAGGAACCCTTTGGCGATCATGCTGGATCTTGGAAGGAAGGTGCCCCAGTATCCATCTGGGATGGCCAACCTCAGTGGCATGTTCCTCGTCACCGACCCAAGCTCCAGGCGGACAAAATCGCCGGGTTGGATAATGGCTGGATTCCACAGCGTGACGTCATATCCTACATCACCCTCCAATTTGGGCTCCGCAATCGCCTGTGCGGTAGTAGTATACAGCGCTGCGTCTGGGTCGCTGTATCCCACGCTATACCCAAGCGTCTGGGTCTGGGGGCCGGCTTCTAATGCCCCCGGCGTCTGAACGATTTCCTCAGGCAGGGCGGCCAGCAGATCCTCCACCCGGAGTGGGCTGCCGCAGATTCCCCGTTTCCTCTTTAGCAGCAGCTCTGCCATCAACAGGCAGGCCTCCTCCAGATCCCACTTGATAGGTCGGTCTGCGAAGTACGGCGGAACGAGCATTTCCCTGTCCGGCTTCCATAGGACGGTTGGCATGTGCTCGATGCCGGCCAAGAACAACTCAACCGGTGTGCCCCAACTGGGGACGGGCTGCACAGCAGCCAAAACCCCAGAGCATTGAAGCATGACTTCCAGATTGATGCTTTTGAGTGTAGCAGGTGCCATTTCGGCCACATCAGGATTGAAAGGCCCAGCAGGGTCGTAGGTGCAGATGCCCATCTCTCCAAGAAGTCGCTTGGCTTCATGTCTCCAGTCCCTGCAGTCAACGCCGGCGTAATCAATCGGGCCGGCCAGATACACTACGCGCTCGTTATTCATTTAGTGTCCTCCTGTCTCCTCCGATAGGGGCAAAGACCACCAACCAAACTCCAGCAACAGGCAGATGATAAAGTAGTTTGCCCCATCTATTAGGTCATCCTGTAAACTTTCCCCTTCCCCCAGCTCCAGAGGAACCAGCTCGTCGATCGTGCCCTGATTGATGCCCCTTCTAGCCAGGCGCTCTCTGAGGTCCAAGGTCTCTACAGAGCGCTGTATGCGGGCCATTTTGTCTTCGGTGACCCGGGTAACCACCCCGTACAGGCCCTGCCTGCTGATGTTCTCGTGTCCTCTGAGCCTCCGCTTCGACAGCATGATGTCCAAGGTCAGAGAATTCACCAAAGCGATGGCCTCTTCTAGGGTTTTGGGATTGCCCCCAGAGATATCTATGGGCATCTGGGTCACTCCCCCTCGGCTTGGGCCGGCGTTATGTCCTCGGCCGGCTCGGGAGCCGGGGCATCTCCATCACCATACGCGCTCTCCACGACGTCTTCACGCCCATCTACCATGTCCTGGTAGGCATCTCGTTTGCATAGCATCCTATTATCCTCCCGGCATCTTCCGCAGGATGAAATCTGCGTAGTTGGGCCCAGTGCCGATGAAGAACACAGGGGCCTGACAGGCAGTCTCGACATCCCGAACCAGCATCTTGGATCGATCCGATAGATGGGCCCACGAGGTCTTACCCAGATCGTCGTACCGCCACCAGTCCAGGAAAGTGAGGGCCACGTGAGTGGCCCCATTGAGCTTGGCCGCGTAGTCCAACTCTCTCAAGGATACGCTGAACGGCCGCTCCACACCGCCGGCCCCATCGCCGGCCCCGGCCACACCCCCAGGGGTCTGGTGGATCTCCTCGTACGGGCGGCCGGCCCTCAGGCACACCTCTTCCCAGGTGAGCTCTTTACCCCCTGTGGGCCCGCTATTGCCCGGTACCCTGGTTGGGACTGCCTTGACGACCATGATCACATTCCGAACGTTGGTGTGGTTCAGACCCGCGTCGGATATGGCCCCAGGGGCCGTCATATTGCGCGATGTGCAGTGCGGGTAATGCCCATGGTCCAGCGACAGCATGGTACCCTGACTGGACTCGATCAGCACGGGGCGGCCGGCATGGACAGTGTGCTGTAGATGCTTCGCTGCGTTGACCGTCCCGACGTGCAGCTCTCTGAGATCCTCTCCCACATCTGCAGCGATAGGGCAGCCCCCAGCCCGTCTGACTTTGGCTGCCATCGTGGCCCCGACTCCCAAGAAGGTAGACCCGCGTTTCTCTGCAGCCTCCCTGCCGGCTTCGATCAGTTCCGAAGTCACGATAGCTGCGTTGCGATCAACCATAACCCTGGGAGCTCGACCAACCAGCTCCCTTACCTGTTCGATCTCTCTCTCCAGCATCTCCAGCCCGAAGGTCATGCCGGCTGTCAAAATGCAGGTTGGGCCTGGGTTCTGAGATACGGAGCCAACGGGCAGAACGTGATGCACACTGGTTCGTCCATCTTCGAGCTGGACCCGATGCTCCGCATTCTGGCCCCCCACACGGGCGTACTTGGCATACTTGATGTGATTGGCGAGGAATAGGGCAATCCTGCCCTTCCCCTCGTCTCCATATTGCCCACCCACTACGACATCTACCATTCTCACTTGAGCATTCTCCTTTGGGGTTGCTGTTCCCCTATTCGGCCAGAGCGCGTTCGAGCTCTGGGTGCTGATACAGGACCCATTCCCACACCACAGCGATGGGGATATCCCCCCCGCTTCTGGGCATGGCGCAGACTACGTCCCTCTTGAAATCGTGGTGCATTTCCCAAGACAGGTCGAAGCAGCTCCCTTCGTAGGTGCCCATCCTGGATCCCTCGAATCCCTTCATCTTTAGAACCTTCTCGATGATATTCAAGGCCAAATCGGACGGCCCGCTGCCCCCATAACCCCATTCGAATCCGCTGAGGCTGTGCTCCACACACAGGTGGGGGACATTGGTGTGCGCCCCATCCTGGTCTCTACGCAGGATAAAGACCCCCTCCTGTTCCACAGGGCGATCGACGATCATCTGGTCTGCAAATCCTTCTGTGGCATCCGGGCCCAATCCCCCTGGATGCAGTTTCGTCCAACACACAGGCCCGTATCCCCGCTGCATGCTCTCCGGGTTGGACAGTGGGCGGCGGCATCTTTGGCACCGGGTAACTGGAATGTCCCCAAATAACGTGTTCATTCTGTTTCACCTCCTTTCAAAAGCGATATAAATGCGTGCATAGACAAAAGGGCGTCTCATAGGTCGTGGCCCACACATGGCCGGCACAAACCGGCTTACCCTCTATCAGCACAGTGCGGGCCAACAGGCTCTCGGTCTTGATAAACCTCCAGGCGGTGCCGTCTGCAAACCAGAACACCGCGCTATCGTAGTACAGCCTAACAGCGACTGCCCTCCTGGTTGCCTCACGGAACACTCGCCCCATCTCCTCGATCGAGCGCCTTTGCTCCTCCAGCATCTATGCCGCCCTGGGCTTCCCCTTTTCGGAGAATGCCCTGACCCGCCACCTTTTATAGCCGGATATGGCTTTATTGGCATAATCGCATTGCGCTCGGGCCACCCCTAGATGGGTAGTATGAAAGATCTCCCCCGTCCCCAAGCGGAACCACTCCCCGAAACTGGCCGTGGTGCTGTCTGCCCATACTCCGTACATTGCTGCCTTGTCCAAATCTCACCCCCTATTGCTCTATCCAATACCAACCGGCCGCATTGTGCCAGAGCTTGAAGGATTCGCTGCTGACGATGTTGCGTTGGCGACCGACTACCACCTCCCGCTCTTGGCCTTCGAACCCATGCCGGTATTCCCGCCTGGTTTCGGTGATGGTCTCCTCCTCAACGGTCTCGACCACCACCACATCCCCCCGGCGGAGCCCGTAATGCACAAGCCATCGGGGGTCCAAACCCAAGATGCCTTCAACTTCGTGATCGAAGCTGGTCAATATGACGTTTCCCACTACCACTTGCCGGTATCGTTCGCTGGCCATCTAGTCCTCCTCCCCCCATTTCCTCCCCCCAGGCCCTCCACCTGGGGGGAGGATGGTGAATTAGCCAATCCTCTACCGATCGAATTCCAGACCGTGTGCCTGCAGAATATCGAATACGTTCTGGAGATCCTGCAGCAACGGCTCCTGGTCGATCATTCCTGCCAATTTGCTGAGCTCGTCCCCTCGGTCCTCCCAGTACACCTCTGAGGCTGCGGTCGTGGCCCGCTGCTCGTCCACCGGCCTCCAGGGGGCCCGCCCATCTGCGACGTGTCTGGCGAAGTCATCCATGTCGATTTCCTCCGCCTCGTCTGCCAGAGCATCTTGGATGGCCTCGTCCACGTGGGGCTGGGTCCGCCAATAGGATAACTCACTATCAGGCCTCAGGTCCTCTTTGACCGTGTCTACGATCTGGGCCCGCTGCTCGTAGAGCTGGCCCTTGACCCACTGCTCCATGGTCTGCAGCCGTTGGAGCAATTCGCTGAGTGCGACTGCGCTTGCAACTGCTTCGCCTTGGACTCCATACCAATCGGGCTCCGCAAACTGCATCAGCTTGTCCCTGAGGACCTCGTCCCCACCAACCGCTTCGATGATGGCCGCTACCAGATCCTCCACAAAGCAACTGGGCTCCAGGGCCTCAACCTCGATAGCGTAGCAGGTCTCCCCAACCCAGACGCCGTGGACGTCTGCCCATTCTTCGGTGGCTCTGTTGTAGTCCACCTCGAATTCGTACCCCGCCTGAACCGGTGACCGTCCTTGTCCCCTGAGCTGCTCTGGGGTAATGCCCACTCGATGCACCACCACCGCTCCTGGGAGATAGCGCTCGAATTGCTGGGCCGCCCCATCCTGGACGGGCACGAATCCATAATAATCGTGGTCGCTGATTACGAACAAGTGCAGCGGATTCTCTGGGGTGGGGGAGTATCGCCCTTCCCAAGATCTGAACCGATCGTTCAGCACTGCCTCCACTGCCGAGAAGGCGTTGACCCCAGACATCGCCATAAGCATCGGAACCCCGGCTGCCTTGCAGATCCCCTGGAAGTGCTCGAACAGGCCCTCCTTCTCCAGAAGGATCACGCCATGGAGATCATCAACGATCGGGGAGAATCTGGCCACATCCCTGCTGGCGTCTCGTACCCAGAGCTCATCGTAGGTCAAGCCATCCCGTACGAGATCGGCCAGGATGGAGCTTTGCGCCTGGGCATAGGATCGGCCCCAACCCGTCTTGGGCCACGTGTGGATTCTGGGTTTGCGCCCCAGCTCCTCCTCCAGGGCCCTCTTCTGGGCCTTGTTCCAGTCGCTCTTGAACACCACCCTTTGGGCCCCCTGCTCCAACGCTCGATTGGAGGATCTATGCCCATCTACCAGCACCACATCCGCCGATCGAATCAGGTAGGCTTCCAGTGCCTGGGAGGCGAATTTCCAGCCCATAGCGCCTGGACTCTTGGAGAAGTACCAACGCTGGCGGATGGTTCCCAGCTCACCCGTTCCAACCGGGCCATCGAGAGGATTCAAGCAGGCTGTCTGACACAGCGCGTATGCCCGCAAAACCACGCTCTTGTTGGGCGTCGAGCCCCTCCAAATGTGGGGCTTCAGCCCCTCGGCCAGCTCAATCCCCCGGCTCATTGCCTCACGGAACCGGCCCCCCTCTTCTGGAGTCATCTCTCCAGCAGCGACGGCCCGCTCGATCTCTTCATCGGATAGCGGGTTCAGCCCTGCCAATGCCTCCCAGACCGGGTTGTGGGAAGTGGAAATCTCGGCTATCCCATTCGGGTCGAGATCCCGAAGAACAGCCTGTTCTCCCTTCCTCAGGAATTGCCCCAACCTGGTCGGACTCGCTCCCTGCTTTTGCCTGGCCATCTCCTGTGCCTCCTCTAATGGCTCTGAGATCGCTCCGTCTGTTCCCTGGTGGGGATTCCCCCCACACCCTAATTAAACCACATCGGGAGGTTCTGCACAAATGTCGGTCGTCATACGCTTGGGGTGACATTTATCATATCCCGGCGAACAGGGGCAGGGAGGACAGGCCGTCTTCCTCTGGGTCTGTCTGTATACCCCCCTCCTTTCCCATCTCCGCCTTTTTAAGGTTCAGCGTCTTGGCCGCGTGCTCCTGGAGATATTCCTCGCTGAGATCGACGCCTACAAAGGAGATCGGGCCCTTGACTCTGCGGGCGGCTGCACCCGTTCTGGCGGTTCCGGCGAATGGGTCCAGGACAATTGAGGGAGCAACCGGCCATTCGTCGATGTTGTCCGGCCAGATGTCGCCCTCGATCACCCCTTCACCGCCACATTTTGGGCAGGGCTCCCCCGTTTCGACAGGTGGGACGTTGCTGAGCCCTCCCCTGCTGTCCCGCTGCGGCTGTCCATCCTTGGCGGTTCCGCTGGTCCAATCCTGGCCCCCCCGCAAGTACTTCATTCCTTTCCCCGTCCCCCCGCATTTGGTGCAGGGGACAGGGCCCCGCTCGGGATGCCCATAGCACCCACAACCCGGAACCCAGCCGGCTGTCTGCGCCTGCCGAATGTCCCCCTGGCGGTACCCGACAAAATTCAGCGCTTGGCCTCTCTTCGGTTGTCCCTCACTGTATGGGGCCGCCCCCCGCTGGTCCAGCATTTCTCTGGTCGTGGGGCCCCGCTTCTCTACCACTCGTTCCCAGGGAGTGCCGCATTCAGGACAGACCCCCCGTTTGGACAGGCTAGCTCGCAAACACAGCTCCGGAAGTCCTGTGGGAAAAGACGCGAAATGGGAGCCGGAGTAGGGCTCGGGGGGTATGATCCACACGCTCCTGAGATCGTGGGACCTGTTGCGCTTTTCCGGGTTCTTTTCGCTCCAGTCGATCCAATGGGCCCGTACCGCCTGCTCGTCATAGTGGTATTGTGGTCTCTTGGTAAGCATCAACACCTGCTCGTGGGTGAGGGTGGGGGCATCTGTGCGGCTCATAGGCATAGCGCTGCCGTACCCGTCATCCCCCACATCCCCATCTCTGCCCTTTGCCCAGATATTGCAAATGCGCAGATACCAACCATCCGCCTGCAGGGCAAAGGCTGCCCTCCAGGGGACGCCCACCAAGTCCTTCTCCTTGAGGCCGGGGGGGACGTTTCTTGCTATATCTGAACTCATGGATCTTACATTGGTCTGGGACACTTGATGGCTTCGGTTGGCTGCGTAGGTGTCTCCCAGGTTTAGCCAGTAAATGCCATCGTCGCGCAATACTCGCCAGAATTCACGGGAGATGGCTACCAGGTGGGCGATGTACATCTGTGGGGAGGGCTCTTGGCCCAGATGGCCCGACCATCCCCAGCACTTTTGGCAAAATCGGCCGGTAGAGACATCCATTACTCTCCCCCGATCGGGCTGGAGGTCCCCCTCCTTCCTGGGCCCCCTCAGATGGAGCTTGCCCACATCTCCCCATTCGTGCTCGCATTCTGGGTCACAGCCGTGGATGTCGAATCGATCCAGCCCCGGCATCGGGCAGAAGTTCGGAACAGGGGGCCAGGCCCTGGGAGGCACTAGATACTCTCGGTGGGCCAGATATGGGGGAGAGGTACAAATGGCGTGTACACTTTTGTCGGCCAGGCCCAAGCGCAGGCTGTGGCCCTGTAGCAGCACTCGGTCAGTTAGCATCTGGTGGGTACCACCTTTCCCAGTCTACAACCATCCTGACCGGTGGGTCTGTTCTCTTGGATAGCCACGCGGGGTACGCATCGATCATCGCCTGGGCGATCTCCTCCTTGATGCCCCTGTCGAGATCCTCTCTGGATAGCTCGCCCTCTATGCTGTCGTGGATCTGCAAAAGAAGCCGGCTGCTGGTTCCGGCCATCAACCGATCCACGGCCAACATGGCGTCCTTCATCATCTCTGCCACACCGCCCTGAATCAATTGATTAAAGGCCTTATACGCTCGATCCTTCTCATTGCCCCCCAGCCATCTCCTCCTGCCAGATAGCAATTTCAGCCAACCCCTGTCTACCCACACCCTCTCGGTGGTTCTCTGAGCGTGGGCTATTCCGGGAAAGGCCCGGCGGTGGCGTCTGATCACCTCTTTGGCATCCTCGTACGGCAGCCCCGTGGATACAGACAGGGCCCCGGCCCCTCCACCGTAAGAAATAGTGTAGTTGGCACCTTTGCCGTATTGTCGTTTTATCCTATCGATCTCCTCACCGGGCCACATCTCTCTGGCGGTTTCCTTGTGGACGTCCTTGCCCTTGTGGAAAGATTGTGCCATGACCGCGCTCTGGGCATATGAGGTGAGCATCCGAAGCTCAGCCTGCCCATAATCCACTGCCCACAACTCCGACCCACCCGGGGCCAGAAACAGGCCCCCCATGCTGCCAAAGCTGGCTCCCCTGTCGCTCATGGGGATAGCCTGGAGATTGGGGCTCCTGCAGCTCAAGCGTCCGCTGATGGTGCCGGCCGCGTGGAATCGGGGATGCAGCCGGCCATCGTCCGCCACCTTGTCGAGGAACCCCTCCAGCCAAGTGGAGATGGCTTTATCGAAACCCCTCCACTCCAAAAGAACCCCGGCCAGGGGATCATCCAAAGACACTAAGGAGTCCTCGTCTATGCGGGGATTTCCCTTCTCTGTCAGAGGTAGTTTGGCTCCCCTGTCACGGAATAGGGAAATCACCTCCGATCGAGAAGCCGGGTTCTGCAATCCTTCCCCTTTTAGTCTGGCAGCCGCCTCCTCCCTCTTTCGGGTCAGAATGCCCATCTGCTCCTGCACCCATCCGGAATTCAAGAGAATGCCCGTTAACTGCATCCTGGTTAGAAGCTTCCCAAAGGCGGACTCTCTGCGCAGTAGGTGACTCAAGGTGTCTGGTTCATCGTAGGCCTTGGCCGCCTCCTCCAGGAGAACGAGGCCCAAGCGCAGGGTGTATTCAGCATCTGCCCGTCCGTAGCGCTCCACCTTCTCAGCGGGCATCATAGCAAATTGCCCTCGATTGTTCTTCATCGAAGCCACATCGGCCGGCATTCCACCCAGGAGCCTGGCAGACAGATGCTTCAACGAGGTGGACTCTTTGTGATTGAAAGGAACGGCGATACGAGATAGGGTTTGGGTATCCACCAGTTGGCTGTCGGAGGGCCATTCCCCAGGCTGCATGTAGTCCCAACGGGCCAGACGCTCTAGATCGAATAGCGCGTTGTGCATAAAGAACCGCTCGGGGTTTCTGGCAGCCTGGATTATCGCCCGAATTCCTTCAAGGGGGTGCCTGGGAAAGAACAGCGATGGGGGATGCCCCGCGTTCAGGTACAGGCTGTCTATCTCCCCCTCTTTCAACCAGCTAATGCCGATGCCAAGTATCCGATCGTCGAAATCCAGACCCGTGGTTTCTGTGTCTACTGCTACTGCGTCGGCCCCAGAGATTTCAGTTATCAGCTCTGGGGTTATCCCCCTGTGATCTATGCTCTCTAGCACCTGTCTCCTCCTCGATATAGCCCTCTAATTCTGCTGCTGCTGCTTTGACTTCCTCAGACCCTCCAGGCAAAATGGTGGGGAGGTACCACCGTTCCCTCCTCTCCTCCCATTCTTGCACTGCTTGGAGTATGGCCCATACCCTCAAGCTCCCCAATATGGGAGAAGGCCCCACTCCACCTCCACTGCAGGTTCCCTTCCTCAACCCACCAAGATGGTCGGGCCCACTTGGGTGGGAAGCATCCGATGGCCAAACGTGGATAGTGCAGGAGCATCCATCTGTGGGGTCTATCCATGTCCCCACAACCTGGAAGGCCCAGCCAATTTCGGCGGATGCACGGCGCACTTGGGCTCTTCTGGCCCTAAATTGGCGGCCCCTAATAATGATGCTGGCCCCCGCGTTTGATAGAGGAACCACCGAATCGCCGGGCTGCAGGATTCCCGAGATCTCAATGGGCAGGGGGCCTTTAGTTTGAGAATGACCCATCGGCCGCCTCCCATTGGTGTGCTTCCAGATCCGACTGTAGCCGGCCCTGCTCAGCCGAGGCGGCGACCTCGACCATCAACCGTTTCAACCCCGTCCAATCTCGATGGTTGACCAAGCTGTCGGGGGCTTTGTCCAGAATCTCCCTGGCCCTGATAAATGCCTGCCTGGCCAAGCCATTGAATGATAGAACCCGCAACGCATCGTCATCTCTGGCCAGGGCCATGGCCCTCTCTATCTCTCCCTGCAGTCTCTCCGGGCCCGCGACGCGCTCGTGGCCCTCCTCATGCTGCTTCATCCAGGCCTCTGATTCCGACAATTCCCCGCACACCCCGCATCGGTATGCCACAATCTGTTTCATCGCTCGGCTCCCTTCCTGCCTCCCATCCCCTTCGGCCAATCCGGGATGTACTCCACCCTGATGCCCCGGCCGATGGTTCCCCAACGCTTGGCAGTCTCAAAGTCCACCTCCGCCACAATGCCGCCACCTACCATCCATTCCCAACCGGATCTGGGGTCCTGCTCACTCTGATGGTCGCTCCTGCTGGCACAATCTATCACCAAGAATCTTTCCCAGGTCTGGGCCCCCTCCGGTCTTAGAAGCCAAATTCCACCGATGTCGGGGCATTCCCTCACAGCGATGAACCCGTCAACCTCGGGGAGGTTGGCTGGGAGAGTGGCCGCAGTCCTGCCCCCTTGTCGAACAGCGATAACCCGCTCCGCTACCCCTGGGCCGTATTGGGACGCCCAGCCCGTCAGAATCAGGAAGGCCAGGGCCGCCTCTTTCACCGCTCCAGCTCCCACAGCAACTCGCTTCCCTTCTCCCATTCTTCAGGCATGTTCGCACTATCTGGGAACTGCCATAGGAATAAACGCACTTGATCCCCCAATCGGCGGAGCTCTGCCCGTTGCAACCCCCGTGCCCGACCCGCAGTTGGGGTATAAAACGTGGCCTGAATGCCCAGAGCCTCATGGCCCTCGATCGGTTCAATATCCAGAATAGCCGGCCATCCACTGCCCACCCGGACGTGATCGAAGTCTACATAGCTAGCCATCTTGCGTGTCCTCCTCTATCGTCGCCTCAACAATCTCCGAGACTTCCATTATGGCCTCTGCCAGAGCATTGGCATACTCCAGCTCCGCCACGATCTCTTGAACCATTTGCGCCGTCTCCTCCGGAGTGGGGCCCGGAGGATCACCGACGGCACAGCATAAAAGCAGCATGGCCGGGTTTGACAAAGGTATTAGCAGAGGTTGGGTGTGGGCGGAAACCCAACTTTTGCAGCCGGGCAAGGACAAATTCCCTGCTCGTTTGATGCCCCTTTCCCACAACTCTAGTAGTGCGGATGGGGATCTTGCCCAATACGCTAATAGTCTTTTGCTTCCCGGTGGGCAGGCCCTTCGGCCTCCGTGCCAATTGTCTATGCATCGTTTTGCTCCTGTAAGAATGTCAACGTGCTCCCTAGGGCTGCAATCAGGTGAGATTTGCAAACGATAATCCCCCCAGACTGCATGGCCAATTGCTCTGCAGTGCGGGCAGCAGCAATCAGCTCCTCCGGCGACAGACCGCCTTCCAGTTTGCTCAGAATCCAGCGGGCGTCTCTGGTTACGGGAAGGTCTAAGTTATCTATGCCCCCAACAGGCTCTTGATTCTGCTCAGCCATTTTGGCCCCCTTGTCTCTTCCTTCGGCAGTAGAGCGCTTTCGGCCGCCAATTTCCGGATGACTTCTAGCATCAACCTCCCGGTGGATGCCTGCGGAGCGTCTATCTCCAGCTCTTCGCTTAGGGCCAGGCGTTCAGCGGATGCCTCCTCCGGAACCGGATCGAGGTCTCGATGCTCCCGCCCCATCCGCCTTAGTCCCTCCTCAATGTGGCCCTTAGATACCGCCCCCGACCCATCCTCAGCGGATGCCGACGTTGCCCACTCTACAATGGCCATTAGACTATTCCCGGAAAAGTGGCTTCGGATGGTGTCCAGGAGCATCTGGGCAGACCCAGACAGTTCCCGCTCCTGGAGCCTTCTGGTGGCCCCCCCTGAGGGAGATACGCGCACTCGTTCTCCCTTGCGGCGGTTTCCATTCTCTTGGGCCATCTGCTCCATCTCTTTCGACCTGGTAATGGTCCAACGGGCCCCATCATCCGCCACCCATTCCAAAGACACGGCCTCCTGTTTGGCTCTCCGTGCTCCTGTCACCATCTGTATCACCTCCCGTATGTCTCGAAACATCTGTCTATGCAGTCACACCAATCCCATGGCGCGTCATACGCATCGCACGACCCCTTGCACGACTCCAGGTCATGCACCCCCGGCGCTCCGGGCCCTCCCCTTGGCACGCCACAGGCAGTCAATAGTGCCAGCAGCGCCAACAGTGTGACCAGGGCCTTAGTCAAAGTTTTCATTCCAATTTTCCCCCCTCCATCCGTTCAGAGGAACCGAGAGCTTGGCCCCAAGCACCAACAAACAGCACTGCGCCTGGTATCTGTTGCCGTATCCATCGACCACCCAATCGAACTGTCCAGGGATGCCCCGATTGATCTCCAAGCTGCACACGATCACATCCTTGATTGGGCCAGCGGCCCCTCTATACTGGCAAACCCGCTGGTCGTACCCGTCATCATCCAGATATCCGTACACAGCAACGGCATCATATAACCAGATAGCATTCCCGATCAGATCCACGGCGTACTCTCGAAAGATGCCCATGTCTCACCTTGTGGGAGTCAGATCTCGACGGTAGACATATCCCAGCTTCTCCGCCTGTTGCCTGCACTCTTGGGCAGTTACGCTGTTGCCCTCAGAGTCTGTCCCGATATGACACACACGAATCCGGTAGGGCTTGACGTTTCCGTCCTCTGCACGGATATCTGCCCCCGGCCCCAAGGTGTAGACGGGCATGGGGTGATACTGGAATCCACAGAAATAGCACTCATCCATCGATAATTCCCCCCTAACGGTGGCCGTACATCGAATTGGCCACCCTGGCATAATGCTTCAACGTGCCGGCAATAACCCTGACATCGCTAAAAGCCAGGGTGCCGCGTGGGATGAGAACCACGCCCTTTGCAAAGTCTATGGTGACAGTGCGTATCTCCGGGAGCCCGGCTGGGGTCGCCGCCCAATCTTGGAGACTGACGCTTGCCTCCCCCAGAATCGGCACTTGTATCTGGCCCCCGTTATCCTCCAGTCTGCGGTGTTGGGCCTCCAGCTCGAGATCAGTGGGATCCGTCATGATCCTCCTCAGTCAACCAATCCACTATTTGGTCTGCTAATTCCTCCGCCGTCCCGATACCGGCACTGACGAAGAAGCCGGCCGCGATCAGGAGGAGTATAATAACAACGAGCCCCAGCCCGAAAGCATCCCCTCCCATCATCGCCCTCCTACGGTTGGCAAATCCGGGCGACCCCCTGTATTTGCCGATGCCGAAGCGGCTGCAGCTTCCCATTTGCTCCTGGAATCCGGGCGGGACGGGTCGTCAAAATATCCATTGCCCCTCAACCTGTCCAGCGTTGCTCTATGCTGGCCGAATTCTGCCAATGCTCTTTTGGCATCCTGAATGTTCATCTATCTGCTCTCCTCTGTAGATCCTGACACTTCGGATAGTCTGCCCCAACCAATGCCATGCCGGCCAGAATCTGCGCGAAATACACGCGGGGGTTGCTGGCCCACCAGGGCGGAAGGTGGCTCCGTTCGATCACAAGGGGGTGCCTATTCAGGAACGACAATAGCTCTGCGTCTGTCATGCGACGTACCAGCAGACCATTCGTTCTCAGTGGGCCGATTCGCCTAGAGATGGCCGGCCGCGATGGCCATGCCCCGGCCCGAATCCAACGGAAAGATCGCTCGATCTTGTGCTTGGCCACCACCAGTGAAGCGGCCACGAAGCTGTAGCGCAGGCGTCCCTTGCGATACACGCGCACTCGATAGCCAATGGGATGGGTTCGCAAATCGAAGCTGAGCTCCCCGCTCCCCCGTGGGGTGACGGTGGCCCGCGCTCCTTCTGTGGTAACTTCCCAACAGCGGCGCTGTAATGCCAATCTGGTCCACTTGATATCCACAGTCAATCCTCCTTCATCTCCACCGTATAATGCGGGTCGAAATGCGGGGGACACCCATCTGGAGCTTCCGTCACAGACAGCCGGCTCCTCAAGGTGAGGGCCAACACACTGGTGAATTTCCAAGCGAGATACGTCTGCACGGGCTCCTTGACAAGCTGCGCCCGACGCATTACCACCTGGCCCCGACAGTCCCCCACCTGAGGGTGCCCCCAAGTGAATCGTACCAGGCGGGTGTACGCACTAGCGGGGCCTTGCCCATCGTTCAAGAGCACGCTCACCTCCAGGCGTATTTCCGGTGGGGGCAAATGCCAGGTGAACCGGGCCGCCATGCCCCGCTCGATCTCTTTAGCTATCTCGTCATCTTTCATGCTCGTCCCCTACGTGCTGCTCCTCGTTTAGATTGTGATAGTCACGGTTGCACCGTTTGCAAGCCTATATTCTTTTAGCCAATTCAGCATGTGCTTGAGAGTGGAATCGTAGCCGAATCGGCCGAAATTGTGTGCGCTTCGCCCTTTGAGTTTCAAGCAAGGCGTTATTAATCCCCATCCCGAACAACGACGAAGGCTAAGCGTGTATGTTATGTCATTGTGCTCAACCTTACCAATCACTCTGGTCTGCTGACCGTTAAGTGCCTGTTCGAGTGTCATTTTCTCCTTAGATGGCTGGGCTCTGCCTTGCTAACCCAACGGAACCGTAGCCCGCCGTCTCCACCAGTGCCTGACTGGCCGGCCGGGTACCTCCACTGTCTCGCCCATCCCGGCATCGTGGGTCCCGCTACCGCTCCCATGGGCAATCTGGTGGGCATCGCGGGCAGCCTGCTCCTCGTCAGCAGACGCCTGCATCTCGTCCAGCATCTCGTCCCAATCCATCATTCCACCTCCTGTGCCCGATCCCGGTGTATTCGGTCCTCCTTGTCCGCCACCCAGGGATTCGAACCCTGAGCTCCCGGCAACCTGCCTAGCGGATGGGGGGGACCCAATTGGGGAAGCGGGGAAAGGGACAAGCGCCCCCTTCCCTGCTCCCCTTGTGGGATCACCTCCTTCTACTCTTTGATTGTAAATGGCCCGTCTTCCCTGGCCAAGTCCACCCCAAAACGCCCCTCGAAGTGCCTCCGAATGGTTGGCCACCGATCGTCCTCCAGGATGGCCTTGCAGACCGCTTCGCGCTGCTCGTCGTTCCAGGGCATGTCCCCGACCACCAGGTCGAAGAGGAAGGCCTCCACTTGCCCCCGGCAGGGCTCGGGCAGCCCGCTCTCGATCACGATCTCCAGTTCGCCCAGGACGAGATCGTGCCAGTTGCGGTGGGGGTCCAATGGATGCAAGCTGGCGGACAACGCGTCGATCTTGTCGCTGACGCTGAGCTGGCCGAAGGCGCAATCCGGGCAAACCTCGATGCAATTGATCGCATCATCGACATCGCACTCGCCGTAGGACAGGAAGTCCACCCGGAGCGTGTCGGTCACCGCCTGGAGCGTGATCTCGAACTCCTCCCCGCACATTCTGCAGCGACCGGTGGGGGGGTCGTTCTTGATCTCCTGGACCCGTCCATTGAGAGCCGTCGCCACCGCCATGTTGATCCGTCCTTCCAAATTCCGGCTTCTAACGTTCCTATTCACTGTGTGCCTCCTCTTAAGGTTCGATCGTTCTCGATTCCGCCCGTTCCTTCACCCCCATTAAACCACATGGGAAGGCCCCGCGCAAATGTCGGATGTCATATGCTTGGGGTGACATTTGTCATATGCTTCCCGTCCGCCCCCGCGCGCCCCCGCGCGCCAGGGGGTCATCTAGGAAGGGGCGGGGGTTCCGGTGGGGGCGGACTCTTGGGGCCCTGGGGGAAGGATCGATCCCCCTCCCGGTTGGGCCTCGGTTGGGCCCCGGGTTTTGGCCTCTTGCCCAGAGCTGCAAGGATAGACTGCGCCCGTAGAAATTCCAGGGCGGCCATGCCCATCTCCCGCGCTTGCCATTGCGTAAAGGGGACGTTGATCACGGTGGTTGGTTCCCCGGCGGGTTTGACGGCCCCTTGCCCGATGACCTTCCCAGGCCCGGATTCCAGGCGGACCCATACCTTCCCATCCTTTCCCGATCGAACCTTGAGCACCCTGCTGACCGGTTTCCCTTCTGGGCCTCGGGGACTGCCCTTGAATTCACAGTAGTCGATGGCGGCCTGGCCTGCAGACAGGTCGGAAAACAGAACCCTGGCGCTGTCCAGATCGATGAAGTGGGCGGCTGTCGCTTGGGCCCCCTCTCCCCGCTGGTATTTCCCAGCGAACACCCGGACTTTGTCGATGTCGAGGGCATCCTCCAGGTGCAGAAATGCGCTCCTCGTCATAAACTGATAGAATTGCTCCCTCTGTGGGGCATTGCCGTTACCGTTTGTTCCGTTAGCCATCCTTCCTCCTATGCCTCCCCAATCTTAGGGAGTCTATAGATGATCAACCAATCTGTGACAGCCATCCCGCTCATTCTCGGATCAGCAAACCCCTTCAAGGGGGCTATGGTAGAAATCTCGAATCCGGAATCCAGCAAGATCTCCACTGTCTCCAGCAGCTTGGAGCGATCGGCCATGTACAGCATCTTTATACTCTGCTTGCGCGGCATCGTCTTATCCTCCCCCTTCCGTCTGTGTGGCTTTGAGTTTGCCGTCTGGCATCCGGCCCAGCCAATAACCCCCTCTGTCCCAGCACCGGCATTCGGGCTCTGGTGGAAGGCAATCGGGGCTCTCCTCCCTCCACCCGCATTCCGGGCAAGCAACCGGATCTCCAGTGAAGTCATTGCTATCCCACACCTGCTGTCCACAGCGGGGGCAAATTCCCCGCTCCAAGCAATCGGGGCAGGGATCACAAAACACCAGCGAGCCCGATGACAGGCTGATGCCGGCCGGCGATGGGTCCTCTGTCCAGCACGTATTTCCCGCGCCACAGCAGGTTCTACAATAATTGGACCAAAGAGAGATATAGGCCCCCCTCCGGGCCAGATGCTCTTCGTGTGTCTGTTTACACCCTTCGGTATGCTCGAAATTCTCCATCCTTATCCTTTCCCGACGGGGGTCCAATCCGGGTCTCGCTCGTTCATGAACTCGCGCATGGTGGTGATCATAACCCGGCCGTCCCCGGCAACAGCTAGCATAAAGTCTATGGGAAACCCAAACCCTGCATCAGTGGCGCTGAGCATTACCCTCGGCGGTTCTTTAGGTGGGGCCAATGGGTCCTCGATCTCGGAAAGCATGCCGGCCAAGTCCTCTCTTTCCACAACCAGCAGCCCACCCCCCTTCACCCCAGCAGCCATCACGTCCGCAGGGGGAGCCACCAATAGGTTCCCTTCCGATACCAGGTTGTAAGCTACCGAGATGTCCTTCTGCACCAACCACCGCAGGAGGAGGTGCACTAGTCTGGCCCTGACAAGCAGGCAGGCCCGCCTAATCCTCTTCATTGGGTTCCTCCTCGAACACGGCCGCCAGCACCCGGTCCCCCAGATCAGTGAGCTCCTCCATGATTGCGTCGAGTCGGCCCCACAGTCTCTCTGTATAATCGGCGTAGATCCAGATGCCCGTGTAGTTCTCCAGGACAGCCGGGGTTAGAATAAGCTTGGTCTTTCGATCGATGGATGTCGAGGGCACGTGGGGCCCATTTGACAGAGCAATCCAGGGCTCCTCTCCTAGGATATCTCTGGTCACCCAGCCCACTCCCTTGATATAGGAGAATTGCTTCCTACTATACATCAACGATGCGGAGCCGGCATAGCCTGCCACAGCAACCCGGATAGCGATCAGGCTTTGCCAATCCTTCTCTGACAGGGCAAGGGCCTCTTGGGCAGCACGGTTGGCCCTATTTATCACCGTGCACCCCTCGGCGTCCCTGATGGTCTTGCCGCAGTATTCGAGTTCGAACTCCAGAGTCTCGTAGTCCAGCTTCAATTCTGCAGGGGTACCATCCACGAGCCCGATCTCTTTGACTTTTCTGGCCATTGGCTATCTCCTCTCCCATTGAATGGCGAATATCTCCTCGGTCTCGAAGAACACTGCCCCCAGTTTGGTGAATCGGGCAGCATCCAGGTGTCTTCTCCCTGCACGGGCCCGATTGCCCTCGATATTTTTGACGACATGCGCCTTGAGCACTGGCGTCCGTCTATCGCCCCCTCTGGTAGACATCATATGGACTGCCCGATTGAACACGGCAGAAGCCAATGGGCAATGCCCATATGGGTCTCCAGTTTTTCTGGCCTGTTCCCGCGTGATCCACACGTCCCCACAGACGATAACCAGGTATCCGCCCTCCTCCAGGTGATAGACCACATTCCAGACGGCATCCTCCCACCTGCAAAGGAAGTTCTTGATGCCGTCCCCATTCTCTAGAGCGGATGGGTCCTCCGAGAATTGGATCGTGTTATAGTAAGGCGGGTGCAACACGATCAGATCAAATTGGAAGGGATCGGCATCTTGGGGCATTGGGCATTCAAGGGAAGGGGTCAGATGGCTCTTTCCATCGATGCTCAATTTGCGGGCCCAGGGCAGGGCCGTGGTGGCGTCCGCCTCGTAGATCTCCGGTAGCCGGGGGGAAATGTCGGACAGTAGGCAGTGCCGGCCCAATTCGACGGCTTTCTGACCGGTGGTTCCTGAGCCGGCCATAGGATCCCAGACCCAATCCCCTGGTTTGGACCATCTGCGGAGGATGCCCTCGGCCACCTCCGGGATGAATGCCCCGTGAAAATCCAGGGCCCCGGCGCTTTCCCCTCGTTCTAGCAACCACAGGGATGACAACCACCCCCCCTCCAGCAAGTCCATCCATCCGCTTGATTCAGTCTGTATCATCATCCCCTCCATATGGATATTTGTCTTCGTCCGCCCAGTCTGACTGCAACACCGGTTCCCCTCTTCGCCACCGGCAATAACTACACTGACACTCGGCCTCCAGCCATGCCTCAACCTCTCCCCCATCCACTGGAGAGAACCAATGGGGGATGTCCCCAGCGCCATTGCAGGTCGGGCAGGGAGAATAGAGACAGTGGCATCCGGGCCATTCCCGATCCAGCCCTCGATATAGCTGGGGCAGGGGGGCATCCGCAGGAAGTTTGCAGCGCTCTCGATCCCAAACTTCCATCCCATAGGTGCTGCCGCAATGCTTGCAGGTATGCCGGCCCAGAGTCAGACACGAGTCCAATGCGGCCAGTCTCCCCTCCAGGCTGTCGAGCTCTTCTCTCAGCATTCCTTCCCTACGGTAGACATGGCCACAATCCAGATTAGGCATCGTCACCCTCCTTTTCCCACACCACACGGCCGCGGCACCCATCCCATTCGATATCCCCCTCTGCCATAGCCCCGCCGGGGCCGAGTATGGTAATGCGATCAGGCCTGAATTCCAATGGGGGGGAAAATTGGATGGCGACCACTGCCCCCTCCGGGATTTCGTCAGACACGATTATTGGGTAACCCAGCGGGGTCTCCGTCTCCGGCAAAACGGGCTGGGGCCTATACTTCACACGGTCACGGTCTATCCCTCTCTCCAGAGCTAGGGCGATCTGCATTAGCTCGATGTTGTCGTTATCGTTCACTGCAGATATGCCCCCGAGATATCCGCCGTGTCTGGGAGCACAAACAAGCCCCACCCAGTGCAGCTCTCTCCCGGCTCGATGTAGGGGCTGCAGGTTTTGGCAAATCTGGCACGCCCAGGATGCCCGGCCCAGCCGGCATATTTGTCGGGATATAGCCGCCCTCCCACAGCCAATTTGGGGAGTGCGGCAGGGCAGCGGCGTTCTGTGTTACTGCAATAAATGTGCACTTGAACCCATACGAGCTTCGACCCGCCCTGAGCGACCTTGGCCTTGCCGGCGGTATCAATGTAGCTGCGGCCCTCTTCGATGCCCGCGATGCTCAGCTCCACACCTTCCCTGGGTGTACTTTCACAGGCTGTTAGCGCCAAAAGGACGGCCAGTAGCGTTACTAATGCTGCACGTTTTCCCGAGTTCCTCATTTGACTCCTCTCCTTCCGGCTCTTCGGCCGGGTGCTCGATCTCAGTTGTGCTATCCCCGATAGTGCCTTCCCGAATGCCGCATCACACAGAACAGCGGCTCAGCCTGTTTCTTCAGCAGTTTGTCCCCACTCCGTGCAACCCGTTCATCGCTCCAATCGGACGGCCCGATATAGGCTGCCCAATCGCCACCGTATCCGGCCACCGCTATGATCTTGACCGCAAAGGCGTCGTTGTCTTGCACATCACTGGGGGCTGTCGTAACGGGATTCCTGAATTTATATGTGGGCATCGCTATCCTCCTGGGGGCCCAGAACGACACGGACCCATTTACTTCTGTTTTCTCGTATCCCCTGGATTTGATCAGGGTCCAGGTACCCGCACTTCCGGCACCACGGCCCCCCCGATGTCTCTTCGATGGGATTCCCCGCACAGTGGGGGCATATGTCCGGCATGCTCTGGATTGCAACCCCGGAGTGCAGGGTTCCGCCCATTTGAAGCAGTCTCTCTGCAAGCCCCGGATCGAATCCCTGTGTGGGCAGCAGAGTTTTCCCGAATTCTGCCAGCACGTCCTTGAGTAGCCTTGCGCTCTCCTCGACGAATTCAGCCCCTGTCATCATCATCCTCCTCAGATGGGCCGGCCCCAGCGCGCTCCGCTTGCAGAATCTGGTGGATCTCTTCGCCCTTCCTCTTACATTCCTCCAGAAAGCTCGGCCTATCGTGCAGTACCAGCACAGCGACAAGATCCCCGGCCAACTCCCTGGCCGCTTCCGGACTGAACACGATCGCGCCGATGGGCCCCTCCTCGGGGGTAATCGCCACATTGTTCCCGTAGTGGCAAGTGATGATGTCTTCTTTGTCCAATTTGATGATTACAAGCATTGGTTCTTTTGCCTCCTCGTCTACAATTAGGGAGACCACCAGCAGCCCCCCTACCACGAAGAGCAGCAGGGCTGCCTCTGCGGGGCCGAATCTCTCCAGGATCCCCCCTACCAGAAACCCGGCAAGCACTAGGGCTATACGAATAAAAATGTCCCAAGCTCTGCACATAAGCGCTCCTCTGTATCCCACGCCTCGGCGGCCCGGATCCTGGCCCGGTCCAGACGCAATCGAGCATCGATGGCCCCTATCGGATCGTCCAAAATACGGGCATTCTCCACGGCCAACATCTCCTCGACAGTGCGGCCAGCAATGAACCGGGCATACTTGGCATCCAGCCGGCACCGCTTGTCTATTTCCATAACAGTCTGGAGCTCTCCCCCATTTAGGCAGGGCTCGACCAGACGATCGACCCATTCCCTCAAACCGCCATTCATCTTAGCATTCCCCCTCCAAATAACAACACAGCTAGGAGGCCCAGGGTGAGACCGGCCAGCACCACAAGTGCCAAGGGCCCGCAACCGCAACCAGAATAGCCCTGCTGTGCCATATCTCATAACCCCACTTCTGTTCCCGATTTAGCCGATGTGGGCTCTCCCACCAGCTCCCTCAAAGCACACCAAGGGCAGTTCATGCCAACGCACACGCTACGCCCACAGACCGGGCAGGTCTGGATGCCCCCGCCTGGGTGCAGCATCTCTTTTATGGCCTCTTGAATTGCGGGGCAGTCGTCATCAGGCTCGGCCAGACAGATAAAGATGGTCTGTGTCCTCCTGGTGATCCGGCCGCTTTCCAGCTTTGTGATTTCACACCTGCAGAGATGCGGGCAGTTTTCGCAGGGCGGCATCCGGTCTGGGTCCGGCCCTCCCACATCGGTTGCCTCTGGGGGGCTCAGTGGCTGTGGCTTGCACATTTATCCGCCCTCCTCAAATTGGGGCGTACTCCCGATCCACCTGTCCACCAGACACATCCTCCGATTTGGTGAATCCCCTGGAATTGGATTCCAGAACCTCGGCCCCATCCACCGACTCGAGGATAGCATCTTTGCACTCGCGGCACACGGGGATGGTGGCCTCATACCCATTGTCGTCGAAGAAATGGACAATGTGCTTGGCTACCCGCCCGCAAATCTTCTTGTTCCTATAGTGCCGGCATCTCGCTTTTCGATGGGGACGTCTGCGCCCAATGGTATTCATACGCACTTCCTATCTAGTTGTAGGGCCAGAGTGCTGGCCGTAATCAAAGCCACCCCGAGTTGGGCAGCCTCGTCCGCCGGCATCGGTCCAAAGGCATAGTAGTTGACTTCCGCCGGGGGCTGCTCCTTCCCGGCTATCGCTTCGGAGAGATTCTCCCGCTTGCGGACCCAGATGTGCTCCTTGAACCCTTCATCCTCGGGCTCCCGGTAGGCGTCGATCGAAATAAGGGTAATACGGAGGGAGCTCCCTTCCCTATCTGTGCCTAGGTTTTCGGTTTTTTGCACCTTCATCTGTGCTCCTCCTGGATGGTGTTCCTTTAGTCGTCGTCGTCGTCGCTTCCAAACATCGCCTCGTCGGCCGCGGCAATGGTCTCTTCGGCTGACTAGATCTCAGCCTGTAGCTCGTCATTTGTTGGTGGATCCGGCAGCACCTATATCACCCCCTTTCCTAACCCCTCTTTGGATCGATCCTTCACCTGCAGGCACTTGTACAGAAGCTTGGGGATATCGTATCCCACCTCCTGTCCGCCGATGCGGAACCAGAGGGCATACTCGTCTTTGGGATTCTTAAGTTTGGCGTAGCAGCCCCCGCGCTTGCGTCTGGAGAAATGCCTCACGCTGTGGCGTTTGTAGAGGATGTCATCAATGTGGCGATCAATGAATGCCCGCAAGGCCATGGTGCCTTCTGAGAAGACATAGAATCTGAGCAATGCCTTCTTCAGTTGGCCGGCCTGACGGGCACTCAGTACATCCAGATCCAGCAGGGCGTCCAGGCCCCTAGGTGTTCCGTTGGGATCACTCACAGCAGCGGCCCGTAACCCGAGTCGTTCAGATCGTCCATTACGTCGTCGTAGGCGCTAATGGCCCATTTTTGGGTTCGTCCTCGATCGGTCACGGTCCTCAAAACCCGGTCGCGGGCAATGCCCAGACCGATAGCCGCAGTGATCCATCCGTAGATGGCATCCCACTTCGCACGCTTGACTGCGGGCAGGGTGCCTCCGGAGCACTCCGGGCAGGTGTCTACGCTCAACACGGCCCCGATGACATCAACTGTGGGGCGGTTCTCCTTCAGGAAGGCATCACACAAAGCGCTGAGTGCATGATCGTGGTCGAGCACGAACTCACGCCCGCACTCTTTGCACTGGCACTCAATGCCCTCCTCCCTCGACTGCCGCAAGAAGTCCACGGCGTTGACGAATTCGCCTACCGTGTCTGCCATAGAGCGGGTCTCCTCGTCGAACTCGGCAGCGTCGCCCCGAAACCCGCAAGTACCACAAGCCCAATCCTGGTGGAGATTGTTGGTCTCTCTGACGTTCGCGCTCTTGCACTTCGGGCAGCTTATCTTGCTCATCATGTGCCTCCTCAGGGCCGTGCTCTAGATCGTGCAGCCCAATCCTCGATGCGGGATCTCTCCCACACCCCTATTAAACCACACCGGAGGGCCCCGCACAAATGTCGGGTGTCATACGCTGGACATAACAGGTATCATATGTGCCATGTTATGGTTGGAAGGGTGTCATGTGACACTTGCGCTTCGAGTTGGGCTGTGGTTTAATGGGGGGGAGCAACCCCCCGGCCCTGATCGGGCCCAAAATGAACAAGGAGGAGGCTGTGGCATCTGACGAGTTTAATTTCACCTGGGGTCTACACCTCCTGGACGAGCTGGGGTACGTGCAGCTATTTGTATTCATGCTGCGGGCATACTCTCAGCTCGGGATTACCAGGACGGAGATGCTGCTCTTGAGCCATCTTGCCAGTTATCACTACAACAGTCCGGCGGGAGAGAGCCGGCCGTCGCTGACGACGGTAGCAAGGGAGATGGGCTACAGGAGCAGGGTTTCCGTTTCCAGGTTAGTGTCATCCCTGAAGGAGAAGGGAATGCTAGTGGTACACGAACGACCGGGGAAGCCGTCGATCTATGATGCCTCCCCGTTCGCCAGAGCAGCGTTGCGCAAATTTCTCAGGCTGCACAAGGAGGAGCTATGACCGAAGATACCGCGAGTACCAAGGAGAGGGCGGCAAAGGTTCTGCGCGTTTTGGCCCGATCGATGAAGCAGGGGACCCTCTGCCTATCGGTGTGCAATAGTGTCTCCCCCCTGAACCAATTGGGAGAAACCGCCGGGGGCATAGAAGAAATAGCCGGCTTGCTGGAGGAAGGATGCCCCCACAAGGACGAGACGGCCGCACTGCTGCACGAAGCTGCCGATCTCCTAAATGTGCTCATCCTAAAGGAACGAGTGGAGGAGGGGGATCAGGAGAACAGGGCCCGATCCCTGATGTACCGGCTCCGGAAAAGGGCAAAGCGCGGGGGAGGGCGAGATCACGGAACTATTTCCAAGACCACCGGGCAGGGGCAGCCTGTTGCGTCGATGGAGCGGGTGCTATCGCTGGTTCGCGAGGAGCGGGCCAGACAGGTGCACCTATGGGGCGATGAAGACCGATCGGACGGTTGGTGGAGGATGATTCTGGACGAGGAACTGGGGGAGGCGGCTAGGATATGGCTGGAGGAAACCTATGATGCCCAGCCGGCCGCGTGGTTCAGGGAGATGGTCCAGGCAGCGGCTGTCCTGGTGGCGTGGTTGGAGCACAGACTCAATCGGGCTGGATAGAGGTGTATACTCCCGTATACAATAGGTGTATACTCCCGTATACACGAAGAACATGAAAAAGAATCCGATTCTTCACCGAAGAAATCGCCCCCTTACGGGGGAATCTTTCCAAGCGCTGCCCCTGCTGGAGATAGATATAGAGCTTGCAGACCGGTTTGGGCCGATGGCCTTGCAGATGGCCAAACTGGCCGGTGGGTGTGGCCTATCAGAGGAGGGCCGGCAAGCAGTCCTGGAGATCGTAGACGGCTTACACCCTGGTACAGCGGCCGCCGCTCAGCTCCTCGTTGAGTGGGTCGGCTCCTCTAAGGAAATCCTCCCGCTGCCTCTGGAGGACCAGAAGGAGGGGTATCTGAATACTTGACAAAGAGGCCGAGCTGTGGTATAATGGGGGTACCCTGAGGCCGGCCCGTCCTCAGGGTGGCTCGGAGAAGCTTCGCGCTTGATTCCGTGTCTCCTCCTGGACGGGGGCCCGGGGCCTTTAAACCGTCCCGGGCCCCTGACAGAGCGGATGGGCGAGGACTTTTTTGAAAAGAGTGTGGGTGCGCTGCGATAGACAAAGGGTGCAGCGTTTGGCAGGTCTGGTGGGAAGGCCAGCCGGGAAGTAACACCTCGTGGCGGATTCGGCCCTGATCGTTGGGGAAATGGAGACTCGGTGGCCCTTTGGAGGGAAGACCGGCCCCTAGATCGGATACGGGGAACAGATGAGCGCAGAGGGGAGACAAGGAGAGCCAACGCGGCGCTCCGTGAGTATGCGCTTATGGGTCCCGGCAGGTCTCTACTGAAGCTGCATGCCAGATTCCGGGCTATCCCCAAGAAGAATGCCCCTCAACCGCCCACGCGTCGTCTGTCAACTCTCAAACTGTGGTCAACCAAATATGACTGGGTTGCCAGGGTCAACCGGTGGGGCAAAATCCGCTGGGAGACCCGGCGTCGTGCTATACTCGAATCCGATTGGGAGGATGGGAGGGCCCTGAGGGAGAAGGCCCTGAAACTGTTAGAGGGTATAGATGGGAGCTCCCTTTCCCAGGTTGTGGAAGCGATCCAGGTTGCCAGCAAACTGCAGCGCATGGCCACCGATGAGCCGACAGACAAGGTGGAGGTGGCCCTGACTGGGCAGGCCCTGGATGGGGTGATTGAGAGAGAGATAGCCCGGCTTCTGGAGGAAATGGGTGATGGATTGGGTGTAGAGGTGAGCCTAGAGGATGTCTTACCAGGGGGGAACAACCGCGATATCTCCAAACTATCGACCGGGTGATTGGCATCGATGGCCGACAGAGGATAAGCGGGCGCTACTGCAGAGACTCAGAGAGATAAGGAGGGCCGGACGGGCTGGATTTAGACGGGGGACCCTTCAAGCACGAGGGAATTTTCTGTCCTTTATCAATTACACATTCCCTAACTATGTGCCAGATCCGGCTCACGAGCTGATCACAGACGTGCTGACCGAGGTTTTGCGCGGGAACCTGAAGCGGGTGATGCTATTTGCTCCCCCACAGCATGGAAAGAGCGAGATCGTTTCCGTTCGGTTTCCTGCTTTCTGGTTTGCGCACAGGCCCAATGATCCGGTTATCTTGTGTAGCTATGCTGCGTCTTTGGCCACGAGCAAATCCTGGGAGGCCCGATCGGTTGTGGAGAGCCCAGAGTATCGGGCTCTATTTCCGGGCATCGATACCGATCGATCTAGCAGGGCCAAGGATGAATGGAGAATCAAGGGGTATCGGGGAGAGCTGGTGGCTGCGGGTGTTAGGGGCCCGATTGCTGGTCACGGCGCACTGTGTGGAATCATCGATGATCCGTTCAAGAATCGCCAGGAGGCCTTCTCCAGGGTTCGTAGGGAGGAGGTCTGGAATTGGTGGCGCTCGACATTCCGCCCGCGAATCTGGGAGGGCGGGGCAGTTGTTATCGTCACGACCCGGTGGCACGAGGACGATCTGGCCGGCCGGCTGCTGCAAGGACAGCGGGATAAATGGAAGGTGATCCGGCTCCCTGCACTGGCGGAATCCCAGGAGGACCGGGACAAGGCCAATACTCGTATTGGGCTGGAATCTGGTGTGCCCGATCCGTTGGGAAGGGAACCCGGAGAGGCCCTTTGCCCTCAGCGCTTTAGCCGGGCGGCGCTCCATGAGACTAAGGAGGACGTCGGGAATTATGTCTGGTTCTCCCAGTTTCAGGGCTCCCCCAAGCCTCCAGAAGGGGGCAGGATTAAGCGGGTCTGGTTTGAGATCGTGGACCGGGTTCCGGATATCGAGGGGGTCTTGTGGTGCAGGTATTGGGATAAAGCTGGCACTGAGGGAGGCGGGGCCTTCTCTTGTGGCACGAGAATGGCGGCCGTCCCTCTGGAGGGCAGCGCGTCTTACGGGAATCCCACCAAGTGGCACTTTTACGTTGCAGACATTCGCAGAGGCCAATGGTCTTCTGGTACCAGGGAAGCTAGGATCATCCAGGCAGCCAAAGACGATGCGATCTTGGATTGGAAGGATGAGGGGGAGTATGAGATTCTCGATCCGGGCCCCCCGATTTGGGTGGAGCAGGAGCCGGGCAGTGGGGGCAAGGAGTCTGCCGAGGCCACGATTTCCCGTCTTATTGGATTCGATGCCCACCTTGACAGGGTAACTGGGGCAAAGGAGCTGAGATGGGAGCCGTTTATTGCGGCTTCCGAGAATGGGCGGGTGTTTCTGGTTCGGGGGCCCTGGGTGTGGGATTGGCTGGACGAGGTATGCGCTGTCCCATTCGGGACATTCAGAGACCAAATAGACTCAGGGTCTGGGGCTTTTGCAAAGCTGGTGGCCAAGACTAGGCGTAAGAAGAAAAAGGCCTACCACGGCCTGGTGTGAAGGGGGACGGATGTCGGAATTGTATCAAGCTCTAGTGGATGGGCGGGTGACGCTGGATGGTCTTAAGGCGGAGGCCGACCCGGAGCCCAAGCAGCGGGGGAGCCAGAATCAGCAAGGGGCTCCCAAAAGTGGGGGCATGCGCAGGTTCCGCTTGAACCGCAAGCAGGACGAGAGCGGAGTTTCGGGGGAGGGCATTGTCGCCGAGGGAGTGGCGTTCTCCAATGGGCAGTGCGCCCTGCATTGGCTGGGGGATCTCTCCTCGATTGTTCTGTACGACGATATGCAGACGTTAGAATCGGTACACGGCCACGGCGGGAAAACCGAAGTGCTGTGGATGGACAATTAAGGAGTGTAGCATGAAGATGAGTTCCAGAGTGGCGCAGAGGATAGCCGATCGAATCACGGACGGTCTGCTGGTATCCGGACGGGGGCGAGCAGCCAATGCCAAGGCCGGTGGCGATGACTTTACCGATTTCGTCCGGACTCTAACGAGAGACCTGAGCCGGTTTCAGAGAGAGATATTTAGCACCGTTGACCGGGTGTGTAAAAGATTCGGTGTCGAGACCCCATCTGCTATCCGCGGCATAATTGTGGAGGATCTCGGCGAGCTCGTTGCTTACGTTCAGGCAGCAGCGGCCCGGGGCTCTTATCGATCAATTGCCGGGTTGGCGACTAACCCGGTTGCTCCTATCAGATATCTTGCTGATGACCCTGAGGAGCTGTTGGAGGAGATAGATGCAGCGACCACTTATCTGGAGAGACGGAGGGGTGAGCTGGTGAAGCTGAGTGGGGGTATCGCCCTGTCGAGCCGCACTTTCAAGCGCCTGTTGCATGTGACGGCCGGGGGGCGGGACGAGGCATCTAGGGAGCTGGCCAGGCATATAAAAGGGATATCGGAGGAGGTGGCCGCGGCATTCTCTGCAACCCATGAGGCTCTGGATAGGGTAGAGCGGGCGTTGTCCTCTCTGGAAAGGATTCGATGATGAGTGGGGCACTACAGCAATTTCTGAAGAGTGGGGGCGCGTTCGATGATCTGAAAGGCAACGATGGTTCCTCTCCCCCCGTTAAGGCAGGGGGAGATTTGGATTGGCTACAGGGCCGGCTGCAGGGTTCCCAGCGCGAATTGGGTGGGCTGATGCGCAGGGTACATAACCTGTCCGGGGATGTGGTCCAAGTCGGTCTGGACTTGGCCCCTGTCGGGCAGCGGGCAGAGCGGGCGGGATTCGACGATATCTTCAGTACAGCCGCCGATGCCTTCGACCACATCGCCGATGCCAGGGAGCTTCTGGACTCCGCCGAGAAGGCCCTCAAGCAGGCGGAGAGGGTGTTGAATAGGGGAACTAGATGAGCAACCGACCAGTAGCACAAGAGATCGCCTCCCGTATTGCCGAGGGACTAGCGGGTGGGCCAATCAAGGCCGGCGGTGACGTTGCCAGATTAGAGAGGGAGCTGGAGACCGAGTTTGGTGCATTGGCCCGTCAGGTGAAGAGCCGGGTGGAGAATGTGTGTGGCCGGTTCGGCATTTCTTTGGGGCCCAAACTGCAGCGGTGGATAGACAGAGCATTCAGAGATTTGCATATTCGGATTTCAGACACCGTTGGGTATATGATGGAGGAAGCCGGCATGCTGTCCTTGCCCGACTCCCGGCTTCCGGCTGTCAAGTTCGGCTCCAATGAGAAGCTCCTCAAAGAGGCCTCCCAGCATCTGGAGCGGGCCTACCGGGTGGCGGACATGGCGTCCAAGTCACTCAGGCGGACTGATCCCTCTACTTCGGATCTAATCGATCGAGCTACTCGCAAGATGGCTGCTGCCAATGGAGAGATCCGGGGGGCGAAAGACCGGTTGGGAGGATACCCGTGAGCACCTATCGGCACAGGCCGTATCGAGCAGCAACCAGCGTCCCACGCCTCGTCCGACAGGTGGACGATGCAATCAAGGAGATCGACGGCATCAAGAAGGAACTAGACACGGCCGGTACTCATTCGGCCAGGCTCAAAACCAAATTGCTAGCACTGGCCAGAGATGCCGCCGAATTCGGGGCCGAAGAAATCGCTGTTGCTGCGCGGTTCCTGTCCAAAAATGTTTTGCGCGACATGAACAGCGCAGATTCCAACCTGATCGAGGCCAAACACCAACTGGAGCAAGCGGCGCGCCGGCTGGAATCCCGTGAAGAGAAGGCATATCCGCATATCCCGTCACCGGTCAAGGCAGGGCCTCTGGAGCCGTTCCCTACAGTGCTGAAGAACCATTGGAGATCGGTGTCCAGGATATTGAATGGGGATCTCAGCAGACAGCCCGGTGCTCTTAGGGCCAGAGCATCTGAGATAAAGAATGAGAACGGTGGGGCCCCCGATCGGCATACTGAGGCCCTATACCAGGCGGCCGACAAGGTGGACGATGCCTTGAAGGCTCTGGATAATGCCCGGTCGGTTCTGGGCAGGGCCGGGACCATCCTGCAGCGGGCGGGATAGGAGGTAACGGGGGGGGAGATTTCTGGGTAAAAGAGGGCGGCGGCATCTGAGCTGGCACGATTTCAACCATATACTTGAGGAGAAAACCAATGACTTCTGAAGGAATGAGTGGTACGCGCAACAAAATGACGGGGGCCCTGATCGTTGGGGCCCTGCTTCCGGTTTTGCTTCCAGCGCTTCTGGTGATCCCGGTGGGCACGAGCCCAGAGGAAGTTTGGGAGGCCATCCTGGCCTTCCTCACCATGGTCTGGACCTATGATGGGGTCAAGTGGATCGTGTTTCATGTCCTGCTGAACACCGTTGCAGCTTTGGCGGTTTCGATCTACACCGGTGAGTTCATCTTGGGGAAGTTCTTCGAGTTTCTGTATCGGAAACTCCTGCCCTACGTGTTGCTCTACTATGTGGCCAAGCTGGTGGGGATGGAAGTTGGCCAGGAGTGGATCGCCCCTGCTTGTTGGGCCATCATCGGGGCTACCCTGCTGGGCGATCTGGCCGACAATGCCCTGAAGCTGAACCTCCCATTACCAGAGAAGGTCAAGATGGCTCTGTCCTGGTTCGTGAAGATGGTCAAGGCCAATCCCAGCATGCAGGCCAGGGAGGCCTACCTCCGGCACTACAGGAGCAAGTTCTAGAGCCGAAGCCGGCCAGATAGGAGCGCACACTGATGAATGGGCCAAACGGTGAATAGCACTTTAACAACCATCTTGATATCTCTGATCTCGGGGAGCGCCCCGTCTATTGTCTTGTGGCTGCTTACCAGACGCAAATACGAGGCAGAAGTTGGCAAGCTGAAGGCGGAAACAGAGAAGCTGGAAAGCGACGCTGCAGCGCTACTGACGGAGGCTGCATCCGGATTGGTGGGGGATCTTCGCTCCGAGGTGGATGCGCTCAAAGAGGACAAGCGGGGCCTGGAGAAGCGGGTTTCCCAGTTGGAGGAATTGGGCGGTAGACAATCAGCCACCATTGCCAATCTGAAAATAGCTCTATCCAGGGCGGAGGGCAAGATCTATCAGTTGGAGTGTGAGAACAGGACTCTGAGAGAGACCAATCACCGTTTGGCCCAGCATTTGGCAGATATGACGGGGGGAGACACAGGCCCCCTAGACATACTGGGAGAGGAGCCTTGTGAAGGCGAGGACGAGAGCTGATGACTGAGCGCGACTACCTTGAAAATCCAGGGTTCAATGTGCCGTGGGAGGCAGAGGAAAGCCACAGGTACCTGGTCGTCCCGCTGGAGGACGGGCGGCCGCCGTTTTTCACGCAGGCCGGCATTATTCACGCTCCCCCACGCTGGACACCCTGGTGTATAGTGGACGAGGAGAGTGGGTGGGACCACCCAGAGGTTCATCTCAGATCGAGGGAGCAATTTCCGGAGCGAGTGTGCGAAGGAGAGCGGTCTGCTATGCTGTTTACCTTCTTCAGGCGGCATGATGCAGGATTCCAGCAGACGCTTCGGGTCCCGGCAGGGACTCTGATCAGACTCACTGCTAGAGCCCATGCCTGGAGCAACCATCTGGATGGGGAGCACCCGGACGATCCGAGGTGGAGTGAGGGGGCGGGGTACGGAGCCGGGTTCTTGTCGGCCGGCTTGGCCCCCAACGATGAATGGGCAAATTTCACCTTCTGGGTGGGCATAGACCCAACTGGGGGGAACGACCCACTATCCGATTCGGTGGTCTGGGGACACGGGGCCCACATCTATAACGAGTTTGCGGATGTCCCCCCAGTGGAGGTGATGGCCGGCGACAGTCCGATCACGGTGTTTCTGAGATCGAGAACGGCCTATCCTTTCAAGCATAATGATGCCTATTGGGATGATGCCCATCTTCTGGAGGTCCCCGTTGAGCCGGAGATCGAGGGGGGATCGACAAAGCTTGGGGCCCATGTTCTGAGGACAGCAGCGGATTTGGGAGGGTATATCGATGCCGGCCCGGCTGTGGTCAAATTCGTGGGAGATTGGGGGATGGCGGAGCAGGTCCCGGAGGGGGTCCTGGTTGTCGGCAGAAAGCACATGTCGGAGTATGATGCCCAGCAGCAGCGGGCATCCGGTCAGGGCCCGGACGATGCAGCCCGGCAATTCATTGAGGATCAGAGGGGAGTTTATCAGTCCAATCCTGGTATCAAGTACTGGGAGGGGCACAATGAGCCTGTGTGGAACTCTGTGGAGGATATGACCTGGTATGCCCGGTTCGAGATCGAACGGATGCGCCTGATGGCGGATCTAGGCCTCAAGTGTGTGATTGGCAATTTTGCCACAGGCACCCCTGCACTCAACCTCTGGCCGGCATTCGTTCCGGCTTGTAGGGTGGGCAAACAGAGAGGGGCCCTGCTGGGCCTGCACGAGTATAGTTGCCCCTGGATGTGGTGGATGACTGGAGCGTATCAGATAGACCCGACCGAGGATGAGGGGGACGAGGGCTGGACTACATTGCGATACAGAAAGGTCTATCGGCAGCACCTAATACCAAGCGATGCTGTTATCCCTTTGGTGATCACCGAGTGCGGGATAGACGGACTCGTTAGGCCGTTGCCACCCGGAGTAGATGGGGGGGCCTGGAGCGACCTGGGGGACTTTTGGCGCGACCACGACCAGGAGCCGGACAAGGAGGACTACTACTTCAGGCAGCTTGTCTGGTATGATCGGGAATTGCAGAAGGATGAGTATGTGGTGGGTGCTACGGTGTTCGCTTGGGGAAATTTCGGGCCGCCATGGGATGCATTCGATATAGCGGGAACGGGGGTATCCGAGAAATTGACTCAGTATACCATAGAGCATCCGGCTGAGGGGTTCGATCCAGGAGGTTCGGGCAGGGGGACCCCACGAATCCAGTACAATAGGACCTATGTTCTTTTGCCCCCCGATTGTGGGGCCGAGTGGGCTGCGGCCGTGATTGCTGCAACCTGGGAGGAACACCGCTTCACGATCGGTGGAAGTGCGGATGATGCTGGCATCGGGGATCTCGACTATCGCCGAGTCGTTGCGGTCAACCCGGAGCAGTGGCGCTCCGATCTGGAAGGATTCTATCAGCGGCATTACCCGAAGGTGATTTTCCGGCCGATAACGGCGGAATCCCCTGAAGAACTGGGGGTGGCGCTTCGTGCTCTGGAGTGAGAGATGGCCCGCGATAATAGGTGCTATCTGCGCGGCTGGACACCTCTAGGGCTGTTCAACTCGTTGGTGGGGTGTCTGTTCAATCGGGTGCTGGTGAAAGTTGAGGACAGCAGAACCGGGAGGACAGTGCGACGATATTGGGATAGGGCGTCAGCCCACCCAGGGGGAAAAGATGGCCAGTATACAACCAACCGAGAGTAATGGGTCTTCTACCCCCCCACTGACCCCCCTGCCGGATAGTCAGGCGTGGGCGGCCCTGAGAGAGTGGAACCGCAGAGCCATTGCCGGGGCCCTGAGCGTTCCGGTGGAGGTCTTGTGGGGCAAGGACCTCTGGGATGCCATCAGGGATGGTTTGGATCGGGCAGACCGGGCAATCGACGATGTCTGCGAAAAGTGCAATATCGATAGGACAGAGATCGAGAAAGAGGCCCAGAAAGCAGACGCCGATGCCGGGGAGGATGGGGAATGAGCACTATGGCACTGGTTGACCGGATAGCCGAGAGGGTGGCGGCCGGCCTGAAGGGATACGGAAGTCAGTGGCGGGTATGCGATTACAAGGGGAAGCTGGCAATCACGCTTCCGGCAGCCCCAGACTGGAATGAGCCGTTTATGGTCAAGCCGTACCACGTCTCTAATATCCCGGTCAGTCAATATCGGGAGCTGCTAGATTGCCCGGTTCGTAACCTCCGTGGGAATGTGGGGACGGTTGCCCCGATCGGTGGGAGACCCAAACGCCTGGATACTTCGGGGTGGAAAAGAATCGAGGAGAAGAAACGAGTACGCAAGCCCCCCAAGGGCAGGGATTACGACTATGTGTGGGAGCGGGGGGAATGGAGGAAAGAGTGGGTATAGGAGGAGACAGGCCGGATCTGATGCAGGATGTCCTGGACTCGCTTGAGAAGCTGGCAGAACAGAAGCAGGAGGCTGTGGCCCTTTGTAGAGAGCTGCTTGGTGTGCTCGAGCGGATCCATGAGGGATTCGATGAGAGGGATTCAGAGAAGGCATCGAGCGTCCTGGGACGGAGCTTAATCGATGCCTGGTCAAAGAAGATCGAGGGGCTGAGTCATGCGAAAGATTGACCGGGTTCTGGAGGAGATGAATGGCGGCCTGGTGGGGTTCCGTGTTAGAGACCAGCGGGTGCTGTTCAAAGCGGTAGCAAGGACTGTCACGCCGGCTTCTGGGTGGATCTCGGACGATGGTACCGATGTGGATTTCATCATCCTCACCCGCAAATGGAGGGCCCAAGTGCAGGAGGTGGGAACCCGGATTCCTCCAGTGTTCCTGCAGACCGATGAGCGGTGGGCCGATCTAAGGTACTCGCCAGAGAGCCGGCTGACCTTCGACCAGGCCGGCTGTCTGGTATGCACTGCAGCTTCATTGGCGGCCTGGGCAGGGTATGACGTGGACCCGGTATCCTTTGCTGGGGCCATTGCTGAGAAGGGGGCTTTCTCTGGCGGGAATTTGGGGCATCCCTCAGCAGTGGCGCGGGCGTTTCCGAAGTTGACATGGCATTTGGCAGGGGATCGGGTGTACTGGTCTCCCAAATATCAACAAAGGGAGACCAGTCGCATTGATTGGGGGGACAGACCGGCGGACGTTGGGTGCTTGGGGCCCATCCTGGAAGCCCAGCCCGTTCCGATCAAGGTGGACTACAAGCCGAATACCAGACCGATCGATCAGCACTTTGTCTTGGCGTATTGTTATATTCCAGACCCAAACGGAGGGCTGAACGATGATCTGTTGGTGATGGACCCAATGTCTGGGAGGACGTCTGCACTGACGTATTTCAACCCAGATTGGTTGAACGATTGGATGAAACGGGAAGGCGTAACGCGTGTGGAGCGGCTCCTGATGGGGGCCAGGGTTTGGGACATACAAGACTAGGGGCCCCATAGAGAGGGCCAATCCAAGTGGAGGGATGAAAGATGAATAGCAAGATCAGCAGGGTTTTCAGTGTTCTGGCGCTCGTTTCCTTGTTGCTGGTGCTGGCGGGATGCGAAGAAGGGACCCCGTGGGATATCGGCATTGGGGGAGAACCGGCGGACGAGGAAATGCCGGCCGCGCGGTCAACCTACCAGTGCGCTGTTCATACAGAGCAGGGATGCGCTAAGCTCGTCGTCGAATCCGGCGGTGAGATCGAGGTCCAATCTGGCGGCACGGTTGACTTTCAGGATGGGGTCACCGTTGATCTCTCCAGCGGTGTTGACCTGGACGGGTCCACTCTGACTTGGGACGCAGATGGGGACACAACCGCTGTGGCGTCAGACGACGATGTGGTCAGCATGACTGTCGGGGCAAGCACCGGCTACTTTAACGTTCTCACTGGGAATCTCAAGGTGGGGGACGGCAGCCCGGATACCTCCCTCAACGGGGAGGATCTTTATGTGGAGGGTACCATCGAGGTCGATGGGGCAGCAGATTTCGATGGGGCTGTCGATATGGCCAGCACTCTCAACCTGCTTGGGGCCCTCAGTGACAGTGGGGGGGCGCTCACTTTCGAGGACAACACGCTGATCGATGGCCAGTCAGATGCCGTCCAACTGACAATTCAGGGCCATACTACCCAGACGTCCAGTTCGTTTGTCGTGGAACAAAGCGACGGCACCGACAAATTCACCATTAACGACTTTGGGCAGGTAACGATCTCCCCAGAGATGGACGACGATGGGGCAAACTATGACACGTGGGTCGGAATCGATGGCACTGTCACTGGAACCGGAACCAAAGATCGGGTTCGAGCCCTGGAGGTCGAGTTTGAGCGCCCGGCCGGCCAAGAGCTTACCAGTGGGGACCATGATGACGTGGGCATCAAGGTGGCTGTTAAAACCAAAGCCATTACCACGACCACCGGCACAGTGCTCCGAGGGATTGACTGTGAGGCGAAGGCCGACAATCCCAGCGGGACGGTCACCAACCTCTATGGTGGTCTGTTCACGTCCAAGAGCGATACCGGCGCTGGCGATGTCTCCGAGATGATCGCCCTGAGCAGCAACGTCCACAATAACGCGGCTGTGAACACGACGCTCCTATCTGCGGATTTCCGTCTGTATAGGCAAGCGGCTACAGAGCCCACTACGGAGGGGGTCGTCAGGGTTCGCAACGGCAGCACGTCTGGGACGGGATGCGATTACGGTGTGGGGATTGTCTCGGATGGCAGCGGGGAGACTGACGATTTCGACTATGGGCTGGATATGTCCGGCGCTGATATCGACGATGCCGACATCCGGTTCTCCAATGGAACGACTCTTTATGAGACAACCGATACCGTACTGACTTTCGGCGAATTTCTGGCTGCCGAGGAGCAGTCTGCAGTCACCCTGGGCGATGGTGAGACGATCACGGCGACCGGCACTTTCCAGCCAATCACCTCGTCCGGAAATGTCACCTGCAGCACTTCAACGTGTATTGTGGACGGCGTGGTCGATGGCCAGTTGCTGATTCTACAAAACGTGGGGTCCGACAACATCGTCATCGACGGCACGGGGGGCAATGTTGAATGCAAGAACGACGTCACCCTGGACGACAATGACACCTTGATGTTGCTCTGGAACGGCTCGGACTGGTTCTGCATCGCCAATTACGATAACAGCTAGGCTTCATCTCCTTACTCTCCTTGTGGTGTGGGGGGAGGGATTGTCGGGATCCCTCCCCCTGAGGGGAGATTGAAGGGATACTATGGATATTCGGTGGACCAGAGCAGGGCCCAGGGGCGAGTACTGGACGGTTGAGGCGGAGCGTGTCGGTGTGTCTGCCCAAATAACCCCGATGGAAGGTGGGGGGTTCCGTCTGCAGATCAAGCGCAATGGGCGGCTCAGATACGACGAGCCGGTCAGGGGGACTCTTAGGGACGCCAAGCAGGCGTTTGCTGGGTTTCTGCGGAGGATACAGGCCGGCGTTTTGCCATCCAGACCTGTATTTGCCCGGTCTTTGGCTGCAGGGGCCGTCTGGACCGGGAACCAGGGAGACTACGCCGAAGGCACCTGGCCGCAGGGCTGGGCTAAGGTCGAGTGGGTGAGTTCTCTGGGGGCCTGGAGGATTCAAGTTCGTTTGTTCCGTCGCCCGATTCAACGGGCGCAGGTGGAGGGCCTGGATAATCTGGATATGGCCAAGCAAAAGGCAGAGGAAATGTACAGGAAGGAACAACAGCGGATGGGCAAAAGATCGATGCCCCTTTGGAGGCTGCCGGCCCAATGGAAAGCGGTAGTATCTGGGGCCCGTGAGGTCTCTGTGGGCCTGTCTGAAATCGCTAGAGGTGTGGGCAAGGTCCAACGAGGGGTGCTGGCGGCTGTGCAGGAAACGGATCTGGTGGATTTGAACAGGGCTTTCACCAAATTCCAGAAGGCTGTTCTCAAGGCCATGGATGACTTCCAGGGGGACAGCTCCCGTATCTTAGAGGGAGGGGCTTGATGGGGAACAAGGTTCAGGCTTTCGAGCATACCTTTCATAGCGGAACCAAGACAACAGGGAACGGCACCGCCATGGATGTTGGGGGTCTATCTGGCGTGGCTGTCCAGATCAGCGGCATTTCTAGCGACACCATTACCTGGGAGGCTACCATTGACGGCAGCAATTGGGTTGCAGTGCGGGCGATGAATGCTAACGATGGGGCGGTTGCAACCACTGCCACCGCCGACGGGATCTACATCGTCCCGGTTGCCGGCCTCGACCAGCTCAGGGCCCGTGTAAGTACCCATGGATCCGGCACGATCAATGCTGTGGGGAAGGGCGTCACCAATGCGGTATCTGTGGGGTTGAAGACATGACGGAATGGGAAAGCGATCCGGCTTTCATATTGTACTCGGCATTCGGGTGTGTAGTGGGATTCATTCTGCTTGTGCTATTGATTCGCTGGGGCGTCGAGTGGGCCATAAAGATTCTGGCTCGGCTAATAAGCGGGTGGTAGGGGGAGACAGCCTGTGGCCAATAGACTGGCAAAGATAGCCGGCCAACTCGGCGCGGCTGTCGGCACCTTTCAAAAGAATAGGATGCAAGCTGTGCGGGGGAAACGGGCCCCGTTTCTGGCATCTATGGCTCAGCAGGGCAAATGGCGGGGGAGCGGCAGCGGATCAACCCGCCAAGCCCAGCGTCGGGCAGTCCAGAACAGTTGGGTGTTTGTGGCTTGCTCCTTCATATCTCGACAGGTCAGTGCTGCGGAATTCCAGGTATTCAAGCACCAGAAGGGGAAAAAGGACCCGGTGCGGGTGCCCGGCCATCCTCTGGAGGTTGTACTGCGCAGGCCCAACCCCTGGATGGGTAGCTCGTATATGTGGCAATACTCGGCCTGGTGGCAGCAACTGAATGGAAACTCCTATTGGTATTTGGGGCTGGACCGGGGAGGGGAGCTGGCAGAAATCTGGCCCATGCCGTCGGAGGATGTGGAACCGTTCCCAGGAGACGAAGAACGGTTTGTGGACTTCTATCGTTACACGGTGGGGGGGCATGCCTATGATATCCCGGCCGAGTATGTGGTTCACACTAAGCTGGTTAACCCCTTCGATGTCTTTCGGGGGATGAGCCCCCTGAAAGCAGCCATTTTGCCATCGGACGTGGATCTGTTCATGTCGAGGTGGAATGCGGCATTTTTCGGTAGAGACAACACTATGCCCTCTGCCATTATCAACATTTCGAGTGAGGACCCAGAACATCCTCTGGAAGATTCGGACATAGCGGCCCTGAAGGAGGATCTTAGGCAGGATTACCACAGCATCAAGCGCAAGGCCGCCATCGTCAGCGCGGCCAAGCTGGAGGTGGAGCTCCTGGGGTGGAATCCCAAGGATTTAGATTTTATCCAGGGCAGACAGTTTACCAGAGAGGAAATTTATGAGATATACGGCATTCCCCCTGGATTGCTGGACAAGAATGCCACCTATGCCAATAGCGCTAATGCTCGAATGGTCTTTAACAATTACACACTTTGGCCCCTGCTGGTTCTGACAGCGGAGCAGCTAACGGCGGAGCTCGTTTGGCCCTTATACGGGGAATCGTTCTCGGCCGGGTTCATCGATGTTAGGGAGACCAATAGGGAAACAGAGCTTCAAGAATTGGGCTCAGCCGGCCCCTACCTAACAATCGACGAGATCCGGGCCAAATTCTGGAAATTGCCCCCTCTACCCGATGGCCGGGGAGAGATCACTGCCGATGAATCACAGCGCGGGGATCTGGGCGGGGGCGGGGACAACCTGTTCGGCAGGGAACCGCCGGCGGGGCGGCCACCCGAAGGCCCCCCATCTGAGAGCCCACCGCCCAGCGATAAAGATCGGAGCCTGCCCCTTCGGGAGCCGCCAGCAGGGCAGCCCCTCCTCGAACCCGGGCCCGCAGATGAGCCCCCCAAGGGCAGCGCCAGCAATGAGCTGAGAGAGAGAATCGGCCGGCAGGATCTCCGGAATTGGAGAACCAAGGCAATTCGCAGTGTATCTAATGGGGAACCACTGCCAGTGGGCTTTCGTAGCAAGTTCCTGCCGGGGGAAGCCAAGACTGCAGTCTCCTCTGGGCTAAGGGCGCTGCAGGCCGTGCGCGGGGCTGCCGCGGACGATGTGGTGTTGAATTCTGTGAAGGCCCTATTTCAGGAGGTCAAGGTAAAACACTACCCTTTTGATCGGGGGGGTGCAACGGCCCCCATGAAGGCAGGGAGCAGCCGCCCATGGGATAGATTGGAAAGAACCGTACGCAAGCAAGTCAAGGAGGCGTTGGAGAGACAGGTTGGGCGTATCCTGGACCGAATTACAAAGGACGGGGAGGCCGTCGTAAATGATGAGGCCTTCTGGACCGAGCATCGACAATCTATCCTGGATTCTTTAATGAACAGCCTGTCCAGGATCACCGAATTGGGGGTTGATAAAGCCCGCAGTAAGGTGAGGAGGGATGTAAGGGATTCGATCGATTGGGACCTTGTCAATAAGAGAGCCGAGGATTGGGCCAGGCAGCATGCCGCCGATCTGGTGACCCAGGTCACAGAGACTACCAGGGAGGAAATGCGCAGGGCTGTGGGGGATTGGATCAACTACGGGGAAGCCCTCCCAGACCTACAGAGGCGCATAGAGGGCATCCTGAAGGAGGCCGAGGGGGACGCAAGAGAGGTTGCCGACAGGATCAAGAGGATGGTAGAGGAGCTGAAGGATAGGCTCCCAGATGAGACAGAAGAGGCTATCCTCCAGGCCATCCAGAGGGCGGGTGGTGATGTGGCCAGGTTGCGACGGGAATTGGGCAAAGTGGTAGGCAAGCTGGATGTGCCGTCATTGGTGGAGGTCCTAAAGCCCAGGGTAGCAGACCCAGCCAAGATCAAAGAACGGGCCCGCTTGATTGCGCAGACCGAATCGACGGGGGCGTATGCCTCGGGGAATGCGGAGGCGTGGCAAGAGGCTGGAGCGAAACCGGCTGTATTCAAACCGCCGGCCCATCCGGGATGCCGCTGCTATCTGCAACCAAAGAAGCTGGGGGATATTTGGGTGATGGTTTGGTACACTGCCCGTGATGAGCTGGTATGCGAAGCTCCGATCGATACGCCTTGGGGCAAGGTCAATGGGTGCAAAGCACTGCACCGAGTGGTGGTGTCTGAGGGGCCCAAATTGGGCCGAAGGGTGTGATGCCTGACGCTTTCGAGATCCATGGCGTAGACGAGCTGAAGCAGTTCGTGGACCATTTTGTCAGCACTGCGTATCTGACAGCAGCCAAGATGGGAATGGAACACGCCTTGATGTTGCTGCACGGCCGGCTCCCTGAGTATCCTCCGCCCCCAGAGAAGGGGGAAGCATCGAAGCACTGGACAGATAAGCAGCGGCGGTGGTTTTTCTGGGCCCTGAAGAAGGGCTTAATAGAGGCGGAATACAAACGGACTGGGACTCTGGGCAGGAAATTCACGACCGAGGTCCGGGTCGAGGGGGTGGACATCAGTGGGTCTTTTGGCAATGACTGCCCGTACGCCCCGTGGGTAGTGGGTCCGCCGGAATCCGAGCCCCTAACGTTTGGTGGGGTGATAATGTTTCAGGCCCCTATCCATCGGGGGAGATGGTGGCAATTCTTCGACGAGGTGAAGAAGAACCTGCCGGACGCAGAGAAGGAGCTCGTATCTGTGGTGTGGACGGAGATCGGAAAAGCCTGGGAGACCGCGTGATGGCAGGGATGGCGGCGATTCGACTCCCTGGGTCTTTAATAGCGGCCTGCAGGGCCTATGTCCGGGAAATAAAGAGAATAGAGCGCGAATTCGAGCGCTACTACCCCAAATTGCCGGCGGGATCTCTCACGGTGATAGAGAGGGATCGACGCAGATTGCACGATCGGGTCATCGCTGAGTTGCGAAAGATCGGGGCCAGATCCCTGGAGAGAGCAGACGCTACTCTATTGGCATACGCCATAGTCGACGGCCAGTACACGGGGCAAGAAGACCCAAAAGAGTGGCTGAAGAGGGAGGGCTGGTTGGTGGATGCCCCACAGCATTCCAAGGCCGCATTATTGGAGGACATCATCGTTGACGAAGTTGCCCGATCTCTGAAAGCCCTGGGGATCCGAGTTGTCTCGGTCAAGGCCAGGGGCCAATTGTTTCGGGAGCTCCAGGCTTTGCGGGGGAGAATGGCCAGGGCGGCCCAACGGGTCTATGACCGGTGGCAGCCTGGAGACTATGGCGGTGGCGGTGCCTGTGACGACATAGCGGGCGCGCTCCTCGATGTGGCCCTAGATGCTAGGAGTGCGGACGGGGGGCGGGTAGCCGGTTGGGCAGCAGATCACGCTTTCGCTCTGGTCTGGAGCGATGAATTGGGAGAGGCATGCAGAGTTGACATCTCACCCTACACCTACGAGACCGGTGGAGGTTACAATTGGGACAAGATCGAGGGGGTTCGATTCTCTTCAGGCGATGTCTATGTCGAGGACATCTCTGAGGATATCGAGCACATAAAAGGGGGGCATTGAGATGGGAAGGAATCGAATGGCCGAAGGATTGGTCAACAGGATAACTGCCCAAATTGTTGGCGTACGCTACCCGGCCAGTGGGCTAAAGGCCGGATTTGGGTCTGTGGAGGGCCTAATCCAGGCGATGAAGCGGGCCGGCTGGAGAAACGTGACAGAATCTGGGGACGCGGTTATTGGAGAGGCCCGCACTTCTGCCGGCGAATTCAGCATAGAGGCTGTGCAAGCGGTGAACAATGGCGGTGAACCCAACTTCTGGAGTGTGTTCGGCATCATCGATGACCTTGATGCTGAGGTTCACATGCGATACTCCTTGGGGCGGGTTCCCGGGCCCAGGGATGTGGAGAGAGTGATCGAGCGGGAGCTGTAGAGGGAACGGCCGATGCCATATGGTGTATTCAAAACCGGTTCCGGAAGTGACCCCTACTGTGTCTACAAGACTGATGGTGACGGGCACAGAATGGGGGAGGCATTCGGGTGTCACCCCTCAGAAGAAGAAGCAAGGGGGCAGATTATGGCTATAGGGGCTAGATCCCATACCAGGGCGTCGGTTGGGGATTTTCTGTTATCGGTTAAGGCCAATGTGGGCGGCCTGATGGAGGGCCAAATCCATCAGGTGTTTTCCGTCATCGCCGATCAGCTCTTGCAATTGGGCGTGATTGACAGAGACCAGCGTATAGAGCTGTCGTCAGCCATTGGGGATTCATTGGACAGCTTGCACAAGGTCATCGAGAAGCACGGCCTGGACAACACCGAACTGTCTGCTGAGGCAGTGGAAACCCTGATGGGCGGCCGGCTCCTGGGGGGTGGGGAGGATAAGGGAGCTCCTCCTCCAGCCGAACGACAGCCCCAGCCGTCAGCACAGCGTCCCCAAGAAGAGCAGGCGGCTAGGGCCCTGACGCTTGAGGAAACCCTGGTTTCATCGGGTAGCGGTCTTAAGGCTGTGGGCGATGGCTGGGTAGAGGGATATCTAGTAGTTTGGTCTCCCAACAAGCAGCGGGATCTGGGAGGCGACTATTTCGATGACAAAACAGATCTCGGCTGGGAAGGGCGGGAAAGCAGAACCGCACTTTACCACCACGGCCTGGATCACACGATGGGCAAGAAATCTCTAGGAAGCGGCTGGGAATTTGTGCGGCGCGACGATGTGGGCTTGTGGGTTCGCACACAGTTGGACATGCGCGATCGTTACGAGAGTGCTATCTACAAACTGTGCGAGATGGGCAAGATGGGGCTCAGTAGTGGAACGGCATCGCACATGATAGTCCGTGAGGACGACGGCCGCATGGCTAGATGGCCGATCGTTGAGGGCAGCTTTACCCCTGCCCCGATGGAACCACGAACGATGGTCTCCCCTCTGGGTGAAATCGCGGGTAGAGCGGTTCCGTTTAAGTCTTTGCTGTCAGAACTCGAAGGCGGTGTTATAGGGGCACCTAACGCTAGAGGGCCCGAGAACACTCGCGGGGGGATGGGCAATGACGATTGGATTAGTTGGTACCTTGGCATACTGGATCGGGAGGTAAAAGCGATGACAGTAGATGAATTGATTGGGACCCTCAGAGAGTTGGTCCCGGAACTGAACGATGACCAGCTACAGCAGATCCAGTCTATCCTCCAGTTGGGAATGGGCGAGACCCCAGTGGGGGGAGACGAGGAAATGCGAGCGTGGACGGGCGGCGGCTACATCGACCCATGGAAAGCCGCTGCTGAGCTGGACACTATCCTGGACACTATCCAGAGCGTGGTTCAGCTCGATGACGACAAGCTGGCCAAGATCACTTCTGTTCTTCAGTTGGCCCTGCAGGGAGCGGCCGAGGAGGCTGGAGAAGGGAGCTATATGGAGGACTACGAGGACGAGGTCGTGGCTCCCATGGCTGAAGAGGTGGTCGCTGGTGAGGAGGTAACAGAGGAGGAAATTCGATCGATCGTCAGTGATGCGGTGTATGGAGCGATGGGCAGCGGCCCGAGAGTGAGACCCCGCCGTCGGGCAGTCTCTCGTCCCCCGTATGCTTTCACTCCGTCCGCACGCGTTGGAGGTAACGATATGTCAGCAGGCAAAGCGGCCCAGGTTCTTCGCTATGGGCATCCGGATGCGGCGGTCAAGGCCATCGCCACAGACTTGTACGGCGGCAATTACGAAGCGCTGCGGTATAAACAGCACAAGGCCTTCGGGGCATTCTTGAGACACGGTGAGCGGGCCCTGAGTGATGACTACCAGCGGGCTATGAAGACCGTTGTACTCACTCCTACCCAGTTGAAGGCATTCGCCTTGAGTGGGGTCGATGTTTCGTCCTTCAAGACCGAGATGTCGGAAGTCGTGGACGATCTGGGTGGGTGGTTGGCCCCAGAGGATTTCCGCACGGACATGATCGAGCGGCTGCCCGGCTTGACAGTGGTTCGGCGTCGGGCGGATGTGCTGCAGACTGGGTCAGACATGATGTCCCGCGTCAAGGTGACCGGTGGGGGTGATCGATATACCTCCGCAGTCCGGGTGACTTGGGTTGGAGATGTGCCTTCCGAGGGAGACGCTGATACCAATCCCACCTTCGGCGTTGAGCGCACGCCGATCCACATTGCCAAAGCAGTTGTGTACGTCCCCATGTCCTTGCTGGAGGATACGCCCTTCCCGCTGGTGGAGAAGATCAACCAGTGGGTTTCTGAGGCGTATGCCCTCGACGAGGATGAGCAGTTTCTGGTGGGCGATGGCATCGCCAAGCCCGAGGGCATCCTGCCCGACGAGGGCAACGGCAACGATCTGGAAAGCGTGGCCTCTGGGGATGCCGACACTGTCACGTTCGACGGATTGGTAGGCATGCGCTATGGGATTGGCCGCCAGTATCGGCAAGGTGCATGCTGGACCATGAACGACTCTACCGCCAGCGTGATCGCCAAACTGAAAGATGGAGACGGGCGGTACCTGTGGCAAACCAGCAATCAGGAAGGCGAGCCGGACCGCATGCTGGGCTACCCGGTGGAAACCTCCGAGGCCATGCCAGATGTAGCGGCCGGTGCCTTCCCCGTTACCTTTGGGAATTACAACCAGGGCTACCAGATTGCCGATCGTATCGGCATGAGCGTGGTTCGGGATGATGTCACCAAGGCGGAGGAGGATCTGGTCAAATTCATCTTCCGGCGTCGGCTCGGTGGTCAGCTCAAGGCTGAGTGGGCCTTCTGCGTGATGGAGATTTCGGCCAGCTAGTTTGGAGAAACCCCTGCTGGGGGGATGGCCAGCACTTCTCCCCCCAGCATACGATAGATAAATGGAGGATAAACGATGAACGTTCACACACCGAGTGATAGCGTACTCACCAAGCAGGCCCTGGCCCCACAGGACATTGGCACGGGCGCTACCGTCAACGGAACCGGCGTTGATTGTCTGGGGCATGAGGTGGCCGTGCTAGAAGTCAACGCGGGGGCCATCGATTCTGGGGCCAACAAGAGCGTGACGGTCAAGCTGCAGGAGAGCTCAGATGACGGAGACTCCGATGCCTATGCGGACGTCACCGACGCCACGACGGGGGCCATCGACAACGACGGGCAGAACGAGCCCTATCTGATCGAGGTCAACCTGTCTGAGCGCGAGCGGTATCTGCGTGCTGTGGCCACCGGGGGCAGCGCCGATGGCGGCCTGGTCGGGGCAGTTCTCAACCTGTATCGATCTCGTCACAATCCGCCCACCCAGGATAATACCGTGGTTCAGATCGGCTTCTCTTCGTAGGGCCTGTCAACACGAATAATCGTGGGCACACGGGGGGCATCGCTCCCCGTGTGCTCCTGGAGAACAACCATGAATCGTGCACGGCTTATGCTAGAGGCCAGCAGGATGCCCGCACATATGAAGGCTGTAACCAGGGAGGGCCCCTTTCTCAGAAGGGTTACTAGAACCAGGGGTATCCTCAGTGCTCAGATTCGCGGGGATCTGGTAGATGTGGCTTTCGATCCCCGCGAGATAAGGATCGGGACAGTTGACAATCTCCTGTTTAACGCGGCGGGGGACCAGGGCCTGTCTTCTGAACGCGTATCCGGGCCGAAGAGATCTGCTAGAGCATATCAGCTAACTGCCACGTACCGGGTAGAAGCTGGGGGGAAGGCGATCAATGAGGATCTGACACTCCACGATGCCCGCACTCTGTCCAGCGGAACTATCGCCACCTTGACCGGGCTGAACAAATACAGCGATCTGGATAAAGTGCAGGGGGCATTCGTGGATTTTGTGGAGGAAAGTGGGCCCGGGAAATTTCCCAATTGGCAAGCGGCGTGGCGGGCTTTCGAGGTGGAATTAAAGCGTGGCAAAGCCGGTAGAGCGCTCAGCAGAGAGTTGAGCCAACCGATGCGCCTGAAAGCCTCGCGGCTTCTGCTATCTGACTCGGCCCGGATTTCCCCGCTGAAGTATGAGATCACCCCAGAGATCGAGGGGTGGATGCAAGATGCTGTGGACGATCTGGACGGCATTTGCAGAACGTTTGCTGCCCTGGTTAGGGAGTTGACCCACTTACAATCTGCAGCCCCCATATCCGCCCGAAGAATCGGGCATTACGAAGGATTGGCCGAGGCGGTGCAGAAGGCCGCCGAAGCCATCAGGCTTCTTCGCAGGGAGCAGCGCCATATGGGGGAGGACCTGCAGACATACGGCAAATGATGCGCCCGATCCACCAGAGGTCTCTCGGAGGATTGCCGCAGTCGTGTTATGGGAGATGGGAGACACAATTAATGCCCAATTTGGACTACGCTTTAGCATCCGGATGGGTGACATTTGACCAGCTAAAGGCAGGCGGAGACGTCAATGTCAAGCCTCAGATCGATAGATTGGTTAGGGCAGAATACCAGAAGTACAATGCCCTGCTTGCCGATATGCAGATCGCCCGTGGGGCCCGGCTCAGGAAGTTGGAAAGGCTGCAGGGGCAATGGTCCAGACACATGGGTGAGGTGGACAAGATCGGGAGGAAGGAAAGGCCGGAGTATGTGGATCTGCGGATGCTGCAGGGCTTGATCAGAGGTCGTCCCCCAACCGCATAGAGAAACAAGGAGGGAAACGGTGGCAAAAGGGACTAAGGTTGCGGTGTTGGTTCCGGGAAAATACAACGACCAGCATGGCTGCGCGATGAAAAGGAATGTGGGAGATGTTTTCTCCACCCGGCACTGGTATGCCCTCAAGCTGGAGGAGCGGGGATTGGTGGAGGTCCAGCGGGTCGGGGAGAGCGGGAAATCGCCCTCAGCTCTGGCGACTGCATTGGCGGAAAGGAAAACCGAAGAGCCGGAACCGGAGCCGGAGGAGACTACAGAGGAGGACCCGGGGCCCAGGGGTTTGTCGTCTGAGCTATTGGAGGACGCCGGCCTTTCGCCCAAATTGCTGTATGAGGTGATGCAGCGGTGGTCTACTCTAGGAGATGTGGCTGATGCCACAGACAGCCGGCTGTGCAGCATTCGTGGGATTGGCCGGGCCACAGTATCTGATATCCGTCAGTTCTTGGAGGAGCAGGGGATAGAATAAGGTGCACTACGCAACCCTATATCAAGTCAGGCAATATCTGAAGCTTGCGGATTCGGAAACTGGGGACGACGAACTGCTGAAGCGGTTTGTTCGTGAAGCTGTCAACGCAATCGACGAACGATGCCGGCGCAGATTCGATATTCGGTATGACACGCTAAGCTTTGACTATCCCCTGCCCAGACGGGACCGGGTAGGGGTCTATAGGGTCGATGACTTTGTGACCCAAATGACTGCGGTGGCGGATTGGACCAAGCAGCTATTGCGCCTGGACAAAGACCTGCTGGAGGCCACGACCATCACCAATGGCGACGATACTTCCGTATCGTTGGATGATGTGGTTTTCAAACCGCCCAATTCCTACCCCAAGATCTCGGTGGAGATCAAGCCCGGATCTGGAGAGAGATGGGAGTATGAGGATGACGGCAATAGGCTGCAGGTGATCCAAATTGCAGGGTATTGGGGGTACCATACCAGATATGGGGATGCCTGGAGCGATTCCCTGGATTCGGTGCAGGATAATCCATTGACCGATAGCGCCACATCATTGACCGTGAGTGACGTCGGTGGCACAGACAGTGACGCACTCTCCCCCAGGTTCCAGGTAGGGCAGATGCTGAAGATCGAGGATGAGTTTTTATTTGTCGTGGCCAGGAATACTACCACAGATGTTATGACGGTGGTTAGAGGGTACAACGGAACCACAGCGGCACAGCACGCCAAGAGCACGACGGTCTACGTATACCGCCCCATGGATAAAATAGTGCGGGCTTGTTCCCGATTAGTGGTGTGGGCCTACCGCCAGAAGGACACAGACGCCTTCGATAAAGCCACCATTTTGGGCTCCGGTGTGGCCATCACCCCGTCCACGATGCCGGCTGACGTCCGAGAGCTGTTGCCCAAGCCCAAACCGCCGAGACTAAACGATTAGGGGGAGAATAATGGCCAAAGAGCCGTGGCAAAGACAAGCGGGAACCATAACCCGGAATCTCGTTAGGACTCTTCGTGATTGCAGGAAGGACATAGAGGCAGCTATCAAGCTCATTCCAGGCAGCCGCAGTAAGGACACTATGTCACAGATACTGGCCGAGGGAGATTTGCATCTGGCTAGGTGTATCAGAAGCATCGAGGATGTGGCCTATGTCATGGCCAGTGGGCCCTACACTCCTGTTCGATCAGCCGGGCAGGGGGGGCTGTTGGGGGCTCTGAACTCGGGGGAGGTCTCGTTTGATAGCCTGAAATACGAACGTGACGGGCCCACTATGACCCACTGGCAGGATTCAGCGGGCAATCGTATCACGATCGGGGATGTGGTCTCCTTTAGACACCACGGCAAGGATTTCCAAGGCGAGATCATCGACTCTGGGCATTACAACCCGATAGTGCGGGTTGGTCTGACTGCTTACGAGGTCTCTCCCAGGGCATTGGCCTTGAAGAGGCGGGGTGTGGGAAAGGCCATCCCTGGGAAAGCGAGAATCAGGCCGGGCGGCAGGGTTCGGGTACTGCAGGGCAGGCACGCCGGCGAATCCGGACGGGTAACGGCGGTAATGTCCGGCGGCATTCCCGAGGCGAATGTGGAGTTAGACAGCGGTCTGCGCAGGACATTCCGGCTCGATGATCTGACTACCGATATGGAGGCCTCACTGGGTAAGGCTGCCCCCGTGGGATCGATGAGGATCAAACCGGGCCAACCGGTGGTGATAAAGCGAGGAAGGTTTGCCGGCCAACCGGGCAGGGTTGTGGCAGTGTGGAGAAGGACCGGGGATGCCACAGTACGCCTGCACAGGGGAGGACAGGAGATCTTCTGTTTTGACAATCTGGACACCAACGTGGCCCCGCAGAGATCCTTGAGCACGGGGAGAATGTCCAGGGAGCAAGCCAGAGGAACAGCCGAAGAGCTGCTAGGACAATATCGGTGGCGGTTGGGCCACATCGATCGAGCAGGGAGGGGTTGGGCCGTCACCTCGGAGGGGGTGGGTATAGGCAGGGGGGTAGTTGTCTCGATATCCTTCCAGATGGATGACACCGGAGAGCCCAGCAGCCCGATAACTATTTATGGGTTCGATGCCAACGGCAACGAAATGAGCGGCACGTCGCATTCCATGCTAAGCCCAAGCCGGGCGGCCAAGCAGGTAAGGTAGAAATCGGGAGATTGCGAATGGCGATGCGGCAGAGTGCCCTTATAGACAGAATCTCGGGGGGCATAATCAAGTCCTTAACCGGAAAAGAGTGGGACACTCCCAAGAATTATGGCCCGGAAGCGGAAGCCGCCAAGCGGGCGATCCGTGAGGGATGGAACAGCCCAGCCCGATTCTCTGTGAAGGAGCAGAGATGGAAGCCGAGGATGAGCACTAGTCAGGACGTCGCCATGAAGCTCATGGCAGAAGCTTGGGCCCACCATCGATCCGGTGGGCTTCGAGAGATACCTCTGCGGCCAATTAACAGATCCACGCTTAGAAGTCTGCAATCTAGAGGATGGGTGGATAGCAGACTGCCAAAGCTGACGGCTCTGGGACTGGCCGTAGTGCGGGAATTCTGGCCGGCATACTTGTGATGATGGGTCGATGAGTGTATCAACAGTTCCCCCAGCGATCGTGGCTTTGGATTGGTCATCTGCTGGTATCACTACAGCAGAGGACCCGCCCCCGCCATCCATCGAGACAGCCCAAATACCGATGCTGTATGTCCTGACCGGTGAAGCGGACTTTGACTGGGCAGACATCGATCAGGGTTGGGAGACCAGAATATACCGGGTCCAGGTGGCTGTAATACCTACTACGTTGGCAACACCGGAAACTAGGGAAACCAGGTGCCGGCCCGTCCTGGTTGGGGTACGTGGGGTGCTCGATTCGGCCCCCCAGTTGGGCCAGACGCGCTATATTCAGAGTGCGACGATCGTGGGGGATAGCGGGATAGCCATCTTGCCGGAGTATAACAGCAAGTATGTCGGATTCGAAATCCGCTTGCAGGTGATAGAGGTATTCGCCCGCGATTTTTCCAGCGGAGAATGAGGAGGAAACATGAAGGCAATCGACCCAGTTGGAGTGGACGGTGGGGGGGGCATCCCCGAGATCACGGTTCTATGCCCGTACTGTGGGGAACCGGTGCTGATGAAACGGCACCCGGATAGGCCGTGGAGATTGGTGGCGGCAGCGGGCTGCAAGGGCAGCAAGCCCCTGCCATTCCTAGAAACCAACATTCCTGTGGACATCGAAGAAGGGGAGGAGGAACCGGTAGGTCTTTCAGTGGGGGAGCCGCTTGAGGAGCAGCCTGAGGAGGGGGAAGCAGAGAGTGAAACTATATAGCATTATTACGGGCACTGGCAGGTGCGGCACATCCTATGCTGCCAAATTGCTGACCGAGGCCGGCATGCAGTGTACGCATGAACGAGTATGGGGGTTCCACGATGCCGATTGGGAAAACCCTGAGGAACCGGCGGAGTCTAGCTGGGTGGCTGCCCCATTCCTGAATGGGCCGCTGGCCAAGGATGCCAGGGTGATCCACCTGGTACGGCATCCTAAGCATGTTATTGAATCCTTGGTGAGGACCAACTTCTTTGATGAGAATACGGGGCGTAGGGATTGGCCGTACACCCAGTTCGTGTACGACAGAATGCCGGACCTGCTGAACATGGAATCGCAGATCGACCGAGCTGCAGCGTTTTACGTTCGATGGAACCGGATGATCGAGGATTCAAGGCCGGACGCGACCAGGGTACCCGTGGAAGCCGCGGAGCCGGTCTGGGAACAACTACCAAACCCCGATTGGCGCATTGATGAGTTGGGAATGGAGCAGGGCAAGAGGTATCTCTTGACCGGTGATCCTGGGGCCCTGCTGAAGGAGTACGGTCTCGAAGCCCCAGAAGACATTCGGGTCTCTAATAGAGAGAACCGGCATGGGGGCGTTTGGAGAAAAGTCCCGCTGAACCAGATACCGGATGTGGAGATCCGGAGTGATGTAGTAGAGATGTGTAAGGAGTACGGATACGATCCCTGTCTCGGAGAGGACCCCAGGGCATTTTGGGCGGTATTGCTAGAGCGGAACGTGCAATGGAATTCGATCGATGCCCTGTTCGATCTGGCTAATGGGGCTACAATGGGGGGGCATACCAGAATATCAATCCCGTATGGCAGGACGGATACTTCCAGGAACCACATCGTCCGCTGTTTCCAGGAATTGGCCCAGAGCCCGAACGACATGATCATCATGTTGGATTGCGATCATGTTCATCCTCCCAATACGATAGACCGGCTGTTCAGACACGACCCAACGTTGGGAGTAGTGGCAGCTCTGGCCTTCAGAAGGGGGCCTCCCTACGACCCGATGTTTTTTGTTTGGGAGGAGAATGGGAGGAGAAGCAGGTTTGTTGCTCCCGCAGAGTGGAGACGGGGGGCCCTATATGAGTGTGATGCGATAGCCACCTGTGCTATAGGCATTCGCCAGTGGGTGTTTGTGGAGCTGGACGAAGCGGGATCTCCATTCCCGTATTTTCGATACTCATATGAGCGCGGCTATCAGATGACGGAGGACATCTTCTTTGCCATGAGCTGTATGCGGGCCGGCATTTCGCAGTACTGTGATACCTCCCTGGTGACCCCACATCTATCCACGATTGGTGTGGACGAGAACACGTGGGAGGAATTCAAGCAGAAGAACCCCTCTATCCTGAGTTCTCAGGGAAAGGAAATCGATCGATGACAGCACCAAATGCAGCGCGTAGTGGAGTTGGCTTTAGATCCATTCGGGTGTTCGCTTTAAACTCTGACGGCTACCTCGATGCAGAAAGCACCAACGTGGCGTACGAGGGTGTGGCCATCACCGGAGCCCGGGCCCTCACCTTGAATGATCCAGAGCCCCAGCAGATTGTCCATCGCGGCGATGATCGGGTGTTCGCCCTGGATACCCTGCCCCCAACCGATCCAATCAGTGGAGAGATGCGGGTCGGCAAGACCAGTGACACCGTAGATGCCGTCCTCACCGATGATAAGGCCTTCTATGTCAAGAGTGGTGCAGCACGTCTGTTCGGCATCGGCACAGACAATCGGGGGGACGAAAGTCAGGTTGGTGTGCTGGCCTATCGGCAAGCCCTGGATACAGACCCGGACGGCACCGATTTCGGTGTCAGGCGTTGGGAATTCCGCATATTCCCCAAGGCCTACATTATCCCCAGGGAGGGAGGTCTAGTAGATACCCCAGAGGAACGGGCATATACTGTCCGCCCGTTGTTCGTCAAGGAGCATCTGTGGGGTGTGGCCTTCTCGACCAGCACTGAGGGATTCGAGCAAGCGCAGGGCCTACGGGGCATAGCCAAGAACAAGCCCAAGGTCATCGCCTATCAAGGAGACAACACCGTCACGACTTTTGCCCTGGACCCGGTGGCTGTCAATACAGACAATATCGGGGTATGGGTGAACGGGGTGGATTATTCTGGCACGGCCACCCTAGCCACAAACCAGGTCGACTTTGGTACCTCTCCCCCAACCACCAGTGCCAACATCACCATTTTCTACGAACATGCATAGCAGAGAGGGCATATGACGAAGTAAAGGGGGTCATGAGACCCCCAGGAGGCAAATCGATGTTAGTGAGAGCGAGAGACCGCAGGGGCCGGCCGCGGCTGGTTCGGGTGTCCCCGATAAAAGCCGGGCGCGCATACAGTTCGCGTAGTGGGCTCAGGGCCCAAAAGGAAAAGGCCCCAAAGGAGCTCAGTGATGCGGCCAAGTCTGTTCATCAGGCAGAGCGGGGGATCAGCAGCCTGGCCGGCAGCGCCACCAGCAAAGAAGGGGCCCGGTATTATAAGGATCTGGAGAAAGCCCTGCAGGATGCCAACCGCGCCATCATTCAGATCTTGAGAGTCAACGGTTGGAGGATATGATGCCAATGAGAAGAGGGCGCAGAGTTTTGGTTCGGATACGCCGGCCGGCGCTGAAGGACTGGCGGCAGGATCAAACATACGGGCCCAGAACCAAGGACCTGGTGCACAGTCTTGGTCAATCGAAACGGCACATAGAGCGAGCGTGGGCTCAGGCCAATGCCCTGGGTGCGGCAGTTCGCAGAGAGGGAGTGGTCCCAAGCGGGTTGCCCGGCGAATTGCTGTCTGCCCTACAGACGGCCATTCGTATCATCGAGGAGTTGGAGGGCTTCTGACAGGAGGGACGATGGCTCTCAAAGAGGGGACGGTAGTATACGAGAAGGGCGAAATCCGGATAGAGCTGTTGGTTGGGGAGGCTTCTGTCCTAATGGGCATGCGCAGAACCAGGCTCAGGATGGAGGGCCGCAGGGCAGAGGAGGAGGACCCCGATCGGGCCCTGCTGCGGGTATTTTCCTACCCGGACATGCTGGCCGCCACCAAGACAGCGGAGGGCATCCCGTGGCCCCTGGGCTTCGAGGAATTTCTGGCTCTGCCTGAGGGACTACTAGTCATGTGGGAAGAAGCCGTATACGAGCTGAACCCCAATTGGCTGATTACCGATCAAGTGGGGGGAGATGAGGAGCAGACAAAAAAAGTAGCGCAGAGCTCTACCGACGATTAACATGCTGGCACAAGAGGGAATCCCCCGGCGAGGAGGACTTCCCAGACATCCCCCTGCACGACCCGGACGAAAGCTGGAGAGTCTGGACCCTCCTTGAAGCAATAAGCTGGAGATGGCCCCCAGACGTTCTGCTGAGGCAGCCGGAGCAGCTTATGGAGGATCTGGTGGCAATATCGTTTGCGTCATCCCGAGTGAGGGAGCGATTGAGTGAATAAAGTGGGGGGCCAAACCGGCCCCCCTCTTTGCTTTAGGAGAACCGATGGCGAGAGAGAAACTTCTGCAGGCAATTCTGCGGTTGTCATTCGACAAGAGGACAGCCACAGAGGCCAAGCAGGGGGTGGTTTCAATAGAAGATGCCCTGGCCCGTCTTGAAGATAGGGCCAGCGCTACCCGCGATGCTCTGATAGAACTGCAGGAGGGGACGGAAATCCTGGCCGTGGCCGGGGAGCAGTTGGAGCAACTGGGACGGGGCATCGCCACACCCCTGAGGCAAGCCGCCGAAGAGTACGTGATGTACGCCGGCAGGGCGGATTCTGTGTCCAGAGAATGGCTGGACACGAGCAATGATCTGGCCAGCTCCCAGAGGAAGATTGGCAGGGCAGCAGCTCAGGCAGTCTTGCCCACGATGGATCGGGCAGCCAGACTGGCGGAGAAAGCATCTCGGTTTGCCGAAAGACACCCCGGCGTAGTCAGAGCGGCACTGAACGTCGGCACTGCCATGGCCACGCTGGGTGCCGTGGGGATGGCAGTAAGCAGGGGCATCCGCATATATGCAGATGTGAAAACTGCAGCAATGGCTGCCCAGCAGTTGCTGGCCGGCAAGCTGATGCAGAAGGCAGCCAAACAGCAGTTGGCTGCGGCAGGGGGAATGGCTGCAGGGAAGGGGGCCGGGGCGGCAGCGGGTGCTGGCGGGGCGGCAGCAGGTGCCGGTGGAGGAGCAGCAGCAGGTGGCCTGACCGTGGCCGGGGTTGGGGCAACGGTCTTGGGGGGGCTGCTGCTTGGCGGCGGCGTCAATGAACTGATAGCCCGATCGGACGTGGGGCAGAGGGCCGGCTTCCAGACATTCGGGAAATGGGCCAGTGTGGGAGCGTACGGTGCCGGCAAGCTGGTAGGGGGAGAGGAGAAGGGGCAGGAGTGGCTTATGAAAGCGGCGGTGGCTCTCGGTGAAATCGAGGGCCAAGCTGAGGGCACAACCGCTGCCCTGAATGAACAGACCTCTATGAGCAGAGATGCCCTGGAGGCTTACATCGAGCATACCCGATCGATGGCAGAGATGGAGGACCAGAGACAGAGAGAACTGGCCCGCATGCAGCAAGAGTATGGGCGGGAAGATACAATGATGGAGGAGCAGTACAATCGGCAGCGCATGCTGATGGCCAGAGACTTTGAGCGTGGCAGAGAGGAAATGGAACGGCAATACGCCAGACAGCGCCAGATAGAGGCGAAAGAGACTGCCCGCGAGGAAGCCCAAATAGACCAAGAGCATAATCGTGGTATGCTTAGGGAAGCCAAGGACTTTGTACGAGAAGAACGGGCGGAGATCGAGGCGTATTACCGTGAACGGGCCCAAATGGCTGCGGATTTCGGGCAGGAAATGGCCAGGGCCGAAGAGGACCATCAGCGCGAAATGCGCAGAATGCAGGAGGACCACGATCTGAGAATGCAGGAGCACATCCGATCGAGAGATGCTCTGGCCATGGTGGAGGAGGAGCGACAATACGAAACCGAGAGAGGCAGAGCAGAAGAGGACTACGGGGTCGACATGCAGCGCAGGAATGAAGACTTTGCAAAGCAGATGGCCCAAATGGAGGAGCAGTTTGCCCGTCAGAGGGAGCTCCGCCAAGAAGAACGAGAACGGATGATGGAGGAGCAGCAAGAAGACTTCGAATACCAGCGCCAGCTAAGGGAAGAGGAACGGCAATGGCGTATGGAGCAAGACCAGAAGGAATTCGAATACGAGCAAGAGCAGGAGGACAGAAGGTTCCAGAGAGAGATGGGAGATCTCCAAGAGGAGGAGCAATACGAGCGCAGTCTGAGAATGCAGGAAAGAACCTTCCGTGAAGAGATGGAACAGCAGATGTTTGAGGAGGAGCGGCAGTTAGCAGAGGAGAGATTGGCAGATCAGTTGCGCAGAATAGATGAGGACGCCGGCATCCTGGGAGAACGTGAGCGGCAAAAGAGGAACCAGTATTACGATTTGATGATAGCGGATGCAGAGACATTTGTGGCCCGTTTGCGCAATACCCATCTCGGGTTCTATTACTCTATGCCCGGCATGCAGACTGGTGGATATGTGGGCCCGGGGGTGTACAAGATGGGCGAACAAGGGCGGGAATTCGTTCTCAGCAATAGGACGACGGAAGCCCTGGAGAGGATGGCAGGCAGCCGCTTGACACAGGAGAAGATGCTGGCGATAGCATCCACCGGGAGCAGGGGCCCAATGACATTGCAGCAGAATTTTACCTTTCACGGATCGATGAACGAATCCGAAAGACAGTGGTTCCGCCAAGAGGCTCATGATCAAGCATTGGCCGCTTTCGATCAAATAACGAGGTAAAGATGCCCATCTACTCGTATGAGATTGGAGAGGAATTCTCGGCCACAGGGCAAGCCACGTCCTCAGCCGCTTCCAAGGCTGTGGTTGGAAATGGCTCATCTTTTGAATCGGAATTCGCGGCCGGCTACTTGATAATCATCTCTGGAGAGACCAGGGTTGTGGATGCTGTAACGGACGACACCCACCTGTCAGTCACAGAGAATTTCACTACGGGCTCGGGGGGAGATGTTAGTTTCACCGGTGCCAATCTGGTAAATCTGGAATCTCTGAGCACTGCGGTCAATCCCCCCAGGTCATCATTTAAGGAATACTCGCAGAGGGTAGGCCTGGGGGATGGGAAGATCAGAGGGTTGGGGTGGGCCACGGCCAATTGGCGGTGGGGATTCCTATCCCAGGCGGAAAGGAACAAATTGAGGACCTTCTGCACCGGAGCATCGAACCGGGTGTACATCCGTACCAGAAAGAACGACTCCAGCGATGCATACAATTACTATGAAGCTGTGATGGTCTGGGGCGAGGAGGAGAGGGACCACAGCATCAGATTGGACTTCGAGCTTGTGTTCAGGGATTTGTCTTTGGTGGAGGTGTCCTGATGGCGCGGGCTCTCACAGCAGGGGAGTTGGCCAGTCTGCGATCGGACGGGCAGCACTCTCGGCTATATCTAGCAGTCCCGGACTTCGAGACTGTGCTTGAAAGAAGGCTGAACGGCACTCCCTCGTCTGATGATAAGGCTGTGCAAATTACCTATGACGACCCAGACGGGGGGACTGGGGCATACGGCGATGTTGAGGCCGGCATGACACTCCTAGTAAGTGCTGAGGGCTACGGGGAATGGGAGAAGGGGATCTGTCGGATCCGAAAATCCCCAACTTCGGATACGATCTATATTGGGGAGATCTCGGACGTAGACTGGGCAGATAACGACTACCTGACTGTTCTTAGAGAGTTTGGGCTGTGGCCGCGTCACAACTACATCGACTCTGGCGGCACCAACTATATGGATTATGATGTGGCCTTTGATGATCCCTCAGAGAACCCGCATGAGTATCCAGAACCGGTGCCCATCCTCGGCCCTGATGCTGTGGGTTGGTTGGAATCGGGAACCGTTGATATCCGCCTGGATGCCACAGACAGCTATTCGGTTGGTGGAGGCTCCATCAGCAGCTACTCTTGGTCGATAGAGCCATCTGCCAATACCTCTTTCGACAACTCCTCCTCTGGAACTCCAGTGCTGACGATCACTGCAGCCGGCACGTACATCGTAAAATGCACTGTCACCTGGGACTACGGTGGGGGGCATACCGTATCGAAATCTGGATACCGGACGGCGTTCATAGATGACCCTCTATCTATACAATCAACCACTTATTTCAATCTGAGCAACTGTTCAGGCGATTACAGCGCCGGGGGTTGGAGCTTTAGTGTAACCCTGTACGATGAGGCCCTGACATCTGAGATCAGAGACCGGGGGCGCATCATTCTCTTCGCCAGAGACTGGTACGGCGATACAGAAGAGAGCATCGGCCCCATTAAGCCGGGCAGCTACACCCTGAGGGAAAACGTAATAGCGATGGGCTGGGTAGCCGGAGAATCGATTGAATGGAACCCGGAACAGGGCAGTGTCAGCTTCGATGTTCAGGGCCCCCATTATTGGTTGGGAAAGATGGAAGGATTTCCCGGAGGAATAGAGGATGCTGCCTCTACCCCCGCTGCCTGGACAGAGATGTCGGATCTGACTGTACAGAAAGGGGCGTGGCATTTCCTAAACTGGCGCACTACCCTGTTGGCAGTCACCGATGCCTTTATCTTCCCTGACGCTCAGCTAGATGGGTCGGCTTTTTCTACAGAAGAGCGCCAAATAGCAGTCTATGATTCATCTCCAGGGACCCTGTGGAGCAAACTAAACACAGAGCCGTGGAATGCGGTCAGAGCTAAGCCCTGCTTCGATCGATACGGCCGTCTATTCCTTCAGAGGGATGCCAATGAATTGCCCTCAGCAGACAGGTCATCGATCCCAACGGTACAAACATTGAGCACTCAAGATTGGAGGGGTAAAGTAGACATAGAGCGGGTGACTATACCTCCGGTCGGCCTGCTGGACTTGTCTGGGGTGGGATACAAAGACGCCTCGGGGAGTGCACTGTTTAGCCTATCCCCAGGCCATGTGTTCAAACGATACGGGCGCACAGAGACTATAGACAGATTGGCCCTATGGCCGGGGGCGTCCGCCCAGACTCTAGCCAATGCTCTTTGTGGCGTGATATTGGGAAAGATGAACAATGAGTATCCCAGGCTGACCTTCCCATTGGCTAGCAATCACAGGTGCTTCGATATATGCCCTTGGCAGTACGCCTCTGTTACTCTGTCTGCCAATGACACGCCGCGGGGAGTTTCTTGGTCTGCTGAACTGATCCCCCGACGAGTAACCTTCCAGTACGATGCCGGTACGGGCATGCTACTAACAGATGTAGACTTCGAGGCAAGTACAGAAGTAGCGAGTGGAATAGACGGAGACCCTCCGCCTGATCCGCCTGATCCGCCTGATCCGCCTGATCCGCCTGATCCGCCTGAT
>CAYRYW010000010.1:0-68887 GCA_964428725.1 uncultured Dehalococcoidales bacterium
TTATCCTCATGACACCATTATAAGTGTCACCAATCTATCTGAACTAGCTCAGTTAATCGGTCAGTTCCATGGGCTTGTTTTTAAGATACATTGCTGGAATCGGGGGCGGGTTTAGTGGAATGCGGACTTTTGCGCTATTGACAAGCAATACTTATCAGAGTAAAATTCCGCCCGACGATTCAGTTGAGGTGTTCGAAAATGGAAGGTGAAAAGCAGGGCGACCGAGTAATAAGGATAAAGCCTGGCGATAAAGTCGTCCGGAGAACTATAGAGCGTCAGAAGAGATTGAGGATGGCGCCAAGAACCCCTGAGATAATCAGGGCTTTCCGGGGTATTGTTACACAGACGCCGTTTTTGCAGATGATTATCTTGCTGATAATACTATGGCTGATTTTCGCTGCGGGGATATACCTCGCCGACCGTAACGCCAGCGGAACAACGATAACAAACTATGGGAATGCTCTATACTGTGCGGTGGCAGCCTTCTCAACAGCTGGTATCGCCACAATGCCCGTGACTATGGCAGGGAAGGTGTTGTGCGCTATCTGGATGACGCTAGGCAGTGCCATTTTCTTTGGTGCGATAGTCGCTGGTGTAACCGTATACTTCATGCGACCGCTGCAGCGACCAACCAAGCAGATTATATCTACAATTGAATACAATATAGAACAGTTAGATAAGCTATCGGTAGATGAGCTTAAGGTGCTTAAGGAGACAGCCGATGGTCTCATAAACGAGCATATCAAGCGGCGGGAAGAAAGGGAAGAAAAAGATCAGGATGTGATTTAGCGGCCTGGGCTGAGGTGGTATTGCATGAATTTTGCCAAGCGATTATAATGCCCTATTTGGACGATTGACTCCGGGGGGTTATATTTAGATGATGTTTACCAAGTTTCTGGTGCCTGTAAGCGGGCAGAAAGTGGATGAGGATATAGTAAAGGCTGCCTGTGTGATCGCGAGGAGGAGCAAGGGCAAGGTTTACGTGGTGCATGTTATCCAGGTAAGCCGGGAGCTGCCCCTGGATGCAGAGGTTAAACCCGATATTCAGAAGGGTGAGGAGATCCTTGCTAATGCGGAGAAGGTTGCCAGCATGGTGGATTGGCAGGTGGAGACGGAGATACTGCAGGCCCGCGAGGTAGGACCGGCCATAGTGGACGAGGCGGTGGAGCGGGGTGTCGACATGATCATCATGGGGCTGCATTATAAGAAGCCGTTCGGCGAGTTCGATCTGGGGAGCGTCGTCCCTTATGTTCTGAAGAATGCGCCCTGCAGGGTGTTGCTGTGGCGTGAGCCGACGACGGGGGAGGCTGAGGCATGAAGATCATAATAATGGGTTGTGGCAGAGTAGGTGGGTATTTAGCCGGGTTGCTGGAGGAGGCGGGGCACGAGGTCGTCGTCGTAGATATGGATTCTTACAGCTTCCGCTGGCTGCCTCCGGAGTTCAAGGGTAAGGCCCTGGTCGGCGATGGCACCGATGAGGAGGTGCTCAAGAAGGCTGGCATAGAGTCGGCCGACGCCTTCGTCTCCGCGACGCAGGGGGATAACCGCAATGTCATGGCTGCCCAGATAGCCAAGCACGTATTTAATGTACCCAAGGTAGTAAGTCGGATTTATGACCCGCTTCGCGAAGAGATGTACCACGAGATGGGGTTTGAGACCATCAGCCCCACCACGGTATCGGCGCAGATGTTGCGGGATGTGATACTGGGTTAAGGGGGCTTCAATGTACATCGTTGTAGTTGGTGGGGGAAAAGTGGGCTATTACCTGTCAAAGGCTCTGCTTAGCGAGGGGCACGAGGTTTTGGTCCTGGAGAAGGACCCTGATAAGTGCGGCGTTATTTGCGATGAGCTGGGGAGCGTGGTCGTGCGCGGCGACGGCTGCGAGGCGCGCACGCTGAAGGATGTAGGGACGGAGCGTGCGGACCTGTTGATCGCGGTGACGGATGAGGATGAGGACAATCTGGTTTCATGCCAGGTAGCTAAGAATAAATTCCATGTCCCCCGTACCATCGCCCGCATCAACAACCCCAAGAACGAGTCGTTGTTCAAGCGGCTGGGCATCGATGTGACCGTGAGCAGCACCAATCTTATACTTGAGCACATCGAGGAGGAACTTCCCATCAACCCGCTGGTCCACCTGCTCACGGTTGGCGAGGGAAATATTGAGATAGTGGAGGTTAAGGTACCTGAGGACTCACCGGTCATAGGGAGCAAGATTAAGGAAGTCGAATTGCCACATAACACTATGGTCGTTTTGATGATAGGCAAGAGCGGAGCAAGGGTGCCCACGGGTGAGACTGTCATTCAGGAGGGCGATCAGGTTATCGCCATGACCCAGCCGGATCAGGAAGCGGTTTTTAAAGCAGCGTTCACAGGGAAGAAATGAAAAAGAGGATCTCGTACCTCGGGCCGCCGGGTACTTTTGCCGAAGAGGCGGCACTCCTCCACGACAAGACCGCGCAACTCATCCCCGTGCCTACAATACCGGGCGTAGCCTCGGCTGTCTCCTCAGGCATGGCGGAAGAGGGCATAGTGCCCATTGAGAACAGCCTGGAAGGCTCGGTCAACGATACCCTCGACCTGCTGATCCACGATTCAACGCTGCTCATCAACAGGGAACTCGTAATACCGGTGGAGCATCAACTGCTGGTTAAGGAAGGGGCACAGGTAGGCCAGGTAAAGATACTGTATTCCCATCCTCAGGCGCTGGGGCAGTGCCGACGCTTCATAGAGCGCATACTGCCCAAGGTCGAAATTGTTGCTGCGCTGTCCACCGCGGCAGCCGTGCAGGACATGATAGATTCCAAGACTACAGCCGCGGCTATAGGCACCAGGCGCGCCGCCGAGATATACGGCGCGGAGATCCTGGCAAAGGGGATACAGGATCGTGCCACCAATGTCACCCGTTTCGTGGTACTGGCCGCGGAGGATCACCAGCCCACCGGCAGCGACAAGACCTCCATCTGCTTCTCCTTCGCTGAGGACCGGCCGGGCGTGCTGGTAGAAGTGCTTCAGGAATTTTCGTCGCGCAATATCAATCTGGCGAAGGTGGAGTCCCGCCCTACCAAAGAGGTGCTGGGTCGATATATTTTCCTGATCGATTTCGAGGGGCATCGTACTGATGCCAAGGTGAGGGAAGCGCTGGATGCGGTGCGGGAGAAGACATCGGTGCTGAAAATATTCGGCTCGTACCCCCGTTATAGAAAGTGATGCGCTTTTCCCTTGCTCGGGCATGTGGCTGTAGTCGCTATGGCATGGTAACCACGGTCCCGGCGTTGTTAACGAAGAACGCATCGCCCAGTTGTTGCGCCAGCAGTGCGGATGCCCTGAAGCCGGTGCAGTGCGATACCCCGACACGCTGGATCCCCATTTCCTGCAGCGCTGCCGCCGTCAGCAGTATGCGTTCCTCGCTGGCGTGGAGCAGGTGGGTGCCCCCGATCACGGTATGTATCGTCTCTATTCCCGTTATCGCCTGGGCATGCTTTATCGTGTTTATCGTCCCGCGGTGGGCACAGCCGAGGATGACTATCAGCCCGACCTCCGTCTTGATTATCAGCGCGCGGTCGTCCAGCAGCGGGTCGGGCAGCAGCGCATCGCCTTCTTTTACGCGCAGGTTAGACTCGATCTGCTCATAGTCGGTAACCATGGGGATCTCGCCGGTGGTGACGATATTCTCGTTGAGCCACACCGGCTCCCGGCTCAGCCTGAAGCGTGCGCCCAGCGCCTCCATCTCCCCTCGCGGCGTGGGCGGTCCGATGTAACGCTTGAAGTCGCCGATGTGGGTGTACTTGTCAGCCCACATATCCGGGTGAGCGATGACCTCGATCTCGCGTTTTACCTGTCGCAGCACCGGCTCCAGCCCGCCGGTATGATCGTAATGCCCGTGGCTGATAACAATTTTTTCGATGGAAGTTAAATCGATCCCGAACGCCAGCGCGTTGTGCGGCACGGAGATGCTGGCGCCGGTGTCCATTAGTATCTTTGCCCCGTCAAATTCCACCAGAACGCTTAAGCCCCACTCAGCGAGGACGCCGGGCAAACCCGCGGTATTTTCGCTCAGGGTGGTCATTCGAAGCGTCATTGTTTTCCTCCTCCGGTTCGGTGGCTTTGCAGAGCGCAGTGTGTCAAGGGGACAATCGATGCGGGCAGCAGTGATTTACGGTTTAGCGCCCTTGCCGGCCCCGGCCTTACCCATTTCCATCTGCTTGGCCCGGGGTGGCGATGCCTTCTCCAGCGCCTTTATGAAAGCGGTGGCCAGCGAATCGAATGGCTCGGAGGTGTACCGCTCGATCTCGCCGCTGTCGCAAAGCTCGGCCAGCCTGGGGTCTACGGGGATCTTACCCAAGAGCGGTGAGCCGGCGGCCTTTGCCATCTCCTCGCCGCGGCTCCTGCCGAAGATGTCGATCCTCTTGCCCGAATCCGGGACCACCAGGTAGCTCATGTTCTCGACCACGCCCAGTATGGGTATATCCATGGTGTGCGCCATCTTGACGGCCTTGCGCACCACCATGCTTGACAGGTCCTGCGGCGTCGAGACGATTACCACTCCGGACAGCGGTACGGCCTGCAGCACCGTCAGCGGGATGTCGGCGGTGCCTGGCGGCAGGTCGACCAGCATGCAGTCTAGCTTGCCCCATATCACCTCGTTCCAGAACTGGAGTATGGCCTTTGCCAGCAGCGGCCCTCTCCAGATAACGGCGTCGTCCTCGTTGGTCAGCAGCAGGTTGAGGGACATGACCTCTATACCGGATGCCGTCTCTACCGGCAGGATGGCGCTATCGCTGCCCAAAGGGCGACCCTTCAGCCCGAATATCTTGGGGATGCTGGGGCCGGTGATATCCGCATCCAGGATACCGACTACCTTGCCGTTACGAGCTGCGGCCACTGCAAGAAGGCTGGTGACGAGTGATTTGCCCACGCCGCCCTTGCCGCTCATGACGGCCACAACGCGCTTGAACTCATTCAACTCCTGCGGCGGCGTGTCCTCAACGTCGATGCTCACCTCGTCTACCCCGGGGAGCCCCTCGATGGCGGCGCGCACCGCTTCCAGCATGCTCTGGCGTTGCGGTTCAGTGAAAGGGGTAAGCGCCAGCTTCAGTTTGACTTGCTTCCCATCAATATCGATTTGGCGAACCATGTTCAGTTCCCGTATGCTGCGCTTGGGCTGGGGCAGCAGGATATCATCGAGAACACCCTCGATATGTTTTAACTCCACTGCCATTTGAAGCCTCCATTCATCGTCTGTCTCGTCAGGAGACCGGCCTGCACCAGCCTGCCCATCTCGCGTTCGGCGATGTCGATGGGCACCTTCATCTTGTTGGAAACCCTTCTGGAGAGTTGCATTAAGGGGTCAGCGCCGTTTTTCATGAGACCCGTTCGCTCTATGACATCGCCCTTGAGCAGCTTCCATATGAACTCAACGGAGGCCTTGTTCCGCATCATCTCCGCGCATTCCGCATCCCCCTCTGCCGCCCGTTTTTGCAGGTCGTCCATGGCGTAGGCCACCGCGCGGTCGTACTCACCGATGAACTCCAAGACCTTTTCGGGGTTCATCTCGGCTGTCTCGGTGACCGGTCTGTTGGCATCGTACTTGGCCAGATTGTGGGAGAGGACATGCAGACCGTAGTCTTTAGGCCTCTCGTAAAGCTCGGTTCCGGGAAGGGGCGAAAGTATGTGGAAGCCCCACTTGGCGCCGTATTTCTTGTCCAGCATCTGGGCGAAGTCCATCGATTGGCGTGCTGTCTGCGGGGTCTCTCCGGGCAGTCCCACGATGAAGGAATTGAATACGTTGATGCCGGCCTCGGCTGCCAGCCTGGTGCCCCTCTCGATTATCTCGGGGGTGGTGCCCTTCTTGATGGTCTTGAGTATTTCGGGATTGCCCGATTCGGCGCCGTAGAGCAACCACTGGCACCCCGCCTGTTTCATCAGCTTAAGCAACTCCATGTCTACGGTATCGGCGCGGGCGAAGATATTCCAGTTTATATTCAGTCCACGGGAGATTATCTCCGCGCAGATGGCTCCTGCATGGCGATGGTTGAGGGTGAAGGTGTCATCGACTATGTTGATTTTGGCGAAGCCGAAGACCTTGTTGATCTGCTCGATCTCATCCACCACCAGCTTGGGGTTGCGGTAGCGCACGCGCCGCCCGAAGACGCGCGGACCGGAGCAAAATATACATTTGTAAGGGCAGCCCCTGCTGGTGATTATGGTGCACGGGGTATTCAAAGCCCGATATTTGGATAAATGCAGAAGGTCGCGGGCGGGGAATGGTAAGTCATCCAGGTCCTCTATGAGGGGGCGAGGATCGGTCTTGACTATCTGACCGTCCCGGCGGAAGGCTATGCCGGGCACGCTTCGAATATCGCCGCCTCTCTCTAGGGTGTTGACCAGCTCCACCAGCGTTCGCTCCCCCTCGCCGACGACGATGAGGTCGATCCACGTTGCTCTCAGGAGGGTTTCCTCGAGGGCGAAGGTGGCATGCGGGCCGCCGAGCATGGTGATAATGCCGGGGTCGAAGTTCTTGCAAACCTTCATTATACGAGCGGCGATAGGGTAGTTCAGGGTAACGCAGGTGGCGCCCACCATGTGGGGCTGAAATTCCGCCAGCTCTCTCCTGAGCTTGTCGGGGGAATACATGGACACAAGGTGATCGAGTATCCGCACTTCAACGCCTGCGTCGCGCAGAACTGCAGCCAGGTAGCTCAGCGAGAGGGGCGGGATGGGATTCTCTTCCAGCGGATAAGGCGTGCTCATGAGAAGGACGCGCATGGGATTACTCCTCTTTTTCGGCGATGCCGCATGTGTATTTTTCGACAAATCGTTTCTCTTTACTGCAATCATATCCAGCGGGGTGACCGCAGTTTATTATAAACCTTTCTCGGCGATAAAAGCTACCAGGTCGGCGACACGGCAGCTGTAGGCCCACTCGTTGTCGTACCAGGCGACCACCTTCACCATGTTGCCGGCGATGACCATGGTCGATGGGGCGTCCACGATGGAGCTTGTCGGATTGCCCTTGAAGTCGATGCTGACCAGCTCCTCCTCGCAGTAGCCCAGTATGCCCTTGAGCGGTCCCTCTGCCGCCTTCTTCAGCGCCTTGTTCACTTCCTCGGCTGTGGTCGGCTGCTTCAGGTCGGCGACGAGGTCGACCACTGACACGGTGGTTGTCGGCACGCGGTACGCCATGCCGTGCAGCTTGCCCTTCAGTTCCGGGATGACTATGGTGACCGCCTTGGCCGCTCCGGTGGTTGTTGGTATGATATTCACCCCCGCCGTCCGCGCCCGCCTCAGGTCCTTGTGCACCTGGTCCAGGATGCGCTGGTCGTTGGTGTAGGCGTGGATGGTGGACATCAGCCCCTTCTCCATGCCGAAGGTGTCGTTGAGCACCTTGACCACCGGCGCGACACAGTTAGTGGTGCAGGAGGCGTTGGAGATAACGTGGTGCTTCTGGGGGTCGTAGTGTCCCTCGTTGACTCCCAGCACGATGGTCACATCCTCGCCCTTGGCCGGCGCGGTGATGATTACCTTCTTGGCACCGCCCTGCCTGTGGGCAGCCGCCTTGGGGCCGTCGGTGAACAGGCCGGTGGATTCCACCACCACCTCGATGCCGTATTGGCCCCACGGTATCTTCCCCGGGTCGCGTTCCGATATAACCTTGACCTCTTTGCCATCGACGATGATGGCGTCCTTGGTCGCCTCGATCTTTCCCGGGTAGATGCCGTAGTTGGAGTCGTACCTGAGCAGGTGGGCGTTGGTCTTGGTGTCGGTTAGGTCGTTGATGGCCACCACCTCGATCTTGCCCTTGTGATTTTCGATGATTGCCTTCATGACCTGCCGGCCCACCCTGCCGAAACCGTTGATGCCGATCTTTACTGCCATTGTCCCTCCTTTTTATGCTCTGGCTTCAATTATCGATTCGTATTTATCGAATACCCTTCGCTGCCTTCGACGGAAGGGTCGGAACCTTTTTCGCCCGCTGCCGCAACATCTCCAGAAATGCCTCGATCCTGGTCCTGGGCTGCCCTGTCAAAGCGTAATCCTGATTACCCTCCAGTGTCAATATCGGTAAGTTGATGTAGTGGCGGAACACGATGTCGCCGATGCCGCGGTGGCAGAAGGATTGGACGTAGTGTATCACGCCGTCGATACGTCTCGCCTGCAACTGCGGCAGTATATCGCCGAGGCGGTCGGAGAGCGAATACGGGTAGGTATAGCTGATGTACTGCTGTGCCAGCGATCCTTCCCTGCTCGGCATGGCGAACTGCCGCTGCGTCTCGTTGAACACGACCCGCCCGCCGTGTCGCTCGATGAAGTCGTACAGGTCGCGGGCGAAGATGGGAGGCACGCCGATGTACGCCAGCCGCAGCATGTCGTCGATATATGGCTTGCGCTTCCTGCAGTCGCCCAGCAGCCGGTCGAGCTGTCGCTCATATTTATCCACATCGCCCAGGAAGTCGGACGCCTGCACCAGCCAAAGGTGGTTCTCCTTCCCGCTGACCACGCCCTGCCGCCACGTCAGCCCGTCCAGCTCGTGCGCCATGTTCCTCGCTCGCTCCAGCTTCTGTCGAGCCTTTTCGGCAGCGTCGAGCGTTGTCCCCACAGTCGTCGCCAGCAGCTCCAGCGCCCGCTGCATGGCCGGCGCGTAGGGCTTTTCGGAATAAGCGAATGGTAAGGTCGACATGCCCTTGATCTGGAACACCTCCATGAGCATGAGTGTATTGGAGCAGTCGCCGCTGGTGACGCACATCACCATGTCGATACCCTGCTCCAGCGCCACACCGTAGATGCCCTTGATCCAGGTGCAGCAGTTGGCGGGGAAGCCGTCCCGCTCGGCGATGTTCACGTAGCGCTGGGGGTCGGGGTCGGAGATGAAGATATTGTTCAGGTCAACGGGCTGATACCCCGCCGCCAGCAGGACTTCAGTTGGGATTGTGGAGGTGATGCCGATGGTTTTCATTGACCAATTTCCGTTGTCGATTTCGAGGTATTGTTTACTGTCTTATTAGTTATTTCCCAATAATTCTTCACGTCAATGAAAAGAAGAATCATTGGAACAAGACATATTATGATGCCAGCTATGTAGTAATAGAGAGAGTTTTCGCCAGCCAGTAAATGAGGCCGAATAGCTTCAACAATGGTCAGGCCTATTAATGGGATAATAGCAACACAGAGTGTTGATACAGCATATATCCAAGCCCATCTCTTTCGCTTACGAAGGAAAATGGCAGGGAGTAGATATAATGCACCTAATGCAATACATAGTAATGTAAGAAAAAATATGGCAAAAAACGCACCTGAACCCATCGAAGACTCCCATGTGCCGTAAGAAAAACCGAATCTTACTATCATTACAATCGTCCCGACTACGCCAACCAAGATTATCCAGTGAGCCGCAATCCTAGTCTTTGTTGGCAACTTTGGTCCATGTGTTTGATAGCTATACTTAATACTTCCTTTACCTTCGGGTGTTTCCATGTCAACCACTCACTTCCCCATAAGTTTTTCTCCTCACTCTGGCTGATAAACGGTAAGTCATTTTCCAGTAGTTCTTTTGGTCGGAAATAATTAGGATGAGAGGAACAAGATAAAGAAAGAAGATAGGGAAATAGAGAGGGGACCATAGTAGAAGAACCAGTGTGTAGAAGATTGAAGAGGCAATCAGTCCCAGAGAAAGTAATACCATAGCAACTACCCATGCCGATTTTGTTTTCATTAGAAGAAAAATGCCAGGAGCGAGATATAAGACACCTATAATAAATATTGCTTCCAAAACGATACCGCTACCAACCTCCTCAATGGGGCCTTCCTCACTGAGCCAGTGGTAATGGTATATTCCCCCGACAATCGTTCCTACTACCCCAGCTGTTATTATCCACCAAGCCGCTATTTTTGTTTTCATCGGAAGCTTTGTCCCATGTGTTTTAGAGGCAGGCTTATTATTTCCTATTTGCTCAGAATGCACCATATCAGCCACTCACTTCCCCAGATTGTACAGCGCGCTCATGCCGGGGTAGCGGCCATTCTCCCCCGAGTCTTTCTCTATATTAATAATTGTAGCCATTTATAGTCATTGCTTAACTTTCCTAAGGAGTTCCAGAAATTCTTCCTTCGTTAGGTCTGCGTCATGTATTATCTTGCGCAATATGCCTCTTCCTAACTCCTCCCCTTTGTGGACGGGCACCACCGTGGCTCTCCCGTCGGGATGTTTAAGAAATACGTGGCTTCCTCGCTGCCTGACTACCTGAAAGCCAGCTTTCGTCAATGCTTCGACTACTTTGTTACTAGAGAGGGGTCGTAGCCTGCTCACACCACCATCCTCTGGACGCCGATGAATTCTGTTCCCTTGTCTTCGTCCTCTGTTTCAAGGCAGAGCTGGATTGCCTCTCTAATACGCTTCATAAGTGTATCCAGTGACTTCGCCTGGGTGTGGCATCCTCTCAATTCGGGCACACTGCCCACATAGTAACCGTCTTCGTCCTTCTCGATAACTACGCTAAATTCTCTTTTCACACTCTGCCTCCCATTAGGTTTCCGATCCTATAATTATTTCCCCAGGTTGTACAGCGCGCTCATGCCGGGGTAGCGCCCCTTCTCACCCAACTCCTGTTCAATGCACAGCAGGCGGTTGTACTTGGCCACACGCTCGGAGCGGCACGGCGCGCCGGCCTTGATGAAGCCGGTGTTCCTGGCCACCGCCAGGTCGGCGATGGTGGTGTCCTCGGTCTCGCCGCTGCGGTGGCTGACGATGGCGGTCCAGCCGGCACGCTGCGTCATGTCTATGGCGTCGAGGGTCTCGGTGAGCGTGCCGATCTGGTTGGGCTTGATGAGGACAGAGTTGGAGGCCTTGAGCTCGATGCCCATGGAGATTCGCTCGGCGTTGGTGACGTACAGGTCGTCGCCCACCAGCTGCACTCTGTCGCCTATCTTCTTCATCAGTGTCTGCCAGCCGTCCCAGTCATCCTCCGCCATCCCGTCCTCGATGCTGATTACGGGGTACTCGGCTGCCAGTTTGGCGTAGTAGTCCGCCATCTCGGCGCTGGTTAGCCTCCTGCCCTCCCGCTCCAGGATGTATTTGCCTTCTTTGTAGAACTCGCTGGCCGCAGGGTCGAGGGCGACGAAGTAGTCGGCACCGGGCCTGTAACCCGCGGACTCGATAGCGCTCACCAGCAGCTCCACGGCGTCGCGGTTGGATTTGAGCGATGGCGCAAAGCCGCCCTCATCGCCGATGCCGGTGTTCAATTTTTTGCTCAGGAGCAGCTGCTTGAGGGCGTGGTATATCTCGGAGCACATCTGGATGGAGTGGGCGAATGTCCTGGCTCCCAGCGGCACGATCATGAACTCCTGGAAATCGGTGGAATCGGCGGCGTGCTTGCCACCGTTGAGGATGTTCATCATGGGCACGGGCAGCGTGCGCGCCTCGTCGCCGCCGAGGTAGCGGTACAGCGGAAGCCCCCGCGAGTGGGCGGCAGCCCAGGCTACCGCCAGCGATACCCCCAGTATGGCATTCGCCCCCAGTCTTGACTTGTTCGGCGTGCCGTCGAGCTCGATCATGTGCCGATCGATAGCTCCCTGATCATCGGCGGATTTGCCGATCAGCGCCGTTTCGATCTCATTCTCGATATTCCTGATAGCCTTGAGCATTCCCAGCCCTCGATAGCGGCCCTTATCGCCATCGCGGAGCTCCACCGCCTCATGTGTGCCGGTGGAAGCCCCCGATGGCACTGCCGACACACCGGTGCTGCCGTCGGACAGGCGTGCCAGCACCTTCAGCGTCGGGTTGCCCCGGGAGTCCAATATCTCTCTGGCGCTGATATCTTCAATTGCCGCCAATGTCGCCTCCTTTGCTCAAGCCTCCGAAGGCTTTCCTTACCGCATCCGCTGCATCTACAGCGACGATTATCGACTGGTCAGGTCCCTGGCATGTAGCGATTGACCATGTGCCCAGACCGATGATGGGTATACCGGATTGCAGGCCGTAGGCGATCTCGGACAGGGTGCCGTAGCTGCCCCCGATGGCTATCACCGCCTGCCCCGATTTTGCGACGATGGAGTTCCGTGCATATCCCATGCCGGTTACGATTGGGATTGTCACATAGGGGTTGGCGTCCTCACGACTGTTGCCGGGCAGGATTCCGATGGTGAGGCCACCTTCGGAAGAGGCACCGCGACAGGCCGCCTCCATCACGCCGTCCAACCCGCCACACACGAGGATGGCGCCGCGCCGCGCCAGTTCCCTGCCCACTTCCTCCGCCAGTTTATAGTCGTCAGGGGTGCAGGAGTGGCTGGCGCCGATTACCGATATTAAGGGTTTCTTTTTCATTTTCGTCGCGAGTCTATTACGATAGAGTAAACAGAGACATAATTATACACCCTGCGCTCGTTCGGGGCAACACGCATCTGTCATTACGGGGAGTTCGCCTGTGGCGAAGCGACGCTCCTCCCCCGCCAGAGGCGGGCGGATGGACTCGCAATGACATGGTAAAAGGTCGATTGAGATTGCCACGTCACGCCTGCGGCGGGTGGGCTCGCAATGACATGGTAAAGGGTCGTTGGGGTTGCCACGTCACGCCTGCGGCGGATGGACTCGCAATGACATGGGCATCAGTTGAATCGACTCATCGCCGCCTCCAGCCCTTCGTTGAGGATGCAGGCGATGGCGTCGGCGGCGCGGGCGAGCGCTCCGTCAATAGCCTGTCTCTCTGCCTCGCCGAAATCGCCGAGCACATAAGCCACCTCGTCGCCTTCGGGGCGCCCGATGCCGATGCGGATGCGGGTGAAGTCCTCGCTGCCCAGGCAGGCGATGACGGAGGCGACGCCGTTGTGGCCGCCCGCGCCGCCCCCGGGACGTATGCGCAGCTTGCCGGTGGGCAAATCCATATCGTCGTATACCACGATGAGATCGCCCGGCGTCAGGCCGAATCGCCTCACCAGCTGCGCCACCGCCGTCCCGCTCAGGTTCATGTAGGTTCTCGGTTTCGCCAGTATCGCCGGCGTCCCTGCGATATCGCCGGCGCCGTATATCGCATTGAGCGATTTGAGTCGCAGCCGCCGCTTGTTGACCGGGATGCCGTGTTTGCGCGAGAGGTAATCGACACAGCGAAAGCCCACGTTGTGACGGTTGCCGGCGTAGCGCGGCCCCGGGTTGCCCAGCCCTACTATGAGTTTCATCGCTCGAATTCAGCCTATTTCCTGACGGCGGCCTGTGCCATCTTCTTGCCCAACTGTCGCAGGCCCTCCAGCGTCTCGGCGCTGGCCTTACCCTGCGCCACGATGCCGTCATCGGCCTTCTTCATCTTGAAGCCCATGCCGCATATGCCGTCGAGTATCTCCAGCGCCTTTCTCTTCCCCATGCCGCTGCTGGTGAAGCCGCAGTAAGGCTTGTCCTCGGTCTTGTTCTGGCAGGTTATCAGGCTGCGGTCGAAGAAGTCCTTGAGACCTCCGGAGATGTAGCCGAAGTTGGTCGAGGTGCCGAAAATGGCCGCGTCGCAGGACAGCAGGTCGTCGGCACTGGCGTCGAAGGCCTTTTTAACCACGACCTCGGTGTCAGTCACCGACTTCGCCCCCTCGGCGACCGCCTTTGCCATCTCCTCCGTGTTGCCTGTCAGTGAATGATATACGATGAGTACCTTGCCCATTGTGGCTCCTTTCTATCCCGATTCTCCAATGAGTCGCATGAACTGTTCCTCGTTAAGCTCCTCTATGCCCCCCAGCTTTCGCGCTTTGTCCAGCTTGGAGCCGGGGTCGGCACCCACGACGACGTGTGTCGTCTTCCTGGTCACGCTGGAGCCCACGCTGCCGCCGAGCGCCTTCACGCGTGCCTCGGCATCGCTCCTGCTGAAGCCTTCCAGCCTGCCGGTGAGCACGAACTCCCTGCCCGCGAGCGGCAGGCCTTCCTCCTTGCCCGCTTCTTGCTCAAGTTTAACCCCCGCTTTTCTCAGTTTCTCGACCACCTGTCGATTTTGCTCATTGCGGAAGAAGGCGACAATGCTGGCCGCTATCTTGGGCCCGATGGTCGGCACCCGCGTAAGCTCATCTTCGGTCGCCTTTGCCAGCCTGTCGACGCTGTTGAAATTGCTCGCCAGCAGATCGGCCGTCTCCTCGCCGACATGCCGGATGCCCAGGGCGAAGATGACGCGTGCCAGCGACTGCTCTTTACTGTCGGCGATGGCTTCAAGGATGTTCCGGACGCTCTTCTCCCCCAAGCCTTCCAGTCGCATCAGGTCCTCGCCGCGCAGGGAGTACAGGTCGGCTACATCCTTCACCAGTCCTGCTCGATGGAGCGTGACGGTCAGCTTCTCGCCCACGCCGTCGATGTCCATGGCGTTGCGGGAGACGAAGTGCGCCAGCTGTTCCTCGATGCGGGCGGGGCAGGCGGCGTTGACGCAGTAAGTCATCACCTCGCCCTCGGGCTTGACCACCGCGCTGCCGCAGACGGGGCAGCGTTCGGGCATCTGGAACGCCTTCTCCTCGCCGGTGCGTCTGGATGCCACCGGGGCGACGATCTCGGGTATGACCTCGCCGGCCCGCTGTATCACCACCGTGTCCCCGATGCGGATGTCCTTGCGGCGGATGTCGTCCTCGTTGTGCAGCGTCGCCCGCCTGATGGTGACCCCGCCGACGCTGACCGGGTCGAGGATAGCGTACGGGTTGAGGCTGCCGGTGCGCCCCACATTGATTTTGATGTCGCGCAATGTAGTCGTCGCCTGCACCGCGGGGAACTTGTAGGCCACCGCCCAGCGAGGGTCGTGCCCCACCGCGCCCAGTTCCGCCTGCAGCTCGATGGAGTTGACCTTGACCACGATGCCGTCGGCCTCGAATTTCAGGCTCTCCCGATCGCTGGTCCAGCGCTGGTAGTATGCCTCGGCGCCGTCGATATCGGCGACGCGGGCATTATGCGGGCTGACCCGGAACCCCAGCGACTTAAGGTACTCCAGCCTCTCCCAGTGCGTAGGCGGCATCTTGCTGGATTCATCGTCGGCATAGCCTAAAGCATAGATGTAGATGTCGAGGGGGCGACTGGCGGTGACGCGCGGGTCGAACTGGCGCAGCGAGCCGGCGGCGGCGTTTCGCGGGTTGGCGAACAGCGGCTGGCCCTCCTCCGCCCGCTCGTGGTTCAGCTTCTCGAAGCTGGCCTTCGAAAGGTATACCTCCCCCCGTACCTCGAACCGGCGCGGCGCATCTTTTGAAACGGCGAGCGGGATGCTCTTTATGGTTCGCAGGTTCTGGGTGATGTCCTCGCCGCGATAGCCGTCGCCGCGCGTGGCTCCGGTGACCAGTTTACCGTCGACATAGGTCAGGGCTACGGCCAGCCCGTCCATCTTGAGCTCGCAGACGAAATCCATGGGTCGGTCGTGCGTCAGATTCGTGATCCGCCTGTGCCAGGCCCGCAACTCCTCGCTGGAGAAGACGTTGGCCAGGCTCAGCAGCGGCACCCTGTGCTGCACCACGCCGAAGGCATCGACGGGGGCAGCGCCCACTCGCTGAGTCGGCGATTCGGGGGTGATCAGCTCGGGGTACGCCTCCTCGAGCGAGCGCAGCTCGCGCATCAGGGAGTCGTACTCGGCATCCGACACCTCGGGGCTGTCGAGCACGTAGTATCGATAGTTGTGGTGGTCGATCCGCTCGCGGAGCTCCCCGGCCCGCTTCCTTGCCTGCTGTAAGTCCATCAGGCTGACTGCACCCCCGTTTACAGCTTGACCAGTTTCATGGTGTCAACTTCAGGCAGGGCCTGTAGCTTTTGCAGCGTCTGCTCGTCCACCGCCTCATCCACTTCCAGAACCAGCAGCGCCTGTCCACGGGGCTTGAGCCGTCCCAGCTGCATCGAGCTGATATTGATATCGGCGTTCCCCAGCATCGTGCCGACCTCCCCGATGAGGCCGGGACGGTCGTGGTGGTCGCTGAGCAGCATGTAGCCCCCGTGCGGGACTATGTCGATCCAGTGGCTGTTCACCCTCACGATGTGGGGCTCTCCGCGCATTACGGTGCCGGCCACCGTCGTGGTGCCGCTGGTGGTGCTGACCTCCAGGGTTATCAGGTTGCTGTAGTTCTCGCAGGACGGGTCCTTGTGCTCGGTTATTTTCAGGCCGCGCTGCTGGGCCAGGATGTTGGCGTTGACTATATTTACCCGCTCCTCGCTGATGGACTCTATCAGCCCCCCGATGACTGCCGCCTTCAGGGCAGGCGTGTCGAAATTGGCGATCTCGCCCTCGTATTTGATGCTAATGCCGCTCATCTGTCCCTCGCCGAGCTGGTACACCAGCAGCCCGATCTTGCGTGCCACTCCAAGGAACGGCCCGATCACGGCGCGCGCTTCGGGAGAGATGATGGGCATATTGACCGCATACCGTGCCGGCTCCCCGCTGAGCACCGCCACGATCTGCTCGGCCACCACCAGCGCGGCGCTCACCTGCGCCTCGGTGGTGGACGCTGCCAGGTGCGGGGTGACCAGTATCTTATCGCTCTTGAACAGGATGCTGTCCTTCGCCGGCTCAACGGTGAACACGTCGATGGCGGCGCCGGCGACCTTTCCCCCTTCCACTGCCCGGTACAGCGCCTCCTCGTCTATTATGCCGCCGCGGGCGCAGTTGATGATGCGGGCCGACGGCTTGACCATAGCCAGCTGCTTCGCCCCGATAAGCCCCCGCGTCTTGTCGTTCAGCGGCGTATGCACGGTGATGAAGTCCGCTTCCCTGAGCAGATGGGGGAGCTCGACCAGTGTCACCCCCAGGTTCCCCGCGTACTCCACGGAGGCGAACGGGTCGTAGGCGATGAGCCGCATCTCCATGCCCTTGGCGCGGCGGGCCACCTCGGAGCCGATGTTGCCCAGCCCGACGATGCCCAGTATTTTGTTGCGCAGCTCGGTGCCCATGAAATCCTGGCGGCGCCATTCGCCGGCCTTGAGCCTGGCATTGGCCTGTGGTATGTGGCGGGCCAGCGCCAGCATCATGGCGATGGTGTGCTCCGCTGCGGAGGTGGTATTGCCCGCAGGAGCGTTTACCACCACCACGCCTTTCCTGGTTGCCGCCTCGACGTCGATGTTGTCCACGCCCACGCCGGCGCGCCCGATGGCCTGCAGGCACATGCCTGCCTCGATTACGTCGGCGGTAACCTTGGTCTCGCTGCGCACCACGACGGCATCGTAGTCGCCGATGATGCCGATCAGCTCATCCTTCTTCAGTCCCGTCTTAACATCAACCTCGGCGCAGGACTGCAGCGCCTTCACGCCCTCTTCGGCTATGGGATCGCAAACCAGTATCTTCATCTCAGTTATAGCGGCCTCCCGGCATCGAGCGACCGCTTACTCCTTTATCAGCAGATTTTCGGTGAGCAGGCGGTCTATCGCCCCGGCAAGCTCATCGCGTGAGCACTTCACCTGCCACATCTTCTCGGGAAGGTTCACCTTCAGCCACCTGCGGTACCATCGCTGGCGTATGCCCCTCCCGATGAACAGGGTGAACTCGCCGGTGGCGGGGTCATCGCTTATCTCCACGATACCCCGCTGCCTCAGTCCCCGCATTCCCAATCGCGCGCCGATCCCGATCTCCTTAATCTCCATTTCGCTTCCCTCCTCGATTATGAGGATGCTTTAGCTCTGGGCAGGGCATCCTTCACCGCCTTGATCACGATGTCGATGTCCTCCTCGTCCACGTAGCCTATGTGCCCGATACGGAATATCTGGCCCTCCAGCCTGGATTGACCGCCGGCCAGGACGGTGTTGTACTCCTCACGCAGTATCTTCAGCAGCTTCTTGCCATCGACGCCCTGCGGCACGTTGACCGCCGTTATGGCGTTGGAGGCGTATTTCTCGTCGGGGTACAGCGTGAGCCCCAGCGACTTCACCGCCGTACGGGCCTTGCCGGCCACCCGTGTGTGGCGGGCTATGACTTTCGTCAGCCCCTCATCCATAATCCTGATGAGGGCGGCATCCAGCGCATACAGGGCGGTGACGCATGGCGTCCACGGGTTCTGCCCTTTGTCCAGGAATTTCCTGGCCTTGGCGAAGTCCCAGTAGAACCGGGGCATCCTGGCGCTGCCGTTGGCTTTCCATGCGCGCTGGCTCACGCTGACCATGGCCAGCCCCGGCGGTGACATCCAGCCCTTCTGTGAGCCGGTGATCACCACATCGCATCCCCACTTGTCGGTGGGCAGGTCGATGGCGCCCATACTGCTGATGGCATCCACCAGGGTCAGCTTTTCCAGATCGCGGATGGCGTCGCAGATGGCGCCGAGGTCGCTGGTGACGCCGGTGGAGGTCTCGTTGTGTGTCAGCAGCACGGCCTTCACATCCGGGTTCTTGGAAAGCGCCTGGCGCACCGCATCCGGCTCGACGGCCTTGCCCCAGTCGAATTTCAGGCGCTCCACCTTTGCGCCGAATGTCTCGGCGATGTCGGCGAAGCGGTCGCCGAAGACGCCGTTGGAGGCCGAGAGCACCCGGTCGTCCGGTGACAGGGTGTTAACTATTGCTGCCTCCATGCCGCCTGTTCCGGAGCCGGTCAGCACAAAGACGTCGTTTTGCGTCTGGAACACGTGCTTCAGGTTTTCGGTGACGCGGCGCATCATCTCGACGAACTCCGGCCCGCGGTGATTGATCATCTGGCGGGACATGGCCTGCAGTATGTCATCGGGTATGGGGGTTGGGCCCGGTACCCGTAGCTGGACGTTATGCTTCATAACGACCTCCGTATAGGCTCATCTGTAGGATATTATACAGTTAAGCGGTGCAATTAGGAAGCGGGAGCCCCCTGTGGCAAACGCGGTTTATAGCAGGAGATCGGATCACAGGCCCGTATCTGCGTTGACGATGCGCATACAGCGGTTCTTGTCGATGGTGATGACGCTGCCATCCCTGATAGTAACGATGTCTTTCGTGATAGTGTCGCCGTCGATCTCTATGGAACCCTGCGCCAGCAGGCGCTTGGCCTCGCGCTGGGTAGTCACCAGACCGGTCTTGCACAGGATGAAGGGCACGGTTACCGCCAGTGATTGCGGCGAAGCCGTCGACTGTTTGGCACCGGGGGCAAAGGAGTCCCTGGTGGCCGTCAGGGCGCTGGCGCGGGACTCGCGGGCAGCTGCCAGCAGAGCTTCATCCTCCATCTGGCGGAAGGACGCGTAATATGTGGCGATATCGGACTCCCCATCCTCCGGCTCATCTGCCGGCACGGCGCTGCTGTCGATACTGCTGCTGAAATCGGCAACCTTGGCGAAGCGACGCTTGCCGTATTTCACAACGTCGCCCGGAGCGACGTTTACTACATGCTCCACTACCGTACGGTGGTTGCCATTCTCGTTGATTATCTGCAGGTCGCCGCGGGATATCAGCCGCTCCACCTCCTCGGCGCTCCTCGCCATATGGTTCTCCACTAGCCATTTCACAATGTCTACTGGTTGTCCCCCGGGGCTGTCATCGGTTGTGTGGGAGTCTGACCCGCTGGCGCTCGTTTCGCCGGGTACCTCCTGCGTTTCGCCTGCAGCTGGCGTGGCGGTCGGGCTGTCGGCATCCACGATCTTCTTGAAGCGGCGCTTGCCCACCTTCACCGTGCTGCCGTCCCTGATGTATACGATGTCATCGGTGACCTTTTTGCCGTCGATCTCCACCGCCCCCTGTGCCAGCAGGCGCTTGGCCTCGCTGCGGCTCAGCACCAGCCTGAGCTCGTCGTAGAGCAGGAAAGGGACGGAGATGCTCACGCACTCAGCATCGTCGACAGCTTCGCTGGCGAACATCCCTACGGGCATTTCCCGTTCGCCGTTCTGCCGGGCATAGCCCATCTCCCCCAGCAGCCTCTGCCGCAGTTCCTCGAACGATGTGGCGTGCACCTCTATCTCTTCCGGCGTCTCCCCCATCTGCACCACCTTCTCGAAATGCCGTTCCGCCTCCTGCGCCGCCGGCTTGCCGTGGAACTCGGTCACCAGCTCGCGGGCGAGGCGCTTCTTGAGGATCAAGGGGTTGACCGAATCGTTCTCCAGCGCGCCGCGGAATATGGTCAGCTCGTCATCGGGGACGTCGGTGAGCAGCTCGAAGTAGTCCATGATCAGCCTGTCGGGTATGCTCAGCACCTTGCCGTACATGTCGCTGGCCGGCTCATCGATGGAGATGTAATTGCCCAGGCTCTTGGACATCTTCATGCTGCCGTCGGTGCCCACCAGCAGCGGCACCAGGAACACCTGCTGCGGCGGCTGCCCCAGCATCTGCTGCAGCTCCCGTCCCACCAGGCAGTTGAACTTCTGGTCCGTGCCGCCGAACTCCACATCCGCCTTGACCACCACCGAATCGTATGCCTGCAGCAGCGGGTACAGGAACTCGGTTATGGCTATGGGCTGGTTGCCGGCATATCTCTTGGCGAAGTCCTCCCGCTGCAGCATCTGGGCCACGGTGAACCTGCTGGTCAGCTTGATGACCTCGGCGAGGTCGAATTTGCCGAACCATTCGCTCTGCCACACCACCGTGGTCTTGTCGCGGTCGACCACCTTGAAGAACTGCTTCATATAGGTATCGGCGTTGGACTTGACCTCCTGCGCCGTCAGCATGGGGCGCGTCTGCGACCTGCCGCTGGGGTCGCCTATCTGCGCGGTCCAGTCGCCGACGATGAGTATGACCTCGTGGCCCAGCTCCTGGAACTGGCGCAGCTTGCGCAGGCCGACCACATGGCCCAGGTGGATATCGGGGCAGCTGGGGTCGAAGCCCTGCTTGAGGCGCAGCTTGCGCCCCGATGTGAGATACTTTATCATCTCCCCCTCGATGATGATCTCGGAGACGCCTCGCTTAAGCAGTCGCCTGTTTAGCTCGTTGTCCATGCCGTTTCCCATCGCTGCATCCCTCTATCGACTTCCCCGTTTGCCCGTCCGCCCCAGAATCTCTATGGTATGCTCCACGTCCGACGCTATCTGTGCCTTCAGCTCATCGGCGCTGTCGAACCGTATCTCGTCCCTGAGCCTCTCCACCAGCTCGAGCCTCAGCTCCTGCCCGTACAGGTTGCCGGAGAACTCCAGCAGGTATGCCTCCACCAGCCGCTGCTCGCTGCCGAAGGTGGGCCTCAGCCCTATGTTGACCACCGCCTTGTGCGGCGTCTCGCCTATCTGCACGCGGGCGGCATACACGCCGTCGGTGGGCAGCGCCTGCCCCTGCTCCGGCATCAGGTTGGCTGTGGGATACCCCAGCGACCGTCCCCGCTCGTCGCCCTTGGTCACCAGCCCGATTATCGAGTAGTGCCTGCCCAATAGTCGGCCAGCCCTGGCGACATCCCCGCCAGCCAGCGCCCGGCGTATGGCGGTGCTGCTCACCGTGTCGCCGTTCACCTTCTGCGGCGGCACCACGTCCACCGTAAAGTCCATCTCTCCGCCCAGCGCCTTCAGCTCGTCGGCGTTCCCCTGCCGTTCCCTGCCCAGGGCGAAGTCCGGCCCCACTATCAGCGCCCGCATCTTGAGGTAGCGCTTGAGCAGCTCCACGAATTCCCTGGCGCTGAGCTGCGACAGCTCGGGGGTAAAGGACAAAGGAACTACATGCTCCACTCCCAGGCTGTGTAACAGTCTAATGCGTTCTTGGAGGCTCGTCAAGCGTGTTATGTGCGAGTGCTGCTTTATCACCAGCCGCGGGTGGTGCTGGAAGGTCACCACGGCGCTGGACAGCCCGCTGGCGGCCGCCCTCTCCTTCAGCTTGGCGATAAGCGCCTGGTGCCCCACATGCACGCCATCGAACACGCCGATGGTGACCGCCGTGTCGCGCTCGGGCATTGACCTTGCCAGTTCTTCTTCTATGAGCATCGATTGTCTCAAGGCTGCCTTTTATATGTGAAAATAATACCCCCACAGGGCCGGGAAATCAAGGCGAGGGGGTTGGGTACGCAGGTCTCATATAAGAACGCTTTATGAACAATCCGGCGCTGGATTAATGAAGGGGGAGTTACTATCTCAGGTAATTGTTCAAGGAATGGCACCAGCATGAATGGTGTTATGGACTTGAATAGCTACGAAAAGTTGATAAAAACGGGGTTTTCACCGCCGATGGAACGCACCCCTTAGAGCTGGACACCGGGATAAGATATAATTGGGCCACAGGGAAGGGGTAGGACATCATGAATCAGTGTACCTCTGCCAACCACGATGTGTCCTTTTTTGTTGCTTCATTGTAGCGTGGGACTCTAATTCAGAATGATACTGTTTTTGTGGGTACGGCCTGCAGGCTGCTTCCCCGGATAGCAAGATATCTATACTTCCATTCTAGACTTGTACAGTCGGGAGGTATATGCTATCATTAATGCCGGATAATGATGGAGCAAGAGGAGGGATGAGAGATGCGTGCGAAAACAAAAAAGGCCACTTTCAATCTGCACCCAGAAGTGCTTGATGCGCTGGATGAAGCTATGTCTCGCGGAGCGGCACCCAGCAAGAACGCCCTGGTGGAACAGGCGCTTATAAAAGAGTTGAAAGAACTGCGGAGGAAGGAACGACAGGCCCTGTGGAAGGAAGGGGCAAAGGATCCTCTATTGCTTAAAGATATAAAAGAAGTTGAGAACGATTTCCAGTATGCCGATGCCGAAACCGGCGGCAGGATAGGATAATGCCGGCGTATCAATGGGCCGTTATGCAAGCCGATCTCAACCCTGTAACGGGAGCCGAACAGAAAGGGCTGCGACCCGTGCTTGTTGTGAGCAATGAAGAATTCAATCAAGCCATGCCCAACGTTACTGTCCTGCCCCTGACTTCAACCAAGCGCCGTTTGTATCCCGCCGAGGTTTACCTGCCCACAGGTAAAGCGGGACAGCCGTCGAACTCGATTATAATGGCTCATCAGATAAGGACTATCTCCAAACAACGTTTGAGCAATCTAATCGGCCACCTCTATGATGTCGATCTTCGGGATGAAGTGCGCAGGGCTGTCAAAGACCACCTTGATCTTGACTAGGAAGCTGCGCATAGCCATACCGCTGCATGCGGGGCATGGACGGCATGCGAGCGGGGACAGGGAAGGCTGTTGAGCCAGACAGGCAGGACTGTTAAAAGGCCTGAGGCAGCGGCGAGCAGTATATGGTTTATCTTATGCTGCAAAGTATTGCAGCCAGAACGCCATAACCGTCCCCAGTAGCCGGAGGGTGCGCCTGCTCACTGGCAAACTTAAATGTAGTTCTATTTAAAGAACCACTTCGTTATAAAAATCTTCCACCCTTGTTATATACAAATCACCTGTATACGGTTATCCCTCTGCCCTCTAATACAGGGATATATGAATTTAAAGATGTCTCACTAAGTGGATTATTTCTTACATAAACCACTTGCGCTACATAGCCCGTTCTTAATAATAGGCCGACATTATCCACAAGCGGCTTAAGGTCGCTTATATTGTTATTGGAAAGGTAAAGCCAGGTCAGTGCGGTGAGACCTGATAGTGCCGATATGTCACTTATACTATTACTGTCAAGCTTCAGGGAGACCATGTTGGTGAGTCCCGATAGTGCCGATATGTCGCTTATATTATTTTCTTGAAGGTAAAGCTCGCTCAGATTGGTGAGTCCGGATAGTGGCGATATGTCACTGATGCTATTATTGTACAGCATTAGGGACCACAGGTTGGTAAGCTCCGACAAGGCTGATATGTCAGTAATGCTATTGTTGTCAAGGCTCAGGGAGACCATGTTGGTGAGTCCCGATAGTGCCGATATGTCACTGACATTGTTGTCGTCGATGGAAAGAACATCTAGCTTGGAGAGTCCTGATAGCGCCGATATGTTGCTTATCTGGTTGTATTCAAGACTAAGGAACTCCAGGTTGCTGAGCTCTGACAACGCGCTGATATCGCTTATACTGTTGCTCCAAAGTTCGAGCCAGGTCAAATTGGTAAGGGATGATAGCGGTGATATGTCACTCAAGTTGCCGTCAATAAGGGAAAGACGCGATAGCCCAATAAGCCCCGAAAGCGCTGATACGTTATTGATATGGTTTGTGTTAAGTCCAAGGCACCACAAATTAGTAAGATTCGATAGCGCGGATATGTCGCTTACACTGTTATTGTAAAGGTAAAGATACTGCAGCCCAGTGAGCCTTGATAGGGCTGATATGTCGCCTATATTGTTACCACCAAGGGCGAGATACCATAGGCTTGCGCAATGCTCGATGCCTGTCAGATCGCTTATATCCCTTAGGGCAGCGTTAAGGAATGTAAGCGTGTCGAGGTCAGATTGTTGTAAATCTCCAGTGGGCTTATCGATAGCCTCCCGTATCGCCTGTTCCAAGTTTGCATCAGGGAAAATCACAACGGTATCTGGAGCTACAGTCTGTATCGGAGTGGCTGCAGGTGATAATAATTTCCTGAAGTATGCGTTAATAGCTTTCTCACTGTTCATAACAATGGTCACGGGGTTCTGGCTGCTGTTGACAGAGCCACCCCAGTGATCGAAAGTCCAGCCAGAGTCAGGGGTAGCGCTAAGTGTTACCCTATCGCCTTCGTCGAATGTGCCATAGTCTGGTGATACATTTCCCTCACCACTCCTTATTGTGACAATTAAAGAAAATTGGGACAAAGTATGTTGTTTGCCGCACCCTGTAAGTGCCATAGCACTGCCCAATAAACAGATGATGAGCAGAGCGAGGATAACTCGTACGCCCCTCCGAAGCAGATGCTTAACGCGGACCTTGTCTATGGTTATTCCTTTATTCTTGATTGTATATGTATGTTGATATGGGTATATCCGCTGTGATTATTACATATAGTCCATTACGGGTTATTTTAAGTTTTGATTGGCTTAGTTCCTCATCGTCCTTCAATTCATTCATGAACTTCTGGATTACGTCATCAGATATGCTTCCATCCTGTCCTGTTATAATGATCTTATATTCTACAAAATCGCTGTTCTTCTTGGATTTGCCAACTCCAATTACCAGCCTGATTAAAGATCCGTCTTCTACCTCGAAATCAACCTCTGCATATCCAATATGAAAACACATATCTGATACCAGCGCCATCAAATTTTGAAATTGCTTCTTTTCACATATGGAAGGCTGTTTGCCGTTTATTGTATCGATAATAGAAACAACCCAGTGTTCTATTCCCGCGATGATAAGCTCATGGTTATATGCAACGCTTTTTGACGTTTTTAATTCTGCTGAACCTACTTCGATTCTCCATACCGTAAAGCCCTCGTATTCACTTCGTGACCAACCATTATCGTCAAGGTAGCCTTCCACCCTGCCTATATCACCAGACGGGGTAATGAAGCAAAAATCCCTATAACTCCGGCCGTCCACTAAAAAATCTATCTGCTGAAAATCGAGTGGACTTTCATAAGGCACTATATATGTAAAAGCACCCTGATAAAAAGACCAATTCATCATATATTGATTGACAGAGATATAATTAAATGAATCCTTCATGGCATCATAGTAAGCCTTTAAATCAGCATCTGCTCGTATTGACCTCAAATCGGTTGCCCAGGCTAGTTCAGCATCGTATGGCACTTTTTTCGTAAGATCACTAGCCCACTCAGGGATTCCCAACGTCTCTGTACTCATATGGGCACAGCTTTGAACAGGACCTATCATCATAATGATTATCATTAAGATAAGTATTTTACACATTTCCTTAAACCACTTTCACCATTTATCATATGGGGACTTTTGCCAATCATCTGGATATATTATTTCCACGGGAATACCTATAGCGCGTCCTATTAAGTAATCAACAGCTATTTGTCCTATAATTTCCAAACCTTCCCATACAGCCCAACCTACCCACGTTGTTAATGGGACTTCTCCGATTGTCCATTGGTCACCCCAGCTCATTACTACATGCCCTTTTCCGTCTATTATGGTATATTGAGGACTGCCCCATGTTCTTTCTATATCCTGTATCGTTTCAAGTATATCGTTAATAGAACGCGGTTGTGTTCCACGTTCTGTTGCTTGGTATGAACCAGGGAGATTTTTATCTGGTAGAGAACCTGGTGCAAGTATAGGAACGTCAATTGCCAATTTATCCGTGTGGGGATTGGACACTATTTGGGGGTACTGGGCACCTTGCAACCACGATGGTATATACCCTTCGTATTTATCAATAAAAATCCAATCTGATTTTATCACTGTATATACCCAATTCACAGTATAGTCATTATAACTTATTTCTAACGAACAACCTACATCCAAAATATCACTTGCATAATCCCAAGGATCATCCGGGGGGCCGGGATCAACAATTACCAATGGGTCACAGTCAAAACAAGAAGTATCTACAACCATCCCGCTGGGATCGATCCAGCGCAGCGGGTTGTTGTTGCAGTAGCTGTACCTGTTAAGCGTTTGCGGGTTCGTGTAGTCCGGCACAATGCTGTCCGCGCTCACAAACCTGCCTATCGTCGCGTCGTAGTAGCGGGCGTTGTAGTAGTACAGGCCGGTCTGGTCAAGGCGCTGGCCGGTGAACAGCTTGTCGGTGTCAAGGTCTCCCGTCACAGTTCGCGTTCCGCCAAACGGGAAGTATATGATCGTCGCCACAACGACCCCTGAGCTGTCAGTGGTTACGGAAGTGCCGCTGAGGTGGTCCTGGTGAACGTATCGAATCCCTTCGTCGTTCATGTACGCTATCTGCCTGCTTCCCATATAATAGTGGCTGGTCTCCTCGTCCGTGGTGATGTTCTTCTCGTAGTACTGGTTAACATATACGATGGTCTCGCCGCCCTCCGTCTTCATCGCCCGGCTGCCATCGCCGTCATAGACAAACGTGCTGGTGTTTACGCCATCGCTAACGGAAACCGGCATGTTGGTCATGTCCCAGGCGATGCTCTGGTTGCCGCGCGTGACCATGTTGCCGTTGGCATCGTAGGTGTAGACGGTATCGCCGACTGCGGTGACGGCATGCGGCTGGGAGCCGTAGGTATAAGAGACGCCGTTCATCGATACGATGTTGCCGATCTCGTTATAGGCATAGCTCTGGTTGTAAGCCCCGGATACCGAGGTGAGCCTGTCCAGGAAGTCGTATCCAAAGGTCTCGGTCTCGCCGGCGAGGACGTTCTCCCTTTGAACCAGGTTGCCATTGGCGTCCCAGGTGTGCCGTACATCCCGCAGGGTCTCGGACGGGTTGGAAGTCTTTATCTGCCATAACCGGCCCCAGTAGCCGGAGGGTGCGCCCGCATCGAGTCCGTAATACGCGAAGGTATCGAAGGCGCCACTGCCCAGATCGATCCTGGATATCTGTCCCATCGTGTTGTAGGTAGTATCCGCCACAAGGCTCCCCGCGACGCTGCCGCTCAAGGTTTCCGGCAAGCCGCGCCCATTGTACGTCTGGGTAACGACTTCACCTGTGGGATAGGTGACCGATACCAGCCGGTCACCCGCGTCATATAAGAAGCCCGTTGTATACTCGGTGCTGTCGATGGTCCTGTCCGTCTGTATCAGCCGACCGCGGGAATCGTATCGATACGTTGTGCTGCCGGCGGCATCGCTCATGCCGTACTTGCGGCAGAGATCGGCGACTTTGGCACCGCCCTCTCCTTCAGCTTGGCGATAAGCGCCTGGTGCCCCACATGCACGCCATCGAACACGCCGATGGTGACCGCCGTGTCGCGCTCGGGCATTGACCTTGCCAGTTCTTCTTCTATGAGCATCGATTGTCTCGGGCCAGCATTTTATATGTGAAAATAATACCCCCACAGGGCGGGGCAATCAAGGCGAGGGGGACGGGGATGGGTCTTAAAAATGTGGCGGCGGACTGGTCACAGGAGAGTTCATACCGGGTGCGTTAGAGGGGTGTTAGGAAATGAGGTGAAGGGGTGGGACGATAAGGTATAGGAGTATATAAGTATAATTATCTTGTGAGACCTCTTAACTCTAACTAAAATTACGACTTGACTCTTTTTAGTAGCAATCGTAGAATGTCTCCAAAGAAAACTACATAAGAATTACAAGAGTTATTGTTTGTAGAGTATTATGGACATTTCAAAACAATTAGTACAACGGGCGAAAGCCCTCACATACGATTCAAAAAGGGATTACCTTTTGTCGTTGCCAGAAGTCGAAATACATAAACAGTTGAAGTGCCTCTTTGAAAAAATGGAGGATAATGCTGTTGCTGAAATCACACATCAGGCAGATGAACACGGAAGAGATTTGGTAATTAGACGAGAGGACGCCTATGGGCAGAATTATGTCGGTGTCGTTGTTAAAAAAGGAGATGCGGCAGGGAAGATCACAGCTAGAAGTGCTGGTATAGTCGATGAAGTAATATCGCAAGTCAGGCAAGCCTTTACTCACCCATTCTTCTCACGTGAACTAGCTGCAGGAGCAGTGAAAATTAATTCAGTCTACGTTGTATTTGTCGGCCGCTTTACTGACGAAGCAAATGAGAGGATTGAACGTGAACTTAAGGAGATGCACACAAGAATTTTCCCAATCCTTTGGTTGGTTGATAAGTTCACTGAGCACTACCCAGAGATATTCTTTGAAGGACCACTTTCTGATTTCTTACAACAGAGAATTGTTGAACTTGAGACAAAACAGGAATTCTCAAGAAAACCGATAAATCTTTCAGAAAGCTACGTCGACCCCTGGATTTCAAAATCTGCTTCGAGTCCAAACTTAGATGATGATTTGCTCCAGATGGCACTAAGACGAGAACGGCTTCCCTTCGCAAAATTGCGGAGAGTAATCCAATCTAACCAACGCATACTATTAGCAGGCGATCCAGGAACAGGTAAATCGGCAGCCTTAGCAAAAATCGCCCTAGATATGCTTCATGAAAGTCTCAAGAATCTGGGTGGTCAAAACACTAGGAAGAAAGTCGATATACCTATATTGATTAAAGCCGCTAAGTTTGCTGATTTCTCAGATTGCGATTCTTTTAAAAATAATTGTCTTCCTCCCGCGCCACTGCGAGATAAATTTCAGGTCAACGTTTTACTCATTGATGGACTCGATGAGTTAAAGCCAGATACGATGAGTTCCGTTGTTGATAAAGCTACTAGATTTTCAGTAGATTTGAATTGTGGATTAGTTATAACGTCGCGCAAAATGGAAACTATCAAAGATGTTATGTCTCCATTTGAACGATACGAATTACTGCCTTTTGAATTTAACCAAGCAATGAAACTCATTGAGCGTTTAGTTGATAACAAAGCTGTCATCGACATTGTTAAAGAAGGACTCCAAAAAGCAGATATGAGAATTTCGATAACGCCATTATCGCTACAACTTCTTATTGAAATCGCCGAAAGTGAAAGGGAAATTCCTGGCTCTATAACCGAAGTTTATGATCGTTTTGTAGATATAGCCCTCGGCAGGTATGACCACGGTATAGATATGGCATTTGAATATATTATTAAAAAAAGTTTTTTAGCCGAACTCGCTTGGTTCGAGTTTTACAAAAAAAATCGTCTTGCGACACCGTCTGAAGACTTTACCGTCTTCGTTAATCATTTTATAACTACATATGGCTACGATATACAGAAACTTCAACATTTTATTGTTGAAATTCAACGAGCAGGTATACTAAGAATTGGCCAAAGCGTGATTTTCCGTCACAGGTCTTTCTTAGACTACTTCGCCGCTTTTTGGCTGAAGGAGCATCAAGAGGAAATTAATGATTCAGATACTGAAATTGTAAATCTATACTTCAATCCCATGTGGACAGATGTAGCCTTCTATTACATTGGATTGAGACGTAAAATATCGAAAAAGATGGTTGAAGGTATAGCTAACTATTCTGACAACGAATTTGAAATCCACATACTGAAGTTTCTCATTGGCCGCCTATTGCAAGCGGGCTGGAATAGCACTGCAGCAATAAAGATACAGGGTATTTCATCAGCGATGGAAAGCTATGACCCTATACGTGATTACGTTGATACAATAATAAAACCTAATAAGGAACGTATACCTACCATTTTTACAGATTTCTTCATTCAAGCCCTTGGTGAATACTCATTTGGAAGTAAAACTTTAGCAAAAGAATCAATCACCATATGCAACGATCTACTATCACACAATGATGCACAATCTATGCGTAAAGCATTATTGCTGTTGTGGGCAAATCGTAACAGTTTAGATACAAACGAGATAGAAGCCTGTATTAATCAGATACTAATTACGAGCACTTTCTTAGAGAAGCAAGGCGAGTTAACTTTGCATGACAAGGCAGTAACTTTACTGTTCTTAGAATTCCTTGAGGAAGAAGACGAACGTTTACGAAGTATACGGCGAAAAATTGATAGGGTGAAAAGGCTGTACCCCGCAGAGATGGCACTACTACTACCCGCCCCCACGAAAGGATATCGTAGAAAAAAACGGAAAAAGTATAAACAGAACTAATTCCACAAAGTGCCATAATTAAAAATAGATTATTCCTCTCAAAACCATAACCAACAACTGCAACCACCAAAACCGGCCATCATTTACTGCGTGACATATATGCGTGAAAGCCCCTTTCCTAAGCACCAATTGACTGTTACCCTACCCCCAATCCCCCTACCCTTTTCACCGCCGCCGGTCTCCGCTGTCATATGCCGTACAGAAAAAAGGTGATAATGGTGAAGGGGTGGTGGAATCGCTGGCAAACCATAGGTACTGAGAGACAACGTCTAACTGTTTACTGTTCTGGCATGAAAAGCACTTCTAAGCAGCTGATTTCGAGGGTTAAAGGCTGGGCCTATCGCATAGCGATTGTTGTGGTGCGGCTCACGCCTGGCCGCTCTGCCGGCTCTGTGCCAGGGCGCTGGCCTTCTCCGCAAGATGTTTATAGGCCAGCTCCAGCTCATCGCGGCGGCGCTTGACCTCGGTGAACAGGCGGTGGTTCTCGATGGCGACGGATATCTGCCCGGCCAGCTCCTCCAGTATCTCGTGCTCGCGCTTGCCGAAGGCGTACGGCTGGCGGCTGCTCAGGTTGAACGTGCCGAACACCTCGCCCTTGGAGAGCAGCGGGAATCGGATGGCGGAGCGCATGCCCTCGCGCAGGTGCACCTCGTCGATGGGGAACTGGTGTTCCTTTTCCAGATCGTGCTCCACGTTGACGCGCTTGTTCTGAACCACCCACTCGGTCGCGGTGCCGGCAAGAGGGATGGCCATGTCGGCGACCAGCTCGGTGTCGATGCTGGTGGACACGGCGATGAAGCGGATGTTGCCCTCCTCGATGATGGCGATGGTGGCGCGGTCGAAATCGATCAGCCGCTTGAGGCCGGAGGTGAATGTCTCGTATACGTCGCTGATGTCCAGGCTGGAGCCGATGACGCGGTTGAGCTCGGCGATGATGGCCAGGCGGTCGGCCTTGTCCTTGGTCTCCTGATACAGCGACGCGTTCTCGATGGACACCGCTATCTGGCCGCCCATGGCGCGCAGCAGGTCCACATCGTCGTCGGCGAGGTGCCGCGGCGTGCGGCTGCTGAGGCACAGCACCCCGTGGATCGTGCCCTTGGCGGTCAGGGTCACGATGGTCAGCATCTTGAGCCCGTCGTTGTCCAGCGCCCGCGTTACCGCCTCAAGGTTGGGCTTGTCGAAGACCGCCTCCAGCCTGATGGCGGGCTCGTCCAGATTGAGGGCGCGCTCCATCTCGTCCTGCGTCATCTGTATGCTGCCGATGTCCCGCACCAGCTCGTCGGATACATTGATATGGGAGCGCATGGTGAGCAGTTTCGAAGGCGCGTCCAGCAGGAAGATGCCGCCGGTCTCCATGCGCATTACCTCCAGCACCTTAGCCAGCGCGCTGTCCAGCAGCTCCTGCGTCTCCAGCGTGTGGCTCGTCGTCTGCGCCACGGCGTGCAGCGCCTCCAGGTAGCGCGTGTGGCGGGCGATCTGCTCCTCTGCCTGCCGGCGCTCGGTGACATCGCGGGCGATGCCCAGCACCTCCAGCTGCCCCTCGCGCGTCACGGGGAAGCTGGTGATCTCCACTATCACCCAGTGGCCGTCCCGCGTCACCAGCTCCATCTCGTCGAAGCGCGCCGGCTCGCCGGTGATGCGCTCCTCGGCGCCGATGAGCGTGTTGAGGGCGTAACCCTGCGGCAGCAGTCCGGCGCTGAGGAAATCCTTGCCGATGAGGCTGTCCTTGGGGTATCCGGTGAGCTCCTCCGCCTTCCTGTTGCAGTCCACGAAGATGCCCGCGAGGTCGAAGATGAAGATGGCGTCGCGCGAGTTCTCGATGAAGGCGCGCAGCTTGTCCTCGCTCTCCTGCACGGCCTCCTCCATGCGCTTGCGCTCGGCGGTGTCGTGCGCCACCCAGACGCAGCCCGCGGGTTCGCCGTCGTCGCCGCGCAGGATGGACGGGTGCAGCTCGATGTTTATCCGTTGACCTTTGCTGTTCACCAGCGCATATGTGCCCCCGGCGTCGCGGCGGGCCTTTTGCGCCGCATGCTCGAGCAGTTGGGAAACCCGGTCCCGGTCGTCACCGGCGACGAAATCGAGGAGGCTGCGCCCGATGATGTCGCTGCGGTGCCTGGCCCCGAACAGCCGCAGGGCAGACTTGTTCACTTCGATGGCGGTAAAGCTGAGGTCAGTGACGATGAAGGCATCATCGATGGAATCGAGTATAAGGTGCAGCTGTCTCTCTGTTAGCTTGGGCTTCTTTGCCGCGTTCATCGCATAACTCTCTGTTATTACAATCGATATATTCGCGTCACGCTATTTTGCGGCCGACGGCGACGGCCACCGGGGCGAGCTGCTGCATCAGCAGCCGGAAACTGTCGAAATTGAGCGACTGGGGCCCGTCCTTCAGCGCTGACTCCGGGTTGGGGTGCACTTCGACCATCAGGCCGTCGGCTCCGGCGGCCACCGCTGCCATGGACACGGGTATGACCAGCTCGGATTTGCCGGTGCCGTGGCTGGGGTCGGCGATTATGGGCAGGTGGCTGAGCTTCTTGATGATGGGTATGGCGTCGATGTCCATGGTGTTGCGCGTGTGCGTCTCGAAGGTGCGTATGCCCCGGGCGCACAGGATGACTCCCTTGTTGCCCTGCGACAGGATGTATTCCGCCGATAGCAGCCACTCCTGTATGGTGGCCGACATGCCGCGCTTGAGCATGACCGGCTTCCTGGTCTTGCCCACCTCGTCCAGCAGGTTGAAGTTCTGCATGTTGCGCGCCCCGATCTGGAGGATGTCGGCGTATTTCGATACCAGCTCGACATCGACGACGGTCATCACCTCGGTGATCACCGGCAGGCCGGTATCTTTGCTCGCCTGAGCCAGCAGCTTGAGGCCGCTCTCTCCCAGCCCGCGGAAGGTGTACGGCGATGTGGATGGCTTGAAGGCGCCGCCGCGCAGGATGTGCGCCCCGGCCTCCTTGACGGCGCGCGCCGTAGACATGAGCTGCTCCTCGCTCTCCACGGCGCACGGCCCGGCCATCACCACGACCGTGTCCCCCCCGATAGCGACATCGCCTATCTTGACCGTCGTGCTGCGCGGCTGGAACTCGCGGCTGGCAAGCTTGTACGGCTTGCTGATGGGCACCACGTCCTCGACGCCGGGCCACGCCTCCAGCGTCTCTTTGAGCTCGGGGTAGGTCTGGCCCACGACGCCGATGACGGTGCGCTCCACGCCGTGCGATATGTGCCCGGTAAAGCCCAGCTGCTTGAGGCGCATGAGGATCTCCTCGATCTCGCCCTCGCTCTGTCCGGCTCGCATCACGATGAACATGTCTGGCCTTCCGTGCCTCCCTTTGTGCTGTTGACCTCGGGTCGCAGTTTCCTGGCTTCCTTGAGATATACGTGCACGATATCTCCGGCGTCCTTTTCCGTGTTGAACAGGAGCAGTATGCGCAGGCACATGGGCAGGCTGCCGGGCACGTCTATCTCCTGCCCGCACAGCAGCGGCGCCTGGCTCAGCCCCAGCTCCCGCGCCGCCTCCGCCGGGAAGGTGGCGTTGAGGTCGGAGGTGGTGGTGAACAGGATAGAGGACACGTCCTCCTCGCGGACGCCGTTAGCCTGCACCATCTCCTGCAGCAGCTCCCGGGTTGCCTTCAGGATGTCCCCCTTGGTGTTGGTGTCAACCGTGGTCGCCCCACGTATCCCGCGACATTTCATGTTCTTAATGCCTGTATATTATCATCCAGCGCGTGCAAGTTCAATACGGGAATTGGAGCGTATGGGGTGGGAGTGAGCTAATTTTCTCAAGTACCTAAAAAAACTTCATTGATGGCTTTAAACTCTGAGACTGCACGGAAGAATTTTTCCAATTGGCTATAATCTCGAAAGTGGTAGGCGCTTTTGAAACGGTAGTAAGGGTCAGTTTCTATGAACTTATCAAAAAGATATTTGTTCTTAGTTGAGGATATGACAAAGAGTTTGACGGATAATGGCTTCAGTTGAAAAAGACGCTGAAATGCATTTCCAAACTTTGTTGTGTGTTCTATTTCGAACGCGTATTGCGGTATATCATCTTTAAACCAAATAACATCAATTTCGCTGATTATCGGTACTAACTCACCTAAAAACCGCGTAGGAACATGCTTCAGTGAACAAAAATCTTCGAGTCTCTCGCCATAAGCTTTTTTTGAACGGTCGGGTGTATAGGTATCGTAGTGGAGCATTTTCCCTATTTTCAGCAACAATAGTTGTGCCTCGGCATGGGCTGTAACCTCAGTGGCTTTTTCTATGTCACTAACAAGGGGCTCTGGCTTTACGGAATACTTTAATAGGAATGCATCTATGCTACCGAATTTTTCTATTATAGATACGACAGCTTCTTCCTTGAGTGGCATGAAACCTTGGACCACAAAGGCACGTTTGTACCCAGCTATTTCAGAAATGTCAGAAATCGGGATGTAGATTGGCCGGATATCTTCAAGAAAGAAGATGCAAGTCCAAGGCTCTTCGCCTTTCTTTGGAGGCCAAAGTGCAAGACCGAGAGGCTTGCTATGCTGCTTGTGCATTAGCTTGCCAACATAAGTTAGCTTGCCTTCTGTTTCTTGACCCTCCCTCCCTTTATAGAAGAAGACCAGATCGCCGAGTTCCATCTTGTCCCATGAAGACTTTATTGTCTCCTTGTTTCCCCAGACATATACTTTGCTCATTCCAGATAATCTGCTTTTACCAGCATCATCGAGATAGGGCTCGACTATAGAAAAGTCTATGCCATGCTCTATGGTGCTTAGAAAACCCTTGTATGATGTCTCATTAGAACGGGGTGCAAGGAAAAATCGCATTGGAATATCCCTTTTTAGCCGCTTCTATAGCGAGGTTATATTACCATAAAAATTGGCATAAGTGAATTGCAGGTGCAATGGGCCAGGATGCACGGCCAGATGGAGCCGGTCTTTTTGTACAGCCACGCCAGCAGCAGACCGGCCAAAAGCTATTTTGATTCTCCGCGCGCTTTCAGGTAAATATCCAGATCGAGGGCCTCCGCTACTTTGAAAAATGTTTTAAGGGTAGTGTTGTAATCGCCCTTCTCCAGTCTGGATATAGCGGGTTGCTTAGTTCCAACCATCCTGGCGAGTTGCGTTTGGCTGATATGCAGCTGATTTCTGCGCTCGATCAGGCTCCGTATCATGTCATACTTAGGCTGTAGAGCCTCGTATTCCCTGCGAATCCCAGGCCTTTTGAGCAACTCTCTCTCGAATTCGTCGAAATTTGTAGCTTTTCTGTTTGCCATTTTACTGCCTGCCTGTCTGGACTGCCATATGATATAACATGTGTGTTATAATATCAATCCTGAAGATATTGACAGACGGACTTTCTGTGTAGTATCGTTAGACCGAACATCGCTAGTGTTTATAACGCTAGCTCGACGACCCGCCTCAGGCGGGTTGTTTCTTTTTCAAATGACCCTGACTGCTATTAATGGTTGTAATACTTATTGAGTTGGAGTCAACTTCTATACGAGCGCTGCCAGTATGAGGGCGATGGAATTGTAGGTGCAGTGTGCCAGGACGCATGGCCAGATGGAGCCGGTCTTTTTATACAGCCACGCCAGCAGTATGCCCAGGATGAAAATGGGCGCCAGCGAGGCGGGGTTGAGGTGCGCTATGGCGAACAGCATGGCGCTTATGACGATGCCCCAGCCGTAGCCCAGCCTCTTGCTCAGGCCGGGGAAGATGAAGCCGCGGAAGAACAGCTCCTCCGCCAGTGGCGCGATGCCGACGGCGAGGAAAGCGAGGGCTGCCCAGTTTAACGGGGTGGCGGTGAACTCCGGCGGCAGGGTGGGTACCGGGTCAAACCCCAATGCCTTGCGCAGTAAATCGTACAGGATGCCCACCACGATGCCGGCTGCCACCACGCCCAGCGCCAGCAATGCCCCGCGCACTGGTTTGAAGCGGCGCAGTCCGAGGAAGCGCCACGGTATGCGGTACTTGTGAACGGCGAGCAGCCAGATGGAGAACGCCATCGACCCGTACATGGGGATGCTGGCCAGGGTCAGGATGAGCCACAGGTATTTCTCGAAGTCAGTGTCGGGGATAAACAGGATGAGGAACACTATTAATATACCGACGAGGATGATGGTTGTGCCGATGACCAGGCCTATGGCCTTCAGCAGGTCCAGCGGCGTCCATGGCACCAGCTCCTGCTCTGCCCGGTTCGGCTCCTGCGGCTGCATCTCATTCATGATCTATACATCCGGCTGCGGCAGCGGCTCCTCCGCCGTCACGCCTTCTCGTTCAAGCTGGTCGATCTCCTCATCCGACATGCCTAGCAGTTCGCCGAACACGTAGCGGTTGTGCTCCCCGAAGCACGGCGCGGGAAGGCGCAGACGGCCTGGCGTTTGGCTCATCTTCCATGATACACCAGGATAGCGATGCGTTCCAGCCTCCGGGTGCGCCAGCTCCTCGAAAAAGCTCCGCTGGTTCAGGTGCGGGTCGGCGGACAGTTCAGCCGTGTCGAGGACGGCGCCCGCCTTCACGCCGGCGTCCTGCAGCATATGCATGAGCTCGATATGGTCGAACTCGATGGTCCACTCCTCGAGACGGTGGTCCAGCTCTTCACGGTTTTTAAGTCGATCCGCCATGGTGGCGAACTTGGCCTTCCGGCTCCAGGTAGGGTCGCCCATGGCGCGGCACAGGGCGCGCCATTCCTCGTCGCTCGCCACTGCGATGGCGATCCAGCGGTCGTCGCCCTTCGTGCGGTAGCAGCCGTGCGGGGCCATGGCGCGGTCGCGGTTGCCCATGGGTCGGGCGATGCGGCGGTTCATGGCGCAGTCCGCGATCGCCTCCCCGACGAGTGGCGTGAGCGCCTCGCGCATGGCGAGGTCGATGTGCTGGCCCTCGCCCGTTCGCTCGCGGTATCGCAGCGCGGCCAGGATGGCGAAAGCGGCGTGCAGGCCGCTGACGGCGTCGGCGTAGGCCACGCCGGGCTTGAGAGGCTGGCTGTCGGCGTACGCCGTCAGGTACGACAGTCCGGCCATGGCCTCGATGCCCTCGCCGTAGGCCACGCAGTCGCGGTAGGGCCCGTCCTGCCCGAATCCGGAGATGGAGGCCATCACGATCCGGGGGTTGATCGATTTCAATACGGGGTAGTCCAGCCCGAAGTTGGGCATGACGCGCGGGGTGAAGTTCTCCACCAGCACGTCGCTGATACTCACTAGGCGTTTAAAGACATCGACGCCGCGTGGCTTCGACAGGTCGAGGGTGATGGCCAGCTTGTTGCGGTTGACCTCGTTGTAGTAGGCATAGCGGTTGTACGAGCGCTCGCCGGTGTCGCTGTCGGGGAACGATGCGCCGAAGGCGCCGCCGGGCTGCATCCGCGGCAGCGAGCCTCCACGGCCGGAGCGGGCGGCGCACTCGATGCGGATAACCTCCGCCCCCATGTCCGCCAGCAGTTTAGTAGCGTAGGGCCCGGCATATATCTGCGACAGGTCGATGACGCGCAGGCCGTCGAGCGCCGGACGTGAATCAGATGACACCCTGCTCCTTCAGCGCGACGACGTCGTCACGACTCAGGCCCAGCATGACGCCGTACACTTCCCCGTTGTGCTCGCCGAGCAGCGGGGCGCGGCGCATTTCGGGCGGCGTCCGGCTCATGCGGAACGCAGGACCCGGATAGGTGAGGCGGCCGGCTGCGGGGTGGTCGATCGCCTGGAAGTAGTCACGCGACTTATACTGCGGGTCGTCCGGAAGCTCGTCGGGCCGCAGCACTGTGGCGGCGGGTATGCGCCACTCCTGCGCTTTTTCGAATATCTCCCGTGCGATGTGCCCCGCGACCCAGGGCTGAATCAGCCCTTCCACCTCGTCGGCATAGCGGTAGCGCAGGATAGAGGCCAGTCGCGGCTGCATCAGCTTCGGTTCCTCGACCAGTGTGGCGAAGTGGTCCCAGTTAGCCCCCGACTGGATGTGCACATGTCGATCCTTCGCCTGCATCACCTTTGACGGGCACTTCTGCTGGTGGCGGGAGCCAGCCCGCTTCATCACGTATCCGCTGTAATCGTAAGCCGTGAGCGCTCCCTCCAGGATCGATGCCACTGCTTCCTGTACTGAGATATCGATGTGCTGACCCTCGCCGGTCGCATCGCGGTGGTACAGGGCGCACATGACGGCGACGGCGGCATGCAGGCCGGCGATGTAATCGGCCTGCGGCAGCGGCAGCCGCAGCGGCTCGCGGTCGGGATCGCCGGTGAGCCACATCAGGCCGCCGGTCGCCTGCGCCACGATGTCGGTCGCATCCCAGTCGCGATACGGGCCCCACTGCCCGAAATATGAGATGGACGCCATTATCAGCGCGGGATTCATGGTCGACAGGGACTCGAAATCGATGCCGAGCTTTGCCAGAACGCCGGGGGGAAAGTTCTCCACCAGTACGTCGGCTTTGTCGGCAAGCTGCTTAAATATTCGACGGCCCGCCTGGCTCTGCAGGTCGAGGGTGATGCCTTTCTTGCCGGCGTTGAGCAGCAGAAACAGGCCGCTCTTTTCCGGGTCGGCTTCGTCGCCGGGGAACGGGCCCGATCGCCGGCTGGGGTCGCCCGCAATCGGCGGCTCTACCTTGATCACGCTTGCGCCGCAGTCGGCGAGGAGCCTGGTGCAGTACGGGCCTGAGATGTCCTGTGACAGGTCGATGACGGTGACGCCGGCCAGTGCCTGATCGGGCATGGATGCCTCCTAAGCCTTGAGGGAGTCGATGGCGTTCTTCTGCTCGGCGAGGAGCCGATCGATGCCGCTCTGCGCGAGGGACAGCAGAGTATCGATATTGCGTTTGGAGAAGGGTATAGCCTCGGCAGTTCCCTGTACCTCGACGAACTTGCCATCGCCGGTCATTACCACGTTGAAGTCCACCTCGGCCCAGGAGTCCTCATCGTAGCACAGGTCGAGCATCTCGTCGCCGCCGACGATGCCAACGCTTATCGCAGACACGGTGTTCTTTATGGCTTTTAAGCTTATGATCTCTTTCGCCCTGAGCCTCTTGAGGGCCTGTACCAGCGCAACGTAGGCGCCGGTGATGGCCGCCGTCCGGGTGCCGCCATCGGCCTGGATGACGTCGCAGTCGACGATGAGCGTGCGCTCGCCCAGCTTTTCGAGGTCAACCACCGCCCGCAGCGAACGCCCGATGAGGCGCTGTATCTCGCGGGACCTGCCGCCGGAGCGGCCCTCTTCGCGTGGGATACGGGTCAGTGTCGACCGCGGCAGCATGGCATACTCGGCGGTGATCCAGCCGCTGCCCTGCCCCTTGAGGAAGGCGGGAACGCGGTCTTCGACGCTGACCGCACAGATGACCCGGGTGTTTCCCAGCTCGATGAGCGCCGAACCCTCGGCATATGGCTGGAAGCCGGGCGTGATCTTCACCGGGCGCAATTCATCGTTGGCGCGTCCGTCTAATCTGGGCAATTGTGCACCCCTGTAGATTCGAGTTTCGTCACAACAGGCAAAGTATAACATCGGGCGCCTGCTTCTGGCAACGTGGCGCGCATTGTTGCTATAATACATGTGTCATGTGTGCCCGCGACCGTTCGCCACAGCGAACCTGCAGCGATGAGATCGACCTGCACGGCCTGATAGCCGAGGAGGCCATGTTCCGGCTGGAGCACTACCTCAACCGGGCCTTCATGGCCGGGCTGCCGCAGGTGAGGGTGGTGCACGGCAAGGGGATGGGCACGCTGCGCTACGAGGCGCGCGAACTGCTCAAAGGCCACCCGCTGGTCAGGTCTTTCCGCCCCGGGCAGCCGAATGAGGGTGGCAGCGGAGTGACCATGGTGGAGCTGGCGCTGCAGTGACCCGCATCGTCGTCATCTCGGACACGCACGGCAGGGACCTCAGCGTGATGCCGCCTGAGCTTCTGGATGAGGTCGAATCGGCCGACATCGTGGTGCACTGCGGGGACTACGATCGCCTGCCGCTGCTGAACCAGTTGCGCCGCGTTGCCAGGCGTTTCGTCGGCGTGTTTGGCAACATAGACTCAATCGACATACGCGCCGAGCTGCCGGAGAAGGTGACATTCGAAGTCGAGGGCAGGCGCTTCGGCGTGATCCACCCGCACTGGGGCGGGCCGCCGCACAACATCGAGAGGGACATCCTCAGGGAGTTCGAAGGGGTCGACGTCATCCTCTTCGGACATACCCATGACGCCGTCTGCCGCGAGATAGAAGGGGTGACGTTCCTCAATCCGGGACAGGCTTATTGTTATCGTACGGAGGCTGCTACAGCCGGAATCGTTGTCGTCGGTCCCGTGCATATTGAGTTCGAGATCAGTTACTTCAAATGAAAAGGGGCACTCCAGAGTGCCCCTTGCATATGCTGTCTGTTTGGCTGTTTACTCTTTGCCCTGATACTTGAAGGATATCCGTACCTTTGCCCGGAAGGCGCGGATCTTGCCGTTCTCGATGTGCATATCCAGTTCCTCGATCTCGGCGACGCGCAGGTCACGCAGGCTCTTCGAAGCCTGCTTTACGGCGGCCTCGGCGGCCTTCTCCCATGAGTCGGGGCTGGTCCCTACCAGCGTGATGACTTTATAGACGCTCTCTACCATGTTGCTCCTTTCTTAAGAGTGGTGAGAATACTTTTACACCATATCAGGGTATCTTGTCAACCCCCCTTTCGTACACGGCGGTAACGTAAATCTTCAGTATTTTACAGTAGTTCGCTACTGGTTTCCCAAGGTGGATTTGTGATTCTGTAAAGGTTTATAATGGTGTCGAAGCTATAGCTTGTGGGGGATTAAGAGAGTGGACATTTCTCGCCGCGAGTTTATCAGACAGGCACTGTTGTTGGGTTCTCTGGGGTTTAGTGCCAGCGCGTTGTTTTCAAGCACGGCATGCGGAGATAAGCCTGCGTCGAAGCCCATCCCAGCCAGCACTTTCACTCCTACGTCTGCGCCTTCGTACACTGTAGAGCCAACTCCCACCGCTGAGGCAGCCTATCTGAGCGTAGCCCGTGGGCAGAGTCCGACCGCTATGGTGCAGGCGGCTGTAGATGCCCTGGGCGGCATCGGTCGCTTCGTCAAGCCGGGCGACGACGTAATAGTCAAGCCTAACATGGGCACAGCCTATCGAACATTTGAGCAAGCCACAACCACTAATCCAGAAGTTGTTGCGGCACTGGTTGCGCTTTGTCTAAGTTCAGGAGCAAGGAGAGTTAGGGTAATGGATTATACCTGTAGCGGCTTGCAAGAGGATGCTCACACTCACAGCGGTATCGCAGCGGCAGTTTTAGATGCAGGTGGTGATATGGAGGTCATGAGTTTAATGAAGTTTCAAAAGACGTCAATACCGCAAGGTTGTGATATAACCGTTTGGCCAGTCTATACCGATGTGTTGCAGGCGGATGTGCTCATTAACGTACCGATTGCGAAAAAACATGAATTGGCAGTATTGACTTTGGGGATGAAAAATCTTATGGGATTGATCTTAGATCGTCACAGTTTTCACGAAAATTTGGGACAACGCATAGCTGATCTCAACAGCCTTGTGCGCCCAAATTTAACAGTGATTGACGCGGTACGCATCAGGACGAGCCGACACCCCTTCAGTGACGACTTAGGAGAGGTGGAATTAATGAATACCATTATCGCCAGTGCGGATATTGTAGCCGCCGATTCCTACGCCGCCACCTTGTTCGGTATGACGGGCGCCGATGTGCCAGCCATCGTAGCCGGCTCAGATATGGGACTGGGCATTATGAATTTAGACAGCATCAGGATACAGGAAATCGAGGTCTAACATTTCCTGCTCGGTCGTTGAGGGTTATGAATGAGCTTCAAAGCATGGCGCCGTCTGAGACGAGCTGTCCAAATTCTGGCTCTGGTGTTGTTCCTGTACCTCCTCCTGGGTACAACAAAGGGTGGCAGCACTTTACTGCCCCACGACCTGTTCTTCCGTCTCGACCCTCTGGTCGGTATTTCGGCCATGCTGGCCGGCAGGGAGTGGATAGCCCCGCTGGCGCTGGGCGCGTCCACACTGCTTCTGGTGTTCTTTTTGGGCAATGTATGGTGTGGCTGGCTGTGCCCGATGGGCACCCTTCTGGACTGGACTCCGTTTTACCGCCTGCGGCGCGGGCGTTCGGAAGTGTCTCCGTCATGGGGGAATGTCAAATACCTGTTCCTATTTACGATATTAGTCGCTGGTGCGTTAGGCAGCTTGATTCCTCTGGTACTTGATCCCATTACTATCCTATTCCGCACCTTTGCTGGCGTTGTGCTGCCCGTATTGGGCTCGCTAACGACTGCTGTAAATTCAGCGCTGTACAGGGTCGAGTTATTCCAGCCTGTCGCAGAGTGGTCCGATAACCTGCTGCGCGGCATCTTGCCTCTGAATCAAGCTTTCGTTCTTCAGAACCTTTCTATACTGATAGTCATCATCGGCGTTTTCACGCTCAATCTGGTACAGCCGCGATTCTGGTGCAGGTACCTGTGTCCTCTGGGGGCATTCCTTGGTCTGGCTGCTCGCTATCCCCTGTTGCGGTATCGCGTGAGCGGTGGGGATTGTATAGCCTGTGGAGATTGCGCTGACGTTTGTCCCGCTGGAGCTATCGATTCCCGTCGCGAATACGCTGCTAATTCTTCCCGGTGTAATGTCTGCCTCGCCTGTGCCCAAATGTGTCCGACAGGAGCAATTTCGTTTAAGTGGCACCGTTTTCACATTCCACGGATTGGCCGTTTTCCTTTGCGGTGGGCCGGCGATTTGCTGGATAAAAATCGATACGATCCTTCACGACGTAGGGCGCTGGGGTTGTTCGGCGCGGCGGCGGTATGCGCTCTGCTATTGCGGTATATTCCAGACATCAGCAAGAGGCCGCGGCTGCCGATAAGGCCTCCTGGCGTTATCGAGGGCGAATTCTTGGATAAGTGCATCCGTTGCGGCGAATGTGTCAAGGTATGTCCCACGGGCGGGCTGCAGCCCTCTTTCCTCTCTGCCGGGCTTGAAAGTCTGTGGACGCCGGAGCTCATCCCCCGCATAGGCTACTGCGATTATTCATGCAATGCGTGTGGTGCAGTCTGCCCCTCGCGGGCGATCCCTTCACTATCGCTGGAGGAGAAGCGTAACACTTCCATTGGCAAAGCCCATATAGATGAAGAACGTTGCCTGCCATGGTCGCAGGGCACCGATTGTATGACGTGCTGGGAGCTGTGCCCGGTGCCCGGTGGGGCGATTCGGCTCAGACGGCACGGTTCGGAAGGAGGTAGTGGTGGCAGTAGCAGTGTGCTGTGTCCTCAGATGATCGAGGAGCGCTGCATCGGGTGTGGCATATGCGAGAACAGGTGCCCGGTTGAGGGAGAAGCCGCGATACGAGTTTACGCCGCTGGTGACGAGGGTGTAGAATTGGTCTGACTTCGGCATTCTCACTGGTGAAAAGATGGCGCTTGACGTATCGAAACTGGTCGAAAGCCTGCTCCGCCCCTGCGCTTATCCGGATAACCCGTCCCGCGTTGAGCTGGTGCAGACGCAGATGTCCTTCGTGTTCCTGGCCGACAGGTATGTTTACAAGGTTAAAAAAGCCGTAGACCTGGGCTACCTGGATTACACCACGCTGGAGAACCGCCGCCTGTTCAGCTTGAGGGAAGTGGAGCTGAACCGCCGGCTGTCGCCGGATATCTACCTCGGTGTCGTTCCCGTGACGCGACAGGATGGCGGGTTTGTCATGGAGGGGAACGGCAAGGCTGTCGAGTACGCAGTAAAGATGCGCCGTCTGCCGCAGGACAGGATGATGTCGGTGCTGCTGGACAGGGATCAGGTGTCGGGGGAGATGGCAGAACGGGTGGCACGCAAGCTGGTGGATTTTCACAGTAAAGCGGAGACCGGGCCGACTATCGCAACCTTCGGAAGCGTCGAGGCTATACGTAAGAACGTCGATGAAAACTTCGGCCAGACGGACAGGTATTTCGGCAGGACGATATCCGAGGGGCAGTACGAGCGCATAATGGCGTACACGAACGGCTTTATAGATGGTAACGCGTCACTGTTCCGCCGTCGCGTTAAGCGCGGACGCATACGCGATTGCCACGGCGACCTGCATGCAGAACACGTCTGCTTCGCCAATGGAATCTATATATACGATTGCATCGAGTTCAACGACCGTTTCCGCTACTGCGATGTCGCCTCCGAGATCGCCTTTCTCGCTATGGACATCGATCGCCACGGTCGTGCCGAGCTGTCGCGGTCGTTTGTGCGGGCTTACGTCGATGGCAGCGGCGATGCCGACCTGCTGCAGTTGCTCAACTTCTACAAGTGCTACCGCGCCTACGTGAGGGGAAAGGTGAACAGCTTCGCTCTGGACGACCCCAATATCAATGAGGCGGGAAAGGCGCAGGCGGCACGGACAGCCCGCAGTTACTTCGACCTGGCGTTTGCCTATACGCGAACCAGGCCGGTCCTGCTGATCACCACCGGGCTGGTGGGCACGGGGAAGACCACGCTGGCGCAGACTCTGGCGAAACGCTCAGGGCTGGTGGTGATATCCTCGGACGTATTGCGCAAGCAGCTGGCGGGCATACCGCAGACTGAGCATCGCTACGAGGAGTTCAGCAGCGGCATATACTCCGACGAGTTCTCGCGCCGGACTTACGACACGATGTTTGCCAGAGCGAAAGAGATCCTGCTGAGCGGCAACTCGGTCGTTCTGGACGCCTCATTCATCAAGCGCAGTGAGCGTCAGCGGGCCAAAGGACTGGCGGAAGATACCGGAGCGCATTTCATAATCGTGGAGTGCCGGCTGGATGCCGACAGGATAAGGCGTCGGCTGGCGCGGCGGGCGAAGGACGGCACTGTATCGGATGGCAGGTGGGAGATCTACCGGCCGCAGCGGCGCAGCCTGGAGCCGGTGCTGTCGGGTGAGGCTGGCCATCTCGCGGTGGACGCCAGCCTGCCGGTGGATGTGATAGCGGGGCAGGTGCTCGACCGTCTGCTGTCGTTCTAACCTTACAGCGTCAACAGGTGCCCGTTATCCCTGAGCCAGGCGCGGCGTTCCCTGAAGTCGGGCAGTATGCCCTCGATCCTGTTCCAGAACCCTGGCGAGTGATCCCTGTGCTCGACGTGTGCCAGCTCGTGTACCACCACGTAATCGATTACCTCCGGCGGCGCCATGGCCAGCCGCCAGCTGAAACACAGGTTACCGATGGCACTGCATGAGCCCCACCGCTTGAGTGCGCCGGTTATCCTGATGCGGTCGAATGGGATACCTGATAATGCGGAATATTGCGCCGCGCTCTGCGATATCACGTTGTACGCCCGTTCGCGGTACCAGTCGATAAATATATTCCTGGCGTCGCCGATATGCTCCCGGGACAGGATGAAGTGACAATTATCGAAAACCAGCGCCTGCTGTCTGTCGCCGTCCGTGCGCAGCCCGTAATAACGGCCCAGATACAAAAACTCCTCATGGTCGCTGTATCTTTTAGGTCGCACTTGAGCATGCCTCTGACGTGCCACCCTCTGCCGCTTCATTATCCAGCGGCTCCTCCTGTCGATGATATCATGTATCGTTCGCATCGAGGCTCGCTTCGGCACGCGCACCACGAGGCTGCCGTCCGCCTCTATCTCGATGGAGAACGTGCGGCGCCTCGAGCGTATGAGCCTGTCGATCTTTATATCGTTAACTACGACCATATTGAACTCAGTGATAGCGGATGGCATTGGTTGCAGTCGAGATAAATTCCAGCACTCTATGCTATGTTACCGCATGCGATACTGTGGCTGTCAATCGTGCGGGTTTGCTCTGTCTCAGACGTCGATGGACGCACTTTCATGGCTGCAGGTCTCGTACGAAATGGTCGGGTGCGCTTGTGGATTCCGCCTGCGGATCGGATGCCGGGCCCAATTATGCAGCCTGTCGACGGATGAATCGTGGGGAGCACACTAGTAATATTCCAGGGCGTCGATCAGCCCCTGCGGCAGCGTCGTCCGTGTGGTCTGCATCAGGGGTTCCGGCGGTATCATAGGCGGCGCAGGATAGGGACGGGAAGCCTCCAGCGGCGGTGGCGGGCCGAGGGTGCTCCTCATGATGTACAGGTCTTCGGTGAGTGCACCCAGGTATGTCCCGTCCTCGCGGTAAACATTAATTCCAACGAGGAAACCTTTGTGCATGCCGTTCTTGCTGAACAGATATTCGTCCTGGATGAATCCCCAGTATTCGCCGCTCCACTTATAAACGTACTTCATTGCCGGAAGCCTCCTTCGAATGGATCGACGGGCCATTGCGAGCATGCGATGGCACTATTGAAGGTCGCCAGCGCGATATCATGCCCTTCCACATTCTGCCGGATGTGCAAAATCTATACAATTTGAACAATTGTATACAATCTTATATACCATCGGACTTTATTTGTCAACTTTGTTCTGAATGTTCGCTCTGTCGATGACAAATGATATATCGTTACTTCGGGGGGCAATCCGGACTGAGACGGACAGCGGCTTCGCAACACTCATCTGAGGGGCGACACGATAGCTGGCTGCGTAGCGTCGTGAAGATGTGCTTCATCGAGTGGATAGCTGTCAAGCCGACTTCGATCGATCTCGCCGTTGCCCTAGTCGGGCAGCCCGAACCTCTGGCGCACGCGGTCGACGTCTTCCGTCGCCGGGCGCGGCAGGCTGGTGGGCGGCAGGCCGGCGCCGATCCTGAGGTCGGCGGCCATCTCGGCGAATTTGAAGGCTATCAGCTGGGCGTCGAGTATCGGTATGTTGCGATCGCCGACGCGGATGCTGTGCAATCCGGCGGCGGAGCAGAACGGTCCGATGCCGCAGCAGCCGATGACGATGACGTCGGCGCCGTCGGCCACCAGCTCCCTGGCCCTTTCGGCTACGCCATCGGCAGCGAACTTGGGGTCGGAGAAGCTCTTGGTCCAGGTGTCTTCGAATGAGTGGATGTCCGGCCGGATTCCGTTTGTTATGAGGCGGTCCCGCAGTCCGTGCTCGCGCACCTGCTCCTCGTGCTGGGGCACCAGCCCCGGCAGGTTGGCGCAGATGATGGCGAACCTGCGTCCGAGCATGCAGGCGAGCAGCATGGTGGCCTCCGCAGGCCCGATGACGGGAATGTCGACTACTGCCCGCGCCTCTTTAACCCCGGTATCGCCGAAGCATCCCACAACCACCGCATCGTAGCCTTCCCGTTCAGCCTCGATGATGGTCTCCACTATGCTCGCCCGGTTGAGGTGCGAGTAGTAAAGGTTAACGAAATCTTCGGGGTCGGCCAGCCCCACTTTAAGCGCCTTCTGTACTACCAGGGTATCGGGTCGCAGCACCTTGCTGAAGCCCTTCTGTATCACGCTGAACCAGAAGTCCTCGAAACCCGGCACCGATTGGGCTACGGTGACAAGGCATATCTTCATGTCGCTGCTCCTTTCGATGCGCCGGCTAATACGGTATTCTCTCCGGCGGCCTTCTCTCCGGTACATATACATCGGGGATTTTACCCTCGTTCCACTCCCGCGATACGTAGAAGTTGCAGTAGCAGCTCCCGTATTCTTTCACGTCGTCGGCGCGGTAGGCGCAGGGGCAAATGATATCGCTGTCCTTCTCACGGTCGCCGCTGGCCAGCCGACAGGGGCAGCACATGTAGCCGTAGCGTTCGCGGTTGAGCAGCAGCCCCTCGAGGATCTGGTTCACCTGCTGGCGATCTTTGTTGAAGAAATAGCCTTTGGGCTCCTGTACTTTCTTCAGCCTCTCGTACAACTCATCGGCATTCATTTCAGTCCCAGCGCCTCCCGTATCTCGAATTCGTTGGCACCTATAACCACATGATCGCCAATGAGTAGCGTGGGGAAGGTGCAGCGCGGATTGACCTTTCTAATTTCCTCGATGGTCGCTTTTTTATCGGACTCAGGCAGCAGGTCAACGTCAGTATAGTCGAACTTGACACCCAGCTCGTTCAGCAGCTCCTTAGCCCGTTTACAGTGGCTGCAGGTGCTCAGTGTATAGGCCTTAACTTGTGTTTGCATATAGTGCTCCTCTTCTGATTTGCATGATCGATGAACTGGCACAGCGATATTTCCCACCTGTTTGTAGCGTCGATATGGATCGCAGACATCGCTAGCCGACATTACCGCTGGTGAATAACGTATACACCCTTTTGTGGGCGTCTGTCAACTCTCGATCGTGTAGCGATATTCATTCGGAAAGCGCGACTGATTGCCTCAGCGCAATCGTAATGCTGCATGACGGAGCTTGGCAGCGAACAGGCTTTTGTTATGTCACACAGCTGGTTTTACATTGTTTTAAGGTTGGTGTATTATGTATCATACTTTTCGAGACGGTAGCGTGTTTTAAGATTTCATGATAAAGGAGGCCAGGCCACATGGGTGAAAGTGGTTCATGGTTGAAGTCTTTACTGGGGTATCGATCGGTGTCGCGCGAACAGGTGCGCAATATGGAGGTATTGCAGGAGTCGGAGGAGAAACTGCGCTTCCTGTTCGAGTCCATCGCTGATGGGATCACCATAACCGACCTTCAGGGTAAAATTCTGGATACAAATGAGGCATCAGTGCACATCGGCGGGCACACCAGCAGGGAACAGCTCATCGGCAGGAACGGGGCAGAGTTTATCCTTAAAGAGGACCGTGAGCGGGCGGCCAGGGATGTGATAAAGGCATTGTCCGAGGGACGTTCCAGCGGCATGATCGAGTACCGGCTGCTGACGGCGGGTGGTGGTGAAAAGGATGTGGAGGTGACCGTGGCCCCTCTGCGCGACAGGGCGGGCAAGCCGTTCGGGATGATAACTGTTACAAGGGATGTCTCCGAGCGCAGATGCATGGAGAAGAAGCTACGCGAGTCGGAAAGGAAATTGCGCACTATCTTTGAAGCCATTCACGATTCCCTGATCCTCACCACTCCAGATGCACACATCGTAGAACTCAATGAGGCTGCCGTGAGATTACAGGGGTATAAGAACAAGGAAGAGATGATCGGTTTGTCCGCGTTTGACTGGGTCGTCGAGGAGTACCGGGAAAAGGCATACCAGTACGGGTTGAAGGCGCTTAAGGAGAGAAGTTACATTGACAGGCTGGAGTACAGGGTTCGGCGGGCGGATGGCAGTGAGTTCGAGGCGGAGTTCAGCGGGGTGCCGCTGCTCGATGACGCCGGCAATCTGGCTGGGTGGGTGACCATATCGCGGGACATATCGGCACGCAAGTGCATGGAGAAGAAGCTGCGTGAATCGGAGGAGAAGCTGCGCAGCATTTTTGAAACTATCCAGGATTCCCTGATCATCACCACGCCGGATGGGAAAATTATAGACCTTAACGAGGCCGCAGTACGGTTGCACGGGTTTAAAGATAAGGCAGAGATGATCGGTTTAAACGCCATTGAATTCGTCGTCGAGGAGTATCGCCAGGCGGTATATGAACATGGAGTAAAGGCATTCAAGAGCGGAGCTTATCTTGACAGGCTGGAGCACAGGGTGCGCCGGGTCGATGGCAGCGAGTTCTTCGCGGAGTTCAGCGGGATGCCACTTTTCGATGATGCCGGCAAGCTGGCGGGGTGGGTGACCCTGTCACGGGATATCACAGAGCGCAAGCGGATGGAATCGAAGGTACAACAATTGCTGGAGGAACTGAAGCGTTCCAACATGGAGCTGGAACAGTTTGCCTATGTCGCCTCGCACGACCTGCAGGAGCCGCTGCGCATGGTGTCCAGCTACGTGCAGCTGCTGGCGCGGCGCTACAAGGGTAAACTGGCAGACGATGCTGATGAGTTCATCGAGTACGCGGTGGACGGCTCTACACGCATGATGGGGATGATCCAGGCGCTGCTGATCTACTCGCGGGTGGGCACCAAGGGCAAGCCGCCTGAGCCGACGGAGTGCGAGGTAGTTCTGGCGCAGACGCTGAAGAACCTGCAGACGGCGCTTGCAGAGAAAGGCGCGGAGGTAACGCATGACCCCCTGCCGACCATCATGGCTGACGGCATACAGATGGTGCAGCTGTTCCAGAACCTGATCGGCAACGGCATCAAGTTTCAGGCAGAAGGCGTCAAGCCCCACGTACACGTATCGGTCGAGGACAAGGGTGAAGAGTGGCAGTTCTCGTTCAAGGACAATGGCATCGGCATCGAGCCCCAGTATAAGGATCGCATCTTTGTAATATTCCAGCGATTGCACGGGAAGCAGGAATACAAGGGGACGGGCATAGGTCTGGCGGTATGCAAGCGGATCGTGGAGCGGCACGGCGGTCGGATATGGGTGGAATCGGAGCTGGGCGAGGGAGCGACATTCCTGTTCACCATACCCAAGGTACCCCCTCATCGGGAAGAGGCGCAGGAGGAATCGGCACAGTGAGAGCGACTCCCGGTCTGCGGGATCGACGGTGACCCGCATCCGATTCAGAGATACGCGGACAGCTTACCCTCAGCTGGACACCCCGGAGCGGCTGCGCGTTTTATCCCGAGTGAAGCACTGAATGGCAACGTAGGCTGCAGATTGGCGATGGGCAAGCCCGGGCTGGATGTGACGTGAAAGGGCCGCACCTGATCGGAGGGCAGGGATTTATTGTGACATTGCTTCGGAGCTACGCCCGCAGATGTAGCCACTTATTTTAAGCCATATAAGACTATATACTAGGGAATTATGTTGTTTTAACACTTGCATCTGTGGTATCATGTATTTCGTAGGTTTCTAGTTCAGGGGGCCGGGATGAGTGCAGCAAAGAACTCTAAAGGTAAACCTAAAGGCAGCAGGAAGCCAGATTCGAAATCGAGCGCTTCTTCTAAGACCAGCGTTCCGATACGCGGCAGTGCGAAGGGTGAAAAGCCATCGTATATTTCCGATGATAAGCTGCGCTTCATATTCGAGGCCATCGGCGATGGGATTACCATCATCGACCTATCCGGCACCATCGTTGAGGTGAATCAGGCTGCGGTCCGCATCGGCGGCCACAAGACAAGGGAAGATCTTATAGGGCGGAACGGTCTGGAGTTCATCAAGCCCGAGGAGCGGGATATGGCGGCGCGCGAGACGATGAAGGCCCTGGGTCAGGGGAGCACCGCCGAGATGGTGGAATACACCATGGTGATGGCGGATGGCAGCGAGAAGAACGTGCAGGTGAGCGTGGCCCCGCTGCGTGACAGCTCGGGCAACCTCGAGGGGGTCATCACTGTCACCAGGGATATCTCCGAGCGCAGGGTCATGGAAGCGGAGCTGCAGAAGGCGGCGAAGAAGCTGCGCCTGATAATCGAATCCATCGGCGATATGCTGTTCATCACTGATATGGACTTGAACATCGTCAATGCTAACGAGGCGGCGGTACGAACCCTGGGTTATGCAAGCGAGCAGGAACTGCTGGGACGGGGCGTTACCGACATGGTGGCGGAGAAGGACAGCGCCAGGGTGGTGGTGCAGTTGGGTAAGGTGCTGGCAGACGAGCGCAGCGGCGGCGTAATCGAATACACGATTGTGAACAGAAGCGGACAGGAGTTCGATGTCGAGGCTACGGTGGAGATACTGCGCGACTGCGCGGCCAAGGTCGTCGGGCTGATAATCACCGCCCGCGACGTGACCGAGCGCAAACGGATGCAGGAGGCGGTGCGGTTGTCGGAAGAGAAAATGCGGACCATGTTCGGCACGATCACTGACGGCATCGTTGTCATCGACATGGAAGGCAGGATCGTCGATATGAACGAGGCGGCATATCGCCTTGCGGGATACAGCAGCCGGGAAGAGATAATCGGCATAAATACGCTGGACTTCATCGCGGAAGAGGATCGGGAGCGGGTGGCGAATGACATGATGGGTTCGTTTACTCAGGGGACTGTTGCCAGGGATCTGGTATACAAACTCAAGAGGAAGGACGGCACCAAGTTCGATGTCGAGTTCAGCGCCTCCATGCTGAAGGATGCTGAAGGCAACCCGGTGGGATTTATCGCGGTGGAGCGGGATGTGACCGAACGGCGTAGGATGGAGGCGGAGCTGGAGAAGTCGGCGGAGAAGCTGAGGATAGTAATCGAGTCCATCGGCGATATGCTGTTCATCACTGACCTGGATCTGAACCTCAACAATGTGAATGATGCGGCGGTGCGGCTGCTGGGGTACGGGGACAAGGCGCGGCTTCTCGGCAGGAGCATCATCGAGCATGTGGCTGTAAAGGACAGCACCAGGGTGGCGATGGACATGGGCAGGGCGCTGGCCGAAAAGAAAGGCATCGAAATCCTGCAATACACGATGGTATCCGCCGATGGCAGGGAGTTTGAGATTGAAGCCAATACCGAGGTGCTGCGGGACTGCGCCGGCAAAGTGATTGGACTGATAGTGACCGCCAGGGATATCACCGAGCGCAAACGGATGGAAGAAGCGGTGCGTGCATCTGAGGAAAAGCTGCGCATCATGTTCCATTCCATGCACGATGCCGTGATACTTACGGATATGCTGGGCACCATAATTGAAGCCAATGAAGCGTCGGAGAAGATAACCGGCTACAGCCGGGATGAGCTTATCGGCAGGAACGGCATGGACCTGATATCGCCGGAGTATCACCAGCTGGCAGCCGAGGTGATGGCCAAGGTTCTGGAGGAAGGCCTCGAATCGGGGGCCCTGGAGCTTAAATTTACCACCGCCGACGGCAGACAGCTGGACGCTGAGTTCAGCACCGCGGTGCTGAGGGACGGCAGTGGCAACCCGGTGGGGTTTGTCAGCATCGCCAGGGATATCACCGAGCGCAAACGGATGGAGGAGGAACTGCGTGATACCGCCGAGAAGCTGCGCGCCATCTTCGATGCCATGGGCGATGGCATATCTGTCGCCGATAAGAATGCGAATATTGTCGATGTTAATGAAGCCGTGCTTAGTATGGGAGGGTTTGCCGGCAAAGAGGAGCTTATCGGCCGTTCCGGATTCGACCTGATATCACCTGCAGATCGAGACAGAATCATAGAGGATACCATGAAAGCGCTCACCGAGGGGCGCCGCACGGAAAGGATGGAATATGCGTTTGTGCCCAAAGTGGGCAGGCCCTTCGATGTCGAGCTTCAGCTGACCATGTTGAAGGACGAGGACGGGAACCCCAGGGGTTATGTGGGCGTGACGCGGGATATCAGCGAGCGCAAGAAATGGGAAAAGGCACTCAAGGAGTCGGAGGAAGAGCTGCGCGCCATGTTCGATTCCGTACGTGACGGGATCATAGTAGTTGACATGCTGGGCAATATGCAGCGGATGAACGATGCCGCCCTGCGGATGACCGGCTACACACGCGAGGAGCTTATCGGCAAGAGCGCTATGGATTTCGTTCATCCGGATGACCTCGACAAAGTCGTGGCGGATATGGGCAAGACGCTGGAAAGCAACCAGCTTATAGATGCTGCACTCTGTTACAGGCTTGTCAGGAAGGATGGGAGTATATTCGAGGCAGAGATGGGTACCGGGATTCTGCGCGATGCGGAAGGCAACATCAAGGGACTTGTGGGCGTCATGCGTGATATCACCGAGCGCAAACGGATGCAGGAAGAGCTGCAGGCTTCTGAGGAGAAGCTTCGATTTACATTCCAGTCAATCAAAGACATGCTTATCGTCACAGATCTGGAAACCAGGGTCATAGATGTGAATGAGACAACTTTACAACTGACCGGTTATAGCCGGGAAGAGCTTCTAGGTCGAGGCGGCTTCGATCTGATATCGCCCAAAGACCGCGATAGGGCGATTGCCCCCATGGGCGAGGCCCTGCAGACAGGGCGGCCTTTGGAGAGGATAGAACTGGCGGTGATAACCGCGGACGGTGGCGAACTGGAAACCGAATTCAGTATCAACATGGTACACAATGCAGAGGGGAACCCCACCGGGTTTATCGCCGTTGCCCGTGACATCTCGGAGCGCATCCGATATGAGCGGGCGTTGAAGGAGTCGGAAGAGAAATTGCGCATAATGTTCGAGTCCATGCGCGATGCTGTAATACTCACTGACCTGAACGGGAAGATCATCGAGGTGAACAACGCGGCGGTGAAGATGCACGGCTATGCCGACAGGGAAAAGATGCTCGGCAGGAACGGACTGGATCTGGTCGCCGAGAGGGACCGCAAGGGAGTTGTAGATAGGGCGATGCAGCAATCCAGGGGTGAGTCCCCCGGGGACATTACAGAAATCCATGTGCTGCTCAGAGCGGATGGTACGGAGTTCGAATCGGAGTCCAGCCGCACCGTGCTGCGCGATGCCGCCGGGAAGCCGATGGGATTTATCGCGGTGGAGCGGGACATCAGCGAACGCAAGCGCATGGAGCAGGCGCTCATTGAGAGTGAATCCAGATTCAGGAGCCTGTTCGAGAATATGAATAGCGGCGTGGCAGTCTATGAGGCCATTAAGGGGGGGGAGGACTTCGTTTTCAAGGATTTCAACAGCGCGGCGGAGCGCATTGGCAATATAAAGAAGGAGGAGCTTATTGGCAAGAGCATCCTTGAGGCTTATCCCAATATCAAGGAATATGGGTTGTTTGACGTGCTGCAAAGGGTATGGCAAACCGGTGAATCCGAGAGTTTGCGTGACTGGTATTATCAGGACGAACGGCGATCGGGGTGGAGGGACAACTATATTTACAAGCTGGCATCCGGTGAGGTAGTCGCTGTCTACGATGACATTACCGAGCGCAAGCAGGCCGAGGAGGATTTGCGGCGGTCGGAGGAGAAGCTGCGCGCGATGTTCGAGTCCACCAGTGACGGCTTGATCGTTACCGATTCGAGGTTGACTGTTGTGGACGCCAATGAGGCGGCGGCCAGGATTTTCGGGTATAAAAATAAGCAGGAGATCATCGGACGCCCCGGCCTGGAGTTCATGGAGACCGAGAGGAAAGGCGATGGTGATGGGAAAACGTCCGATGTAGAGCTCAGCGTGAGCCAGTTGCGCGATCACGCGGGCAATCTGGCTGGATTCATCTCCATCGCGCGTGACGTGACGGTGCGGAAGAGGATGGAAGCAAATCTCAAGCGGACGGTGAAGGACCTGGAGCGGGCTAACCGCGACATGCAGCAGTTCGTATATGTTGCTTCGCACGATCTGCAGGAGCCGCTGCGTATGATATCCAGCTATACACAGCTGCTGGCTCGCCGCTACAAGGGGAAGATGGATACCGATGCCGATGACTTCATCACTTATGCAGTAAACGGAGCCAACCTGCTGCAGGAGAGGATACAGGCGCTGGCGACATATTCACGGGTGAATACACGGGGCAAACCGTTCATACAGGCGGATATGGAGCGTGCGCTGGGGAATGTCGTAGAGAGCCTGGCGAGCGCTATAGAGTCGGCTGCTGCGGTGGTGACACACGATCCCCTTCCGGTGGTCACGGCCGACGTAACGCAGATGGAGCAGTTACTCCAGTGCCTGCTGGATAACGCCATCAAGTTCCGCAGCGATGCGCCGCCGCAGATACACGTATCAGCCGAGGAGCACGAGACAGAATGGGTCTTTTCAGTCAGCGATAACGGCATCGGCATCGACCCTGAGTTCAAGGACAGGATCTTCGTGATATTCCAGCGTCTGCACGGCGGGCAGTTTCTCGGCACAGGCATAGGGCTGCCGGTGTGCAAGCGGATCATGGAGCGTCACGGCGGTGATATCTGGATGGAATCGGAGACAGGGAAAGGCGCGACATTCTACTTTTCCATACCTAAGAAGGTAGAGGTAGAGGAGGCGTCTGAGGCGGCGATAGCAGAAACGGCAGAGAATGCAGGTGAAGAGGCTGCCGGCTGAGAGACCTATTTCTCAGATATCGATAAATAGAAAGGCAAACCGGGCGCAAGGTTATCCCCTCGGTCGACAGTCACTGTCGCTGCAACAGGATATCTCGCAGTTGTTGACACACATGTTACCAGCATACTGACGGTAGAGTAAGGTTTAGACAGTTGCCAGTCGTCGGTGTCGGTTTAATTGCTGCCGCGTCTGTATTTTAAGGCTGATGAGTCGAAATTGGGCTGGCGGCGGGGTTGAGAGGCTCGCAGTCAAGGTCGTTCTATTCGCTTGGCTTAATCGGCAGTCTACATGAATTGATCCCGTATTAACCTTGCTCCGCCTGGCACGCGTGCCGCCGGGTTACTCTGATCGATAAACCCCAATCCCAAAATGGTGGTATAATATTGTCTCTCCAGGGAAGAAATCGGAGGAGGTCAGCGATGAGCGAAGGTACTAAGGGGACTGTCCTGATCATAGAGGACGAGGTCGGTTTCAGGCGCGTGTACGAGGACCTGCTGCGGGGCGAAGGGTACGACGTGCTGACCGCCGACGATGGCGAGGGCGGCTGGCTGCTGGCGAGGACGGCGATGCCCAACCTTATATTGCTGGACATCGTTCTGCCCAGGCTCGACGGGCTGGAGGTGTTGAGGAAGATACGGGGGAATGCGACGACGAAGGATATACCGGTGATCATCCTGTCTGTCCTCGGTGGTACAGAGGACATTCAGGAAGGCCTGCGCGTGGGCGCCAGCGATTACGTGGTTAAGGCGTTCTATACGCCGCGCGAGATGCTGGACAGGATCAATATGATACTGAAAGAGTCCAAGATCAGGAAGAACATCGGCTCGTATCAACTGTCGATTAACGATAAAGAGATGGATGCCGAGAAGCTGGCCAAGGATATAGGCGCCGCATCGCTTAACACATGTCCCAAGTGCGGGAAGGCGCTGATTCTGGATCTGGTCCCCTACTATCCGAAGACGGATGGGCATCGCTTTTTCGCCCAGTTCGTGTGCCCGAACTGCCAGCGGACGTTCTGATATAGAGGTCTCGCAGCCCCCAGCGATACTATCGCCCCGTCTGCACCCACAGCCTCTCACCATCCGTGGTGAACGTTATGGTGCCACGCTCCGATGTCAGGTATAGGTTTTCCCCGCCGACCGCCTCTATCAGCCGAACCATGACCTCGTCATGCGGGTGCCCGAATCTGTTGTTGACGCCCACCGAGATGACAGCGATTTGGGGATCGACGGCAGACAGGAACTGCGGGCATGTGGATGACTTGGAACCATGATGGCATGCCTTCAGCACCGTGCTTTCCAGTCCCGCCCGGCGGCAGAAAAGGTACAGCTCGCCGTTCCGGTAAAGGTCGCCGGTCAGCAGGAAACTGACGTCTCCCATCTGCACTTGCAGCACGACGCCATTATTATCCACGTCCGAGTCCGTCCCTGAAAGAAGCTCGCTTTGCGGGTGCAGCACGTCGATGCCAACGCCTCCGCCGAGATGGATGCGCTGTCCCGCCTGCGCGGCGATGCAGGGTATGCCCCTTTCTTCGATGACGCTCAGCCACTCAACATATGCGTCGGAGTCACACAGGATATTCTCAGAATACAGCACCCGGTCGACATCGTAACGCCGGCATACCTCGACCAGGCCGCACACGTGGTCGTCGTGGGGATGGGTGAGCACCGCCATCTCGATAGTGCGGTCCCAGAACGGCAGCGCCTTGCCGAGGCCGGCACATACCTTCTCCGGGCTGGGCCCACCGTCTACCAGGATGTGTGCGCCCGAAGGCGATGTGATCAGGATGGCATCCCCCTGCCCCACGTCCAGGAAGCTGACGGTGAGCCTGTCGCTTTGGGGGGCGACGGCTATAGCCACCCAGATCAGCACAGCGATGACCGCCAGCAAGCCCGTTGCCCATCTCGTATAGCGTTTCTGCGGAGCCGGGGACATGCCCGAGACACCACGGCTGAATCCGCCGGCATCGGGGACACCGGAAGTGTTCGATATCCGTACCCTTCTATTGACGAGCCAGAGCAGGCCGCCGGTTATCAGGTAGTAGATGAATACCAGCAGCCCGCTGAACCGGTCGACCGTGATTACGGCGAAGTCGAAGGCGGCGAAAAGCTGCACCGTCACGGTGGTGTATTTCAGGAAGAGCCAGTCTAGCCATCCGATGACCTGAGCCACAGGTATCGATGCCAGCCCGAAAAATCCGGCGAGTGCCGACAGGACGATGGTATAGGGCAGCACTATCGCAGCGAAAAAGGTGGCGGGCAGCCCCATCAATGGGATGTAGCCGAAGTGATAGCAGACCAGGGGCAGGGTCATCAGGATGGCCCCCAGACTGTAAGCAGAGCTGTAAACCACGATATTCGGCAGGTGGATGGAGCCCAGCCTGAGGCTGCCCAGCCATCGCTGAAACAGTGGCGCCAGCAGGATGAGGCCGAGCACGGCGGCAAAGCTGAGCTGGAAGCCGATCTGCCACATTATGTGCGGGGCGATGGCCACCATGACGGCGGCGGCGAAGGCGACGGCGGTGAGGCTGCTCCCCTGTCGGCCGGCGTACATCCCGATGGTGAAGATGGTTATCATGACGGCGGCGCGCATGACCGAGGGTGACATGCCGGCCAGCATAGCGTAGCTCCACAGGATTATGAGCGTCACGATGAAGTAGGTCGGGCGCTGCCTGCCGAAGATGGCGGTCGTAAGGCTGAGCAGGATGCCGGCAACGATGGCCATGTGCAGGCCGGATATGGCCAGCAGGTGCGCTGTGCCGGAGCGCTGGAAATCGGCGTACAGGTTCGGAGGGATGTCGTGGCGCAGGCCCAGCAGGACGGCGCGCGCCAGCGAGCCCTGCGGCTCCGCTATCGAATCCTCGAGAGCTTCCCCCAGCCTGTGCCGCAGGGAATACAGCGACTGGAACGGTTGCGGCCCCTGTCCCTGAGCCATAAGTTCGATATCGGGGCGGTACATCGTGGTGTAGATGCCGATGCGGCTCAGGTATCCGCTGTAGTCGAAACCATCGATATCATCGGGCGGACGTTCCAGTTCGCCGGTCAGCCTGAGCAGGTCGCCATACCGGTAAGCGGGGTACCTGGTGGTGCGCACGAGGAGATTGCCCGATATCGCCTCGCCGTCGATCTCCCTGACCGCTATCACCAGTTTTATCGATGAGTCTTTCGGCTCGGGCTCCTCCGACACGATGCCCACCAGGCTCACGTCGCCCCTTCCAATGTAAGGCTGAAGCTGGTCTCCGGTCGGCACGGCGCCGAAGCGGAGCATGCCGCACACGGCCAGCGCGATGCAGATGCCGGCCAGCAGCAGCGTCCGGCTGCGGTGACCTATCATGAGGATGAATGCCGCCGCGGAGAAGAGGGGCAGCGCGCTTATGGGATGCAGCGGGAAGTGTGAGCCGATGTATGTGCCCAGCACAAAGGCCAGGCTGAGATAGACCAGCGTCATGTTTGAATCTGCGCTATTCTACCGTGATCAGGTTCACGAATTTATCATAGGTCGCCTGACTGATACCCGGCACCAGCAGGAGTTCCTCCGTGGCGAGGAATGGCCCGTTGGCTTCCCGGTAGGCGATGATGTCCTGCGCCAGCTTCGGCCCGACGCCGGGCAGCGCCTCGAGGAGCCAGGCCTCGGCGCGGTTGATGCTGATGCGCTGCGGGCTTTCGCCCACTCCATCGGTCGATACGCGGATCGCGATAGTCGATCGTTCCACGCCATTAGTGAGGCCGCCGGCCGTCGCCAGCAAGCCCTCGATGGTCGTCTCGCCGTTGAGCATGTACCAGCCGGGCCATGCCACGGCGCCGTCGATGTAAACTTGCAACAGCCTCTGGGCTGCCGTCGCCGGTCTCTCCAGCCTTATCTCGACTGGCTCGCGCGACCAGGGATGCTTCTGCAACAATATCACTGCGCCCGCAGCGATGGCAGCCAGCAGGACGACGATTGCAGCAGCATTGATAGCGGACGCCTTCTTCATTACACGTTCTCCCTGATCTGGGAACTGTCGCGTGAAGTCAAAAATCTAACATGCGGATGAGGATTCCGGCGTTCCAGTCGATCTGGCATCAGAAAAACAACCCCTGTTCCGATAGTCGCTTCAAGGCAATGGCTTGTGTAGCGACCCATAGTGCAGCATAGCCAGGCTGTTCAGCCAGCGTCAATCGCTCGCTATACGTATTCTGCGGCGTAACTCGCATGCGGGAGGATGACCCGGGTCATGTAGAGTTGACCGCTGGTCGGCGGGCACCTGCCGGCGCATATGCCGCAGACCGGGTTGGGGATGGAGACGAGTGCATGGCAGGTTGGCCGTGTGGGTCAGCACGCTGTTCGTCCACGCAGAAGTGGCTCCCACCGACGGTCTCGCCTGCAGCGGTCGTTGACTTTATTCCGATGTTCTGCTAATGTGCCGAATCATAAGAGGAGGTGTGCAGCCATGAAGATAGTTAAGGAATTCAAGCAGTTCCTGTTGCGGGGCAATGTGATAGATTTGGCGGTGGCGGTGGTCATCGGCGCTGCCTTCGGGGCCCTGGTTAGCGCGCTGGTAGCCGATTTCATAACGCCCCTGATAGCGGCGATATTCGGAAAGAGTGATTTCTCGCAGCTGCACTTCACGCTCAACAACAGCATCTTCAACTATGGACATTTCATCAACGCGCTGGTGGCATTCATCATGATTGCCGTGGTGATATTTTTCTTCGTCGTGAAACCCATAAACGCCCTGATTTCCCGGTCGCGGAAGCAGCCGCCGCCTGATCCGACTACACGCAAATGCCCGGAGTGCCTCAGCGAGATCCCTATCGAGGCGCGGCGCTGCCGTTTTTGCACAGTAGAGGTGCCGCCTGCAGGGGATAGTTAGCTTCATCCTTTAACGGACAGTTGCCTGTTGTTATCGGCCGGTGTCGAGCAGCGCAAATCCAGTCTTCTTGTCGTTAATACGTTTCGCCTCGGTGCCCAGTATCTCGTACAGGATAGCCTCCCCCACCACCCACGTCCTCACCCCCGGGCGCAGGCAGCCGGTCATCGTCTGGCCGGAGCGGCCCAGCGCGGCGTGGATGTGCAGCACAGGTTTGCCGTCCTCCCCGGGGGCCAGCACGCCGACGCCGGCCACCTCGTGCGCACCATCGATGGGCAGCAGCATGGGGTCAGGCGGCATCTCGCCGGAGCGCCGCGGCCCCACCACCACCTCGCCGCCGCCGATGCCGCCGATGAGGATCGCATATCCCACCTGCACGCCGTTCTCCTCGGCGAACCTCTCGATACAATCGGGCACCGCGTCGCCGTCCTCCAGCCGTATCACGAACACCCTGCCGAGATGACCTTCGCATGTCTTCATCGCTGACCTCCTGTCGCTTAACTGGTCGCCATTACCGACAAACTATAAACCAACGGGGGGTGTCATATCAACTTCTGACTTGCAAGGGGGGCGTTTTAGTGTAAGAATATGGATAAGTTATCGCTTCAGTATCGGTTTTCGATAGCGTTTTCTTGTGGGGATGGAGGGCGATGCGATGTCGCTTAGGATAAAGCTCGAAGTCAAGGAAAAGGCATGACCATCAGGATCGTTACCGACAGCACCGCCGATTTGCCGCCCGACGTAATTGAAAAGTTGGGAATAACTGTCGTGCCGCTGTACGTGCGCTTCGGCGATGAGGTCTACCGCGACCGCGTCGATATCTGCGAGGACGAGTTCTACGATCGTTTGCAGCGCGATACGGTACACCCGGGCACCACTCAGCCCACGCCGGAGGACTTTGTAACGGTTTATCGGGAACTGTCTAAGGAGGCTGACGGCATTGTATCGATTCACATATCCAGCAAGCTGAGCGGGACGTACAGCTCGGCTATTCAGGCGAGGGAGATGGTCGGTGACACCTGCCGCATCGAGGTCATCGACTCGCTGTGGACCTCTATGGGGCTGGGGCTGCTGGCAATGGATGCCGCTGCCGCCGCCTTGGACGGGAAGGCAATGCAGCAGATAGCGGACGAGGCTAGGATGATGATTCCCCGCATAACATATTTAGGCATGTTCGACACGCTCAAGTACCTGCACCTCGGCGGGCGCATCGGCAAGGCGAAGTGCCTGCTGGGATCCGCCCTGAATGTTAAACCCCTGCTGACGTTGAAGGACGGGGAGTTACACGCGGTGGGGCGGGCGCGCACGCGCTCGAAGGGCATGGAACGGCTGTTCGAGTTCGTGAGGGATGCCGGAGATGTGCAGGATGTGGTTGTTGTCCACAGCACCACGCCCGGTGATGCGCAGGCGCTGGTCGAGCGATTTGTCCCCTTTATCCCCCGTGACCGCATCATCGTGGCGCGGCTGGGGCCGGTGCTGGGGGTGCATACCGGGCCGGGAGCCATGTTCGTTATCGTCAGATAGCGATTCGATCGGCGTAATTCGGAATATTGACAAATATCGGGATTTGTTTCACTATTTGTGGCATCGAATCTGGAGGTGAAATATGCCGCAGACGCCTCAGTTCAAGAAACTCAGGATATGGAACGCAGCCCTCGCCGTGCTGCACCTGACGCAGGCGGTGCTGATGTTCGTCATGAGCCCCGACTTCAAGGTGCCGGTGACCACCTCGTTCCTGCAGTACGACTCCGCCACCGAGACGCTGGTGCCCCAGACCAGCACCCTGGCCAATATACCCATCGGCCCGATGTGCGCCGGCTTCCTGCTGATATCGGCGGTGGCCCACGCCGTCATGGCCTCGCCGGCGTTCTACCCGTGGTACGTGCGCAATCTCAAGAAGCATATCAATTACCTGCGCTGGTACGAGTACTCCCTGAGCGCGTCGCTGATGGTGGTGATCATCGGCACGCTGTGCGGGGTGTTCGACGCCCCCAGCATGATCATGCTGTTCTCGCTGACCGCCGCCATGAACCTGTTCGGCCTGATGATGGAGCTGTACAACCGCGACCGCCAGCCGGTGAGCTGGTCGGCGTACTGGTTCGGCACCTTCGCCGGCATCGTGCCGTGGATCGTGCTGGCGTGGTACTTCTTCGCCGCCCTGGCCGACCCCGCGGGCAACCCGCCCACGTTCGTCTATTTCATACTGGGCATCCTGTTCGTGTTCTTCTCCAGCTTCGCGGTGAACATGGTGCTGCAGTACAAGGGCGTGTGGAAGTGGAAGGACTACCTGTTCGGGGAGAAGGTGTACATGGTGCTCAGCCTGGTGGCCAAGTCGGCTCTGGCGTGGCAGGTGTTCTTCGGCACGCAAAGGCCGATGTAACAGTCGCAACTCACTTTGTGAGCATACGCTTTACCTGCACTGCCGGCGTCCTGCGCCGCGAGCGCATGATGCGGTCGATGGGCGGGGTGGTCATGATATTATAATAGAAGTCACCACAGCTATAAAACGCACAATTGAATAATAGCGGGTGAGAGGGGATGATGGCAAGGGAGTGAAGGGAGGGCTTGACATGGGACTTGACATAGACGTACAAGGGGTGTATAAGTAGTTCTGCAACTGTTTGAGACTTGTCATAATATTAATGTGGTAGGAGACTGGAAACATGGTTGAAAAATGCGAGGAATACGAGGCATTTGATAAGAAGATTGAAGAAGGGGAGGTGGGAATAGCTGAGCTTCTAGAATTCTATACAAGGGTCGAGGGAATCTACGTATCTGCTGCAGGGGCACTAGTAGAAGGGCAAACAGTAATAACTTCAAGCACCACTAATTCTGAATAGGTAAACGCTATGCCAACTTGGGGTGAAATACTCAAAGAACTCAATGAAACCAAAAATCTTGCAGGTACAGGGCCCGATTTCGATGGGGTACGAAAGCGATATGTGCGTGCACTTCACGAACTCACTGGGCGTGCCGTCATAGTATACGCAACAGCCTTCCTAGAGTCACGCCCAATACAACCTATTGACCTTCAAATAAGCTTGGCAGATGTACCAGGTTTCATGGAGGCCGCGTCCAATATAACTGAACGTAAATTAGATTTGATTCTACATAGTCCCGGTGGTAGCGCTGAGGCAGCAGAATCAATAGTCAAGTACTTGCGTCAGCGTTTCGATAACTTAAGAGTCGTCGTACCAGTAGCAGCAATGTCGGCAGCCACTATGGTTGCTTTAGCAGGTGACGAGATTGTAATGGGGCAACATTCTCAATTAGGTCCAATTGACCCACAATTTATTATCCAGACACCAGAAGGTTCAAGGTCATCTCCAGCAAAGGCTATAATCAACCAATTTGAGTTAGCAAAACGACAATGCAGCGAGAACACAGCTAACTTAACTGCATGGATGCCAATACTACGAAGTTACTCTCCAGGCCTTCTAACGCAGTGTGAAGAATCACGTCAACTTGCATCAACAATGGTGTCCAGCTGGCTAAGTACTTATATGTTTGCAGATGATACCGATGGTGTCAGCAAAGCCGAAACTGTCGCAAATTGGTTCGCAGACTACGATTATTTTCACTCACACGCTCGTCGCGTAGGCCGTGAACAGGTAGAAGAGAAAGGTATTAAAGTGATTCCCTTAGAGGAAGATAACGCTCTGCAGGATGCGGTCCTCTCGGTTCACCATGCTACTATGCATACTTTTGCCAGAACCGGAGCAATGAAGATCATAGAGAACCATAATGGCAGAACATGGGCCCGCGTTGAGAAGCAGATATTCATACCCACTATCAACGCACCTTCTCCCAACCCTGCACCATCTGGTGCCCCAGCATTGAACAGAGCAGAGCGCCGACGTCAACAACGTGCTCATTGATATATTCATTAGCGCGTTCTTTGATAACGAGATTACTTGCATATTCCTTCCCACCCGCGTTGGCACGGCGTGGACGCTTGCTATGTCATTTGCCGTTCTGATTAAAATGATGTAGATGACCTTCCACATTTGAATATCATTATCCTATAATCATTGTGGAGGTGCAGGGAGATGAAAAAAATTATACCTGAGTACAAAGTGTACCCATTACACAATTCCGCACTGGCACAAGCAGTAGTATTTTTATTTTTTACGATAATTGTCTGGGGATTAGATGGAGATGGATGCACATCTGTTTTTTACGTAATTCTCGGAGTTTTTTCTTTCGGCGCATCTCTATTTTTTAGTGTCGCGGCATTATTCAATAGTGTTAATGATAGACTTAAGCAGTTTGAGAATAAGAAGCCATCTTCTAGAAGGCAAGGTTTCTTTTTAGCATTGTACTGGGGCTTTTATACTATCGTGTATCTAATAGCTTACATCACTAGTTGGATAGGAGGAGCTATAGCGATAGAGTACGTACCTATTCGCGTCTTTGTTATCATTTCCGGATTCGTTTTGATTTTAATAATAGGGATTGTATTAGCTAAACCCATATTTAGTGCAATATATACAAATATTCGGGCATGTTTTATATCCACTGCTTAGAGCTATTATAACCTCGCTTTTACACCACCACACCCCTCCCCCGCGCCGCCGCGCGGGGGGCAGGGGATTGACACACCGCTAGTTCAGCAGGCCCGTCACACCCCTGCTGCAACACGCCCCTCCCTACAGCCGCCCCACGGCGCGGGCAAGGTCCCACGCGTAGTCGTACAGGTGCAGCCCCTTGCTCAGGCATATCATCTGCCCGTCCTCCACCCCCACCTCCTTGGCCATGTACTCCTTCAGCATCTGCAGCCCGCCCAGGTTGGTGGGGAAACCGGCCCACAGGTCCCAGGAGCGGAAATAAACGATGAAGTGCAGCTTGCCGTAGCGTATGCGCGTGTCCACCAGCCTCAGGCACTGCGGGTGCTCCATGTCCAATGACTCGGCGTCCCCCACCGACATGCACAACTGGTTGCACTCCGGCCCGTCCTGCTTGTAACGCTCGATAACCTTGTCGATCTGCGGGGCGAGGTCCTGCCCGTAGGTGTACTGCTCGTGCTCCTGGCGGGCGTCGGTCATCAGGTACGACATGTACTCCTCGATATAGGCATCGCTGGACGGCGGCGGCACGCCCTGCGGCACGTCCGGGGCCAGCGGCCGCGTCCACGGCTTGTCGATGTGCACCACCACGAAGTCCAGCTCCTTGCGCTTGGTCCCCTCGAAGCTGCCCCTGTCGATGGTGTACTCGTAGCCGTCGGTCAGTATCTGGCGGCAGCACCTGAAGAATGCCTCGGAAAGGTCCCGCGCCTCGATGTAGCTTACCTTCATCATGTACTCTCCCGGTTTTATGATCGGTGTAGTTATAATATCATACAACTTCTGCACGCGCTGCGCCCGGGCATATGCCATCGCATTTTAACACGTTCGACGGTGGCTCACTCGGAAGCGGCGGTCGCACTACCGGCCGCGCAGCAGGAGGGCGCCGGTCCAGGTGATTTTGTCGGGGTGGAACTCGCAGTCCAGATTGTATCGCTTGCACAGCTCCACCACATCGATGGCCAGCGCCTCCAGCGATGGGCGGGCCCGTTCGGTGAACGGGCATGGCTCAGCGGTCACTGCTTTGCACGGCTGGCACAGCTCGCAGGTCCCCCCGATGAGTCCCCACGCATGTTCCACCTCCTTGCCCCTGAGGCTGAGGAGGTTCTTGCAGTAGTCCTCCAATTGCAGTATCAGCTCGTGAAAATCCTTCTTGCTCTGCACCAGCCCTTCACGGTCGTTCTTCACGTCCAGCGGCGTGGTGCGCTGCAGCAGGATGCCGCGGTGGTATCTTGCCAGCCTCTCGCCGATATCCTCGAGGGATCCGATGTAGGGCGGGCACATGTAGTGCTTGCGGAAATTGCCGCACTTGTCCTGAGAGCACAGGCTGCGTATGCGGCTCTGCGGGTTCAGCAGCTTCAGGTCGAACTCAACGGCGGCATCCATGCCCATGAGGGCCGCATGTTTCAGGACATTGGCTACCACTGTATCCATCATAAAATATTTAAGCCTTCCTGCTGAGAGAAAGGCTCATAGCACAAATAGATCTGCAACCTCACTGTCCCTGTGGGACCTTCGGCTTTGCGCCCCCGCCGGAGGCGGGTTCGCCCTTCTCATCAGTCAATATTCAGTTGGCATTGAATATATACACTGATTGCGTCGATTTGTCAAGTGAAATTCATCGATTGGAGATGAGATAAAAGTTGCATACAAATTGACCTGCCGATATTACCATGTAAATGTATAAGGAGGAGATATGAAGGAGCAGGTTGCGGCAGTCATAGATGGCATACGGCCGGCGCTTCAGGCGGACGGCGGCGATGTGGAGCTGGTGGGCGTCGAGGATGGGGTGGTGTCGGTGAGGCTGTTGGGCGCCTGCGGCGGCTGTCCCATGGCCACCGTTACTTTGCGGGATGGCATCGCGCGGGCGATAATGGAGGAGGTGCCCGGCGTCAGGCAGGTGGTAGCCGTTTAGCGGGCTTTCTGTATCATCGTGCGGATGACATGCGTTCCCTGAACTCGCTGACCGCACTCTCGCTGCGGGTGAGCGCCCCGCCGATGCCGTAGCGCTTGCTCAGGCGCAGCGGCACGCAGCAGCAGGGGCAGCAGTTGCAGATGGCATAGAAATCCTTGCGGCACCTTATTATTGTGTGGATCAGCCCTCTCTCGTGGCAGCCTCTCAGGATCTCCCTGGCTTCACCCCGGTTTATCTCTCGATACTCGCCCGGCTGCCCCTGCACGAAAGCGTTGTGGTCCAACCCCAGCATGATCTCCGCCTCGATGGGGCCGTCGCAGTTGCGGAACACGCGGCGGCAATCGCACGGGCCTACCGCCAGCCTTTTGGCACTATCGATCACCTCCTCCGCCTCGGCGGTGGTGAGCAGGTAAGCGCTGTGCGACCGGTTGCCGTAGAGGTTGGCGGCGTATCTCACCAGTCTGCCGACCAGGGGGATCGCCGTCCATCTGGCCTGCCACATGTAGTAGCACAGGAACAGCTTGCGGTGACGGCTGTAGAACCTCAGCGTGTGGTGCATCGAACTATCACAATCCCCGCATGAACTCGGGTCGCAGGAGCGCCGGGTCGCGGCGCCGCAGGATGGCATCCAGCTCGTCTATCATGCGCTGCTTCTCCCGGGGCAGCCTGCCCCGGAGCGCGAAATAGTTGGAGGCGTGCATCGAGCTGAAAAAGCAATCGCTGAAGCTGGAGCGCTCGATGAGCAGCTTCAATTCCTCCAGCGTCTGGAAAGGCGTTAATGGATGGAACTCGCCACGCCTTGCTTCTTCGTACAGTGGCGTGCCCGGCAGCAGGGTCAGGGTGAGCGCTCCGGCATACTCGGGGTCGATCTCGCTCAAGATGCGCGCTGTCTCGATTATGTGGCGCTGGCTGCCCTCGACGCCGCCCAGCCCCAGTATGACGGTGACCGACAGCGTGATGCCGGCCTGCTTTGCTTTCAGTCCCGCCTCCACCATCCGCTCGTAGTCCACCCCCTTGCCGACGTGTCGCAACACCTCCTCGTCGCCGCTCTCCACGCCCATGTAGACAATATTGAGCTTGAGCCGCCTCAGCTCTTTCAGCTCGTCAACGCTTTTTATGAGCAGGCTCTGAGGGGTGGCGTAGGTCGCTATCCGCTGCAGGCCGGGGAATTTGTCGTTCAGTCGTTCGAGGACGATCTTCAGTTTGGGATAGGGGTAGATCAGGGCGTCGCCGTCCTGCAGGAACACGCGGCGGCCGTCCCACCCCCGCGCAATGGCGTACACGATCGATGGCATATCGGGTCGTATTACGCCGTCCTGCATGTACAGCGCCAGCGCGTCGATCTCACTCAGGACGTCCTCGACATCCCGCATCTGCAGTTTGGTTCCGTAGAAGCCGCAGAAGGTGCAGGTGTTATTGGAGCAGCCGCGGGTCAGCGGCAGGAAGCAGTCCAGCCGCTCGCTTGGTGGACGGAAAATATCCGGCCTCTCGAACCGTGTGCCCATATCGAGCCCATGTTAAGGCTACCGTTCGGCAATTGTCAACGACGTACTGAGCTAGTTCAGATAGATTGGTGACACTTATAATGGTGTCATGAGGATAA
>CAYRYW010000011.1:0-64472 GCA_964428725.1 uncultured Dehalococcoidales bacterium
GTCCAAGGCGATTTTACTGTAGACATCGATAGCACAGGCGATATCGTTCTTGACGACTCTTCGTCTACCGGCACCTGGACACTCCAAGGCGACATAGTCGACGAAATCACGGGTGCTGGAACATTCACGTGGACGGGTAGTAACCCCGTCACGTTATCCGGGACGGCCGATCAAGATATTGCGATGAATAGCTGGGTCGCCGAGCCCACGTTTGACATCAACAAATCGGCCGGGGTCGTCACGCTTTCGGAAGGCACGATGACTTTGGGTGCCAACTCCGATCACGCGGGATTAGTTATCGACGGTGCGTCGTCAACACTTGACTGCGATACGTACAATCTGGCCGGTGCCGATGGAGCGGATATTATCGGCGCGAATTCAGGCAATATTGACTTCGGAAGTGGGCTTCTGACTCTCAATAACGGTGATCTTGACATAGCGTCTGCGACAGTTACACGCGGGACGGCATCGTTTCTTGCGACTGGCGACGGCGACCACGCATTCGACACGGCCAATACTGCGTTGGGCGATCTTACGATTAACAAATCGGCAGGCACATTGACATTTGCCACCGCATTTACGTTTGATTCATTCCTGCGAACCGCTGGGGCGGTGAATTTCGGTGGTGGGTTAACACACACGACTATTGGCGATTTCACGATCTCCAGTACGGATGCCATCGATTCCACGGGGCTCGACACGAACACATTCACCGTGGGCGGTAATGCCCTGATTCGTGGGGTGTCCGACTCGCAGAAATTGGCATTTGAGGCGGATACCCTAGTAACAATAGACGCGACGGGTACGTGCACTGCCAGGTACGTGGAGCTAAAGAACTGCACTGCTGGAGTTACTGAGGGCATCGCGCACGACAGCATTGACAACACGGGAAATATCAATTGGTCCTTCGTCTTCACGCCTGTTGCTGGCATGGGACTAGGGCTAGATTTAACGAGAGCATTTGATGGGTTCTCGGGGAGATAAGCATGGCAGATCAAGCTTTACACCAGCATGAAAGCAGATTGTGGACGAGCCACGAACCGGCTGCTAACACGGCGGCAGTGGTAACAATTGCCGCTGCGACGAACAAATATCATCACATTTCCCAGGTGGTCTACAGTTACGACGCCGATCCTACCGGAGGCAGCCTAACTATCACGGATGGAACGTACACGGTGGTTGTCGACATCACGACAACAGGGCCTGGCTCTCTGTATTTCCCAAGGGAATTCGCCAGCTCCCTGGGTAGTGCGATTACGGTAACGCTTGCGGCTGGCGGTGCGGGCGTAACTGGCAAGCTGAATGTGCAGAGCGACTGATTAGTAGGTAGATTATCATGCCTTCAGGGATTCCTATTCCAGAGCGAATGGACGTAGTCAACGTCAAGACCTACGGCGCCGTAGGGGATGGCGTGACGGACGATACCAGTGCATTCCAAGCGGCGCTGGATATCCTGAACGACTATTCGGACTTCACTGGGGTGTATACAACCTCCGGCGGAACGCTCTATATTCCTGCTGGCAAATATCTAATTACGTCCACCCTGGAAATCTTGGGCAACAACATCCAGATCAAGGGCGATTCTGGCCCTGACAACCTTGGACGGAACACATGGCTATATTACACGGGGTCTGGACACCTGTTTGAATTTCCGTCCTGCCAACAAGCACAGACAGCGGCCGGATTTTCGGCGTCGGGATTTGTTATTGTTGGTGGCGGACCTAATGCAGGCGGAACGGCGTTTTACATAAACACAGGGGTACTTGGGAATACTACTTTTCGCAGGGACCTGCATTTCTACAATCTTGGCGTTTTCGAGTTCGCGAAGGTTATAGATGTTGTCCAGGGTGCTGGCGACCATTATCAGATTGGCAAATTGACAATCGATACATGTTCCTTGAAGTGGAACAATCAGGTTGTCGATTTCAGCGGGCAGACATCGTGTAATCGCCTGCTAATAACTAATAACGATGCCACCAAGAATCACGAGGGTACAGACGACAATGGGCCGGTATTTCGGCTATGTGCGTTCAGCGCCACGATCACGGACAACATCCTTGAGGGACAAGACGATACGCTCTACATCGCGCCGACATCACGCGATGTAACCATCCGGGATAATTTCTTCGAGGCCAACACTGGATACGCCATACGTGCGTATACGATGACTAGACTGTGGCTCGGAATGAATTATTACTACGAGAGTAACCCCGGGGTGTCCGGTGAATCGGACAACATGTATGAAATCCAGGCATGTGATGATGTCTACATCCAAGAGCCGGAAAGCAGAATCGAGGACCTGGGCGGAAATACCAATGTACATTGGTTGGCCAATGCCCTGGAGAACATTGTCGAGGATACGACGCCGCAGCTTGGGGGCGACCTGGACCTCAACAGCAATTCGATTGTTACTACGTCGAACGGTAATATACCGCTACTGCCTGACGGGTCTGGCAAGGTTGGTGTGAATACCGCTAGTCCGCAATCCATACTGGATGTGCAGGGAGATGCTAGTTCGGCAGGAATCCTTACGCTGGCAACGCAGAAGACAGAGATTGTCGATGGGGATGAATTAGGGCGAATCAATTTCAACGCACCTTTGGAATCCTCTGGAAGCGATGCCATCCTTCCCGGAGCGTCGATTTGGGCAGAAGCAAACGCAAGCTTTTTGTCGACCACGAACACTACGGATATCGTGTTCGGGACGAACAACACAGGGGCGGCAATAGAGAGAATGCGGCTGGATTCTCTCGGCAGATTGGCATTGGGAGACAGCAATCCACTGGTGCCGGTGCACCGGGCACACATTGTTGATGCGGACGTCTCTGACACGACGCTGAAAATACAGAACACTGCAGGCCGCGATGTCCAGATCATCATGGGCACTAGCTCTACGCCTTCCGTCGACAATGTTGGTGTAACCATTGTGGCGGACAGGACCAATGCGGATATCGCTGGAGATACCGACCTATTATTTAAGACCAGTTCTGGGACTACGATGGACACGCGCATGGTCGTCATGCACGATGGCCTGGTTGGGATCGGCGTTACTGATCCAGATGCGACACTGGAAGTATTTGACGCAACGACCCAGCTAAAATTGTCATACGACGCGGATACGGCAGCAACCGCCACGGTAGATTCTGGTGGTGACATTACTCTTGGGTGCGAAACTGACAAAACGCTAGTATTAGGTGAGCCGGTCTACAGAGACATCAACTTGGCCGGGTCTATTTTGAGTCTGCCGACATCAAGCCTCCCTGACGTTGATGAACTGAAAGACAGCACTGGCACAGACACTGGCATTTCTACATATGCATTCGCACCAGGCGAAGGGGTCAGCGGTGTATTCGAGCTTCAGCATGATTACAAAGAGGGGACGGACCTGTCCTTCCATATACACTGGCAAGGTATTGCGGCACCGACCGGCACGGACAAGGTGAAATGGCAGCTAATCTACACTGTTGCAAGGGCCAATGAAGTACTAGGCGCCGCAACGACCATAACGGTGGAAACAGACTTTGATACGCAATACGAAAGCACGATAAGCGTGTTTGAGGCAATTACAGGAACCACGTTTAAGATTGGTGACCAATTCGCGTTTGACATAAGCCGTGTGTCAGCAACAGCCGACGAGTACGGAGGGGACGCATTGACACATACCCTGGGAATTCACTATCAGGTGGACACACTTGGCAGCAGGCAAATAGGCACGAAATAGAACACTGAGGCATTGGCATGTCCGGGGAACTGAATATCCATCTGGCAACAGGGCTGACTATCAAGGCGATAGTGTGGGGCGAGGACCGCACGACGCGATGGAATGGTTCGGCCATGGTTGCCGCCTCAGCTATTAGTGATGCTAATTGGGCCACTGGTATGATTACCTGCACGGAACAGCAAACATCCGACGCGAGCGGTACGGGTACATACGTTGGGGATTTCCCGGCAGGGATTACGACCGCTGGAGAGTATGCTATCGAGTATTACACCGGTGCCTCGCCGACACCAGGCCAAAACACGATGGGCGTCCAAACGGTCCATTGGTCTGGCGCAGCAGTCGTCAATACAGACATCGACGCCAAAGCTGTGTGGGATCGTGTAATTACTAAGGCGAATCACAATATCGCTAATTCGGCTGGTAAGAAAGTAAGGGAGACAGCGGACTCCATTGTTATCTATGCCGGAGATGTAGTCTCGTCCACTGCGAATACAATTGTCCTTGATTCTGGCGCGAGCAGTCTTGACGGTGCCTATGATCCAGCCGCAATAGTGATTGTGTCAGGACTTGGAAGCGGGCAAGTGCGACACAGTCTTGAGTATTTCGGCAGTTCGCGCACGGCAATTGTAGATCGCGACTGGAAGGTGCAGCCAGATGCTACAAGCGAATTCGTGTTGCAGGCGGTGAACGGCGCGGCGACTACCAACGAAGGCCGGCTGCGAGCAGCAACAGGGACAACGGCGCAACTGAATGCGCTCGCAAGCACGGTAGACGACATATACAACGGGGAAACATTGCAGCTGGTAAGCGGTACGGGGCAGGATCAATCGCGATCTATATTGGACTACGATGGCGCCACCCAAACGGTTACCGTGGATGCGTTCACTGTCACGCCGGATGCAACGACCGGTTACAAAATGCTCCCGATCATTACGGACAAATCCACTCTAGCGACTGAAGCGAAACAAGACACACTCCTTGCCAGAATCGGCGCATTCACGGGCACAGGTGTAAATACCGTCCTTGGATTCCTAAAAGCTATGGCGAGTAAGGCGGCTACGCTGCCTAGCGACATTGGTGGAACGTATGACGTGACGACAGACAGTCTTGAGGCACTTCGTGAATCACAAGACACACTGAGCACTGACATTGGTGATGTGCAGACAGATCAGACAACGCTGCTTAATAGAGTTGGAGCATTCACTGGAACTGGCGTCAATACAATCCTCGGCTTCCTGAAGGCGATGACTAGCAAGGTTGCAACGCTACCCAGCGACATTGGCGGGACCTATGATGTGGCGGCAGATAGCCTGGAAGCCATTCGAGACAGGGGAGATGCCGCTTGGACATCGTCGGATACTGGTAGTGGAGCGTGGACCGTAACGATAACCGTCAACGATGGTACCGACCCGCTCGAAAATGCAACAGTTCGCATGACCAATGGAGGCGAGAGCTACACCGCGACAACGAACGTTAGCGGGCAATGCTCATTCTCGTTGGATTCCGCTACATGGAATGTCGCAATCACCAAGGCGACGTATTCCTTCACCCCAACTACACTTGCCGTATCGGCAGACACAAGCCAAACGTATTCGATGACAGCAGTGAGCATTCCAGCAAGTAATCCGGGCTTTGTTACGGGGTATTTCTACTGTTACGATGAGGATGGAATAGTTGAAGAAGGCGCATCGGTCTCCGTGAAAATACACGACTTGCCGGGCACGGGGATTAGTGCGGATACCAAGGTGCGCACGGAAACGAGCGATGCAACCGGATTGGTATCATTTACCAACATGTTCATCGGAGCCCAATACAAGATACGACGAGGCGACGAGCGACCGTGGAAGACGGTGGAGATTCCAGCGAGTGCAACCGATCCTTACGCGATTCCGAACGTGTTGGGGCTCGAATAATGGCCGAAATACAGAATCTGCGAGCATTGGAGGACAAGCTGCGGAAGTTGTCCAGAGCCTATGGTAATAGCCCCAAGGAAGCCGTCAGGGTCGGCTACACGGCGAATTACGCGGTGTATGTCCATGAGAATATGGAGGCTCGGCACACGGTAGGGCAGGCAAAGTATTTGGAAAAGCCAGCCAGGGAAATGAAGCCAGAATTCCGCAGGATAATCGAGGATAGCATGCGAAAGGGCGCAACCTTACTGAAGGCTCTGCTTCTCACGGGACTTCGGTTACAGCGAGAGAGCCAGGATTTGGTGCCAATCGACACGGGAAACCTTCGGGCTAGTGCATTCACGGAAGAGGATAGATGAGCGGTTCCCTCAATCACTCGCCGGCAGATATCATGCGCCATACTCTGGTGGAGTTGGGTTTGGGGACATTGCCTACGTCGCGAGAAGACTGGCCGATAAGCTATTCGCAAGAGCCGGACAGCCCGGACGATGCAATTACGCTGTACGATACGACCAGCAGGATTGATGGACGGTCACATTTGAGCGGAGAAACGTGGCTGCATTATGGAATCCAGGTCAGGATTCGTAGTTACGCAGTCAGCCCTGGAAGGACCAAGGCGAACGCGATAACCGAGGCATTGGATAAGGACATTCAATATCGCCCAATAACGATTGCTGGCACAACGTACATCGTATACACCGTGACGCGCACTACTGATATTGTGTCTCTCGGGAAAGAAGTGAGGGACACGAAGCGGAATCTATTCACCATCAACGCTGTTGTAGCATTGAGACAAACGTCTTGACAATATTAGGAGATAACCATGGCTGCTCCAACTGCAACCACTAGACTCGACCCTTCTGATGCGCCGACTAATGGCATCAAATTGGAAGACGGGCACCCAACAAAAGTTACAATTGGTAGCCGTCCGTCGCTGCTGATTTGGGAGAAGACTGCCTCGCCACCGCCAGTGGAAGGCGGGGATGCAATCGACACGACCACGTTTTTCAACACCACGTGGAGAACGTCTGCGCCAAGGGCACTGAAGACCCTAGATGAATTCACCTACACTGGTGCATATGAACCAGGTATCTATGGCACTGATGAGATCATGGCGGCCGTTAACCGGCGCGACACGATCACGGTGGAATTCCCGGACGGGTCGACGTTGGCATTCTATGGCTATTTGCGACGGTTCGAGCCGGGGGAACACGTCGAGGGCGAGATGCCTATGGCGACGATCACTATTGTGCCGACGAATTGGGACCCGACGAACAGAACCGAAGAGGCGCCTGTATTGACAAATGTGGCAGGCACATGATAATTGCGCAAACGTCCCCGGGGAGTGATTGGCAGTGCTCCCCGGGGACTTGGGAAGGCCTGCCAGTTTAGGAGCGAAATAGACATGACTAGGGAAATCACCAATCTTGGTACCACGACGCTTGATTGTGCGGACTTCGAGATCGACGGGAATCGATACACACTGTACGAGCCGACCGGAGAGGTAGTGAGGCAGTACCGCAATTCCGTCCTGAATGGCGCGACCATCGGCCCTGACGGCAAACCGCAAAAGCTTGAAGGCGCGGCCGATGCCGATTCGTTGCTCGTTGCGTTGTGCTTGCGCGACAGCGACGGGAAAAACGTATCGCTGGCAACCGTTCGTGGGTGGCCCAATCGGATTCAGACGCCTCTTGCGGACAAGGCACGCGAACTCGGTGGCTTGGACCTAACCGAGGATGAGGTAACCGAGACGGCAAAAAACTAGCCAAGGAGTACCAATCGTGGATGTATTTGGCACTCCGCCTGAAAATGACGCTTGCCGAATGCCTAGCGAAAGTATCATATAACGAGTACCTAGCATGGCAAGCGTATTTTCAGCTTGAGATGGACGAGCCGAGCAGGACCGATTGGTACCTGATGAGAGTTGCCCAAGAGGTGCGAAGCCAGACACATGCGTTATGTAATTCCAATGCGGCTGTTCCTGGCATTGAATCATTCAAGGTGCCCTTCGAGGTGAAACGACCACGCAAGGCTCCGGCGGCTCAGACCAAAAAGCAGGTGTCAGATATACTGAAAAAGCGGTGGATGGCTATTGTTGGAGGGGTAAAGCATGGCAAGCGAAGTTGAGCTAGAACGGCTTGTAGTCCGACTTCTCGGGGACCAAAAGTCCTATCAGGCCATGCTGAAGACTGCGCAAAGCAGCACTCGCTCGGCGACACGATCGATTGTATCGACATTAAATACGGTCGAGAGAAAAGCAGTGGAAACCGGCAAGGTGCTTACTGCTGCCATAACGCTACCACTGGTTGGCCTCGGCACCGCTGCTACGAAGATGTCTACCGATCTGAATGCCGCCATGGCGAACGTTGGGGCTCTCGGACTAGCGCCGGAACGAGTGCGCGAGCTGAAAACGGGAGTCCAAGCTCTTGGCGTGGAAGTCGGCAAAACAACAGGCGATATTGCTGGTGGTTTGTTCCAGGTGGTCTCTGCATTTGGCGATACGGCAGATACCATGGAGGTATTGCGGATCAACGCAAAAGCTGCCACTGCCGGGCTGGCGACTACGACAGATGCTATCAATCTCACTAGCGCAGTCACGAAGGGCTACGGCGACACGTCAGCGAAAGCTGTCCAGAAAGTGGCCGACCTGGCGTTTGTCACGAACAAATTGGGCCAAACGACATTCCCGGAGTTGGCCTCAAGTATTGGCAGGGTCATCCCGCTAGCTGCGGAATTACAGGTTACGCAGGAAGAAGTCTTTGCGGTCATGGCTACGGGGACAGGCGTTACGGGGAATGCGGCAGAAGTGACTACGCAATTACGCGGAGCCCTTCAGGCGTTGTCGTCTCCTTCGGCGGACATGATAAAGCTGCTGAAAAAGACTGGCTTCGAGAGCGGAAAGGCAGTTATTGAGCAGAAGGGCCTGCAGGGTGCTATAGAATTTGTCACCAGAGAGGCGACGAAGAGCAAACTGCCACTCCAGCGATACATCGGCAGCATTGAGGGGCAAACACTTGCACTTGCACTCACTGGCAGCCAAACAGATGTCTACAAGGAGAAACTGAAGGCGATGCAAGACGCTAGTGGTGCAGCGGAAGGGGCATTTGCAACCCAAACGGACACCATAAACAAGCTAGGTTTTGCTTACAAGAAAATGGTGGTAAGAGTTCAAGTTCTTGCGCAAAACATTGGAGACGTTCTAACACCTGCCGTGTTAGAATTGACAAAGCTTGTAGATCCTTTACTCACTTCTGTAGAAAAGTTGTCTCTAAGGTTCTCTCGTCTTGATCCAAAAATCCAAGCAACTACGCTTGCTGTCATTGCCTTAGTTAGTGCTGTTGGTCCGGCATTGTTCATATCTGCAAAACTTCTAGGTGTCCTTATAGCTACAGTAAAGGTATTGGCAGCAATCGTAGGGCTCATGAATCCTTGGGTAGTTGGGCTAGTTGCTGTAGGTGCTGCGATAGCCGGAATAGTGTTGTGGTTAGAAGGTTCGGACGGGTTGATTGCCGCTTGGAACAACGCAAAACAAGCAGTCATGAGCTTTGTAGATCGGTCGATAGGGTTTTTCCAGAACTTCCAGGAAAATATGGCAATAATCAACAAGTGGCTGAGAAACAATTGGAAGGTATTGCTATCAGACCTTGGAAAAAACTTCATGAATCTGATTCAAGCAATGGTCAACAACGCAAGTACTGGCGTTGGTCTTCTGGCGCGCCTGTTTGCATTGGGGGCAGGGTTCATTGCTAATAAACTTCGCGAGGTGTTCACTGTTCGGTTTATTCGTTCAGTTATGCAGGGCTTAAATACTGCACTTAAGCTTGTTATAGGTTTTGCCAAAGCTGCTGGAACAGCCATTGCCAAAGGTCTTTTGGGAGAAGAAGTTCTTTTCGCTCCTCCCCCAGAATTTGAAAGAGCCCTCATTCAAGGCTTTAAGGCAGACACCTTAGAAGAATTCAGCGAAGAGGTAGGAAACATTGTTAAAGGTGCTGTTCAGAATCTACAACTACCTAAAGTAGAGTTTACAGCATTGCCCGAAGTAAACCTGAAACGGACTGGTCCATTGCTTCCAGCGTTTCCTGATGTGCCGAGTTTATTGCAGGCATCGCCAGTGCAAAAAGAGACACAATCCGCACTGATAAACAGACTCGGACAAGATACGAGTATCACAAGGCTGCTGGAAGAGCAATTGCTAGAGCAGCAAGAGCTGAGAGGCGCAATCGAGACGTTGCCTGTCATCGAAACAGCGGAAATACCATAACGGAGCAAACACAGTGTCAGCCATTTACGTAGACCTGCTCGACTGGAGCCTTGACCGTGACGGTGAGGGGCACAGAACCTACACCTCGCTGCATAAGGTCGAGACGACGGATTATGGCGACGGGCCAGGAACCGTGATGGAAACCGCCGGGCTACCCGCGATAGGCTCGTTTTGGAATTTCGGCAACGAGGTGGATTTTTGGGCGATTTGTCGCCCCAATATGCGCGTGCGCAGGTACAAGGCACGCAAGGGCGAGAATCACGTACACTGGTCCGTGGAGCTTACGCACAGCACGATTCCTTGGGAACGGTGCCAAGACACCACAGTAGAAGACCCGCTATTAGAGCCACAGAGAGTAAGCGGGAGCTACGTGCGAGAGAAAACCGTTGCTGAAGTCGACAGAAACGGCGACCGGATCGAGGCGAGTAGCTTTGATCTGTATCCAGAGAACCAGAGGCAGAAAGATGAAGTGCGGCCTGTAGTGCGGATTCAACAGAACGTGGCCGACTTGCAATTGGACCTATTTTCCGAGCAAGTCAACACAGTCAATGACGATGTATTGTGGGGCATGCCAGCACGCACCATCAAGCTCTCGGAATTGTCATGGGAACGCAGGGTATTAGGTGTTTGCACCTACTACTATACGCGGACGTTTGACTTTGAAATCAACTCGAATACGTTTGATTTGCATTTGCGGGACGAGGGATTCCGTGAAGTCAACGCTCTGAAGGTTGGTGCGAACCCTAACAATGTCAAGGATTTCATAAACATCCTAGACAACGTAGACAACATGCCGACGTCGCCGGTACCGTTCCCTCTCGATGGCAATGGTATCTTCTTAAATCCAGGGCTGCCTGAGGTATTCAACGATTTCGAGCATTACGACGAATCGGACTTCACGTTGCTCGGGATTCCAACGACACTGTGACGACAAGGCAAGGCGAACGCCATGGCGAATGAAATCAAAGTTACGACAAGCCTCAATATCAATAACGGCAATCAACAGTTTCGCAATACGCCGACGTCCTTTTCTGCGGATATGACCGGCACCAAGGGACCGTCACCAGGCGCGGTGGAGGTGTCTACTAGCGGCACCGATATTGACCTGTCAGAGATAGATACATTGGGGTTCTGCCAACTCCAGAACCTTGACGCAACGAACTACGTCACCTATGGTATCTACAGTCCGGACAGCTTGGATTTTTATCCGTTAGGGGAATTGCTGGCTGGAGAGGTTGCTGTATTTAGGCTGTCGAGAATTCTCGATGATCCGCCTGGAACATCCGGGGCACGGTCATTGCGATTCGTTGCGGATACCGCTGCATGTGACGTAATCGTTAATGCGTTTGAAAGATGAAGTCTAACCAATTGAGGAGCGACAATGGGTGAAGACGTAACAACGTCCGAAGAGGCGGAAGTGGTGTACGATGGAATACCGCCTGCGGCGTGCCAAGACGCAGACACACTAGGCCGTGTGACCGTCGTGGAATCGGTCTACTACCGGGAGCCCGGGGAAACACCACTTCAGTACGATTCACGCTATAGCGTGCCCGTAAATACAGAAGAATCGTGCTATGAGCGGCGATTGAAAGTGTCGGAATCGCCACAACGCCTAGGTCTTGGCGACTTGACCTCTATCTCGCAAATTTTGATACGTAGTATCATTCCTCGTGCGCAACGGAACCTCTCTGAAGAAGAGAAAGAGGAGCAGGCGGCGAGTGTCCTTGAGCTTAGCTGCGAGAGTATTCCGCTGATGGAAATCCACCCGGGCGAATCCGTGAGGTTCACGCCAGTGGAAGATGCGGAATATTGGATTCGGTGTCGGAGTGGGTCAACGCGATTTCACCTGGTAGTGTTGCCGAGGTGACGCGATGGGGAAAATCCCGGTCCTAAGCGCAAACGACATAAAACGCCTGCAGCAAGTGTTGCGAGAGCAGAAGGACAAGGCGAGGACGCCATTCCCCGTCAATACCATCAATCCGCCTGCTTCGGTCGGCACGTATATCGGGTGGCCAACGTCATCGGCGGGCATTCCAGCGTTGACCTCGCATGGAGCTGGGCCGGACGACGATGAACCTGGCTCAGGCGATTGCGACATCTACCGGGTCTACAAAGACCTGACGGGCACTGCCGTTGTTGAGGCAATCGACATCGAAGACAAGGAGGTCTTCAATTTCTCGACCAGTGTGATTCCGCAAGAGTGGATTATCATTTTCAAGCAGCCCAATGGACGATGGGTTGTGCCTCCTCCATCAACGAACACAAATACCGATCTGATTTGGTGCGTGGCTACCGCTGATTGGCAAGAGGGAACCGGCACGACGTGCGACGATCCCTACGTGATGGTGCGGCATGCGTCCAGGTGTGGCGTTGTCGAAGACCCTGGAGAAACACCATTTGCGGTCTATCTGCCAAGGAAGCGGGCCGAAGGAATCGGACTGGACCCATCGGTATACGAAGATGATATCATTTCGTACAAGGTGGATGCCGAGGGGAACAAGATATGCCAGACTCCATATCTATGGTCATTCATAGGCCAGATTATGGAATATGGGTCTGTAAGTTACCCAGGGAAAATCCCCACTGGATGGGAAGTATATTCGGCCGGTACTGGCAGGACAACGATACAGCTTGATGCAGCAGGAGAAACCAACGAGCAGACGGTTGGGAATATTGATGGGTTTACCTGGCATGGCGCAAGCGAAAATGGACACCCAGCACACACGGCGCAACCAGCCCACACGGTAACTGCTCATGGCACACACACGCTAGATACGCACGACGCACACACTATAGCAGATCATGATGACCATCCAGACCACGACCATCATCCACTTAGCGTGGAATCGGCAATCGATGCCGTTGGAGGGGCGTCTGGTGTTGCTGGTGATACTACTGGATACACATCCTACGAGGACCCGGACAATCATAGGCACAGCATACAGCTAGGGGCAAGCGAGGTTTGGCCGGCGCCCGATGAATCGAGCGGCGCAACAGCTATTGGCGCAGGTACAAGCGATGCCGGGTTGTTTTCGCATTCCACGCACGTAGACGGGCCTGGCACAGGCGTTGGGCTCGGGCATGCTGCGCACGCAGGGACCGCATTGACAGACACATTTGAGCACACTGGAAGCTTGGGCCACGGAGAAAGCAGTCCACACTTGGGGCTGTACAATGGTGGCTTTGATTCCGACAATCGCCAGAAATTCATTGTTGTGAACAGAATCATCCGAATCAAATAGCATGGCTGGCACGGGGACAGAACTGAAAACCCTATTGCGTCGGTTTGGTATTCGTGCAACGGGTAGCTGTCAGTGCGAGAAATACGCCAAGCTAATGGACCAGCGAGGCCCGGAGTGGTGTAGCAAGAACATCGAATTCCTTATTGATGTACTGGAAGAATCAGCGGAGCAACGAGGATTGCCGTTTGCCAGGTTTGTGGGCAAAAAGCTGATACAAATAGCAATTATCAAGGCGCGTAAGAGGAGCGACACCTTATGCGATGGAGCTACGGAATAGCTACGGTGGATGAGCGGCTAGAGACTCTATTACCTCCGACAATTGCATCATTAGCCAGGGCGGGATTCCATAAGCCTACGCTATTTGTCGATGGCTGCGAGGACCCAAGCAAGTACGATCATTTTCAGCTGCCGGTTGCCGCAAGGCGATATAAGGTGAAAACGAATGGACACTGGATGCTGTCCATCCAGGAATTGTACTATCGTAACCCGTGGTGTGATCGGTATGCGATGTTCCAGGATGACATTCTCTGTTGCCAGAATCTTCGGGAATATCTGGAGCAATGGTATCCAGACAAGGGCTATTTGAATCTCTGCACGTATCCGGAGAACGCCGACCGGATAGATGGCGGCAGTGGCTGGCATCCAGCGCCTAGAAATGGCAAAGGTGCGCAAGCCCTGGTGTTCGATCAACATTCACTTAAGGCGTTAATGTCGGCGACCTATTTCTTTGATTGGGCCAAAAACAGGCGTACTGGTTTCAAAAACAATGATGGGGCTGTGTATTGCTCCCTCAAGCCTCAGGGCTACATAGAGCATGTTCACATGCCGAGCCTAGTCGATCATACTGGCGCCGAAGGCAAGGGCGTCATGGGAACGCGCCACCAACCGGTCATCACGGCGTTTCCTGGAGAAGAGTACGACCCACTCAACAAGGACCAAGAAGGAGAGCACGTGTGAAACGCTACAACCACGAACTGTCAGCGATAGACATCTTGGACTTGGTAGGTGAAGCACCTATCATGCTTGAGATAGGGTGTCACGAAGGCGCCGACACCATTCGGTTCTTGGAATACATGCCAGGAATACGGCTGTTCTGTTTTGATCCAGAACAACGAGCAACCAAGCGATTCAAGCAAGCGGTGCTACCCGATGAGCGAGTAACTCTCTACGAGGAAGCGGTGGCGGACGTCGACGGCCCAAGAGACTTCCATGCGTCGACGGGAAAGGCGGGTCGGCGGGATGATTGGGATTTCTCTGGCAGTCTGCGCGAACCAACAGGGCACCTTGCGAGATCGCCAGAAATAACATTCAAAGAGCCAGTGTCTGTGCCATGTATGCGGCTCGACACATGGTTTGCGGACCATCCGGAAATCGATAACATTGATTTCATTTGGGCGGATATCCAAGGTTCACAGCGGCTATTTATTGCTGGTGCGCAACACATCCTCAGTAAGACACGTTATCTGTACATTGAATCGCATGACCCGCCTCTTTATGCTGGTGAACCTACCCAAGACGAACTGATTGATGAGTTGTATAGCATGTTTAGTCCTGTCGCCATATACAGGGAAAACATTTTGTTTGAGTCAATGACGGCGGCAAGTGTATGTTAAGCGACCATTGTATTTGCGGAGTGGAAGAAGTAGGAGATATACTATGCGTCTTGCCAAAGAGCTAATCGATTGGTATTACATCAATCTATCGCACAGAACGGACAGGCTTACGCATATCCGTGGGGAACTGGACAAGGCGGGGATTGCTGCGACACGTTTCGAGGCGTACAGGAAAGAGGACTACACGGGCAGCATGGATAATGTCAAAGCCATGCAGCATACTCCGGATACTATAGGTAATTGGCTGTCCCATACTGCGGTAATAGGGAAGGCGAGAGAGGGTCGAATTGTCGGGGTGTTGGAAGATGACGCGCTGATCTGTAGCGACTTTCAGGCACGGCTAGATTATATATGCAACGTCTTTAATAAGCCGTGGGACATATTTTTTCTTGGGGCAACGTTTCACGACGATCGTGGACAGTGGCATCCAGAACTAGGCTTTGACCATGAGTTGACAGATGTGCGTCACATAATCCGACTCTATGGGGCGTTTTCAAACCAAGGATATCTTGTTAATGGATACAGTGCCAACACAATCCTGGAAATGATGAACGACGTGATGCCGCATTCTACGGGGAGCGATCACGCGCTAATACAGATACAGCCAAGGCTCAGGTGTTATGGCTTTGTGCCAGGGATGGTCTTTCAAATTGATAACCAATCAGATATCAGTAAAGGGATCACTCGTTTTTCTGCTTTCCTCAGGGGCCTTGGTCCGTATGCATGGACTGATACTCTAGGAGAATTTGATTATGAGTCCTGGGAGCGTGAACAATGCAAATCTTAGTAACCGGTGTATCTGGTTTTATTGCGAGGGCGATTGCAGATGCACTGTCGGACGAGCATGAGGTATTCGGGCTCGCCCGTCGTGAGGTGTCGCCAGCAGGCTGGACATTCGTGCGAGGAGACGTGACGGAATATGGTAGAGTGCTCGAAGTGTTAGCGGATTATGAGATCGAGCAAATATACCATTGTGCCGCGAAATCGATAGTCAGAAACTGCATGAGAGACCCTATCGGATGTTTTCGCACTAATGCCATTGGCACATTGAATATCCTTGAAGCAGCGAGGCAGATAGGGCGAATAAAGGGTGTATTATGCATTGAGAGCGACAAGGCCTATGGAGCCGGCGCGACACCATACACGGAAACGCAGCCACTCATGCCTACCAGCATTTACGAAGCGTCAAAGGCATGCGCCAGTCACTTAGTCCAGACATATCACAAAAGTTATGTAGTGCCAGCATTTAGTGTGCGGCCAGTGAATGTGTATGGGCCAGGCGACAGGAACAGCAGTAGAATCGTCCCGCGAACTATAAACAAACTAGCTAGTGGATTGCAACCAACTATCACCGATGGCGCGGCGCATTTCGTCCGGGAATTTATCTACATTGACGATCTAGTGGAAACGTTGGTGGCATTGATGGGCAGAAGCCCATGGGGTGAAGTGTTCAATGTAGGAACTGGGCAGGTGTTATCGGTGCAGGACATGATATGGACGATCTGTAAACTAATGGGAAAGTCGGCAGAAGTAGAAGTGCAGAAGAAGCCACGTCTTCTGCGCGAAATTCCGAGACAGTCTCTATGTATAGACAAACTAACACAATGGCTGCCACATCGACAACAGCCAGTGGCGCTGGAAGACGGCCTGAATAAAACGATTGAATGGTGGGCGCCATGAATGTTCTGTTAATGCAGCCATACTTCCAGAATGAGCCGAGGTCGCCGATAGCCATTTTGGATCTCGCTGCCTATGGGCGACAATTCGGCCATGTGGTGGAAGTGGAGTATCTGTCGGCGCATGCTAACTACGATGGTTTCGACGTTGTGGGAATCTCGGCTATTGCATTCAACAATGAGGTGCGTGAACAGTTGCGGCATATCAGGGAACACTATAAAGGCCGGATAGTCTTAGGGGGAAAATGTTGCGACACACTAGCGACAGAAGAGATAGTTCAACTACAGGCGATTGGGATAGAAGTGTTTACTTCACCAGGGGAATATTTATTTGCGAGAGAAGAGATAGATTATCAACACTATCCAGCGTGGAACGCATCGGACTTTGCTAGGCTTGATCCCAATAATTCGCACAATGAAGTAATGACAACCAGGGGATGTCCATATCGATGTAATTTCTGTCATAACACAGAACCGCGAATCAGGCATTTTGCACCAAGTAGGACTGTAGATATTTGCGAAATGTTGCTTAGCAAGTATCGTAAGCAATCGCTATTTTTCGTAGATGACGTGTTTGCGTTGGATGTGTCGCATATGGCGGCTATTCTAGATGAGGCTGATCGCAGGGGGGTTGTGCTATCAGGGAAAACGACGTTTTTCTCGCACATCAGCCAGCTCGATGAAGAGCGGATAGAGGCTATTTCACGATACGATCCAATGCATGTGCAACTTGGCATTGAGAGTGGAAATGCGGACATGCTCCGTGCCATGGGGAAGACATTTTCGCCAGAGGAGGCAAGTAGGAAGCTCAGGATGCTATGGGAACGGGGGATTCCTGTTGTCTGTTTGTTCTTGCTGGGCTTCCCAGGTGAAACCAAAGAGAGCTTGAATGATACAGTGGACTTTATCAGGCAACATGTACAATATACGCTAGCATGTTGCGCGGGGTATTATCAGCCAGTGCGTGGCACGGTCGGATGGGGCTTGGCGGAGGCGAGAGTAGGTGAGATAGAGCCTAAAGGCTGGAACCGGGAGATATCGTATGTGGACCCAAACATTACTGGCGACGACCTAGAGGCGGCGCATAAAGCAATAGAGGAGTTGAATTGAGAATGCAACGAACATCAGATAATGTGGTTATATTCGCGGCATCGCCAAGCTATTTCGATCACGCAAAAGCCGCAATGGTCAATTGTCGAATCGAGGGTGAATGGTGCGGAGATATCGCGTTAATAGTTCCGCAAGGAACAGATACTACCGAGTTTAGTGGTCGGCAGATACACATACTGGAAGGAACATCAGCAGACGGCTATTACCAGAAGTTCGATGTATTCTCGCAGTTCTTCAGGCAATGGGATAAGGCATTATATCTTGATTGTGATATTCTTATCCAGGGAAATATTGCATCAGTATTTGACACATTGCACAAGCGACGACAGCCAACCATCATTGCTGATCGCGAAGAAAATACTCTAGAGCATTGCTTCACCTTTTGGATCGACGAATGTAACAGAACACTCAAAGAGGAGGGTAAACCATTCAGGTCATCAAATACACAGTTGCATGAGTGGGTGTGGCGCACGCATGGACAACAGTGGCGGCAATACAATACGGCCATGTTGTTGTTTAGGCCTGATGACATCCCGTCGGACGCGATAGATCAACTGCATGAAATGTGTACCCGCATTCAGCCAATCAATACGCATTGCGTCCGTGGTACTGACCAGCCTGTTATAAATCTTGTTTTTTACAACATGCTGTCCGATGTGATCAACAAGGAGGTATCGTGTTGGAGTTGCCCGAATGACAACACGAAAATCATACACTATTGTTCCGGGTATGCACCATGGATAGATAAGCCAGACGCTGGGATGGATGCTTACGCTAACCCACAATTGGGTGAATCATGCCACGCAGTGTATACTCGCAATCTTCAGCAATTTGATTCCATATTGCCAAAGGAGGACTTGTAAATGCTGGACATGACGGACAGAGGCACAATGGCGGCCACTCTTCCTAATGGCGGCGTGGTGGCGGAAGTTGGCGTGCAGCATGGCGATTTCGCCGACATGATCGTGCGATTTAACAAGCCACGAAAACTCTATCTGATCGATTGTTGGGAAACGCAATCCGTGGCGGATTATGGACATGATCCAGCAAACGTCGCACAAACACAGCAGGACGAAAACGAAAGAACGACTAGGGAACGGTTCAAAGACCATGCGAATGTGGAAATAATCAAGGGGTACTCCGTTGAAGTAGCCGAGACATTCCAGGACGAAAGCTTAGACTGGGTCTATCTAGATGCCAATCATTTGCGGATTCGTTCTGACTTAGAGGCATGGATTCCTAAAGTGAAACCTGGCGGTTGGGTCACTGGCCATGATTATTGCATCTTTGATGATTTTATTATGGTGCAGCCTGTATTGGATAGGTTCGTTGAGGAATACGGCGCACAATTGCACGTTGTGACGAATGAAGACTTCCCTAGCTGGGCATTCAGGAAGCATGGACACAAATGAGTACGAGTTTTGCGATTACTGCATACAATGAAATGTCGCCACAGCGCGGCTCTGGCGCGAAAATACTTAGATGCCTGAAAGCAGCGCAAAATCATCCTGGTATTGATGAGATTGTGGTTGTGGATGACTGCTCAGAGGATTGTGATGGGTTGGAACACTTACTGCGAGGACAGGCAAAAGTATCTCTTTTCCGAAATCCGCACAATTACGGAGTCTTCGGGAATAAACTGGAAGCCATCGCCAGGGCAACTGGCGATTGGGTAATTACGTGCGACTCAGACAACAGCATGGATAGTACCTTTATCGACAAGGTGCTATCATTAGCCACCGATCAATCTGTATGGTTATGTGCCAGTTTTGCGAGGCCGCGATTCAATTATCGGCCACTTGCGTCAGATACTCCGTATACATTGACTAGTATATCACAAATCGTGCCACACCCGATTTTCTGTTGCTTCTTCAACACTGGAAATCAGACAGTAGCTAGACGATCATTCCTGAATGTCTTTGGGCAATATCGTGGCATCAGGGCAGATAGGCAACTGCCGAATTGGCTGGAGTTGTCAGAACAGGACTTGCAATCAACATACTATGAGCAAGTCTTCGATGCTAATGATTCGTTTGTCTACAACTTGCTCTGGTTGCTTGCTGGAAATAAGTTGCGCATAGTGCCTGGCCTGGAATACGATCATTATTATGCAGCTGGCGAAGAGGGCAACTATTTGCGGTCGCCACCTGAAAAGGTGGCACTTGGGCAGCGACTCTTGCAGGCACTGAAAACAGAAATAAAGAAACAGCATGTATAATTCAGACTGGCTTATTGGCGAACATACCTATCGGCAATTTATTGAGGATTGTAGGCTTGCAGTGTCCGATCCTGTGTATTTCCCGGTCTTTCGCCAAATGCCAGGGATCGCCTGTGTCACAGAAAACAAGGACGTTGAGCACAAGGTATTGAAGCCGATCTTATCTGAACTGTGGAGGCATTCCCACACGACACTTGAGGATGCGGCATTCTTGCATGCATTAGACGATGTCGGAACACCAAGACGGCATCACATAACGCGCACGCTGCACGTATCACATACTCTCATACACACACTCGAAGACGTATGTGTCATTCGCGAATTTATGGGTGGCACTCTACACGGGAAGCACGTAGTGGAAATAGGAGGTGGATATGGGCTACTTGCTGCCATGGTAGTGCATTTTCTTGAGCCAGCTAGCTACACTATCTACGACCTGCCGGAAGTGTGCGATCTTCAGAAGAAATATCTGCATCATGTAGGAATAGATTCAGTCAAGTTGTGTACGGATGCAACTATCTCTAATGTGTCTGATCTCGCAATAAGCCTTGATTCTATTTCGGAGTTGCCACTGGTACTACGCCAGACGTACGTTGATTCTGTGCTCGACAATGCAGAAAGAGGATTTATCAGGTGGAATTGCACTAGAGCGGCAACTACCAATGTCCTTGCCGCTATGTATTGGCTGAGAAATGCGTCATGCATTAAAGAGATCGGGCTCGACTTTTCCACAGAACAGGCCGCAGCGAAGTTTCACCATTCCAGGCGCACGAGTCATATATTTTGGGGCGGGAATACAACATGTCACGAATAATAACCATGTCGCAATTTGGCACCATGGGTAGAGCAGCAAATCAGTTTTTGCAATACGCATTTCTGAAGACATGGGCTGCCAAATATTCCATGGACTTGGAAATCCCGCCGTGGATAGGGAATACATTATTCGGCACTGTCGACACGCCTATAGGACGAACGCTTCCGCCATACCACGAGACTCCGGGTAACAGCCTGCTGCAGCCAACCTTGCCTAACGAGAATGATATCGACAATCGCGATTATCGCGGGTATGGACAATATCACACAAGTTTTTACGGCGGTTATGAACTCTATCTGTCCGGTTTGTTCAGGCCGACATTGGATACAGAAAGTCGCCTGGTTGATGCACGCAAGCGATTGTTGCATGATTGTGACATTACCATAGGCTTGCATGTCCGTCGAGGAGATTATGGCAGGCGTATCTTTCCACTAACGCCGATCAGTTGGTACGTCAACTGGCTGGAAACACATCTGCCACGATTGACGGGATACAAGCTATTTGTAGCCAGTGAAGATCCAACCGTTGCGTCAGAACTGACAGGATACCACGTAGAGACAGCAGAATCATTGGGTGTGCAATACACATCGGAGCAATATGCACACTACAACTATCTTCGAGAGGACCTCAAGAGCGGAAATCCTGGAGATATAGATTGGTATCCGGATTTCTACTTGCTGTCGCAATGCGACATTATCGTAGGTGGAGCATCCACATTTTCGTTTGTTGCCGCAATGCTCAATCCGTTTTTGCAAGAGTACTGGCGCGCCACGCTTGCGGATAGGCAATTCGTACTGACCGACCCGTGGGACGCCTATCCATTTATCCGAGAGCATGTGAGAGATTACTCCCACATTCCTGGCATCACTGCTTCACCAGACAACCCGTACTGGAAATAGCCCTAGCCCACTCGTCGCATGGTGCATTCGCTCCCGCCATGCTGTAGAGTTGGGCTAGGGCAGTGATTCGGCGTTAGATCAATAGTCGCCGTCGTGTGAAGAACACAAGCCCAGCAATCCCCGCTAGGCCAGCAAGAAACGTGCTCGGCTCCGGTGCAGACACAGCCTCTCTGACAAGCGCATGCCCGCCAAAGCGATCGCCTTGCACCCAATCGGAATGTACGGAAGTGACGCTCCAGCCCGTATGAGCGTGGCCAAGTAATGGGTCTATCTGGCCTAGTGAGAACATCTGAATGTGTGCCCTAGGCCCATCGATAATCAGGACCACGGCTTCCTCTTCGGGTGTTCCCATCAGGTCAAACACAGTCGCCGCAAGAGCACGATCTTCCTCATTGACGAGTCCTCCGATTCGCTCGAAATGGAACTTCTCCAGGAATTCCTGGAATTCCGATACCGTGGCATATCTCCATTCCGACAACTCCACTTCGGGAGGTGTCAACCCTGCTGTCTCGCTCCAGTCGAGCCAATCAAGTCCCGCGTCCGTGTCTGTAGTGTATGTGCCATGGTCGATCATTTCAGCGGACGCATGGCTAACCGATAGCAGTAGTCCGACGAACACAAGTAGGCGTGTCATGGTAACCTCCTTAGGGTGTCTGCTTACCACACCAGGCATGCAAAAAGTGTGCAGGCGACAACAGCCAACGCCAAACACAACACAACAAGATCAAGTAGACATCTCATTGTCAGGCTCCTTTCTTGGTTGGCCACGAGGCCAGCCGCCACGTTGCGGCGTGGCAGCATACCTCGTGACATCGGATTGCAGGATCTGGTAGTGCCAGATTCCCAAATATTTTTTCCGTCGTGCCCGCAGCTTGCGCGATCGTATCAGTGATCGCACGTGGCTTGGGCTGCAACCGATCTGTTCGGCTGCCTCTACTGGCGTGCAATATCTATTCAATTGGTTCCTCCTCTGCGGCGTAAATGTAGACAAAATAGTCTACAGTCTGTCCGACGGCTAGAGCCTGCTGGATGATTTTGCGTCGCGCCTGGTGCTCCGTGTCCGCAGTAACATTGCATCGCTCTCGGCGGTAATCATCTACAGAGTCGCGAGAGCGAGTGACGATCGTGGATCGATATCTAGGCATGGCGTGTTTCCTCGTTCATGGTGAAAAAATTATAAGCAAATGCGTCCTCGTCGCTCGAATCCAGGCCAATGAGGAGCGGCTCGCCATCGCAGGCACAGAGCCACAGGTCGAGGCCGAATTCGCGATCAAGGCCATGCGTATCAACCGACGCATTATAGGCGCCAGTGTATACACATGAGTCACGATTCCATCGGTAGATTGTGCCGCATTTGCGGCACCGTACCTGGTCGATTTCTGGCAATAATCCCATGTCAATCCTCTGTAATTCCCGTACTGTCATGATGGCCTCCATGGTGGCTAGGAGTGTACTGTACAATCTGACTCTAGCAGGATCATCGGCAGAATGCAATAGCCATCCACGCATATTCCGGAATATACCATGGCGAGTATTAGGAATCGCCGAATTCCTCAGGATTCGCGGTGATGTGGTACGGCAGAGTGCCTATTTCTGTCGATTTTCACCGATTCTGGAAAATAATTGCCGTCCAATTTGTGCCGTACGTATAGGCGTTTTTTGCTTGTTTGCTCGCCATCTGGAAAAAATATCGGGAAATGGCGTTATTCGCCGTTGACAAAGAGCGGGATATCCCGATAATGGTAATTAGCGATTGGGAGTTGACCGCGAAACAAGGAGACGAAACGATGAACGCCGACATCACAAAGCTGGCTGACGAGGTGTCACGGGGCAAGCGGAGTCGCGTGTCGATTCGGCGCGAGCACGGCGACGACGTATATCGTGCGGTGCAGGCCGAATTACGACAGCGCGACGAAGCATCTCGAAGGCTCGCCATGGCGGAGCCTCGCGAGGAAGAGGAGCCAGCGCCGTCGGTGGAGTGGTGCGTTGACTGCGAGACGGAACTTGACACGGAATACGATGCCGATCGAGAGCGGTGCGACGAGTGCCAGGCCAAGCATGATGCGTTCGCGTGGATCGAAAACACCGAGGCCCACGCGAAGGCGCTCGCGGAGCAGCACGGCTGGCACTTCGGCGATGCGGGCGGAGGATTCAACACGCGCAGCCGGTATTATGAGGTATGGCGCGAAGTGGGCGACGATACCGAATCGTTCAAGCTGCGGATCAGCGACCACGGGTCCGCACATTGCACCGAGGACATCTCGCTCGCCATGCAACCCAGCGGCGATGACCACACTATGGAGACATTGGCGGCGCGACTGGCTGGCAAATAAGCGCCACGAAAAGGAAACCGCGAAACAAGGAGACGAAACGATGAATGCCACTATCGTAATCGATCACGACGACATTGCCTCTGCAGTCCCCCGCCGCGCCCACTGGCAAATGGCCCCCGTGCCGCCAGTGGGCCGGGCGGGTCGACGTCCTGCCGCCGATGATAATCTCGACGCGGCCCGCGAACTTTGTGGCGAAAAGGAGCCCAGCGCATGACACAAAAGCAAAAACCCCAAACGCCGGGCGGCCGAATCAGGGCAGCTCGGCTGCGCGCCAAAATGACCCAGCAGCAATTGGCCGATGCGATGGGCTGCGGCCAATCGCGGATTGCCGATTGGGAAAATGATCGGTACATGGAGCCGATCATGGCGAGTCTGCGGAAATTGGCCAAGGCGCTCGGTTGTAGCGTGAGCGAATTGGCCAATCTGGACTAAGATGGATTATTTTCGGAAAATCCATGGATCACTATTGACAAATGCTTTCCGTCTGGTAGATTTGCTCGCACTGTGAAACCCGCGTGTGCCGTAGCGAATCGGCACGCAAAACAGAACCGCAAACGCAGGAAGGGCCGCCATGCTCTGCCACACGACATGCGCACAACTAGGAACGCGCAACGTCTACGCTATTATGCACCTCATGGTGGCCGGCCGTCGAGGGAGTGCGGGCTCCCTCGGCGGCCATCTTCATGCGATTGTACTCTAACGGAGCCTAGAGGCATGAATTCCTACTGGCAGCTCATTGAATCAAATCCTATATGGTATGCCGCGTTGGTCGGCGCACTGATCTATTGTTGTGCCGAATTACGCGATCGCCGCAAGTCGAATCGCGCTCACGAAAAACACAAGGTGAAACATGATGTATAGCAAGGAATCGATGCATGGCATGTCTTGCGACATGTCAGCACTGGATAGGCTGCTTCGCGACGCATTCTGGTTATTGTTTGCGCCGGCAGAGGAGAAGCCAACAGAAACAACAGCGTCGGTTATCATGCGAATCGAGGGCGTTGTCGGTGCAGCGTGGCTGCTCCATGGTCTCGCCGATCGGGTCGGGCAGTCGCAACTGCGCGACATGGCGGAAGCGATTGCGGACGATCTAAATGCGATCATTTGCGACATGGAGCACGCCGAGGGCCAGAAAGGTGAGAAGAAATGACTAATAGTAGCATCGCCCTAGACAGGCTGGCGGAGCCGTTCGCACCAGAAGACATTGAGTGGCGAATCTCGCGGAGTGGAAGGAATACAAATGGTGTATTCGCCTTAGTCCTGGCTTACATTACAGCCAGGGCGATACAGAAGCGGCTGGATGATGTGTGCGGCCCAGCGAATTGGCGCAACGAGGAGCCGATAACCATTGATATACATGGCAAGACAGCCATGGTAGGTGGTATTTCCATCAGGATCAATGGCGAGTGGATTACAAAATGGGACGTGGCGGAGCCAACAAACATCGAGCCAGCAAAGGGTGGATTCAGCGGCGCGATGAAACGAGCAGGCGCACAATGGGGGATCGGCCGATATCTCTATTACCTCGATGAAACATTTGCGGAGGTATCGGACGCACGGCCAGCAGGATCGAGACAGTGGCAGTACGGCAAGCTGCCACAGAAGCAGGGAGGTGGTGGATTCTACTGGAAATCGCCTGGGTTGCCAGCATGGGCCATGCCGAAAGAGCCGGAGCACGAAGTCAGTGTAGCAGAACTGAATAACCTGAAACTTGCGTGGCAAAGTAAATTTGCGGCGGGATGCAAAGACCCAAAGGAATTGCGCGAAGGATTTTCTAGGTTCGTGGTGGCGGTCGTTGGCCATTTCCCGGTGAGCGATCACACATGCTGGACCGTGGCCGCGTTGGAGGAGTGTGTCGCCCGTATTGCAGCCACTGAAGATCCGCACGGCGTATCAAGCGACGTGCCATTCGATGTAGAGGAAACGTCATGACATCGCGCCTGCGTCCACAATTCCTTGACTGCTCCGGCATGACGCTCGAAGAAGCGGAGTCATTCGGGCATGGGCTGGCAGAACAGCAGCGGGATTGCCTCTGGCAGATTGGCGACCTAGTGCGGCATTTCGAGGCGACAAATCCGGATGTATTCCATCAGATATTTCCCGAGTGGACCAGCCCGGACCTGATATCGCGATGCAAGGCAGTAGCGCAAGCGTACCCAACGGAGGACGATCGCAACACGCTAGCAACCTGGACAACACACATGCGACACGCTAATCGGCCTGATCGGGTTAAGCTGGTGCAGGCTCATGTCGACGCGGGCCACACGTCAGACGAGGCCAGAAAAGCAGACGCTAGCGAACGCCAGGAGAAGGAGCGAACGCGATGGTTGCTGGCAGTGGACGCGAACTATTATCTCCATAAAAACTGGTTTTCCGGGGCCGGGGTGGAGGCAGCGTCCCGGGTGGCAGCATGGGTGGAACGCACTACTGCGAGACTGAAGGACAAGGGATTGACGGATGTGCTGTGTTGTTTCGATTCCAAGAATAATTTCCGGAAGGAGTTAACCGAGGAATGGGAAGACAAGTACAAGCCACGGCCACCAAAAGAGCCGGAACTGATCCAGCAGTTAGTATTGGTGCGAGAGCTACTTGACAGGCAAGGGTGTGCGTGTGTATCCGTGGATGGATTTGAGGCCGATGACGTCATGGCGAGTGCGGCTGCAAAATTCCCGGGACGTGTCACGCTCCTCACGCAAGACAAGGACTTGCGCCAGTGTTTGACGGAGACATGTAATATGTTGCTTGGCGTCGAATGGTCGGAAGACGAAACGACCGGCGAACTCACGCCAGAATACGAGTGGGTCAGTGCGAAGACACACATGGACGACACAGGCATTCGCCCCAGTGAGTGGGCGGAATACCAGGCAATCTGCGGAGATAACGTAGACGGAATCAAGGGCGTGTGCGGCATCGGCGTCAAGGGGGCAAAGGACCTGATTAGTGAGTTCGGCACGGTCGGCGCAACCATTCAAGCGGCGAAGGATGAGGACGAACGCATAAAGCCCAAGCAACGTGAAGCACTTATTGCGTTCGAGCCGAAAGCAGACATTACGCTGCAGTTGGTGACACTGCGGACGGATTTGCCGGTGCGGGTGCACACGAGACTATAAGGGTAGTAACGCGGATTGTGTACATCGAGCCGGAAGACAATGGCGTTGTCGCATATTGCGCGTTATTGAGGCTGTGCGATAATGCACAAGCAGGAGTACATATGATAGTATCAAAACCTCGACTGGCGGTAGTCAAGCAAACTCGCACGGTCACAGAGATCGCGCTAGTCCTCCTGGATCGAGATGGTGATGTTGAGGCAGTGAAGGAAATCCGCGAGGAGCTATCGCTTGACGACGATATTCAGGTGCATGCTGTGATAGAGGTCTTGTCAGTGCAGCGCGTTCGTGACGCCTGAATGCAACCACACAGGAAGGTGGTGTGAATACTGATGGCACAGACACTAACCGAAGAAGAAAAGGCCGAGCGAGCACGGCAACGGATGCTAGCGAAGGCGGCGGAATACCAATTATCAACCTATGCAAATAGGTTTGTGGCACAGGTATTTCAGAGGATGATTCGGGCGGAGGCAGCCGCAAAGCCAGCTGGGACAGTAACTGCAGTCGTCAAGGGAGAGTTGGCGCAAGTGCCGCGCAGGGTAGGGGAATGTGTATGTGTGACATGTGGCAAGGTCAGGCAGTGGAGAGACAGCCGAGGAAGCATGCAGACTGGGCACTTTTTGGCATCGCGATGTTTCTCGATACTGTTTAATGAAGAGAATGTCGCACCGCAATGCGTAAGGTGCAATAACTACAGGAGCGGCGCAGTGGAGGATTACCATATCTGGATGGTGGCCGAGCGTGGCAGGTCGGCGATGGAGAGACTGAAACGATTGAAAGCGACCACGCGACATTTTACGCGGGAAGAACTAGTTGATATGCGGATCGGATTTGACGCGCGATTGAGCGAGGCTATCACCAGGATGACGCGGTAACATGAAGCGTAAGCTGGCTGTGGCTGACAGGCGAGAGGATGAGGAATGAAAAAGGGAATCTGCAAGCATTTTCGTGGCACGATCAACAAACGTTGCGGCCGTGGCGTTGTCATTCGCGAATTGGTTGGCGGGCCCGACCGTGGATGGGTCACGCGGCTACCCTGTCACCAAGCGAACACGACGGCCATCGGCTGCGAGCAGTACGCGGAGCCGACCGACGACGAGGTAGCCGAGTACGACGCCGAGGTAGCAAAGGACGCCGCGCGCATGAAGGTACTCGCGCCGGCAATATCGCGCATCAAGGAAGAGAACCAAGGCAAGAACACCAAGGGGACCATGGAATGCCCGATCTGCGGCGGTGATCTGCATTGGACGCATGCCGCGTACAACGGCCACGTCTGGGGGCGCTGCGAAACGAAAGATTGCGTGTCGTGGATGGAGTGATGGGATAACCACGGAGACACGAATAGCGAGCAGGAAATAACCCGCTGCATGGTGCATGCCTTAGGGATGGATTACCCGGGCAAGCCGGTTCGAGTCCGGCGGCGGGGCTTACAGGGAGACATGCCAGTAGGGCATGGGAGGCGTCCTGCACGCCTCATGGCGAGAATAGCTACGGACGCAACGAGCCGTGTAGCACTCGCCAGAGTTACTCTCCGCCGGTCGGGTCGTTCACAAGGCGGCCCGGCCGGCATCCCCTTCAGTAACGAAAGATAATGATGGCCAAGAAGAAACCGAAGCACGAAGAGAAAGAGTATGTCGGCGCGATCCGCGTGCAACCGGTCGGCATCCAGGCGGTAGATGGTGAAAGCCCGAAGGCGTTTCGCGAGGCGATGGAACCGATTGCCGTGGCCGTGCAGCAGCTTAAGAACGTGGCCATGTTCGCCTGGTATAGCTGGCACCGCAAAGTGGGCAACGTGCAGTTGGTGATGGACTGGGTCGACGAGATACTGGCGTGGGATCGCGAGGTTAAGCCGGTCGCGCAGAAGTTCGTGGCCGACACGCGGCAATACGAAAAAGACGCTGCGGCCTGGAAGAAATCGCCCAAGGGAACCCGTGGCAAGCGACCAACGAAACCGAAAAAACTCCATGCCGACCGGCCAAAGTGCCCGGTCCTTCCGTACCCGAAAGCATGTAGCAACGCGATCTATCACGAGGTCAGTGGGGCAATACCGCTACTCAACAAACGAGTGGTGGTGTTGGCGCTGAATCGGATGTTCAGCAACCTGAAAACACATCAAGTCGCCTTCCGGCCTGGGCAATGGAACCAGTGGACTGGATTCAGGGAATGGCACGTGATGCTGGCGGGGTATGGGCTATTCTCTCAATGCCACAAGCCGCAACCGATCCCGATCGATCGCGATAATTGCACGCTGATCCCACCGGACGCGGAAGAATCACGTTGGCGGGCCTTGATTCGTGTCGATCGCGTACCGACGACGACCAAGGCAGGCAAGGAGGTATTTCGTTCCACGCCATGGGTAGTGACGCTCAAGACTGGCGGACGGCATGACGCGAAGATTCGCAACATGCTCGAAAAATGCCACTCGGGCGAGTGGAAATTCTGCGGGTCGAATCTCGTCTGGCGCAACGGCATGTTCGACGTGGAGGTATCCTACAAGCAAGAGAAACTCGAACCGATCAAGGCCGACCCGAACAAGGTGGCCGTCTTGGTACCAGGGCGGAAACGGGGGTGGCGATTGCGGATCAACGGCCGGTCCTGGTGGCTGGGCGGCAAGGGTAGCGACCGGCTGGTGGGTGTCTTTCGTCGGCAGACGGCCGAGCGGAAGGCAACCTTCCACGCCTCGTACCGGCACGGGGGCACGGCCCGGCAAGGGCACGGGCGTCAGACGGCAATGAGGGGTTTTTACAGCAAGAAAAACATTCTGGCTAGGTACCAGCAGCAATACAACGGTCGGATTGTTCGCGAGGTAATTCAGCAGATGGAGCGGCACGGCGTGGGGACACTCGTCTTTCGTTCGCCGTCGGGAAGCGTGGAGAAGACACGGTTGCTCTGTACGGCGGGGGCTGGTCGCAAGGGCGGATCGTGGCCGTGGCACCAGGTGGACACGCGATTGAAGGCGGTCTGTCATCGGCACGAATTAGTGTACGAATCGCCGCGTCGGAAGCGGCGCAAACGCGAGGGGTCCGGTGGCGCGAAAAACCCCGGGACCGCTCGCAAAGTCGCAACGGCTGACGGCAACAAGGATTGGGGCGATCGGAGCAAAGCGAATGGGCGAAAGAAACGCGCAAACGGGGCGGCTCGACGCGACCTCTCGAAAACGGCCACGCAAAAGGCCGTGGGGTAAGGGGTTGCGAGGGCTGCTGTGAAAACGTGTGGGGAGAGGGAGAGGGATTGCAGGCTGGAAAGAATCCTGCCTTCGAGTAAAGGATGCGATGTGTGAAAACGTGTGGGGAGAGGGAGAGGGATTGCAGGGTGAGTACGATCGTCCGGAAGACGGCACACAAGGACGTGAAAACGCGTGGGGAGAGGGAGAGGGATTGCAGGCCCGGAAAAACTCCACTGGGGAGAACACGCTTTCGGGTGAAAACGTGTTGTGAGAGGGAGAGTGATTGCAGGCAAAGTGGTCGAACATCGGACAGACCTACTAATGGCAAGTGAAAACGTCTGGGGAGACGGAGAGAAATTGCAGGAGTCCTTTCCGAAAAACGTGGAAACGTCTGGGGAGACGGAGAGGGATTGCAGGGGCAGTCGTCTTGACTCGCTGCTCATTGCAGCTTCGGTGAAAAAACGTCTGGGGAGACGGAGAGGAATTGCAGGTCGGCTTGCTTGCGATCGTTGGCGCTTCGTCGCACTTGTGAAAACGTCTGGGGAGACGGAGAGGAATTGCAGGTCCTGCTGGTCGCACCTACACACGAGAAAGCGTGCGTGAAAACGTCTGGGGAGACGGAGAGTGATTGCAGGGGGGGCTGCTGATGCCGTGTCGGTGGCGTGAAACCTTTGGGTAAAGTGAGAGGAATTGCAGGACCGAGTTAGGCGACGTGAAAACGTCTGGGGAGACGGAGAGTGATTGCAGGCCAGAGGCGGTTGTGTACAAGGCGGATTCTGCCGGAGTGAAAACGTGTTGGGAGAGGGAGAGTGATTGCAGGCAGGAATGCGTCCGTCAATGGCTGCTGGTGGGCCGGAGAGTGAAAACGTGTGGGGAGACGGAGAGGAATTGCAGGGGGGGCTGCTGATGCCGTGTCGGTGGCGTGAAACCTTTGGGTAAGGTGAGAGTGATTGCAGGAAAAGCTACGTGTACTTGGCGAGTGTTGCGCTAGAAAGTGAAAACGTGTGGGGAGAGGGAGAGGGATTGCAGGGTTGTGTTGGTCGTGCGGCAAGTGGAAACGTCTGGGGAGACGGAGAGGAATTGCAGGGCATCAAATCCGCGTAGATCAGTTGCGGCCCCGGGAGCCGCGCAACATGAAAAGAGCTAGAAAACAAATCAACCGCCGTTGTCCGTGTGGGAATCGTGTCCCACGCCCGACGGCAACATACTGTTGTGCCGCGTGTTCTCGCGCGGCGGATATTTTTGAATCGCTCAACGAAACAAAGGAGCCAAGTCATGGCAAAGAAGACAAGCAAACAGAAGCCCTACGCGAGACAATGGCAACGATTACAAGACCTCAAGCAACAAGCGGGCGCGAGCCGGTTTGAGCGGGCTACGCTCGCCGTAGGTCTATTCGATGATGTCGAGTGGCGTGAACACATGGGCCTGGCTGACGATCATCAGGCGGCGGACATATTGACCAAGGCGTTGGATGATCTGGGGATTCCGTTCTTCGACCTCCGACAAATGCTTGAGGCGTTTCCGGCGGAACAAGACTGGCTAGAGATGACGCCCTTCGACATGCTCGTGGCGGCACAAGCACAAGAGGCCAAGCCCGAGCAAAACGCACCACCGAAGCCACCTACCGTTGTTGGGATCACCAAATATGAGGAAGTGTGCAATGAGCGAGACAGGCTGCAACGACGTGTAGAGCAGCTAGAATCGCATGACACACCTGCCTGTGTCGGGCCGTGTGACGTGTTGGATGCATTCATGCGCATAGCTGACGCGAACCGGGACAGAGGCAACGATCCGCTGTTGCGCCCAATCTACGCGATCATCGATAGCGTGGCAGAGACGGCAAACACACCGGTATAATATCTAACAGAATGCCAAGGAGCGATAGACATGACAAGTATTGATATTACCAACCCCGGGCCCATCGAGGGCGTGTTTTCAGTGGACCTATCCAAGGGGCCGGGAGCGTATGAGTTTCGCGGCGCTCGCGGCACTGGCAAGACCACCTGTATTTCCTCTATCGATTGGCTGGCGGGCCACAAGGTCGACGTGACCTTGCACGACGGGGCGGCCAGCGGAAAGGTCGAGGGGTTCGGCGTCGTGGCACCGATCGGGAGCCGGAAGCGGCGCAAGGGGGAATTCGAGATCGACACGATCGACGCGGAGAAATTCAGCCTGACCGACCTGATCGACCCGCCGGGCAAGACGGCGGAAGTTCGGGACGCGCATGCGATCAAGGCGCTGGCGGTATTGTCGGAGGCGAAGGCGGACGCGGCGGTCTATTACGATCTGGCCGGTGGCCAAGCGGCCTTCGACGCGCTGGGCATACAGGAAACGAGCGACCCGGTTCTTCTTGCCACGCGGGTCAAGCGGGCCTATGACAAGCTCGCGGGTGAGCGAGAGAACACGGCGAAATCGGAGGCGGCCCACGCGGCACCGCTGGAACACATCCCCGACGGCCTGGATATGACCCAGTCGGCCGACCTTGCCGAACTGGGAAGCGTCCGCGACGAAGCACGCGACACGTTGCAGCGGCTGACGACCGAGCGGGAAAACGGCATCGCCAAGGAGGCGGAAGCGGGCGAAGCCATGGAACGGCTGGAGACGTTACGCACCGAATACAGCGGGCCGACCGTCGAGGACGCCGACGCGGCAAGGCAAAAGGCGGCCGACGCGTGCACGGCCGCAAGGGAACTGGTGGACGCACTCCAAAAAGAATTGGACAAGGCCATGGCGGCCGTCGAGGCGTGCAGGACCGAATACCGGGCAGCCGCATCCACCTACGACGCCGCGAAGTCGCACCGGGCGGCCCTGGTCGAGGTGACCGCCATTGCCAACCAGACGGTTGCCTACCCCGAAGAATCCGCCATCGAGCGAGCCGGGGCGGACGTCGAGGAAGCAACGGAAGCCTACAACCGGGGCGTGCAACTGCGCGACGTACACCACAACCAGGCGAAAGCGAAGGCCCATCGCGAGGCCGAAGACAACGCGGCGAAGGAAGCGGCCATCGCCCGCAAGAAAGCGGGGCAGGTCTTCGACATCCTCGCGCAGTCGCTGCACACAAAGCACCTGAAAATTCAGAGCGTCGACGACAATCCTCGCTTGTTCGTCGAGCACCCGAGACGCGGCAAGACGCTATTCGATCGGGTCAATGGGCTCAGTGACGGCGAGCGGGTCGACTTCACGCTTCGCGAATTGTTGCCGCACATCAAGTCACCGGGACTGCTGCCGATTCCCCAACGAGTCTGGCAAGACCTCCAGCCGACCGACCGGAAGGACCTGCACGCACTGGCCGTCGACAAGGGGCTTTACCTATTCGGCGCGCAAGTGGACGACGGCGAGTTGCGGGTGAGTTTTCTTGGGGACAAATAACGGGCACTTACTGAAACTAGCAAAGGATTGGAAACCATGATCCTCAAATGCGAATGCGTCAATTCGTCGGCCGACATGCTCTACGGCAAGGGCTACCGGCCGCACTCGGCACTCATGACGTTTCGTGACCGGCCGGGGCGGCAAGTCGCCACGCCACAACAAGAGGAATACTGCTGCGACTATTGCAGCTATGTGCGAACCAAGGCAAGAGGCCTAAGAACTGGTGAGAAAGAATGAGTAAACATCAAGCGTGCAGCGAGTGCGGCATGGACTTTGTCGGGCCAGACAGCAACATCGGCGACAATCGGTGTGATGACTGCGAGCCTACCTGTGAGGATTGGGCCTGCGCATGGGACAACCTGCGGAGAAACATCCAGGCGGAACGCGGCCTTACGCCGGGTAATATTCATTTGGTATTGGAGTGGCTGGACGCATTTGACCCACGATAACATGAACGGAATCACCACTAATGGCAAAGAGCACGAAAACGAAACAGCTATCCGTCGACCTGCCAAGGATCGACGGAAACACCCAAAGCCGACTGGCAGTCAACGACGACGTGGTCGACGAATACGCCGACATCATCAAGGCGGCTGGGACCGAATGGCCGTTTCCCCCAATCGATGTATTCCATGACGGGACCGATTACTACGTCGCCGATGGATTCCATCGATTCCTCGCGGCCCAACGATCGAAACGGGGGTCAATTCCCTGTCGCATCCACCAGGGTACGGCGAAGGACGCGCGGATATTCGGCATGACGGCGAACGACCGGCACGGATTGCGAATGTCCCGAGCGGACAAGCGGGCGTGTGTCGAGTGGCTGCTAGATAATGGCGGCAAGATGACGCAGCAGGCCATTGCCGAGGCGGCCGGGGTGAGCAAGCGGCTAGTGCAAGCCGTGGTTGCGGATCGAAAGCAGGATTCACTCGCGGGAAAGGCTACACCCCCCAAACGGGATGGTAAGGCGCAATTTGCGCCTCCCACCCCAAGTCGAGGGGGTTCCGCGACGGTCGACGAGCCCGACGAAGAAATTCCGTTTGACGCACCCGAGCCACGGAAACGGAAGGGGCAACCGACGAAGCGATTTGACGGCTCCTATTGGTTCAGGCAATGGGAGCGGGCAATTGCCCCGGTGGTCCGGCTCGTCGATAAGATCGCGCATGACGTGGGCGAATCGGGCTGTGAGTCGCAGAAGCTCGTCCAGGACCATTTGGAGGTCGCGACCGAGGAAATGCATGAATGGATGGGGCAATGATCGATCACCTGTTTCCCCGATCGCCCTGGCCGCACCAACGTGATGGCGTGGCGAAGACGATTGCCGCATTGGATGGCGGGGCTAAATCGGTATGCCTGACATCTCCGACTGGTAGCGGCAAGACGAATATGCAAATCGCATTGGCGAATTGGGGCATCGAAAAAGGTTGGCGCGTGCTCTGCCTGACAAATCGGATTCTATTGACGGAACAGACGCGGAGCGTATTCCAGAGGGCGGATATGCAGGTTGGGGTAATTTCCTCAAGCATGAAACAGCTGGAATACGAAGATGCACAGGTGCAAATCGCGACCATCCAGACCATTCTATCACGTAGACGGACGCAACACGGCTATTGGGTTGATGCAGACCTAGTGCTAGCTGATGAGGTGCATCAAATAGCGACCGGGGAATCGGCCGAATTACTCAATGATTACAAGGATCGCGGCGCTAAAGTCGTCGGTGTAACGGCAACGCCATTAGGTGTGTGTGGTGTGTGTGATGAATTGATTGTGTCCGCGAGAACTCGGGACTTGCAAGAGCAAGGGGTCCTCTGTGTCGCTTCGTGGTTCGCTCCAAGCGAGCTAGATACGCGCAAATTGGTCAAGGGAAAGGTTGACTTATCGCTATCGGAAAAGGACGCACGACGCACATGGGGACCACTGAGAGGTGACGATCAGGTGCGGACTCGGATAGTTGGCAACATCATCGACCACTATCAACGATTGCATCCAGAGCAAATCCATACGCTCGCGTTTGCGCCGGGTGTCAAGGAATCGATATGGGCTGCAAGATTCTGCAAGTCAAGAGGTATTCGTTCGCTACACGTTGACGGACAGGACTTCTGGGTAGACGGCGAAACGCTCGACAGAAAACAGGACGAGCAACGATTCCAGGCGGCCATGCAGGAATGGCGGGATGGCGCGATACCGATTCTGTGGAATCGATTTGTGCTGCGAGAAGGCATAGATGAGCCGCAAGTCCGGTGTGTCATGCTGGCCACGCCGATCGGTTCCTACCGGGCGTTTTTGCAAATGGTTGGGCGTGGATTGCGGACCCATGAAGCAAAGGATCGGTGCCTAGTAATCGATTATGGCGGCGCATGGTGGCGGCATGGATCGGTTAACATTAACGTCGATTGGGAATCGGTGTTTGAGTGTTCCGACCCCGACGTAATCAGTAAAAACCGCATAGCAGAGACACGGGAAACAGGCGAATCGCTAGGGCGTGTCTGCCCTAAATGCGGGATGGTACACAAGAAGGTAGGTCGCATGGTGGTCTGCCAGTATTGTGGACACAAATTGACGCTCGGCAAGGCGTCAAGGCCAATTGTGCAGGCTGACGGGACACTGACGCAAGTAACGGGCGAGCCAGTAAAACAATGGAAGATCAAGGACACACCAGAAGCGGAGCGGCTCTGGGCAGGTGTCTATTGGAACGCCATGAAGAAACACAATGGAGAAGTGAAATTTAATGAATTGTACCAGCGGTTCTATTATAAGACAGCGGTAATGGCAGGGTCGGCACGTCGGCCTGCATTTTGGAAAGCGTATTATCCGCCTAGGGATATTCCGCTATGCCCGAAGCGACGAAACGACTGGCACAGGGATATCAAGGACATTGATCGGGAGCAATTACACTAATCGGCAGCAGGGCGGCGACTACGGAGGCAAGGCAGATGACGGAATATGGCATATTGCATGGCTGCGGCCATGGCCATGGCGAGTGCGATGGGGTGGGCATTGGCGATGGTTACGGCGAGGGCCTTGGCTCTGGCGAGGGCTGGGGCTGTGGATGGGATTATTTCCATTGCGGTGGCAATGGCGTTGGTGATGGCGAACAGTGTGGTACGGTCGATGGTGGTGGCTACGGCTGTGGCCGGGGATATGGCCGGGATAACGGTGCCTAGGAGCAATACACGTCATGCACGATACACGGATAACTGAGTTTCTAAAGGGAGGCTATGGGGACTGCTATGGCAATGTCAGAGGCTGTGGCTATGGCTTGGGAAATGGCTTGTGCTATGGCGATGGCTATGGCAAGGGCAGGGGCTATGGCAGTGGCAATGGCGATGGCTATGGCGATGGCGATGGCAATGGCGATGGCTACGGAAGTGGCCATGGCGATGGCAGGTGCTGGGGCTATGGCCGTGATAACGGTGCGTAGGAGCAATACATGTCATGCACGATACACGGATAACTGAGTTTCTAAAGGGAGGCTATGGAAATGGCTATGGCAATGGCTGGGGCTGTGGCTATGGCTTGGGAAATGGCTTGTGCTATGGCGATGGCTATGGCAAGGGCAGGGGCTACGGCATTGGCAATGGCGATGGCTATGGCCATGGAGATGGCGATGGCTGGGGCGACAGCTATGGCAGTGGCGACGGCTGGGGCTATGGCGATGGCGATGGCCATGGCGATGGCGATGGCATGGGCTGTGGCGATGGCTGGGGCGACGGCGGAGGTAGTGGCCATGGCGATTGCTTGGTCCATTGCTGAGGCAATGGCGTTGATCGCGATAACGTGACATTAGACGTAACATGTAACAAGGAGAAAAGCTATGGAAACCAAACAGGTACTTAGTGGATTTGCAGTGGTCGTTCTGGACCGGGGATTTGTGTACGTTGGAAACGCCACATGCGATGATGATTGGTGTGTCATTTCCGACGCACGAAACATTCGCGTGTGGGGGACCACGGCGGGGCTTGGTGAATTGGTGCAGAACGGGCCAACGCCCAAGACGGAGCTCGACGTGGTCGGAACCGTGCGTGCCCCGATGCGAGCGGTTATTTCTGTGATCGACACGGAGCGGGGCAAATGGCCAATAAGCTGATACTAGAAATGGCGAACACCGGAAGCGGCGACGGCTATGGGTGGGGAAGTGTGGCTATGGCGTCGTGAATCCAGTAATTCTAACAATGGGAAGGGATGGATGAATGGGTCTTGACATTACCCTATTAGCCGAAGTCGACACTGGCGGGGAAAAGCCCCACGTGGTGAAATTATTCGATGCCTACGTCACACACAACCTCACCGCCATGGCCGCAGAGGCGGGAATCTATGAACACATCTGGCAACCGTATGAAGTGGGCATCAAGACGGCCGGCGAGTTGATCGAGCCGCTGACCAAGGGCCTGCAAGCTATGCGAGACGATCCGGTCCGGTTCGAGAAGCATAACCCACCGAATGGGTTCGGCAGTTACGAAAGATTCGTGCCGTGGCTCGAAAAATACATTGACGCCTGCAAGGAGCATCCAAAGGCACAAATCGATGCGTGTCGATAGTGATCGTAGAAATCTTGACGGAATATCTGTATTGGTATTGACATTGATTCGTGATGGGAGTAGATTTCTGAAATGAGATTCGCCTATCAAAGCAACTTCAGCCCCCAACACCGCGCCTCTGGCTTTGGCGAGTCTCTCATCGCGGTCGCGGGGGTTTTTCTTATGCTTAGCCACAGTTTCCTTGGGAAAATATGGGAACCATGAACTACCACTATTTCGCCGACCCGTGCGAGTTAATCGAACGCCGTGGACAACGGCCGACAATGTGTTATGTTGCGATGACAACTTCGGCGACGACGCGAGATCCCTATTCATTCGTCGTGTCATAGACCGATTGCAAGACCACTTGGACGCATAGCAGGCCAGTAGGTACTCACTGACAAAGACCTAAATGGAGCATGAGTGATGATACGCGACGATGTAGTAGACGTGATTGCGGAAGACGCGGCTCGCAACTGCGACATTGCCATGATTACTCTGTGCCGGAGCTATCGCCAGCTGCGGAATATCGTCGACAAGTTACCGGAGACAGCCGACGGGGTGCCGATTGTGCCGGGGATGCGAGTGTTTTATTGCGGGCAGTGCGGCATAACCGACACATGTGCGGTGGCAGTCGAAGAAACTCGGATTCGTGGAACAGGCTACGGGGAGCGGTACCTAGGCCACATCATATCGGCGGATCAGTGCTATTCGACGCGCGAAGCCGAGTCACGTGGGCGAAGTGCGAAGACGAACTAAAGGAGAGCCATGGAACCGGACAATGAGACCCATTTGAAGTTACAAATCAACAACTTCCTCTGGATGTACGCGCCAGGGCATGTGTGCCTGAGGCATGCGGAGACATTGGCATGTAGCATCCTGATGCTACTGCAGGATGTGGCCGGCCGACATTCCCAAGAGGAGTGGGAGCCGCTCGACAACCCGCCGCATACGAGATTCCAAGTGCGGAACGCGAGAACTGCCGACATGGCCACGAAGCGGGGGATTTGCTATGCATTCCGGACACACTTTGACATCCACTGGGACGACGGCACGCATGCATTGGATGTGAATGAGTTGAGCGAGCGAGGTGTGCATAAGGACGATTCCGAATAGCGGCAAGACAAAAGGACTCATGCAATGAGCAGAGGTGAAAAAGGGCCATATTGCTACTGCTATGATTGCCTGCGCAAAGTCCACCGGCGGGAAAACCTGTCAGAAGAGGACGACTGCCCTGTATGCGGCGGGGATGTTCACAAGGACAAGCATCCCGGCAAGCCGAGAAAACGCCGACGTGCGCGGAAGGCGACGAAAGAGCAGCAGGAGAATCGCAAAGCGCGGACACAACCAGAGAAGACCATTGCAGACATGAAGAGGGACCGCCAGTATCACGCACGGATGTGCGGTGGATAGGTGCGTCCGGGTGTCCCCCGTCGAGACGCCTTACAGCCCCTGATGGCGAATAATTCGACGGTGCAACAGCAAGCCGGATGTACGCGTTGAGTTGCCTGGCACTCGTTATAGTGCTGGCTCGATTCCGGCGCCTTGTTAGGCGGAAATGGCTACCCCAAAGAGCATGCCGCTTGCTGCCAAGACAGTATCTCTAGGGGGTTGTTGCGCGCGGAAGGATACTAGGCGACGGTGGGCTAACACGGATGGACTATTTACCACGGACACAGGCAGCGGTTCGGGCCTGGTTGAATGGCTCGACTGAAGGGCGCTCCTTACTGGCTGCGTTGACGCGGGAAGCCCTGGAAGACGTGATGCTGGCGAAGTGCGAAGCGTGTCAGGCGATGTGGCCTCATCCGAAGACCCTGCTGAAACGTGGACAGTTTTCCAAAGTCCTGGTCGTCTTGCGGCGGTTGGGGCGTTTCCCTGGTGCCGAGGTTTACAGTGAAGATGGCGTTGTGGTCCGGATGCTCGAACTTCCTGAGATGTCGGCTTGTGTGGAGGCGAGAGCGGAGGAATTGATTGCGATTCGGCTGCCGAGGACGTGGCGGCACATGTTAGCACTGCCAGCTAAGCGAATAACCTGCGATGTATTTCGTGGCATATCGTTAACGGAAACGTTGCGGTATCTGGAAGAGCAAAACGCACTACGGGACCTACAAGGGAAAAGCAAATGATAGGGAAAACACTACGGAGATTCCTGTCGAAGGCGGCAAATGCGGACACCAGGTCAACGTGCCAGTTGGCACGAGATGCTGGCGTATCGCGTGATGTGGTTAGGAATGCGAGGGAAGGCAATCGCGACATGCTGTTGAAGACAGCCCAGCGGTTAGCGAATGCAGTTGGGGTCCGCCTGCATGGCGAGCTAGGTGCTGGCGAGCTGCCGGATCGATTGGCACAAGAGCTGCTGTGCGATATGCGCAGCCTGCCAGCGATAGCGAGGGATGGTGGTGTTGACGTGCATGCACTGTATGCCCTTGTCAATGGCGGGCCTCTACCGATGCTGAGTACAGCGGAGCGGCTCATGGTCGAATTGAAGATTGCGATGCCCAAAGTTAACGGACAGCCGCTTGGAAATGGATGGCTTGAGCAATGAAGATATACCTCGACGCACGTGATATCGAGTCCTATCGACAATTCCTGGCGGTGAAGGAATTACCCTCGTATGCAATCAATGGGCGTATTGCGAGCTTTCCGGACGAATACGCATCACGGGTTGGGATGTCATGTGCGGACGACACGGATCATGAATGGCGGACGCATCCCGATGCGTTTGATTATCAAGACGGGATTGTCCGGATGGCACTTAATAAGCGGAAGTTCTGCATCTTTGCCGATTGTGGGCTTGGCAAGACGCTCATGTTTCTTGACTACGCGAGGAACGTCCTGGATGTGATGGACGCGAAGAAAAAGGCCCTGATTATTTCTCCCCTCATGGTGGTTGACCAAACTGCGGCCGAGTGCGAGCGATTCTTTGGTGAGGAATTGCCATTGGACAAGATAGCATCACGCGACCTTTCAGAATGGTTGACTAGCGGAGATGGCAGGTTTGGAATAACAAACTACGAGGCATTGAAAACAGACGTTCCCCAAGGCAAGCTTGGGTGCTTGATCTTGGATGAATCATCCCTGCTGAAATCCCACTACGGTAAATTCGGCACGGAGTGCATACGATTAGGACGAGGGCTTGACTGGAAACTGGCGTGTACTGGCACGCCGGCACCGAACGACCGAATCGAGTACGGCAACCATGCGGTGTTCATGGACGCTTACCCAACAGTTAATAGTTTCCTTGCCCGATTCTTTGTGAATCGCGGGCAGACGCAAGAGCGGTGGGTGTTGAAACAGCATTCTCTTGGAGCCTTCTATCGTGCGTTGTCACATTGGTCAATCTTTCTCAATAATCCAGCCACTTATGGATGGACGGACAATACGGAGGAGTTGCCACCGATAAACGTCCATGTCCATGATGTTGAGATGACGCCGGAACAAATCGAGTTAACGCACAGGAAGAATGGCGAGTTATTCGCACATCGACCTGGCGGGATTACCAACCGAGCCGCGATGAGTTCGATAGGAAAAGGCTGCTACAAAGGGAAGCGAATTCCGACGAACAAGACAGCGTATATCAGGGGATTAGTTGAACAATGGCCTGATGAATCGACCATAATATGGTGCCTGTACAACGCGGAACAGGACATCGTGTCAGAGGCCATACCGGAAGCGGTGAGCATGTACGGGAGCACGCCGCACGCGGATAGGGTTCGGATGATCGACGACTTCAAGGCTGGCAGGGTGAAGACATTGATAAGCAAGCCGAAGATTCTCGGTTTCGGGTTGAATCTACAAATAGCAACCCGCCAGATATTCAGCGGGCTGGTGGATAGTTACGAGAGCTATTATCAAGCTGTGAAACGGTCGAATCGATTCGGGTCACGGTATCCATTGAACGTCCATATTCCTGTGACCGATATTGAGATGCCCATGGTGGAAACGGTTATCCAAAAGGCGGGCCGTGTCCAGCTGGACACAGAAGAACAGGAACGAGTATTCCGAAAGGCTATGCAATGAGCGATATACTAGACGGCAAGCGATGGGATATCCATCATGGCGATTGCGTGGAACACATGGCCACCATGCCGGACCGATCAATTGATTTTTCGGTATTTTCGCCCCCCTTCCCGAGCTTGTATGCCTATACGTCATTCGCCGAGGACATCGGTAACAGTGAGGATTTGAGGGGTGAGGCCAAAATACATTTGTCGTTCTTTTATCATCAATTTGCACGAGTGCTAAAGCCTGGCCGTGTGGTGATGGTGCATGTCGCCCAGATACCAAGGATGAAACGCAGCGGAGGAGTCGGGCTGTTTGACTTCCGTGGGTTGAACATCCGATTGGGTGAACGTGCGGGGCTGGTATTCGAGTACGATTGGATGGTCAGGAAGGGGCCGCAAGCTCAGGCTATTAGGACACGCAGTACTGAATTACAGTTCCAGGGGCTTGAGCGTGATCGCGCGAAGTGCCGAGGCGCGTTGCCGGATTACTTGCTGAAATTCCGGGCAGCAGGTGATAATGCAACGCCGGTAGTCTCCAAGGGTGACGTGTCGCGCAATGACTGGATTCAATGGGCGGAGGCATGCTGGGACGACATCCGAGAAACGGACACGCTTAATGTGAAGGAGGGTCGTGGCGACGATGATACGAAGCACATTTGCCCATTGCAACTTGGTGTTATCAGGCGTTTAATCAAGCTATACACTAATCCTGAGGAGATTGTGTTTTCTCCGTTTGCTGGAATCGGAAGTGAAGGATACGAGGCTATTCGTCTTGGGCGTCGATTCTTCGGTTGCGAGATCAAGGACGAATACATCGCGGCGGCTAGAAGGAATTTGGAATCAGCGGTCAGGAGCCAAGACACAGAGAGGATGTTATTTTAAGGTCACTGCTGGAACGCTGGGGTGCGTCAGCGCATAAACGCACCTGGTCGTTAACGGTAAAAAGGCAAAAACACGACAAGGAAACAAACCATGGAAAGGCTGAAGGAACTACACGAGTTATGGAAAAGGCTGGATAAGAAACGGGATCTCCAGAGCGCCGAAGCATTAGTCGCCGTGCGGAAACATGGCTACGCGCTGCGGTTCGTTGATTCGTCGCGACGGACGCCTGAGGTTATCTTAGCCGCCGTGCAGCAAGATGGAGAGGCGCTGCAGTTCGTTGATTCGTCGCAACAGACGCCTGAGGTTATCTTAGCCGCCGTGCAGCAAACTGGCGAGGCGCTGCAATACGTTGATTCGTCGCGACGGACGCCTGAGGTTATCCTAGCCGCCGTGCAGCAAACTGGCCACGCGCTGCAATACGTCGATTCGTCGCGACGGACGCCTGAGGTTATTCTAGCCGCCGTGCAGCGAAATGGCTCCGCGCTGCGACACGTCGATTCGTCGCGACGGACGCCTGAGGTTATCCTAGCCGCCGTGCGGCAAAACGGCTACGCGTTGCAATTCGTTGATTCGTCGCGACGGACGCCTGAGGTTATTCTAGCCGCCGTGCAGCAATATGGCGAGGCGCTGCAATTCGTTGATTCGTCGCGACAGACGCCGGAGGTTATCCTAGCCGCCCAGTGGCAAAGTGGCGAGGCGTTGCAATACGTCGATGCCGAGGCGTGGAGACGGATACTGTCCGAGGAGGAGGCGGTCATCGAAATCACGGCACCCAAGTGGGCGGACATCGACTCTATCAAGGAGGCAGATGGCGGGTGTTGTGAGATCCGGCTTCGGCTAGGGCGTTGCTCCTCTATGAGGCAATTCACGCGACCCAAACAATGATTCTAGAACCACGAAGGACACGAAGCTATGAGTGAGGAAAAAAACAAGCCGGACAACCGGCAGCATGATTTCGGGTGGGCCACGGAGAAGATGCAAGAAGGGTTGTGCGTGGAACGCGAGGTCTGGTGTGGTCGGAAGATCGTATTCCTTCGCGAAGGGCGGACCATCGACCACGTGGACGGTCCCTTACGCAATCTCGGCGTCACCACGCTCACAAGCATGGATCATTTCTGCATGTTAGTGCCAGACGAGCCGTCGTTGACCGGCAACACGATGGTCGTCGGCTGGCAACCACTGCCGTGGGATGTACTCGGCATTGATTGGCGGGTGTCCAATGCAGTGGGGCGTAAACAGTAAGGAAACAAATGGCAGGTTACAACGCGGTAATCCTGGTCGGCAATCTCACGCGGGACCCGGAACTGAAGTACATCCCGTCGGGGACGGCGGTGTGCGACCTGGGGCTGGCGATCAACGACAAGCGGAAGAACGCCAAGGGCGAATACGTCGAAGAGACCGTCTTCGTCGACGTGACTGTCTGGGCCCGCACGGCAGAGGTGGCGTGTGAATACCTCAAGAAGGGCTCGCAGGTCCTGATCGAGGGGCGGCTGAAGCTCGACACCTGGGAGAAGGACGGCCAGAAGCGGTCGAAACTGAAGGTGATCGGCGAACGGATGCAGATGCTCGGCAGCAAGGGGGGCGGCCATGCGGGACCGCAGCAGCGACCGGCCGCCTCGCCGGGGACCGACCCGGACGGGTTCGGGCCGCAACCGCAACGGGCAGGCGAGGGAGGAGAGGATATTCCGTTTTGAAAGATGGCGAGGGACGAGGAGTTCTGCTTTCTGAATCGCAATGCGAAAACGAAAGGAGAGATCATGCCGCTTGTAGGGTTACCTGTGCGGGGATGTTGCATCCTAGCCGTGCAGCCCGGCTCGACTCCGGGAAGCGGCTTTTTTGGAGGTGCTTACGCACTATGGCAAGAGGAAGAGAGGTCGCCCGCCGCGTGCGGGCGTGGATTGAAACGCGCGTTGGACGAAACCGGACACGGATTGCCGGATCGCATACGGCAGGCGTTCTTGGTTGGCGCGACGTTACGCACCGGGGAGATTCTGCTGCCGGAGGCGGAACTGTGCGAATGGAATTTTGCCGATGAGGCGTGAACCCCAAGGAGAAGACCATGTGTTATTTCAAATCTGCGGTGTGTGCCTACAACAGCACGACCCGGGACGTCGCGGTGTACCTGTCGAACGAGACCGATTCGCACCACGCGATCCGGGAGGAGTATGGCTTGCAAACCCGGGATACCGACGGAATGGGGCGGTATCAGACGCCGGTGGAGTACAAGCCGGTGAGGAGCCTGATGGACGAAGCGGGCTGGGAGTTCCAGTTCGACGCGGGACGGCCGAACTGGTGGGAGGACTGGATGACGCCGCGCGTGAAGAACCAGATGTTCCGCGCCGCGATGCGGCACTTCGACGGCAATACGCTCGAAGTCGATGGCGACCTGAACCTCGGATCGTTGACTACTTTACCGGAGGGTGTAACGCTCAATGCTGATGGCTACCTGGACCTCAGATCGTTGACGACGATCCCCGAGGGTGTAACGCTCAAGACCGATAGCTACCTGAACCTCGGATCGTTGACGACGATCTCCGGGGGTGTAACGCTCACGGCCGATAGCTACCTGGACCTCGGATCGTTGACGACGATCCCCGGGGGTGTAACGCTCAAGACCGATAGCTACCTGGACCTCAGATCGTTGACGACGATCTCCGAGGGTGTAACGCTCACGGCCGATAGCTACCTGGACCTCAGATCGTTGACGACGATCCCCGAGGGTGTAACGCTCAAGGCCCGTTCCATACGGAATGGCCGACGGTGGCTGTCGACTGCCGAGTACTTGGCAAGTATGAAGGATTGACCTAGTACTGGGTTCAGGAGATTTGAAATGCCATCACGAATCGATAGATTGACCGACGCGCAGTTGGACCGGATACCAGAGTGGGTCGCCAAGTGGACCGCAATCGGTCTGTCGACGGAGCCCGCCGATTTCGACGCGGCGGCAGTAGGCGTGCGGAGATGCTATCGCGCGGCCGAACTACCCGAGCCCGGAATTGTCTTGCGGCTCGGTTCGCCACTTGGCGCGGCGATTGCCTGGATCATGCTGGCTACTCGCGATTCGCAAGTCGCGTCGCAAGTCGGGACGCAAGTCGGGTCGCAAGTCGATTCGCAAGTCGGGTCGCAAGTCCGGAAGCAAGTCTATTCGCAAGTCGGGTCGCAAGTCGAGTCGCAAGTCGAGTCGCAAGTCGGGTCGCAAGTCGAGTCGCAAGTCGAGTCGCAAGTCGGGGGTCAAGTCTATTCGCAAGTCCGGAAGCAAGTCCATTCGCAAGTCGGGGGTCAAGTCTATTCGCAAGTCCGGAAGCAAGTCCATTCGCAAGTCGGGGGTCAAGTCCTACGTTCCTATCGTGGCGGCAACCTATGGGCATCTTGGTATGCATACGTCTCGTTTTTCCGCGATGTGTGCCACTGGGATGACCGATTGCTGGAAGCATTCGCCGCCGACGAGCAGCACGCGCTCAATGCGTCCTGGTGCATCTACGGAGACCGATTCGCCGCGCTGGCCGATCGCCCGGCGGAGCTGCACCTGCAAGAGGGCCGGTTGCACAACGAAGCCGGGCCGTCGATCACTTGGCGCGATGGATGGCAGTTGTGGCACATCGACGGCGTCGCGGTCGACGAGCAAATCGTCATACGGCCCGAGACACAGACCCTCGATCAGATACACGGCGAGGAGAATGCGGAGGTGCAACGCCTTCGGATCGACCGCTACGGCTGGCCGCGCTACCTGGCCGAGACGGGAGCTACGGTCGTCGATAAGCAACGCAACGATGTCGACGGTACGCGCGAGGCCCTGATGGAGGCACGCGACGGGCAACGGAGACTCGTCTGCTCGTGTCCGTCGACCGCCAAAGTCTTCGCCATGCACGTACCACGCGAAATCACTAGTTGTGAACAGGCCCAACAGTGGCTGGGTGGAAACCGAAACGTCAGCATTATAGGAGCTTCGTAATGAGCGCGACCGCACAAGAACTTCAAATGATTCAGGAAACGGCCGAGGCAATCCGTAACGACCAACCGCAGCGGTTCCCCGAGGCGGCGACGCCGGGCGACTGCTGGAGACAGGGCGACGTCTACATCACCCTGCTGGGCGACGTGCCGACCGGCGCGACGGCCGAGGACACGCCGTCGCTGCAACTCGTCCCCGGCAGTACGCAGGGCAGTCGGCATTGCCTCGACGCCCTAGATGGCGTGCTCGTGTACCGTGTCGCCGACGCGGGGCCGCTCGATGGTCCGGTGCTGCACTGCACGCAAGAGCGCACGATCACCCACCCGGAGCACGGCAACGTCGTTTTGCCGCCGGGCGTCTACCGCATCCACTATCAACGCGACCTCGACGCGGAAGAACGGGAGCGGCGCGTGTTGGATTGAGGTAAGTAACCACGGAGACACGGAGGAGACGGAGTGATGTTGTCGCTAGCCCACGGGCACAAATGCCAGACACGGAAAGTCGCCGAGCTACAGAAGGCCATCGATGGCAAGATGTGTCGGGTTGGCGGGGACGTACATCTACCACGTCGGCCCGGAATGGATCAGGACGGGCGGCGGGCTCGCCTTCACGCTGCGGATGGTGTTATGCATGCTGGTTGCCGGAGCGGTGACTTGCTTTGTCTGCGTGGCTAACCACCGGGACGAGTAAGGAATCCAGCAAACCGAAATCAGGAAGCCGGAGGATAATGACTGTGAAGCCACTGTGGAACAGCGATGTCAGGAGTCGCGAATCGCGACTCGCGGGGCGGTGTGCGTATCATAACGGCGATGGGCCCGAGTGTCCGTACCCTAGGCACGGAAGCATGGATACATTGCGAGTAGCTTGGTGCATCGGCTATCACGAGGCGCGGCTGGCGGATCGACTACCAAAACACTTCAGCTTGCCGTCGCTGGGTGATGCCGGGGAAGACTGCCACGGAGACACGGAGGAAGATAATAATGGGCGAGAAGACGACAATCGCATGGTGTGACCACACGTTTAATCCGTGGAGAGGATGCGCGAAGGTCTCGACTGGGTGCGAGCACTGTTATGCGGAGCTGCAAGCGAGGCGGAATCCGGCCGTATTTGGGACGTGGGGGCCAGACGGCGTTCGCGTGCCCGCAAGCGAGAGAGCGTGGAAACAACTCGAATCGTGGGACCGCAGGGCGGCGATCAACGACGACACCGAGTCGGTCTTCGTCGGGTCGATGTGCGATGTCTTCGAGGAGCGGGATGACCTCGATCCGCTGCGGGTGCGGCTGTGCGATACGATCGCCCGGACCGACGCCCTGCAATACTTGCTGCTGACGAAGCGACCGGAACATGTTACGCCGACAGTGCGGCGAGCCTGTGACACGCTGTGCAAGCTATTCTTCGAGGACCCAGAACACTGGGCCGATCCGCTCAAGTTGCCGAATGTCTGGATCGGAACGTCGGTCGAGGACCAGCGGTCGGCCGACTCGCGTGGCCCGGACAGCTATCACCTCGGAGACATGGGGATGAAAACCTTCCTGTCCGTCGAGCCGCTCGTCGGCCGGATATCGTTAAGCATGCCACCCGTCGCTTGTGCCGGTGCGCGGTGCGTCATCATCGGCGGCGAGTCTGGGCCTAGGGCGAGGCCGTGCCATGTCGAATGGATCGAACGGATCGTCCAGCAATGCGACGCGGCCGACGCGGACGTCTTCGTCAAGCAGTTCGGGCGACGGCCATTATGGAACGGCAAGCCACTGAGACTCAAGGACAAAAAGGGAGGCGATTGGGACGAGTGGCCCGACGAACTGGAACATCTGCGGCGGCGGGAATTGCCGTGGTAGATGAACGGAAAGCCAACCAAGGAGACACGAGGATACGAAGTGATGAGTGAAAACCAAACGAGCGACCTACCTCCGACCTGCCAGGAGATTCTGGAGTCGTACCTGCGAGAGAATGGATACGACGGACTCTATCGCACCGACGCCTATGGCGATCCAGATTGTGGGTGCCGGATAGAGAGACTGTGGCTGTGTTACGGAGATCCGTGCGAGTGCCGGCCAGGCTATGAATGGCGGGACGAGGACGGCGGATGGGGAATTGGGCGGGTTAAAACAACCAACCAAGACACGGAGGAGACGGAGGGATGACACTGACGCAACGGATAGCCGACGCCGTCGAGGTGCTGGACCATCTCACGGACAGCGAGCCGCTGACCAATTCGGAGGCGGACGATATAACCAGCGTACTCGACAAGGCGGCCAAGGAAATCAAGCGGCTGCAAGCCATCGTCGACAAGCTACCGAAGACGGCCGATGGAGTACCGATTACGCCAGGGATGAATCTATACACCACAGAGGCTGGTCGTGGATTCGTGTGCTGTGCCATTGATGACAACGACGAAGGTACGGTACGATGTCGCGATGTGAGAGGTTTTGAGTTCGACCTGCTGGCTGAGCAATGCTACGCAACGCCAGAGGCTGCGATGAAGCGAAAATAATAAGCAGCACGGATAAAGCCGTATTAGGAGACAATTCTGTCCACCTATTTGTCCCCCGGTGTCTCATAAGGACAGGAAATGCAATGAGCAAGCCACGACGGGCCGTAGTGTGGTCGCCTTGCAACGGCCACGTCTTTTGTGTTAATTTGAACACGCGAAGCATGGAGGAATTCTATCCCATGATCCAGATTCTGGAGCAATGGGCCAGTAATCCGGATACGGATTGCTCCCATGACATGGTGACGGAATTATGCCGAGAAGTAATAAAGGTACAGACACTACAAAGGCAATGTAGTACAGATATTCCATGATATAAGGCACAATACGGTTAATGGAGGGCATGGGGGTAATAGGCAATGGCTAGTACTGAATTATTAGACAGGGGTACTGACCTGAAGAAGCTTACTGATAGGCAACGGCGATTTGTGCAGGAATATTTGATCTGCATGGACGGGGCTAAAGCTGCTATTGCTGCTGGGTATTCGCCGAAATGTGCTGCTGCGCAGGCAGGTAAGCTGATGCGGAAGCGGAGCATCAAGCGGGCCCTTGGCAAGGCTCTGAAGGAAATTGACTTCGGCAAGCAGCTTACCGTGGAAAACGTCTTGCAGGAATTGGCCTATTGCGTATTCCGCGACCCGGTCGATTTCTGTGACGAGAATGGCAGGATCAGCATTGACGACTTGCGCAAGTTGCCTCCGCAGGTTAGGCGGTGTATTGATGGGATCAAGTGCCGGAACACGCTGGACGATGAGGGGAAGGTGGTTGGCCAGGAAGTTGAGTTGAAATTTGTGCAGAAGGGTGCGATGATCCGGTTGGCGATGGACTACTTCAATCTGCTGCAACCCACGATTAACACGCAGGTATTCATCGATTGGGACAAGCGATTAGCGGAGACTATGCCTCAGGGGCAGGGTAGAGACGATGTATCTGGCAGCCGGTGAGATGGCGGATTGCACTTGACAGCGGTGTCTGTGGACTGGTAGAGATAGTAATAGATACTGTGTCTCAGTCTCATCGTGGATAGCGTATGTCGTTCATTGATCCGTATGATTTCCAACGTATGTGTTGGCCTGATATGGTGTTGGCCAGCTACCAGCGGGAAATCATAGACAGCGTTGTGGCCAACTATGAGACAGTTGTCCCGGCTGGCAACGCTTTGGGTAAGGATTACATTGCCGCATTCATTGCGTTGTGGTGGCAATGCTCTCGGAGGCCTGCCCGCACGGTTACCACTAGTGCGAGTGGCAATCAGCTTAATGATGTGCTATGGGGGGAAATTCGGCAGCTGATAAACACCAGTCGGCATCCGCTCCCCCTGCAATACAACCACATGCACATTCGCCAGGTCGACAATCAAGGGGAATTTGTCGACAAATCCGAGCTTATCGGCCAGACGGTCACCAAGGGTGAAGCCCTCCTAGGTAGGCACCTGCCACAATTCCTGAATATACCACGCACGCTCGTGGTATTAGATGAGTCGTCTGGCATCAAAAACACGGTCTACGAGTCGTGCAAGACGTGGGCTCACTGTATTCTCATCATCGGCAATCCGTTTCCATGCGCCAATTTCTTCCAGGAGAAGGCAGAGGCAGGAAACGTCAAGTCCATTACTGGTGATGGATTACGGACGAATGTCATCCACGTCCGCGCTGAAGACAGCCCGAACGTCAAGGCCGGACTCCAGGAGATAAGGGAAGGCAAGCGTAAGCCGGAGCCCTGCCTGGTCAAGAGTGACAAATACCCCAGGGGCGTATTGTCGGGCAAGGAATACAAGCGGTTGGCTCTATCGTGGAAGCTGAAGAACAAGCAGAATCCCCCAGAGCCGATGGTGGTACCTGGGCTAATCGGCATCAATGAGTACATCGAGCGTCGGACCAATTGGGACCCGATGATGCAGTCGATTAGCCTTGATGGCGAATTCTATCGTGGCAAGGAGGTCTTGCTGTATCCTCCGGAATGGCTCGCCATGTCTGCTGAATTTGCTCGCACGGCATACAACAAGGTTGGATGGACCATGGGTGTTGACCCTGCCGAGGGAGGCGACAGTACGGCGTATTGCATATGCTCCCGGGAAGGTATTGTTGAGTTGGTATCAGTGAAGACCCCTGACACTTCAGACATTCCCAAGCATACAATGGCGTATATGGCGAAGCACAAGCTATCTGCCAAGGATGTGTATTTTGATGCTGGTGGCGGCGGGAAGCAGCACGTGGATTTATTGCGGGACCAATACGGGCATCACGTAAACGCTATACGGTTCGGTGCGGCCGCGACCGCCAAGCGTACTCGTGCGAGGAAGACGCTTAAGCAGCGAGAGGGCGAAGACGAGACAAAATACGCATTCAAGAACAAGCGATGCGAGATGTACTGGGCTATTCGCGAGCGATTGGACCCGGCGATGAACAAGCCATTCGCTATTCCAGTGACTGAAACGGAGTTACGTAGGCAGTTGGCGCCATTGCCATTACAATACGACGAGTCTGGCAGGATGTGGTTACCGCCTAAGCGTGCGAAGAATCCGGACAGTGCGGAGATCACCCTAGAGAAGATGTTGGGCTGCAGTCCCGACGAATCAGACGCATTTGCGTTGGCCATGTACGGGCAGGTTGCCAAGACGCTCCGTGGCCGTGTGGGCGCGTTTTGAAAACCATTTACGAGGGCAGAAGGATGGCAAAGAAGTCAGCGAAGAAGAAGGCTGTGCGGCGCACGAAGAAGGCTGAACCGCAGCCAACGGAGAATACTGGTAGGCGAAGAATGCTGGCCAATGCAGTACGCTCGATTAGTCGCTATTACAACGATAGCGACGACATCGACCCTCGCCGCAGCATCAATGATGAGTGTGGCTACCCTGCGACTGACTCAATCACGTTGCAGAATTACCGGGACATGTATTTGCGCGAGGGTGTGGCTTCGCGTGTCGTGGAGATATTCCCTTCGGAATCATGGCTATTGACGCCGACGGTTACCGAGGACGCGAACCCGCAAACCAGCACGGAATTCGAGCGTGATTGGGAGGGGCTCAATCGGGAGATCGCTGGATCAAGCTGGTACCAGGGTGAAACCGGCGGGATAGTGTGGGATTACCTTCAGCGTGTTGATGTATTGAGCGGCATCGGGTCGTATGGCGTCATTTTGATCGGGATTGATGATGGATTGCCATTGCATGAGCCCGTGAAGGGATTCGAGCGTGACATGCCGACGTCGCCGGTGGGCGAGTACAATGTCCTGTTCTTCCGGGCGTTTTCTGAGGACTTGGCCCAGATTACTGCGTATGAAACCGACCCATCAAATTCCAGGTATGGGCAGCCCACGCAATATGCTCTTACCGTAGGGACTGGTGACGGCACGCTGGATTCTTCTGGCGGTTCTGCGTCACCTACGCAATCTACAGTCAATGTGCATTGGTCGCGCATCATCCACATTGCGGACAATCTGCGTAGCAGTGAGCTATTTGGGCTACCGAGGCAATTGCAGGTATTCAATTACCTGTTGAATATCCGGAAGCTGTTGGGTGCTTCGCCTGAGATGTATTACAAGGGGGCATTTCCTGGAATCAGCTTTGAAACGCATCCGGAGCTCGGCGGCGATGTGGATATCGACAACGACGACATGCGCACGATGATCGAGAACTACGCAAACGGTCTTCAGCGATACATCATGCTTTTGGGGATGTCGGCGAACAGCTTACGTACACAGGTGGAGGACCCGTCGGACCACTTGCAGGTGCAGATAGATGCGATCTGTATTCGATTGGGTGTTCCGAAGCGGATATTCATGGGCTCGGAGCGTGGGGAATTGGCTTCCGGCCAGGATGAGCGGGCATGGAATCGACGATTATCGAAGCGACAGAACGATTACCTGAGTCCTCGGGTGATTTCACCAACGATAGACAGGCTGATATTGTTTGGTGTATTATCGGAGCCGGGTGACGGCTACACGATTCTGTGGCCGAGCATGGATAATCTGACTGACGAGCAACGGGCGGTCATAGCGGCGAAGCGCACGGAATCGATGGTGAAATATCTGCAGGGCGGTGGCGAGAATTTGCTCCATCCGAAGGATTTCCTCACTGGCGTGCTTGAGATAGAGGACGATGTCGCGGAGGGCTACTTGGAGAACGTCATGCCGGCCGAAGACGAGGGCGAGTTTGATGTTGATACCGAAGGCGATACGTGATCGAAGAGAGGAATTCTGCGAGCTATACAGGCAGGGTAGCACGTTGAAGGAGATATCGCGACTAATGCGTTGCGGTACGTCCCGTGCGAGAGAGAGGCTAGTGTTCTGGGGTGTGGTGATTCGTTCCAATCAAGAAATTGGGGACGCTAGGGCGTACATGCCTACGCCTGAGGAAATACGTCAGAAGACGGCAGAAATCCAGGCCCGGTGGACCGAGAAGGATCGCGAGGAGCGAGGCGAAGTGCATGAGGAGTTGCATTTACCTATGGCAATTCCATCAAGGGGCAGGCACAACGGCGATCCGATATATCCCGAGTGAAGGCAGCGTGTCATGGCAGCTAGAAATCCAGTGAAGATGGACCCAACACGTTCGCAGACATTGCGTCGGGTTGCGCAGGCGGATATTCGTAGGCGATACCGGAAGGTGAAGGCGGCTCTATTTGACTTGGTCGTCAGGGAGGATGCGTTTGGTCTGGCAGGTCCGAAATCTATATTGCTGGCAGGAAACCAGCGGTTCCGATTCCAGTCGACCCCGGAGCAATTGGCGGGATTCCGCCAGTGGCTGGAGGACCAACTCAACACGCAGATGCGTGGGATCAAGATCGAGGATTTAGACGAAGCATTCCTCGAAAAGTACATTGAGGAAGGCTATAGGAAGGGGGCTGGTCGTGCATTTGATGATACACGCAAGGCGGCTTTACAAACGGGCGAAGACGTATCTGGCTTCTATCAGGGTACCCGGGAGGAATTCCTTCGTTCTAGCTTTGCTCAGCCTGTGCAACAGGAGAAGGTGAAGACCCTGGCCGCCAGGACGATGACGGACCTGAAGGGTGCTACGAGTGATTTGGCGACCAAATTAAGCAGAGCATTGACTGACGGATTAGTGCAAGGTGACAACCCACGCAAGATCGCGAGGGACATGGCAGCGATTGTGAACGGGAATAGGCGGCGAGCTGAACTGATTGCCAGGACCGAGATTATTCGGGCGCACGCGGAAGGCCAGCTAGACGCCATGGAGAGGCTAGGCGTCGAAGAGGTGGGCGTGCAGGTTGAGTGGAGTACTGCTGGAGACGATAGGGTATGTTTCCCGGCGTTTACGATGGTGACGACGCTGGACGGCGACATTCCCATTCAGGCTGTCCGTCCTGGAATGATGGTACTAACGCGCAAAGGATACAAGAGGGTCACTGCAGCTACGAAGAGAGACTATAGCGGAAAGATGGTTAGCATTGCGGCCGGGAAGCATCACGTAACGGCGACGTCAGATCATCCATTCTGGGATCGCGTGAAACAGGGCTGGATTCCGGCCGATGCACTATCCGTGGGCGACACGTTGGAGTCGTTCAAAGACGAGGGCGTCAAGATCGACAGCGTTTTTGATTTCAGACTCTCTTATTCGCACAACAGTCCACCCATTGCTGGTGAGGTAGGCATCTTTTCTTGCGTCTTTGGATGGGTCCCTGTGCCAGTAGTCACCGTCGACTTCGAGGGCTATCCTTGGGGACTCCAAGAGAAAGTCAATCGCGTATCTACCAAGGGCAGCTTCCTTGATATATTCAATGCCGAGGTTATCAAGAGAAAGTCGCACATCACGCTCTATCGTTGTTTCCGAAGTGGAACGTCTATAGCACGCCAGGCTGCAAAACCGCTTGTCTGTCTGGGAAGGGCATCTGCGAAAGCGTTTCCCACAAGTGTCGCACTTAATGTAGTCAGGAGGTCTTCTGCATTCCTCGGAGCAATGCTTCCTGTCAAGTCCACGCGCAATGTCGGAGCCTTTGTGCCAAAAGCGAGTGCCGCATGTTTGGCACGCGCGCCATTCGCCGGCCATATGCTCCCTCTTGCACGCGATAGAGCAGTAGTTGTATCTGTGTTGAACACTCTTGTTGATGGTGAAGTTGGAGCCACAGCCGACACAAGTCTTGGTGACGACGACCTTTTGCCTGCTGGCGTCGTAGCATTCCCTGCAGCAGAATTGGCGAGTGTTTCGTTTACTCCTGTGGACAAGCTTTCCGCATGTTGGGCAAGCACGGTCTCCGCCATTTTTTCGGCTCTCAAAGTAGCACGCTCTAGAGCAAAATACATTTGTGCAGCCGTCTTTGAGCGACTGCGTGTGTCTGGCGAACGATTGGTTGCATATGCTGCAAGCAAACTGAAATGGCATGGGCGACCGCTCCTGAGTGATATAACCGTACTATATCATCGGCTGGCCAGAAAGGCAATAGCGGTGTATGACATACAGGTTGAGGACGAGCCGGAATTCTTCGCGAATGGCCTATTGGTGCATAACTGCACTCTATGCAAACCTCTTGATGGAATAGTGGTCACACTGAAGGAAGCGAGGGGCAAGATACCGCGCCACCCAAACTGTCGGTGTGCGTGGACCCCAGCCAACGTGGGTGAAAACCAGTCTGGCCAGAAACGCAGTAAGTCCTCGATAGCCAAGTCTATTAGTGCCTCCTTGGCGGCAGAAATACCGCAACGCAGCAAGCGAACGATTGCCCAGCAGAAACGCCGGACGAGTTGGGCTGGTGTTGATACGCCAATAGCGGCGAAGCGGCCCAGGAAATTTGTCTCTCCGGCACGGGGGCGGAAGAAATGACCAATCTATCAGTACCTCAACAAATAGTCCTAGAGCTATTATCGGATGGGCTGCCTCACACGAAGGACGAAATTCGCGAGGCCCTCGAAAAGCCGGACATGTCAAACGTCACGTTACGTAGCGTGATCTACAGGGCGAGGCGTAATCTTGCTGGGACCGGACAGACGATTGTCTGTGAGTATTTCCATCGGAAAACGCACTACCGATGGGTCCGGTTGCTATCTAGTGGGGAGTAGCCACCCCAGGGGTGAGAAACCATGCACTCTGCTTGCCTGAAGATAACTGACACGTTTATCTTCGGCGCATGGAAAACCTCACACTCAACTTTGTGGGCAAGGCCGAATTCCGCAGTGACAACGGCACGGAATATCTAGTTGCCCCTCTAACGCTGATTGTACCGGGCGTGCTCAATGGTAGTGCTGGTCCGCTGTATTACCCGGCGGACGAAATAGCCAAGAGCCGCGAATCGTGGAACGGCGTGCCTCTCGTCGTCAATCATCCGACTGTTAACGGTGAGTCGGTCTCTGTTAAGACGGATGGCGTCCTGGATGAATTCGGGATAGGTCACATTCGCAACGCCTCGATCGATGGTCGCGGTCACCTCAAGGCTGAAGGGTGGTTTGCGGTCGACCAGACTTCCAAAGTCGACAAGCGAATTCTTACATCGCTTCAAGACCGCCGTCCAATCGAATTATCTACTGGGCTCATGACCGAGAATGAGCACGCTCCAGGCGCGACACCAACAGGGGATGTCTACACGTACATAGCGCGGAATTACGAGCCGGATCACCTGGCGATTCTGCCGGACCAAGTAGGAGCATGTTCCATTAAGGACGGATGCGGGGTACTGATGAATGAACAAGCGGAGGATGGCAGTGGTGCAAGTGCGGGGCCCACGAAAACCACAGTAGGGAACGAGTTATCGATAGACACGATCAAGGATGTGCTGAGGCAGCAGCTTCGGGATCGGTTTAGTACTGGCGCCGGATTGGACACGGTGTACCTGGAGGACTTATTCCAGAACCGCGTGGTCTTCCTTCGCAAGGAGCGATACTTCTCTTTGCCCTACACGCGAACTCGCGAAAAGGTCGTGCTGTCTGGCGATTTGCCAACGGAAGTAATCAAGGTAGTCAGGTGGAAGCCTGTAAACGGAAAAATGCTGAATTCGGAGGGTGACACTATGTCCCTGAGTGATGAGAAACGTCTTGAGATGGTCGACAGCTTGATTGAAAACTCTTGCTGCTACGACGAGACGAATCGTTCTGATCTGATGGATTTGAATGATGCGATGCTTACCAACGCTGTCAAGGCAGTCGAGAAAGTCGCGGAAGAGTCCTTGGTTGCGAACGCCGCAAAGGAAGGATTCGAGGACGCGGATGGAAATCGGCACACGTATGACGCCGACAAGAAAACATGGGCTACCGTGCCGAAGGAGCCGGTGGAGAACGCGACAAACACAGAGGAAGAGATGGACGAGAAGAAAGCAAGCAAGCCAATGACCGAAAACGAATGGCTTGAATCGGCTCCGGAAAGCGTGCAGAACACATTCCGCCATGCTCAGGTTCTTGAGCAGCGAGAGAAAGATGCCATTGTCGAGAAGCTGATTGGAAACGTCGGCGACGACAAGAAAGAATCGGTGGCGAAGGTGCTCAATTCCAAGAGCCTCGACGAATTGACTGTATTGGCATCGCTTGCGCCGAAGGAAGAACCGCCGCAACAGCACTTTATTGGGGCGTCAGCAGTGGACAACATGGGCCGACCTGGCATGGATCAGGCGTCGGAGGACCACTTGCTGTTGCCTGGTGAAGCAGGCGAGTAGTCAACACACGCAAGCAAGCCAGTGCGTATAAGGCATTGGAATAAGGAGAACACACTATGACAGGCACGAAGATCATTGCTTCGGCAGAGCCCAAGGGGGTATTTAAGGAAGGCTTTCTGGCTTCCGGGCAGACCCCGAAGCCGGGTGTCGTGATGATGAAGTCCGCTGCCACGGAGCCGGTGAACGGACGGTACGAGTGGACTGTTTACGCACCGGGCACTGACGGGAACCGTCGGCTTGTTGCGGTGCTACTCGAAGACGAATTGCAAGGCAGGACTTATGACGACGCCTACGAGGCTGGGTCTACGTGCTACCTTTATGTTCCCGTCATGGGCGAGAAACTGAACATGCGATATCAGGACGTTGCAGGTACCGGCGACAGCAAGGCGATCGGTGATATGCAGATTGTCGACTCGGGGACTGGCAAGTTGATTGCTACGACTGGAACGCCGGAATCCGAGCCGTTCGAGTGCATCGAAACATCAACCAATCCAGTAGCGGACACGCTGCTACTGTCGGAATACACTGGATACTAATCCGGAAGGGATTGAGATATGACTGGCGACAAAATCATTGCCACGGCTTACCCCAAGGGGGTGTTCATTGAGGGGATTGTGGATTCCTCGATCACGCCGAAGCCTGGCACCCTAATGGTGCGAAAAGGCAGCACGGAAATGGTGAATGGCAAATTCACTTACACCGACGTATTGGATCGCCTGAACGAGGGCGATGACGGAATCCGGGTTACTATTGCCATTCTGATCGAAGACGAATTGCAAGGGAAGAACTACGACGATGCCTATTCTGGAGGCGAGACGTGCTTCCTGTATTGCCCGGCACCAGGCGAGCAATTCAACATGCGGGTGGCCGATGTGTCCGGTACTGGTGACGATCACGCAATCGGCGATTTGTTCATAGCGCAAACGACCACGGGCAAGTTGATTGCTACGACGGGCTCACCTGAGGCCGAGCCGTTCGAGTGCCTGGAGACATCAACCAATCCGACGTCGGAGCAGCTGCTGCTCTGTGAATACACGGGATACTAATGTCTTGCCAAGTGTGCAAGTAACTGACATACGAGGAGAAACACATGTTTACATCTGATTTCATCATCAACGGCCAGGGAGTTGGCGACGTTGGCGAGCGGTTCCATAACCAATATCGGTTCGAGCCGCGATTGCTGCGTCCATTTGTTGGTCGTGATGGAAAAGCGTACGTGACGGTAAAGACGGGCCGGCAGCTTGTCGACAACAAAACTGGCAAGAGCAAGCCGGAATACCGCACGGTAACGGTGAACGATGCACGGCATCATGGATTTGACATTCCCATGGACGTGACGAATGCAACGTCCTTGCGTAAGGATGAGTGGATCAAATTCGATGAAGCGGTTGTCATGGCTACCCGTCAGCGATTGCGAGCGTGGACGGATTTGGCCAGTGCAAATTCCTATGGCGGATTCGATGGCATGTCCAAGACGATCCTGGAACACGAAACGCAAAGTGATCCGGGTGAGGCGATGGTCGACATGCACGGCACGACCGAGGGTCGCAACGATGCACCGTTGTACAAGCTGGAGGGAATGCCGCTGCCGATTACGCATGCGGATTTCTTCATCAAGCATCGTACCTTGATGCAGTCGAGAAACATGGGCTCGCCATTGGACACAACCACGGCCGAGGCCGCTGGGCGGCGTGTGGCTGAGCAGATCGAAAAGTCGGTCATTGGCACGGTGACGCCGTATGCGTATGGCGTGAGCACTGCGTACAGCCAAACGTCGAAGGTCTATGGGTACACGACCCATCCGGCGCGTAACACGAAGACTGACGTAACGACACCTACGGGAGTCAGCACGAACGCCACGACCGTGTCCGAAGTCTTGGGCATGATTAAGACGCTGAACGACGACGGATTCTATGGTCCGTTCATGATGTACCATTCGACGGATTGGGCTCCATTCATGGACGCCGATTATTCGGCGAACAAGGGCGACAATACGCTTCGGGACCGGCTGAAGAAGATCGACTCTATCAGCGACGTGCGACAACTGGATTTCCTGACTAGTACGTTTACCCTGATTCTCGTCCAGATGACGGCCGACGTGGCACGAGCCATCAATGGCATGGACATAACCACGTTGCGTTGGGAGACTCGCGGCGGAATGCAGATCAACTATAAGGTCATGGCAATCCAAGTGCCGCAAATTCGCGACGACTACAACAACAACTGCGGCATCATGCACGCGACTACTGCGTAGTCTTCTTGGGCTCCTCCCGGCGGTGTGTGCCCCTGTTGCGCATCGCCGGGGGGCTTATTTCGTGTGACAACAGGGCCCAAGGAGTAAGCAATGGCTAAGTTGCGACAGTACCGCATTCTGAGCGGCAAGTACGAAGAGGGCGATGGCGAAAACAAGACCGTCTACGGCGCGAGAGATGGACATGGAAAGCTGCGTCCTGGGCTGAAAGATATCATTGTCACCGAGAAGCCGCTTGACCGGTTATTCGGGAGTGACAAATTCCGGCTGATTAGCAGCGAAGAGGCTGAGCTGGGCGAAGCAACCAATTCCTTTTCGGATGAATTCCTGGCAGAGTTTGGGGAATTCACCGTAGCTGAATTAAAGACATTTGCCGCTGACGAAGGCATTCTCATTGATGGATGCACTCGGAAGCCAGAGATTCTTCAGGCCATCCAGGAAGCCCTAGCGGAGGCATGATGCGATGGCGTGGAGAACTTCACAATCTGAAGTCAGAGCGATTATCAGTACCGATCCGGATTTGAGCGTGGACCCGTTTATTGACACGGCGAACGCCCTGACGGACTATGTGGTATCGCAAGATTCCGGGAGTGTATTAACGGACGCTCTGACAAAGAAGATTGAGGAGAATCTCGCGGCGCATTTCTACGCCCATCGCGACTTGCAATACCACTCCAAGAGAACGGACGGGGCAAGCGCGGTATTCCAGGGCAAGACGGACATGGGCCTTGATTCGACTCTGTGGGGACAGACCGCAAAACGACTAGACGTTACAGGCACGCTGACCCAACTCGATTCGACTCCAAGGCCCAAAGCTAGTGGGGTGTGGCTCGGACGGCCTCCCAGTGAGCAAACTGACTACAAGGACAGAGACTGATGCCGGCAGTAGAGACTGATTGTTTGCACCAGAAGGCTGTTCTCTGGGAGGCTACGGGCTATTACGACAATGAGGGCGTTGCCACTGTTTCTGGAACGCCCGTGGAAATAAGCGTCCGCCACATCAACACCAGGGACGAGACGGTGAATAACCGGGGCGTTACGGTCGCGATTGATACGACGCTCATCGTAGACAGGGACATAACCGACGGAAGCATTCTCTGGCTTGGAAAAATGATAGATTTGCCTAGCCCATTGTCCAACCTGAAGCAGGTGGTTACGGTGCGGACTACTCCGGACATCAAGGGCAGAGAGATGCGTCGCGTGGTCCAAACGATTCGGGCAAGTGACACATTGCCGACTACGGAATAGCAGCAGTGGACAAGACAGAGTTTATCGACAAGGCTAGCGAGCAGTACGATGCGAGAGTCGCATTGGAAAACGCGGTGGTCGCAATGCGTGAGGCGTTGTCTATTGCTGAAAATGCCGAGCTGCGCGTATTTGTGAGAATCGGCATTAGTGAAATTAGGCTACCACCAGCGTTGCCGATAAGAATAGAAGACGGGCAAAAGGTGACATTATGAGATTGACACGCAAGCATATCGTCACGACGCTATTGACAATTGGCATTGTGGTAACGGTCATGTTCGTGAGTGCTGCAATAGCCAGGGCGGCATTGCCGGAAGTGCTGAGACATCAGCAGCCAAATATATGCAGGGTGGAAGCATCGGACGGAAGCAGGGGTTCAGGGTGCTATCTCGGTGGCTGCCTGATTCTGACGGCGGACCATGTTACAAATGATTCACAGACTGGCACGGTCGATTTCTTCGGCGGTGGTGAGTACAAATATCGAGTTGTTGGCAGATCGAAGGAGTTTGATGCGTCCTATCTGCGGATCGAGCGGCCTGTTGAGGCGAGTATTCGCGGTGTGCGAATTGGCGTCACGCCGAAAAAGGGCGAGTATGTTTGGAAGGCTGGATACGGCAAATCCCCAGCGAAGCTGTATTGGCACCGTGGGAAAGTAGTCAGCGTGACGACGAACGGGCGAATAGGGGTAACCCCATATTCTATCAGTGGTGATTCCGGTGGGCCTGTGTTTACGCTTGACGGAAGACTGATAGGGTGTTTGCAAACGACCAACATCGGCAGCAATCGCACCTATGCGAACACGGTAGAGACAACTGTGAGGAGTCTCGGGGCATTCACGAAGGACCTGATTGATGTCGAGTTATCCCTAGTTGCTGATGCGTGTCCAGGTAATGGCCAGCTTGGTGGAGGGTTACTTGGAGGTCGATTCGGCTTGCTGGGCGGAAGCGAGAATGACCCGAATGCAGCACCCAGGGCACCAGGTGGTGTACCGGCAGAAACAACCCCGAATGCTGACAGTACGCTTGTTTCGACGCAGTTTGCGATTTTGCAGGAGGAGGCAGCCAAAGCAGTGCAGGCCGCGCAAGAGGAGGCAGCTAAGGCAAGGGAAGCGGCGGAAGGTGCTGCGGCCAAGCTGGACGAACAGAGGAAGCAAGCGGAGGAAGAGGCATCAGAGAGGGAGAAACAGGCCATCGAGGAGAAACTTGTTTCAATCGAGCAGAACGCAATAACCAACGAGGCGAACACGGCGACTCATTGGACGACAGCCCTGGAGCGGTGGCTGCCATGGATCATTCTGCTGATAATCGTTATTTATCTATTGTGGAAAAACTACCAGCAGACCGGGGCAGTTACCGCAGAGGACGTTGAGAAGGCTGTCGAGAAAGCCAGGCCGATTGCCGAGCCGCTTGCACAGGACATCATGGCAGCAATCAAGCCACCGCCAATGCCTGCTGTGGCAGACCCAAAGCCGCCCATGCCGCATAGCGTGGCGGCTCGTGCGGCGGCATCGAAAGTGCGGGAAGCAAAGGCTGTGGCCGCCGAAGAGGAAGCGAGGGCGAAGACAGAGATAGCAAGAGCCAGCGAAGACGCACAGCGAGACGTAGACGCCATTGCAGAGGCAGCGAAGGAACTGGACGACTAGGCGTGATTGGTTAGACTCAGCAGCTATCGAGGAAATTGGCATGGGTGATGTCACTAGGGGCGATTTTGATGTTTTGCACGCACGAATTACGGAGCAGGTGGAGAAGACTGCCACACTGACTGCAGCAACAAACACGAACAACAAGCGACTTGACGAGGTGATTGTGTTGTTGCGAGGAAACGGCCAGCCTGGGCTAATCAAGACAGTGGCCGTGCATGATACGAAGATTGACAACGTGGAAACGGATTTGAAAAAGCGAACTAATTCAACATGGCAGCTGATCGGAGTCCTGATTGCGTCGGCTGCTTGTGTAGCAACGACAGTGGCTGCTATCGCGACAGTCGTTGCGATATCTAACTAGGAGATGCGATGAAAACCATCACGATTCCGACCGCCGACGAGCAACTATTCCAGGCGATCAACAAGGGGGCGAGGAAGACCTCGCAAATTGACGTGGTCGCCGATCAGAAGTTGGCTTGTGTCCTGCTGACACTTGCCCCGGCGGTGACGCGAGGCGATTACCAGACGCTCAAGGCAAATATCGAGGCGATCGCCGGCATTCAGGCGGCGGAGTTGGCCGTCGATGGGCAGGTGCCGTCCGTCTTGCCGGCCGATTGCACGACTAAAGTGCTCGTCTCGGCCGATTTGCGGTGTTACAGCAACCCAGCCACGCCGACATAAGGTGAGTCCATGAAACGACGATCTTTTCTGGCTGGCATCGCGGCGGTGGTGTTAACGCCCGTCTCCGCGATCAAAGCAGCGATAACGCCGAAGCCGTACACGCACCGGTGGATTGGTCCGTCGGTGCCGTATCCGCACCCAAATAAGAGTATGTGGGACGTTCCGTTGCCCGGAAACGAGTGGGACGACCCGACGAATTGGGACTGTGGGACTGTGCCAACAGACGGCGCGGACGTGCTGATATCGCCGGGCAAAGACCGGTATACCAGGCTCTGCCTTCCGTCGGAAGGTACCGCCTACTTGAAAAGCGTTACGATAGTTACAGGTTGTATAGCGTTTAGGTCCGGGCCGTTACGGATGCTGAATTTCACCACCACGGACGATGACGGTTTGTTTAAGTCGTGAGGAGTCTACACGCCAGCTAGGCTTAGCGGCCGAAGGGCAACTGCATCCGGGTTGCTGCTGGCGTTTCCGAGGCGGATAGAGGCCGGCGGATGCGGCCTCGGTGAGCGATGTGACGGCCTACAACTGGTTGGGGACAACCTCCTCCGATCCAACTGTATCTACGAATTGGTCTCCCGAGGGCGTGCCCGGGACTGGCGACGATGCCACGTTTGGCGCGGCCGGCGACGGCAACGCTTGCACACTGACCGCCGCGTGGGCGCTCGGCAATCTCTCGGTTGAGGCAGGCTATACCAGCAAACTCGATCTGGCCACGTACAATCTCACCATGGATGATGGTGGAGACATTACACTGGCCGGGGCTGGTGAGTTTGA
>CAYRYW010000012.1:0-12500 GCA_964428725.1 uncultured Dehalococcoidales bacterium
ATTGCCCGGCCGGGCGTGTAACCGAATATGTTGTACTCGCCATCGACAGAAGGTATGATTTCATCCATTACACCATTGACGGTGTAGCTGCTACCCAGGGAGATCACCGCGCTTCCCCCACATCCGAGAAGCGTCGCCGGGTTGTCCCCGGTGCCTGCAAGTACGAGCGCTTCAGGATAAACACCATGTCTCTCGACAAAATAGGGGCTGATGTTCCCCAGCGGGGTGTCGTACGGTATCATATCGCCGAGTTTATGCCGCAATGATAGCCCTGCCGCTTGGTCGCGGAGATAGGCATCTATCGCCTTTAACACTATCTCATTCCATCCCGGTCGGTCGATATCGAGCGTGTTCAGATTCGTCCCCCAGCCGTCACCGGTATCGACCGGCGCTATCCTGCCAGCCAGGATCGAGGTCAGGAAGGCACTCAGCAAGAAGATATGGGCAGTGCGGGAGTATTCCTGTGGGGATTGGATGGCCCACTGCATTATCTGGGCCGCGGGGAAACGCAACTCCGCCGCGTTCCCGGTGAGAACCTGTATCGATCCATGTTCCTCCAAGGCATTTGTGAGATATTCCACTTCCCGAACCGGAGAACGGTCTTCCCAGATGGGTGATGTCTCTCTTGTAATGCTGGTTCTGAGTTGGGGCAACAGAGGCTGAGTGGAATCGAGATGCGCTAACTGCTCACCGAAGGACGCATCGGTATATACTGTGCAGTGCTGCATGGCATCCACTTTGACGACTCCTATGCGTCCTAAATCTAAGCCGCTACTATTCAATTCGCTGAATGCTAGGTCGAGAGCCTCTATGAGCATGAACGGCGAGGTGTGCCTTATCGTGGGCTCATCTGTGGGGAGCACTCCACCTCGGGTGCCGTAATGTTCAAGGGAAGTATCATACTCTATCGTGTCGGTATATATCACCTCAGCTTCCTTGATGTCAATTACCACGGTTTTCACCGCCCTGGTACTGAAGTCCAGCCCAAGCGTATATTGCCTATGACCATTGGTACTGAGCCCTGACATCGATATAGAATCTACCTCGACAGTTCTACAGGAAGAAACCTGCCTCCAGTGATTATATCACCTTGGATTAGCAGCATTGTGGTGAAGGAAAGGGCCGCTTCATTACAGGGTGATTTATAACATAGAGTGGTTGTTTGTTCATCCTTCGACTGCATGATAGAATAACTGAAAGCGCAACTATGAAGCGTTTATTAAAGGTAGTCATAACATGAAAAACAGGCCACGAGCACTTAGTGCCGCCACTTTCCTAGTGCCTTTTCTGTATTTCCTATCGGCGCCGTGGGTGTTTAAGCATCTGATCAAGTCCAAGTTCGTATTGAACTGGGAACCCAAAATGATAAAGAAAGTTTCGCCATCGGAAGTCCAGGTAGGGCGCTTCGGCAAATGGCACAGAATACGTATCGGTGAAAAAGTTGATCTGCCGATAGTAGTAAAGGATATTGAAGAGCAGGAGGTTGAGGTTTCACCAAGTGATGAAGGAATTATCCTCGGCGATTTCGATCTCTATGCATCGGAGACCGAGGACGGGTTTGCCATAAGCTGGGCACTGAAGAGTGGCGAACATCTATACGGGCTTGGTGAAAGGTTCACCGCCTTCGATCTTAGAGGCAAGAGGCATGTGCTCCAGGCCTCTGACCCCATTGGCAAAAACAGCTCGGTCCATAGCTACAAGCCGGTGCCGTTTCTTCTATCCAGCGCGGGTTACGGTGTTTTCATCAATACTGCGTCACGGGTGCTTTTCGACGCGAGGGGAGACAGGTGTCTCGCAGCGTGCCGGGGCCCGCTCGATATGTGGATAGTGAGGGGGAACCCCAAGGAGATCATCTCCGAGTATACCGAGCTGACCGGCCGTCCGCCGCTCATCCCCAAATGGGCGCTGGGGCTCTGGATATCGAGGTGCATGTACCCCAGCCGTAAATACACAGAGCAGGTCGTTGACGCGATGAGGGAGGAGGGCATCCCCTGCGATGTGGTGTCGCTCGACCCGCTGTGGCTGAAGCACCGGCTGTTCTATCTGAGGGATAGCACGACCTTCGTGTGGGACGAGAAGCGATTCCCCAAACCGGGTGAAATGATCAGGCAGTTCGCTGAAAAGGGTGTAAAGGTCTGCCTGTGGGTCAATCCTTACATCCCCCTGCTGCTCCCCATATTCAGGGAGGTAAAGTCCAAGGGGTACCTGGTTACCAGAAGGGGCAGGCCGGTGCTGACACAGGACGGCCCCGCCGCGGCGGTCGATTTCTGCAACGACGATGCAGTTAAGTGGTACAAGGAGAAAACGGCCGCTCTGATAAGACTGGGGGTGAAGGCACTCAAGACGGATTACGGCGAGGCCGTGCCCGAGGAGGTGGACTGTAAAAAGTATCCCAAAGAGTACGTCCACAACCTCTATCCGCTTCTCTACAATCGGGCTGTTCACCAGACGTTCGAGGAGCTCGGAGAGGAAGGTGTACTATGGGCCAGGAGCGCGTGGGCGGGCAGCCAGAGGTATCCCGTTCACTGGTCGGGCGATTCTAAATGCAACTGGCGTGACCTGAAGCATGTCTTGATCGGCGGATTGAACTTCTCGCTGTCGGGTTTCGCTTACTGGAGCCACGACATCGGCGGTTTCATAGGGTTCCCTTCGAGGGAGTTATACATCCGCTGGGCGCAGTTCGGGCTGTTCGTCTCCAACGCCAGGCTGCACGGCATCACACCGCGCGAGCCCTGGGTGTTCGGCAAAAGGGCGCTGGAGATTTTCAAACACTATGCCAAATTGCGCTACCAGCTGATCCCTTATCTGTACACCGCCTCTTATGTCGCCTCGAAGACCGGCCACCCGATACTGCGGCCGATGTTGTTCGAGTTTCCGGCCGACGAGAATACTTACGAGTTGACGGAGCAGTTCATGCTCGGCGGTGACCTGCTCATCGCTCCGGTTCTTCAAAAAGGGGAAAGAGAAAAGAGAGTGTATTTCCCGGAAGGTAAATGGATCGACTGGCACGACCTGCATGAATACGAGGGGCCTGGCTTTCAGGAAGTGAGCGCGCCGCTGGAGCGGCTCCCAATGTTCGTACGCAAGCAATCCATCATTCCACTCGGGCCCGACGTCAATTTCGTCGATGAGTCCACTGAACCAGTAACACTTCTGGTCTTCGACCCGGAAGAGAGCAATGTTATGCTGTACGACGGGGATGAAGTTGCAATATCGTCCTTGAAGGAAAAGGATTCGATCGTGTTCAGGATCTCACCTACCCAGAGGTCGTTTATCGCCAAGTTCTTCAAACTAGAGGGTAAAAAAACAGCAAGCGAGAACGTAGAGATAACCGAGACTTCAAAGGACGGCGATTGGTTTCAGATCGCTTTTAGGACATTGGGCAAAGAGGCGACCATTAAGGTAGCATAGCGGTCGGGTAAACAAAGCTAAACACAACGCCACAACGTTAAAAGGCACATGTCGCTGTGCCTTTTAACCTGGATATCGGTGTGCGATATCATGCCCTATTCAATTGTAACCGTGTGACAGGTGTTAGATTCTGTCAATAATTACTCTACCACTTCTCCTGCTGCAATCTGGATATGAGCCACGTGCGCAGGCGGTCGTCCAGCTTGCCCACCCATGACTCGATCTTGCGTATGTCGCCGCTGGCGATGGCCGCCTTCTCTTCAGGGGTCAAGTCATATTCCTTGAGCGCCTCCGCAGGGTTGGCCGCAAGTCTGGACAGGAACTCGTTGTCCTGCGACGCCCTGTCCAGCACAGAGAGCACCGCCTTAACAGCGGACACCTTGAACTCCGGTATCTTGGCCGACGGGTCCAGCGCCGCGCTGGTCAACATATTCACCGGCGCCTCGCTCCAGTGGAACGCCATGAAGGCCAGCCCCGGAGCGGACTTATCGGTGACATGCACCTCGGTCTCTATCCTGCCCCTCTCCGAGGACAGCACCACCAGGTCGCCGTCCACAATGCCAAGCTTCAACGCATCCCTGGGGTGTATCTCCACCCTGCCTCCGGGAAGCAGCTCATCCAGCACCCCTGACCGTCGGCTCATGCTGCCCGTGTGCCAGTGCTCCAGCACCCTGCCGGTGGTCAGGATCAGAGGATACATATTCGAGGCCGACTCGGCGGGGGGGCGGTACTCCACCGCGTGAAACTTACCCTTGCCGCGGGTGAACTGCCCCCTGTGCAGCATCGGGGTGCCCGGATGCGACCGGTCGCGGCAGGGCCACTGCAAGCCGTAGCCTTCCTCCAGCCGGTCATGATGGATGCCGCCGTATATGGGTGCCACGGAGGCCACTTCCTCCATTATCTCCTGCGTGCTATCGTAATCGAAGGCATGCCCCATGCGGCCGGCCAGCTCCGAGATAATGCGCCAGTCCGGCCTGGCCTCGCCGGGGGGCTCCACAACCTTATTGAGTTTCTGCACCCGCCTCTCCGTGTTGGTGAAAGTGCCATCCTTCTCAGCGAAAGCGGCGGCCGGCAGTATGACATCGGCGAGGAAAGCCGTGTCCGTGGGGAATATGTCCTGAACCACCAGGAACTCCAGCCTTTCTACGGCCTTGCGCGCATGTTCCAGCGACGGCTCGCTCATCATCGGGTTCTCACCCGCCACATACATGGCCCTGATCTTCCCCGCGTACGCCGCCTCTATCATCTCGGTAACCGGCGTGCCCGCCGTGCCGCTCAAAGCGCAGCCCCAAGCCGACTCGAACTTGAGCTTGACGTCCGGGTTGTCCACCTTCTGATACCCCGGATAGACGTTGGGCAGGGCGCCCATGTCGCAGGCCCCCTGCACGTTGTTCTGACCCCTGAGCGGGCTGAATCCCGTGCCCTCGCGTCCCATGTTGCCGGTCAGCATCAGCAGGTTGGCGACGCTCTTCACGTTGTCCGTGCCAGTGGTGTGCTGCGTGATGCCCATGCCGTACAGGATGGCAGCCTTGCCCGCAGCGGCGAAGAGGCGGGCCGCCTCCACGATCTCCTCACGGGGGACGCCCGTTATCTGCTCCGCCTTCTCCGGCGTATATCTCTCGACCATCCCGGCCACATCCTCGAACCCTTCGGTGCGCTCATCGATGAAGGCTTTATCGTGCAGCCCTTCCGAGATGATGACGTTCATCATGGCGTTAAGCAATGCCACATCCGTGCCCGGCCTGTGCTGCAGGTGTACGCTGGCCTGATTGGCCAGGCCGATGGTGCGCGGGTCGGCGACGATCAGCTTCGTGCCGCGCTTAATGCTCTGCCGTATGACACGCCCGATGATAGGGTGGCATTCCGTAGTGTTCGACCCGATGATGAACAGCAGGTCGGCTTTGGCGAAATCCTCGATGGAGTTGCTCATGGCGCCGTCGCCGAACGCAGCGATAGCGCCGACCACCGTGGACGCATGACACAGCCGCGCGCAGTGGTCAACGTTGTTGGTGCTCAGGACAGTCCGGGCAAATTTCTGAACCAGGTAGTTCTCCTCGTTGGTGAACTTGGCCGAGCTCAACACACCGATGCTGTCCGTCCCGTGATTGTCCTTTATCTGCGACAGCCGGCTGGCGATCAGGTCCAGGGCCTCGTCCCAGGTGGCCTCGCGGAATACATCGCGAAAATTGCCGTTAACCTTAATGTCCTTGCCGCGCCCTTCCTTGCGGATCAGGGGCTTGGTGAGCCTGTCGGGGTGGTTAATGAAATCGTAGCCGAAGCGCCCCTTGACGCACAGGCCGCCCTTGTTCACCGGGCTCTCCTTGTCGCCGCGGGCGCTGACGATGCGGTTGCCGCGTACTCCCAGGTAGATCGAGCAACCGACGCCGCAGTAGGGGCATATGGTCTTCACCTCGTGCGTGGGCTGCTGTTCATGCTTGGGGAGCAATGCCCCGGTGGGACAGCGATCGAGGCACTCGCCGCAACCTTCACAGATCGACTCCAGTATGGGCTTGTCGCCTGCGGTCGCCACCTTGGCCGCATATCCCCTGAACGCCAGTCCGATGGCGCCGGCGCCGGCTATCTCGTGGCAGGCACGGACACATCGGCCGCACAGGATGCACTTGTTGAGGTCACGTTCAAAGGCCGGGTGGCTGCGGTCCACAGGCATTACCCGCGTGCTCTTCCTCAGCTTATTGAGATGGTCCTGGTCGATGCCAACATACCGCGCAACTTTCTGCAACTCGCAATTGGGGCTCTTGGAACAGGTGAGGCAGTCTCCATTGTGGTTCATCAGGATGAGCTCCGTCGTTGTGCGACGTGACTTCATGACCCTGGGTGTCTCCGTATGCACCACCATGTTCGCCGCCACCGGCGTGGTGCACGATGTCGGCAAACCCCGCATCCCGTCTATCTCCACCACGCACAGCCTGCAGGCGCCGTAGGGCTTGAGGTCCGGATCGTAGCACAGCGTCGGTATGTATATGCCCAGCGCGCGAGCCGCCTCAAGGACGGTGGAGCCTTTGGGCATATCGATTACCCTGCCGTCTATGGTAAGGGTTACAGAACCCACCGCTTTTTCCCTGTCGATAACAGCTTCTGTACCCATCCTAAACCTCCTGACCTACATTAGAGGGCTGACGACTGTCCTTGACCCTGGCGACATCTGTATCCACAGTCTCGACCGTTTCACCCGCCGGCGACTGCTCCCCCGACAGCTTAACTACGGCAGCGAACTTGCCGGGGCAGACATCCAGACACGTGCCGCACTTGATACACTTATCCTGGTCGATAACGTGCACTTCCCTCTTGCCACCCGATACAGCATCCACCGGACACGCCCGCCGGCAGATGCCGCAGCCCTGACACTTATCGGGGAGTATATTGAAGGTGATCAGGTCACGGCAGGCAAGGGCGGGACATCGCTTCTGGTTGATATGCGCCTCGTACTCATCCCTGAAGTAACGTATGGTGGTAAGCACAGGATTGGGAGCCGTCTGTCCCAGGCCGCACAGCGAACCATCCTTTATCGATTCGGCCAGCTCCAGTAGCACCTCTATATCGCCCTCTCTGCCACGGCCACCGGTAATGTCTTCCAGAATATCCAGCATCTGCTTGGTCCCCCAGCGGCATGGGATACACTTGCCACACGACTCTGACTGCGTGAAGCTGAGGAAGAACCTGGTCATATCCACCATGCAGGTGTCCTCGTCCACGACGACCATGCCGCCTGACCCCATGATGGAACCCGCCTGAGCCAGCGATTCGTAGTCAACCGGCAAATCGATCATCGCTGCGGGGATGAAGCCTCCGGATGGTCCCCCTGTCTGCACCGCCTTCAGCTGCTTGCCATCCAGCACGCCACCGCCTATGTCGTACACGATCTCCCGCAGCGTGATGCCCATGGGCACCTCTATGAGGCCGGTGCGCATGACCTTCCCCGCCAGCGAGAAGTTCTTGGTCCCCTTGCTTTTCTCCGTGCCATAGCTGGCATACCATTTAGCGCTGTTCAGCAGGATAGCTGACACATTGCTCCAGGTCTCCACATTATTGATGTTAGTGGGCTTTCCCCATAAACCGGACTGTGCCGGGAAGGGAGGGCGGGGCTGGGGCATACCCCTCTTGCCCTCGATGGAAGCCATCAGGGCTGTCTCCTCGCCGCAGACGAAGGCGCCTGCCCCCTCCTTGATCTTGAGATGGAAGCTGAAGCCCGAGCCCATGATATCGTCGCCCAGAAGCCCGTATTCCTCCATCTGCTTTATGGCGCCCATCAGCCTCCGGATCGCCAGCGGGTACTCCGCCCGGATGTAGATGTAGCCCTCGCCAGCCCCGATGGCGTATGCGCCGATGAGCATGCCTTCCAGCACTGAATGAGGATCGCCTTCAAGAAGGGCCCGGTCCATGAAGGCCCCGGGGTCCCCCTCGTCGGCATTACAGATGATATATTTCATATCGCCCGGGGCATCGTGGCAGAACTGCCATTTGGCCCCGGTGAGGAAACCGGCGCCGCCGCGGCCACGTAGGCCGGAGGCCTTGACCTCATCGATCACTTCCTGCTGTTTCATCTTGAACGCGCGCGCAAGTCCCTGATAGCCACCGTTCGCGATATAGTGATCGATATTCTCCGGGTCGATATTACCGCAGTTGCGAAGCGATATCCGCACCTGCGGTTTCAGGACCGGCAGATCGAACAGCGCGGGTACACCCTCCAGCGTTCCCTCGCCGCGGGTGCCCAGCGCCAGGTCAGGACGGTGGTTGTCATGAACGAGATAATCTTCGACCACGGCGCGCACGACCTCAGGGGTGAGATTTGCATACATTACACTTGGCCTGCCCGGCTTTATTATCTCGACCAGCGGCTCCGCATAGCACAGACCAATGCAACCGACGTGCATAATATCCGCCTGAATGCCATTCTGATCCAACCCCTCTTTCAGGGCCTGAAGGACCTCATCAGCCCCGGCAGCCACACCGCATGTGCCCATGCCCACCAGTATGCGGACGCGATCGCTGCCCAGCATTGCCTCCCACCTGTCTGTTGCCCTTTTCTGTATCTGTTTAAAATCCATCGCTTCCCCCCATTGCCTAAATTGACTCAGTTGCCATCGACATCAGCATCGCGAGGTTTCTCGCCCAGGATATCCCCGACCTTCTTGATCGTCATCCTGCCGTGCACCTTATCGTTCACCACAACAGCTGGAGAGAGCGCGCAGGCGCCAATGCAAGCCACGGTTTCAAGCGAATATTCCATATCAGGCGTGGTCTCCCCCGCCTTTACTCCCAGCTTCCCCTCCATCTCTGTCAATATCCGTGCACCGCCTCGAACGTGGCAGGCGGTCCCGCGACACACCCGGATAACATTCCTCCCGATGGGAACAAGCTTGAATTGGGCATAAAAGGTAACCACGCCGAATACCGTGATCTGGGGCAAATGCAGAAATTCGGATATGCGTTTTATGGCTGCCTCAGGTACATACCCGAACTCCTGTTGTACCTTCTGAAGTATGGGGATAAGCTCGCTCTCTACACCCTTATATGAGGCAAGTATCCCGTCCAGACGACCCTCAGTGATGCCCTCAGTCGTGACACCACAATTGCAAACCGTAACACTTCCTTCCTGTGCCATCGGTATGTTGACCATCATTCTTCTCCCTTACTACCATTTTTCCTGGCTCAGCCGGCACCACAACCAGGTAGCCAGCCTTCTATCAAGCTTGCCAACCCAGCCCTCGATTTTCTTTATATCGCCGCTGGACAGCGCTGCCCTCTCTTCAGAGGTTAGGGTGTAATACTCTTCGAGTGCCTTCTCCGGGTCATCCGCCATGCGTGCCAGGAAATCGCTCTCGCTGGCAGCCCTCTCCAGTATGGCGAGCACTACCTCTCTGCCCTCCAGCGCATCGGTACCCGCAGGCTTTTCCCCCTTTATAACCTTGCCCGCGCCAGTTGTGATTGAAGTATTCATCTTTGTCACCGCCCTTCTCGGATCCCTCTTCATATCTTCTACACCATTTCCCGTTAACACGATAACAGAAGGCGGTAAGTCCAGACATCGACCGTAAGCCCCATTTTAAGAATTGTCCCGATGTTCCAACGGATGTACCAAAGTACAATTGCTTTCAGACTTTGAATCTGTTGCCACATAGTCCACTTATAAGGTACAATCGGCTCAGACAGATTCATATGCCAAACCTTCGAAAGGGGGGTTTTTGAGAAATTCCGGGGGCAAGATCAGGATCCTGATTGCTGACGATCACCCGCTGCTGCGAGAGGCGATGCGAAATGCCTTCGAGCAGCATGATGACCTGGAGGTGGTAGGAGAAGCGGGTAATGGAGAGGAAGCTGTTGAACTCAGCTCCAGGCTTAAACCGGATATAGTGATAATGGACATCGTCATGCCCAATCTAAGCGGGATAGAGGCGACCAAGCATATTAGGAAGGAGAGCCCGTCCACTGCTGTGTTGATCCTGACCGCCTACGATGACGACCGGTACGTCATCGGCCTCCTCGAAGCAGGTGCGGCGGGGTATCTGCTTAAGAGCGCCCGGGGGCAAGTGCTGGTGGACGCCGTACGCACCGTCCACGCAGGCGAATCGGTGCTTCACCCCGCCATAATAGCCAAGGTGCTCAAATACAGCATGCGCATGCAGGAAGGCGGGGTTGTAAAGAAAACTCCCGATCGACTCAGCGACAGGGAATTAGAGGTGTTAAAGCTGGCTTCCAGGGGGATGAGCAACCGGGAGATCGCCAAGGAGCTATGCCTGACCGTTCGCACAGTAAAAGCGCACCTGTCGCATATCTTCGATAAAATGGACGTAGCCTCACGCACTGAAGCCATAGTAAAAGGGGTCAGAGAGGGCTGGCTCACCCTGGATGATATCGCCAGCGAGCACAGCGAAGGATAGGTATCCCCCACGCAAACTAAAAAGGCGGTTTAAGCCGAAATGTACCTCACTGCTGTGAAGGTAAAATTCAGGCATATTGTGCGGCGCCCCCACTTCTGGATTATCGTACTGTTATTCATCATCGTCGGGCTGAGCCATTACCACGAGTTCCTCGAGAATATACCGCTAATCGGCAAGATATCCACCAGCATCTTCTTCGGCACAGAGAGACACACGGTAGACCGACTCCTGTTTCTGTTGCTGACGGTATATTCCGGCTGGGCGCTAGGGGTAATTGCCAGCGCTACCGTTTTAGTTGCCAGCTTCCTGATAATGCTGCCCCGGGCTGTAATCATATCACCGAGCCCCACAGATGCCATTTTCGAGACCGTGGCGGCCACGTTCGCCGGCATTCTGCTGCTGCCATTTATTGCAGCTTGGTGTCGTGCCCGGAAAGAACGAGACGAGTTAAATACGACTGTGGAAAAGCTGCGCATATCAGAGGAGAACTATAGAGACCTGTTTGAGAATGCCAGCGACGGCATCTGGATACACGACCTCGACGGCAATATAACCGCCGCAAACAGGGCTGCTGAGAGATTCAGCGGCTGCCCGGTGGGGGAACTCATGGGTAAAAATGTAACCGAGTTTTTCGCCGATGGCACTCATGAGATAGCACGAGATGTCAAAAGAAAATTGCTGCGGGGTGAGCCTGTAGGGGAACGCTACGAGCAGAAGTTCATCATGTATGACGGGTCTGAGATCGTTATGGAGCTCACGACACGTCTGATCACGCATGAAGGCAAGCCGATCGCATTCCAGCACATCGCCCGGGATATTACAGAGCAAAAACGGATGCAGGAGGAGAAGGAGCGAACCCTCAGTGAACTGGATGCACGGGTCAAAGAACTGAATTGCCTCTACAGCATACACAGGTTAGAGAGACGATTTGATATAAGCCTTGAGGAGTTTCTCAAAGAAGCCATCCAACTTATCCCGCAGAGCTGGCAGTACCTTGAAATTACAGGTGTTTGCATTACCTATGGCGGAGTCGAGTACAAAACTGAAAATTTCAAAAGGACTGATTGGAGCCTTAAATCGGATATCATTGTCAGGAACGAACCGGTCGGCTCGGTCGAGATATGTTACCTCGAAAAGCGGCCGGATATATATCACGGACCTTTCCTCGAAGAGGAGGTCCGTCTGGTGGACAGCATCGCCAAGCATATCAGCTCGTTCGCCGCGCAAAAACAGGCTGAAGAAGGACTCAGGGAGTCACGGGAGATACTGCGCCTCATATTCGAATCCATCGGCGAAGGCATCATAATAATCGATCTGGAAGGGAATGTCATAGAGGTGAATGATGCAGCACTGCGCATACAGGGCTACAGCAGCAAAGACGAGGTCATCGGCAGGCACAGCCTGGAATTTATGCTGGCACAGGACCGCAAAAGGGCAGCGGAAGATATAAGAAGGGCAATAAGCGAGGGGCACGGCGCGAAGTATGATTACAGGCTGCGAACTACGGACGGCAGAGTCATCGACATTCAGGCCAGCGCCACCTTACTTCACGATAGTTCAGGTAATCCTGTAGGGTTAATCAGCGTTATCCGGGACATTACGGAAAGCAAACGGGCAAGCGAATTGCTTCAGGAGGAGCGGAACAGAGCACAAAAGTATCTGGACATCGCAAGCGTGATATTCCTAGTTATCGATGCAACCAAGCGGGTAATCCTGATAAATAAAAAAGGTTGTGAGGTAATCGGGCACGATGAAAAAGATATTGTAGGCAAAAACTGGTTTGAAAATTTTGTTCCACAGCATACTGGCCCCAAGCTAAGTAGAACATTCGACCGGCTCTTACGCGGAGAACTTTCACCGGTTGAATACTATGAAAACCCCGTACTGACCAAGAGTGGCGAGGAAAGGCTTATAGCCTGGCATAATACCGTATTGACTAACGAGTCAGGCGATATCATAGGCACCCTGAGCTCGGGCGAGGATATAACGGAACGAAGAAGGGCAGATGCATCCCTGAAGAAATCGGAGAAGCGCTACCGCGACCTGTTCAACATCGCCAGCGATGCTATCCTGATACGCGACCTGGAAGGCAATATCTTTGAAGTAAATCAGGCAGCCACTGAGCTTACAGGGTATACAGCAAACGAGTTGATACATATGAATATCTCCCAGTTCCTTACCCCCAAGAGC
>CAYRYW010000012.1:17500-51537 GCA_964428725.1 uncultured Dehalococcoidales bacterium
TCGGCATTCATAACCCATATGTCATTGCCGGAGGAATAAGCGATGCGCCTACCGTCCGGCGACCAGGCCGGCGTCCAGTCGAAAGACGGGCTGTTGGTCAAATTGCGAAGGCTGGAGCCGTTAGTGTCCATGACGTAAATCTCATAGCTGCCGTCGCGGTTTGTGGAAAAGGCGATCAGGTCATGATGCACAACGCCTTTATCCAATCCACAGCCCGCTATCATAATGGAGAGGGACACCACTAGAGTCGCGACCAGCCAGACTTTCACCCTGATTACACCCTTCATAGGTTGCCTTTTCGCACCCCAGAAGCTGGCGACGGATACCCGGATTTTCTCATGAAACTATGATCCCAACCGCACGCACCATGCCGCTGGGGTCGGTCAACAGCCCGACGTCAGCGGCGGGGAACAATTCCGCCGCGAACGCAGCCAGCGCCTCGCCCTGTGCCGGACTTACCTCCAGCAGGATGAGCCCTCCTCGGTGTATCCGCGCCTCCGAATCGGCTATATCCACCAGCAGCCGCTTTATCCTGTCCAAACCATCAGATCCGCCGGCTAACGCCACCATCGGCTCATGCAATCTAATCTCATCGCTAAGCTTATCGAGTTCATCATCTCTGACGTACGGCAGGTTAGCGATAACGATATCGACCGGCTCAGGGACAGGAGCTAGCAGATCGCCCTCGAGCAGCGCGATGTCAACGCTGTGCTGCTCGCAATTGTACGCCGCCACCTCCAGCGCCCGCGATGAGATATCGGTGGCATATATGCGAGACTGCGGCATCTCCAGCGCCAGCGATATGGCGATGACCCCGCTGCCTGTGCCGACCTCGGCGATGACCGGGTCGCGCTTGGGGAAATGCCGGGCAACGAAAGCCAGCGCCTCCTCCACCAGAATCTCGGTCTCCGGCCTCGGTATGAGCACGCCGGGAGCGACGTGAAAGTCCCTGCCGTAAAACTCGCGGCGGCCGATTATATATGCCAGAGGCTCGCGAGCGATGCGACGTTGCACCATCTGCTCAATCGACCTAGCGCCCCCGGGCAACATCTCGTCCTCCAGCGACACGTACAGCCCTGACCGGTTCAGCCCGAAGAAATGCATAAAGATAAGCTCTGCTTCAAGATGGGCGTCTTCTATCGAATGGGCCGCCAGTTCCCTGGCGATATCATGCAGGGAGTCCTTGATTTTCACGCGACCTCCAGGCGCTTTGCCTGATCATCCGCAGCGAGAGCATCGATTATATCATCCAGTTCGCCGCTGAGCACCCTTTCAATATTATGTACGGTGAGCCCGATGCGATGGTCCGAGATCCTTCCCTGTGGGTAATTATACGTTCGGATCTTCTCCGAGCGCTCCCCTGTGCCGACCTGTGAGCGGCGTTCCCTGGCGATCTCCTCGGACTGCTTCCTCCGCTCGATATCGAGGACACGGGCACGCAGCACCGCCATCGCCTTGGTCTTGTTGCGCAGCTGGGAGCGCTCGTCCTGGCAGGCGGCAGTGATGCCGGTGGGCAGATGCGTGATGCGCACCGCCGTGGCCAGCTTGTTCACGTTCTGCCCGCCGTGGCCCCCGGCGCAAAAGATGTCGATACGCAGGTCGTCCGGCTTGATATCCACATCCACATCCTCGGCCTCGGGGAGAACGGCTACTGTTGCAGTGGAGGTATGTATGCGGCCGCTGGCCTCGGTCACCGGCACCCGCTGCACCCGGTGCACCCCGCTCTCATACTTGAGCCGGCTGTAAGCCCCTTCACCCTTGACCTCGAAGATTATCTCCTTGAATCCCCCGATGCCGCTCTCGTGGCTGTCGATCACATCCACCTGCCAACCTTTCACCTCAGCGTAGCGAGTGTACATGCGAAACAGGTCGGCGGCGAACAGCCCCGCCTCATCCCCACCGGCGCCGGCGCGTATCTCCACGATGACATCCTTCTCATCATAGACATCTTTGGGTACCAGAACAGCCTCCATTTCCTGATTCAAAGCCTCCAGGCGCGCCTCCAGTTTATCCAGTTCCTCCTGCACCAGCGCCGCCATCTCATCATCCAGTTCCTTGCCCTGCATCTTGCGAGTTTCGTCAAGTGCCTTAGCCACCTTTTTATACTCCCGATACTTGGCAACTTTATCGGCTATCCTGGACTGTTCCTTAGCCAGTTCGCGCAGGCGCTTAACGTCAGATACCACCTCCTGCTGCGACATGAGGTGGTTCAGCTCCTCGTACCGCTCCTCGATTGTCTCCAGTTTCTCAAACATCCGACCCTATCCGCCTCGTTATGAAACTTCTTTCCCTTGACTCCCTTCTGATTCCTCCACCTTTTTCTCCACTTGCTCCAAGCGTTTCTCGGGAGCAGGCCTGTCCCCCTCCTGTATCGGACTGAACAGTCGAGGGTCCTCGACGTCAGGATTTTCCGCTATCTCAGGAGGTATCTCGGGAGGAGTTTCTTCACCGTTCTCAAAATGTTTTTCCTGTTCATCCATTATCAATCAACCCCCAGCGAGTATTAAGTAATCCACACCCGCGAAATCAGCACCACCACGGAAGCCAATACCTGCCCCAGTAGCAGATACGTGGCAATCCTCATGTTCTGCACCTTCTTCTTGATGCTCCCCTGGTTCCATTCATACGAAGAAATGAAATGGGCGATAAGCCTGCGCTTGGTGAATTCAGGACCCTCGGACAGGTAATGGTCCCGCAACGGCCTGGGTTCGGGGTCTCGAAAGAACTCTCTCACCACCCACCCCCTGATAGCAAAGTACATGGTCCCGAAATAGAACATCACAGGCAAGGAAAAGAACGCTACGATCCATTCGTTTGATGCCACACTTAAGGCCACAGCTTGAGCGGCAGCCGCGATACCCAGCGTGATACCGGCTACGAAAAGTATTGTGCCAGCTTTCGAATCCAGCGACTCAATCTGGCGAAGCTGTACTTCCAGCCGCTCCTTGACCTCATTATAAATGACATCCAGGCTCCTTGGCTCCGCAGCATCCAGCCGCTGTCCCTCGTCGCGATCTACATCCGGTTGATTCACTGTTCCCTCGACTCTCGATACAAAAGCCCCTCCGCGGGGCTATCCAATGTCGCTATAATACTTAACCCTCTGCCAGCAGCTCGAACACTTCCTCCAGGGCAACCTGCCACTGCTCGCCGGTCTCCATATCGCGATATGTCACCGTGCTGTTGGCGATCTCATCCTCGCCGAAGATGAAAGTATATTCTACACCCAGGGTATTCGCCTGACGCAGTTGCGATTTCAGGCTGCCGCGGCCGAAGCTCGAATAGACCAGTAAGCCGTTGCGGCGCAGCTCAGCCGCGAACCTGACTGCCGCCGCCTTGGCCTCATCGCCAGCGTAGGCCACAAACAGGCCTCGCAGCGGCGACTCGGACAACCTGATGCGTTGTTCCTTAAGGCTCATGACTATCCGGTCAACCCCCACGGCAAAGCCGATGGCAGGGGTCGGCTTGCCCCCCAGCTCCTCGATGAGCCCGTCGTATCGCCCGCCGCCCCCCAGCGCGCTCTGCGCTCCCCACTCCACCTTCGGCTGCACCTCGAACACCGTCCGGGTGTAGTAATCCAGACCGCGAACCAGGCGGTGGTCCTTCTGGAACGGCACCTTCATCAGCCTCAGGTAACGCGCCACGTTGGTAAAATGCTGTTTACACTCCGGACACAGGCATCTCTCTCCCTGCGGTGCCGACTGCGACAACTCCAGGCACGACGGCTGTTTGCAGTCCAAGAGGCGCAGCGTGTTCCGTTTCATTCTCGATTTGCAATCGGGACACAGCTTGTCGACATGCTCCGAATAGTAATCCCTCAACTTCTCCAGGTAGGCAGGACGACAATCCCTGCACCCGATGCTGTTCAGGTGTATGACGAACTTGCGCAGTCCCAGCGATTTGAAGAAACGCCACGCCATCTCGATGACCTCGGCATCGAGCGCCGCATCGCCGTCGCCGATAGCCTCCACGCCGAACTGCTGGTGCTGGCGATACCTGCCCTTCTGCGGGCGCTCGTAGCGGAATATCGATGCGAGGTAGTACAGCCGCACCGGCTGCGGCAGGTTGTGCATGCCGTGCTCCAGGTAGGCGCGGCATATGGGGGCGGTGCCCTCGGGGCGCAGCGTCATGCTCTGGCCGCCGCGGTCCTCGAAGGTGTACATCTCCTTCTCCACGATGTCGGTCCCCGACCCGATGGTACGCACGAACAGACCGGAGTCCTCGAAGACGGGTGTATCGATACGTTCATAGCTATACAGGCGACAGATATCCGCCGCCTTTTCTTCGATATATCGATAGTACTTCTGCTCGGCAGGCAGTATGTCGATGGTTCCTCTGGGAGCTTTATACAACCGAACCCCCTTTGTGGGCTAGAATACACCATGCCATGAGGGTTGTAAAGGTCGATTGCGCAACCGGGACACCTGCGGTATACTGAATCGGCTGAGACATGGCGAAAAAGAAAGACAGTAAAATAGTCAGCCTCAAAGCACTGCTCGACCAGACGCAGAAGTACCTCCCTCCGGAAACGTCGGAGGTTATCGGCAGTGCCCATGATTACATCGCCAAGGCTTACGACGGCGATGTGGCGCACGCCCTGCGCACGGCGATCACTGTAGCCGAACTGCAGCTCGACCAGGATTGCGTAACTGCCGCCGTACTCCACGAGATACCCACACGTGGCTGCGCCACAACAGAAGAGGTAAGCGATCGTTTCGGTCCCAGCGTAGCGAAGCTGGTTGAAGGCGCAGGGAAGCTGGCCAAGGTCTGGTGGCGGGATGATATCGCTCAGAGGAAGGCTGAACCGGATATCGTCGCCCATGCCGAGAACCTGCGGAAAATGCTGGTGGCCGTAGCCGAGGACATCCGTGTCGTATTCATCAAGATGGCCTGCAGGCTGGATAAGATGAAGAACCTGGACAGCTTCGATCCAGAGAGGCAGATGGCCTTATGTAAAGATACAATGGCGATATATGCCCCGGTAGCCCATCGTCTCGGCATCTGGGGCATAAAATGGCAGCTCGAGGACCTTGCCTTCGAACTTCTGGAGCCGGAGAAGTATCAGGATCTGGAAAAGCGGATCAAGCAGAGCCGGAGGAAGCGGGAGCAATACATCGCATTCCTCATCGAGAACATCCGCGAGAAGCTGACCGCGGCGGGAATCGAGGCGGAGGTGACCGGCAGACCGAAGCACTTCTACGGCATAAGCAAGAAGATGGAGAAGTATGAGGCGCAGGGCAAGGAGTTCAGCGAGATTTACGACCTGTCCGGCATCCGCATCATTGTAAATAATATCCCCGATTGCTACAGCACACTGGGTGTGATCCACAATCACTGGCGCCCTCTGCCCCACGAGTTCAACGACTACATCATACAACCCAAGGATGGAGCCTACCAATCGCTGCACACCACCGTGATGTTTATGGGCACCACGCCGCTGGAGATCCAGATACGCACCCGGGACATGCACCGTGTGGCGGAGTACGGCATAGCCGCCCACTGGCGCTACAAAGAGGAATCCAAAGGGGATAAATCCTTCGAGCAGAGGCTGGCGGCTTTGCGGGAGCTGCTCGATATATATAAAGACGTCGGCGGCGCCGAATTCATGGAGTCCATAGGCTCGGATGTCTTCTCCGACCTGGTGCTGGTATATACCCCCAAGGGCGATATCCTGGACCTGCCGACGGGCTCGACCCCGCTGGACTTCGCCTACCACGTTCACACGGACCTGGGACACCGCTGCACCGGTGCAAAGGTTGACCGCAAGATCGTTCCGCTGAACTATCATCTGCAGAGCGGCGACACCGTCGAGATCCTGACCGCCAAGGGCGACAAAGGGCCAAGCCGTGACTGGCTTAATCCCGCTCTGGGCTACCTCAAGACCTCCCACGCCAGGGAAAAGGTGAGGCAGTGGTTCCGCAAACGGGAGCGCAGCGAGAACATACAGCGCGGCCGCGAACTGATGGATATGGAGCTGCGACGCCTGGGGGTCTCCTCATCGGAGGAAGAGCTGGCAGAACTGTTCCGCAGGGAAACCGTGGATGATTTCCTCGCCGCCATAGGTTCCGGGGACATCAGCCCGCAGCAGATCGCCAACAAGCTGATAACCCCGGCCGAGAAACCCATCCCGGAGGCGCCGCCAAAGCGCAAAGGTTCTGCCTCGGGTGTCCAGGTCATGGGCATGGACGATATGCTGACCCACCTCGCACCCTGTTGCAGCCCTTTGCCGGGAGACGAGATCGTAGGATATATTACGCGTGCCCGCGGCGTAAGCGTGCATCGCAAGGACTGCCCTAATATTTTAAACATTGATGATAAAGAGCGCCTGATTGAAGTAAACTGGGAGACCAGGGACCAGTTCTTCTCGGTGCCCGTTAAAATAGACGTGCTGGACAGGGTGGGCCTCCTCCGTGACATTACGGCGGTAATAGCCGGTGAGGGGGTCAACATAGCTTCAGCCAGTACATCGAACAACCATAGCGGCGATACTGCTATAATATTCACTCTGGAAACCCGAAGCCTCGGGCAGCTGAGCAGGCTTCTGTCCAAGCTGGATGGGGTGCGCGGTGTCAGAGGCGCATCACGACTAAAATAGGAGGTAGGAAACTTGGCGAATACGAGATCAGCAAAAAAAGCAATTCGTGTGCAGGGACGGAAGGCGGAGAGTAACCGGCCTGTTCTCAGCTCGGTGAGGACGGCTGTAACCAAGGCCAGGAAGCTGATCGTGGAGAATGACCTCGACGCCGCAACGGTGGCGGTAGGTAAAGCTGTAAGGTTGCTGGACAAGGCAGCACAGAAGGGCGTTATCCACCCCAACCGCGCAGCGCGCAGCAAATCGCGCCTCACGAAACAGCTGAATGACGCTTTGGCAGCCCAGTCCCCCAAGCAATCGTAAGATCCATATACAATTTGCCACTCGACAGGTATCGCTGGCAGCGATACCTGTTTTTTAGTGGGACTTGACAAAACCGAAATCCCGTGTTATGTTATTAGAATATTTGTTTCGAACTAATGTTCGGGGAGGCGGCTCGCATGAAAGGTCTATCGGATAAACAATCGAAGATGCTGGGGTTCATACAGCGATTCCAGCGCGAGCGGGATTATCCGCCCACCATACGGGAGATACAGCAGGGGTGCAACATCAGCTCGACCTCCGTCGTCGAATACAACCTGCGCATACTGGAACGTGAAGGGCTGATCCGCCGTGACCGCGAGGTCTCCCGCGGCATCGGGCTGGAGGGGCGACGGCTGGTGCGCGTGCCCATCATCGGACACATCGCCGCCGGCGAGCCGATACCCGTCCCCGCCACCGACGCGTGGACTGCGGAGCAGACGGGCTTTTTGGAGCTGACCGAGGATTTCATCCGCTGCAAAGAGGCGGTCTACGCCCTTGAGGTTAAGGGGAGTTCGATGGTGGACGCCATGATACTGGAGGGCGACCTGGTGCTGATGCAGCACACGTCGACCGCAGACAACGGCGATACGGTGGCGGCGTGGCTCAATGACCGGCAGGAGGCCACGCTGAAGAAGTTCTTCCTTGAAAAGGGAAAGGTTCGCCTGCAGCCGGCCAACGATGCGTTCAAGCCCATCTACGCCGACCCCAGAGACGTGCGGATACAGGGGCGGGTTGTCGGGGTCATAAGAAGGTTGAAATGAACACGGCTGTGGTCACATGGGAATATCCTACGCTCGCCGGCACCAGGCAGAAGCTGGTCAAGCGCGTCGGGGACGGCTCTATCATCGCGCGGTTCGAGAGGACGCCCATGCCGAGCAAATCGACGGACGTGGTCTGTCCCCATTTCCTGGAGCTCAAGTGGGCCAACGGCTGCCCCTTCGATTGTTCGTGGTGCTACCTCAAGGGCACGCTGCGCTTCCGCCCGGAGAAGGCCAGACCGCGCATTAAGGACTATACAAAGATCGAGCAGCACGTGCGCAGCTTCCTCGAAGGCTCCAACGGCCACGCCGAACTGCTGAACACGGGCGAGCTGGCCGATTCCCTGATGTACGAACGCAATGGCAGCTCGTTTTCGACGTTTATAATGTCGCTGTTCGCGGGACAGGACAGGCACAGGGTGCTGTTCCTCACCAAGTCCACCAGAGTACAGCATCTGCTGGAGAACGATTATACGAAGAACGCCGTCGTCAGCTTCAGCCTAAACGCCCGCTGCGTGGCACGGCGATTCGAGAAGCGTGCCCCGTCGGTCGACCGGCGCATCGCTGCGGCGAAACAGCTGGCCGACGCCGGCTACGAGGTCAGAGTGCGCATCGACCCCATGGTGCCGGTGAGGCACTGGGACAGGAAATATACAGAGCTGGTTGACGAAGTGTTCGCCGCGTTCACGCCGTCGCGTATCACCCTCGGCTCGCTGCGCGGCCTGCAAAGCACCATCAACAACGCCATCGATACATCGTGGGTCGACTACCTTACCGAGGGCTCAAACTGGGGTAAGCGCGTCGACGGTAACATACGGTTCCTGATGTACCGTGAGGTCATCGACCATCTGGAATCGACCTATCAGTACACAGACGTGGCGCTGTGCAAGGAAACGCTGGGCATGTGGGACAAACTCGGTATGGACTATCGAAACATCAAATGCAATTGTGTCCTGTAGAACAGCGATTTACTCCCAGCGGAAGAAGCGCACCGCCACGATCAAGCATACCACCAGCCAGCCGGCGAGCACGCCCAGATTTATCACCTGCGAGTGCAGCGGAGTAGACTCGACCATTATCTGCCTGAAGGCGTCGCCCAGATAGGTCAGCGGCATGGCGTCCATGATGGGACGCATGAAATCCGGCATCATCTCCACGGGGAAGAAGATGCCGGAGAGGAACATCATGGGGAATTGTATCGACATCATCAGCGGCATAGCGGTTCGCTCCGTCTTGGCGAAGGCCGACAGCATATAGCCCATCGCCAGGAAGGCCAGCGTCCCCAGCAGCACGAAGCCGATCAGGGCGAACCAGTTGCCCAGCATCGGCACGCCAAACACGAGGCGGGCGACCAGGATGATGAGCGCCGCCTGCAGCAGTGCGACGATCAACCTGAAGCCGACGGTGCTCAGTATCATCGTGGAGCGCTTAAGCGGTGTAGCGCCCAGCCTTTTAAGCACACGGTTCTCCCGCTCGATCACTATGTCCACAGCGGCGAAGATGCCCAGCTGCATGATAGCCATTGCCAGTATGCCCGGCGTCAGGTAATCGATGGCGCGCAGGTCATGTGCCTGCAGAGTTTCCTCGTTTATCTGGATATATGAAGGCGCCTGGCCCAAGGCGCGGTCGAACCCGTCCAGCACCTGCCGGATGATGGGCACCAGCACCTGAGCCGTGGTTGTCTGCGACGGGTCGTAGTAGACAGATACGTTGCCCTGGCCCCCCTGGGCGATGGCTTCACCGAAACCGGCAGCCACGACGATGACCGCGCTGCGGTCGCCGTCCCGCAACGCCTGCAGCTCGCTGTCACTATCGCCCATGGTCAGCTCGAAGGCGTCCACCTGCTGCAACGATTCGTTAAGCTGTTGAGCTACACTTGAGTTGTCCTCCACCGCCAGCCCCACCGAGAATGTGATATCTTCCGAGCCAGAGAACACTGCGCCGAAGATGAGGATGAAGAACACGGGGAAGGCGAAGGTCCAGAAGAGCGCCGCCTTCTCGCGTATGAACTGCTTGTAGTGAGCCGCTATCAGCCGCAGGAATACCCTCACTCGCGGATCCTCCTGCCGGTCAGTTTGATGAACACGTCCTCCAGGGTGGCGCGGCGCACGTACAGGTTGGTCAGCTCCATGCCCTTGCCCTCAGCGAATTTCATCAACGCCGATACGGTGCGGGGCACTGAGCTGGAATAGGCAATGACCTTGCCATTCTCCACGATGGCACTGGTGATGCCGGCAACGCCACGTATCTCATCTATGTCGACCTGCTGCTCCGGCTCGAACTCTACGGCTTCCTCCGCGAAGTGTTGGGAGACCAGACGGTCGGGACGGTCGGTAGCGATGATCTTGCCGTAGTCGATGATGGCCACGCGGTCGCACAGGCGCTGTGCCTCCTCCATATAGTGCGTTGTCAGGAACACAGTCCTGCCTTTCTTGCGCACATATTCGATGACAGCCCATATGTTACGCCTCGACTGGGGATCCAGCCCGGTGGTCGGCTCGTCGAGAAAAAGTATCCGAGGGTTGTTTACCAGCGCCAGCGCCACCGATAGCCTCTGCTGCTGACCGCCGGACAGGTTGATGCAGCGCTTGTTGCGGCTGTCCTCCAGGCCGGCAAGCTTGATCAGCCTGTCCGCGGGCACCCGCCGCGGGAAGAAGCTGCCGAACAGGTTCAGCACTTCTCTCACGGTAAGCCGCGGGTACAGAGCGGTGGCCTGAAGCTGCACCCCGATCTGTGCCTTCACCTTTGACGGGTGGCGCTTGATGCTCATCCCCAGAACCCTGACGCTGCCCGAATCGGCATCCCGCAGCCCCTCGACGATCTCCATGGTGGTGGTCTTGCCGGCGCCGTTGGGTCCCAGCATGCCGAAGATCTCTCCCTCGGCCACACTGAAGCTGATGTCATCGACAGCCTTTACGCTGCCGTAGTGCTTGCGCAGGTTCTTGACCTCGATAACCGTGTTCATCGTGCGATTCCCGTGTTCAAACCTTAATATACTATATAGATAGCACGGTGTCCGTCAACAGTTGTTACCTCGCCCTCGACGCTAAAAAAGGGCCTCCGCCTGGCGAAAGGCCCCCCGTATCTTCCATTAGAGAACATCATCAATCGAGTATCTACGACCTCATCGCTGCGGCTCGACGATCACCTTGAGCGATTCCTGCGCGTCAGCCACCATTCGAAACCCCTTCTTCACCTCTGATAGTCCCAGCCGATGGGTTATCATGTCGGCGAGCTGCACCCTGCGCTGGCTGATCATCTCCAGCGCCATAGCGTAATCATCGGGGCCAGCGGCATAGGACGTGGTCAGCGTGATGTCGTTGCGGTAGAACAGCTCGTTGACCGGAACATCGAGCCTGAAGCCGGGGTCCGGCGGCGCAAAGAACAGCACCGTCCCGCCGCGTTCGACCAGGGTCAGCGACTGGGCGAACGCCGACGGCGCCGTGGTGCATACGATGACCATGTCGGCGAGATAGCCATCGTTCAGCCTGCGGAAACGCGCTGCGATGTCCTCGTCGACGTGCCACGCCTCTTCCGCGCCGAAACGAATCGCCGCCTCCAATCGGTACTGCGATACGTCGGTGGAGGCCACCGGCGTCGCCCCCATGAAACGGGCGAGGTGCACGTGCATCAGCCCGGCAACGCCGCTGCCCAGCACCAGAACGCTCCTGCCCGGCTGCAGGCCCGCCATGCGCTGGCCGCGCAGCACGCATGCCAGCGGCTCGGTGAGGCTGGCCTCGGCAAAAGTTACATGATGTGGAATAAGGAAGACGCCTTTTTCAACGTTGATCGAGGGTAATCGGATGAACTCGGCAAAGCCGCCGGGGTCGAAGCGGGTGCGCCGCAGCGTATCGCAGGTCGTCTCGTGGCCGCTGCGGCAGTAGCGACAGTCGTCGCAGGGGACATGGTGCGCCGATGTGACGCGGTCGCCCACCCTGTAGCGATCGACCCCCTCCCCCACCTCCACCACCACGCCGGCGATCTCGTGGCCCAGGGTCAGCGGCGCCTTGGGGAGCCGGTCCCACTCCGCCACGTCGCTGCCGCAGATGCCGCAGGCCTCGACCCTGACGAGCAATTCGCCGGGGCCGATCTTGGGCACGGGCATCCGTTTCACCCGCACATCGCGGTTGTTGTAGTACACCGCCACGCGCATAGTTTTAGCTTTTCTATCTGTGGCCACTGATAGCTACTCGATCCTCGATCGCTCTCGAAATTTAAAACCGTCGCTTCTCACACAACACCGACTGGGCGGCAATCACACATTGCCTTCCCGTTCATGCCTCTGGTGAACGACCGCCGTGCCAGCTTACGATCGGACAGTTCGACTGTAACGCGGCTGCGCGAATCTCACCCGTGGGTGCCCTCGTCGGAACGGCGACGGCTGGCGCGCTTGCCCTTCGCCCGCTTCCCGCCTGAGAGGCTCTCGTAGATCTCCTGCGCCTTTCTGGGGGTAGCGTTTTCGTGGATGACGGCGCGCAGCGCCCGTATCATAGCCACCGGGTGCTCGTTCTGCCACACGTTCCGCCCCAGGTTCACGCCGACAGCGCCCCGCTTGATGCCGTCGTGCACGAAGTCGAACACCTCACGCTCCGTGTCCGTCTGCGGACCCCCGGCCATGACGACGGGGACGGGGCAGCCGCCGGTCACCTTATCGAAATCGCGGCACCAGTACGTCTTGACCACGCTGGCCCCCAGCTCGGCGGCGATGCGGCAGCACAGCGCCAGGTAGCGCGCCTCCCTCTTCTCCATCTCCTTGCCCACCGCGGTGACCGCCATCACCGGTATGCCATACCTCTGGCCCTCATCGACGAGCCTTGCCAGATTGAGCAGCGACTCGCGCTCGTAGTCCGACCCCACGAAGATGGATATGCCCACCGCGGCCACGTTCAGGCGGACGGCCTCCTCCATCGAGGTGGTGATGCCCTCATTGGCCAGGTCCTTGCCCGCCATGCTGGTGCCGCCTGAGACCCGCAGTATGATCGGTTTGGCCTCATCCGGCGCGATGCACGAGCGCAGCACCCCCCGGGTAACGAAGACGGCGTCGCAATACGGGAGCAGCGGCCTGAGGGTATCGCCGGGCCTCTCCAGGTTCCGCGTGGGTCCCTGGAAATAACCGTGGTCGATGGGCATGAACAGGCAGTGCCCATCCGGTTGTATCAGCTGTGACATGCGATTTTTCATTCCCCAGTCCATAGTTCGAAATCACTCCTTTTGCCGTGATGTTTCCGTAGTTTAGTCGCTATTGCCGTATTAGTCAAGATACATCGAATAAATAGAAAGCGCCCCGGTACCAATCCGAGGCGCTCTCGCATAATCGATGTTTAACGCTTATGGATGTCGTGCCCCTAATCGGATGACGGCAGGGGACGAGGCTCCTGTATCTCCATCTCCTTACCGCAGCAGGCGATAGCACCGTCGCCGGCTTTAACGCAAAGCACTTCGGTCTCGCACACCGAGCACTTGAACCTCTTTCCCAGCTGATTTGCCACTGGCGCTCCCTCCTTCAGTTCAGGCTAGTTCTTCTTTTTCATCGGCTGGCCGCAACATGATATGGTTCCGCTGCCGGCCTTGGTCACGATGAACTCCGAGCCGCATTTCTCACACGAGTATCGCTTACCTGTTTCGTTTGCCAATGTTACACCACCTCGTGAAATAAATCTCATACAATTATAGCTTCCCTTGAAACGCTGGTCAACCACCAGTCATGAAATCTATATCGGTCATTGTCGATCGATCTCGTAGCTGTAGCCGCGAACTATATGCCACTCGCTCAGCGGCCAGTAGACCAGCCACGCCTTCCCGCCGATGTTCTCCCGGGGGAGCATGCCCCAGGATCTGGAATCGGTGCTGCGGCTGCGGTTGTCCCCGAGTACGAAATAGTGTCCTTCGGGTATCAGGGTTCGTGGATAAGCAGGGTGATTCTCACCATATACGTAAGGTTCTTCCAGCGGCTCGCCGTCGATATAGACCATATCGTGCGTGACCTCCACCCACTCGCCGGGCAGTCCGATGACACGCTTCATCAGGTCCCTCTCCGGCTCAAGCGGGTGCTGGAAGGTGATGACGTCCCCCCGCTGGGGATCGCTGAACCAGTAAGCCGCCCATGAAACGATCATGTACTGGTGATCGGACTGCGTCGGGCCCATCGATTGGCCCTCTATGCGCACGCTCCCCAGCGTGACAGTGAACAGCAGCACCACCAGCAGGGCCAGCGCCAGCCCCACCAGCAGTTGTGGTCGGCTTACGTTCCTTCTGAAAATTCCGCTAAATCTCATCTTCGGCTGTGCCTTTATAGATCGTCCTGCTCAATAATACGACTATCTGCCGCCATAAGTCAGCCCCCCTTTTGACCGGAAACCTTCAAGGTGATAGAATTTGTTAACAGCCGTAACAAGAGAGATATCGATGTCAGGTCATTCCAAGTGGTCCACCATTAAACGGCAGAAGGGCGCAGCCGACGCCAGGCGCAGCCATATGTTCACCAAGCTCAGCAAGGAGATCGAGGTGGCGGCGCGCCAGGGTGACCCGGACCCGGAGATGAACTTCCGCCTGCGGCTGGCGGTGCAGAAGGCCCGCGAGAACAACATGCCGGTCGACAACATCGAGCGGGCCATAAAGCGGGCCAGCGGCGCCCTCGGCGGCGGGACTAACCTTGTCGAATCTACATACGAGGGCTACGGGCCCGGCGGCGCCGCCATACTTCTGGAAACGCTCACCGATAATAAGAACCGCACCACATCCGATGTGCGCAACGCCTTCGCCCGCGGCAACGGCAGCCTGGGAGAGAGCGGCTGCGTCACCTGGGTGTTCCAGCCCAAGGGCGTCATCAACGTTTCAGCGGGGCAGGATGCGGAGGAAATGTCGCTAATGGCCATAGACGCCGGAGCGGAGGATGTGAAGGAGGAGAACGGTATACTGGAGATACAGACCGCGCCGGAAGAGCTGGAGAAGGTACGAAAGGCACTCGAGGATAAGAATATCGCGATTATCTCTTCCGAATTGACCAGGTCCCCCAGTACCACCGTCATGCTCGATGAGAAGTCCGCCATCCAGATGCTCAAGCTGATGGACCGGCTGGAGGAATTGGACGACGTGCAACGGGTGTACACCAACGCCGATTTCCCCGATTCAGCCCTGGAGAAATACCGCGACCAAGGATAAGGGCATGCGTATCTTGGGTATCGATCCCGGCACCATCGCCCTGGGCTACGGCGTCATCGACGAGCGGGAAGGGGAAATCTCGCTGGTCGCCTGCGGCGCACTGACCGCCCCGGCTGCGATGCCCATGTCACAGCGACTGCTCCATCTATTTCACGGTCTGCGCGATGTAATCGACAGCTACAACCCGGATGAGGCCGCCATCGAAGAGCCATTCGTGGCAAAGAACGCGCGCTCGGCGCTGGCGGTGGGACAGGCCATCGGGGTGGCCACGGTCGCCCTGATGGAGCGGGGCACCGCCGTGCACCACTACACGCCGACGCAGGTGAAGCAGGCGGTCACCAGCTACGGGCGCAGCGACAAGTTGCAGGTGCAGGAGATGGTGAGCCTGCTCCTTAATATCGCCGAGCTGCCGCAGCCGGCGGATGCCACCGATGCCCTGGCTGTAGCCATATGTCATATACAGGAAAAACGCATCGTCAGGCTGGTAACAGAGGGTTAACATGATCGCCGGCATAGAGGGGAAACTGCAGTCACGCAGCATAGATGGAGCGATAGTGAAAGTGGGCGGGGTCAGCCTCCACATCCACATGCCGACCTCGACCCTGAGCCTGCTGGGGGCGACCGGCTCGGATGTCAAGCTGCACACCCACCTGCAGGTCAGGGAAGACAGCCTGACGCTGTACGGATTCGCCACGCCGGAAGAGCTCGACATGTTCCGCACTTTATTAGGCGTCACCGGCGTGGGCCCCAGGCTGGCGCTGGCGATACTGTCGGCGGTGAGCCCCGGTCAGCTTGCCATGTCCATCGCTTCGGGCAACGCCGACGCCCTGTCTCACATACCCGGCGTCGGCAAGAAGACCGCCGCCCGCCTAGCGCTGGAACTTAAGGGGAAGCTGGAGGGATTCACCATCGGAACGCCGGCTGAGGGTGACGGCGAGGTGATCGCCGCGCTGACCGGCCTGGGCTACTCCATCGCGGAGGCGACATCCGCACTGGCTTCCGTGTCCGACTGCACCGGCCTTAGCACCGAGGAGAAGATAAAGCTGGCGCTGCAGTATTTTACCCACCGCTGAACATGCATGCCGATGCGATGATGCAAGAACTGCTCGATCTGCTGGCTTGCCCCGAATGCGCGGCGGCTTCGCTGGAGCTGACCGACGGCGATCAGATTATCTGTTCCGACTGTGCCGCCCGCTACCCCATCGTCAACGGCGTGCCCAACATGCTGCCGAACCGCCTGTCCGGCGCCCTGCCGCATAAACGCGAGTACGTGAAGAGGCTGATGCTGGCGACTGAAGACGGGGACGGCGCCATCGAGGCTGCCGATGTCGATACCGACCGCTTCATGTGGGAACACCACCTGTACGACTGGGGCAAGCGCGTGATCTACAGCCATGCCGGGGCCGGTCAGATATTTCAATCTTACGCCGAGGACGGGGCGAGGAACCTGCGCCGCTTCATCCGGCAATGGTGCGGCGATGTCAGCGGCAGGCGACTGCTGTATGTGGGCAGCGGCAACGACACGCTGGTCACCCTGCCCCTGCAGGCAGACGGCGCCCTGATGGTTAACCTGGACGTGGTCAGCGATTCGATGGAGGATTTGCTGGCCTGCGGCGCCCGGCTCTGCGTCTGCGGCGACTCAAGGCGGCTGCCCTTCCGCGACGGCGCCTTCGATATTGTGTTCTGCAAGGGGTCGCTGCACCATTCTCAACCGATCGACACGCCGCTGAAGGAGATGGCGCGGGTGACCCGCCGGGGCGGACACGTCATCGCCGCCGAGCCCAACAGGCACTATTGTCTGCCCCGACCCCGATTGCCCGGAGGGCTGGGCCAGCCCACGCCGTACGAGAGCTCCATATCCGGCGGAGAGGTGAAACGCATACTGTCCAGGCAGGGCATCCGCGACTTGAGGGTCGCCGCCTTTACCTGCGCCCATCCCGCCACACCGGCATTCATCGCCCGCCCCTGGCGGCTTATCTCGCGCATCGCCCCGCGACTGCTGAACCGATTCGCCTTCGAGTTCATCCTCCACGGGCGAAAGGCTTGAGGCGGGGCCGACATGAGGGTGGCCTTCGTCTACATCGACCCCAGCTATAAGACCATGGGGCCGTTCCATATCGGCATCTCGTCGCTCATAGCCTGCCTGAGACGCGCTGGATACGAGTGCTCCTTCTTCCACCTGCTGGGCGATGTCCCCACCGACGCCTTCGCCGCCTTCCTCCAGCGCGACCGCCCGGATGTGGTGGCCTTCTCGGTGACCACCAACGTCATGCCCCACCTGCCGCCGCTGGCATCGCTGGCCAAGCGGCAATCGGGGGCGACGACCGTTTGCGGCGGCGTACACCCCACACTGCGCCCCGACGAGGTCATGGCCATCGACGGCATCGACGCGGTATGCATCGGCGAGGGCGAGGGGGCGCTGCTCGACCTGTGCCGGCGACTGGAGACAAACGGCGACATATCTGACATACCCAACCTGTGGACCAGAGATGGGGACAAGGTGCGACGAAACCCGCTGCGTCCGCTGTGCCGCGACCTCGACGACCTGCCCGTCCCCGACCGCGAGGTGTTCCCCTACGCCGAGTGCTTCGACCTCAGGTTCCTGCGGCGCGGCGTGTTCATGGCATCGCGCGGCTGCCCCTACAACTGCGCCTACTGCTGCAGCCCGACGGTTAAACAGCTGTACGGCGGCAGGAAGTATATCCGCTTCCGCAGCCCTGAGCACCTCATCGATGAGGTGGCCAAGGTGACCGCCGACTTCCCGGAGATCGAGTATAACGTGTTCCACGATGACCTGCTGCCCATGGATAAGGTGTGGTTCGAGCGCTTCGCCCGGCTATACCGCCAGCGCATCGCACTCCCATTCGAGATGAACTGCCACCCCGGCCTGATGGACGCGGACACCGCGCGCATGGCGCGGGAGGCCGGCTGCCTGCTGGTGCGCTTCGGCATAGAGAGCGGCAACGAGCACCTGCGCCGCAAGATGCTGTCGCGCCACATCAGCGACCAGCGCATCATCGACGCCTTCAGGTGCTGCGATGACGCCGGCATCCAGACGCTGAGCTACAATATGATCGGGCTGCCTCACGAGACCAGGTCGCAGGTGCTCGACACGGTCAAGCTCAACGCCAGGGTGAAGCCCAGGATGGTTCACGTGTCCACCTTCTACCCCTATCCCGGGACGGAGGCGTACGAGATGTGCCGGCGGGAGGGACTGCTGAGCCAGCGCCACACCGACACGTACTACGAGGACAGCGTTTTACAGCAGAGGAGCATCTCCTCCGATCAACTGCGCTCGATGAGGGGACTCTTCAAGCCGCTGGTGCGTTTATACTCCAGATGTGATACAATGCCAAAACCTGCAGGCAAACTGCTGGAGAAGGCCATCGACCTGTGGGTGCTGGCGCGTACCGACAGGCGGCTTCTGAGACTTGCCGGCAGGGGAGGATTGCAGGGAGAGGCGAAGCATGACGAGCCCGTGTACATCCTCAAGGGTGGCGAGGTCAGGTACTGGGGCTCCGGCTAGGGGGTAGAGCCATGGATACCGCCATATATATTATCTTCGGCATCATCATCCTGGCGCTGGCCGTCGCCGTCATCGTTCTGGCGCGGCGCCAGCCCCGCATGCGCCCGCCCGATACGTCAGGCCTGGAGCAGAAGCTGCTGTACGCCCTGGCATCGCAGGCATCGGTGAAGGAGATACGCGACCTGCTGAACGACCTGCCGCGCGACGTGGTGCAGTCCATCATCGCCAGCACCAGCAAGCGTTCCGGCAAGCTCAACGAGCTGCTGGCGGCGCTGGAGATGACCAAGTACGACCGCCTGTTCTACCTCGGCTCGCCCATCGATTTCGTGGGCGTGAAGTACGATGAGGGGGTGGACTTCATCGAGGTGAAGTCCGGCCGGTCCCGCTTCACCGAGGATGAGCGCAGGCTGCGCGAGCTCATCGAGTCCAAGCGGGTCTACTATGTGCCTCTCAAGGTTGAGCGCATCGGCATCGCCGAGGAGATCGACACGGGCGACCCGGGGAGGCCCGCATGAAAACGATGACGGCATTTATCGCTATCGCCATCTGCATATCACTCGTCATTTCCGCCTGCGGGGACGAGCCCGTAACCCCCAAGCCGCCGCCCGTATTCCCCACCCCCACCGCCACCCCCACTCCGTCGCCGTCGCCCACTGCCACGCAGGTCGGCAAGACGCCGACGCCGACGTTCACCACCCAGATTGTGGACTGCGTGGAGATATACCGCATCAAGTACAAGGGACTCAAGCTCAACGAGCCGGACGAGCACGTCATCATCCGCAACCGCTGCTCCCAACACATCAACCTGCAGGGCTGGGTACTGAAGAACATAACCAAGGGCAATGTCTCATTCACCTTCCCGTTCCATGTGCTGGAGCCCGGCCTGAGCGTCCGCGTCTATACCGACGAGTATTACACGCAGCATTTCCGCTTCGGCTCCAAGGTTGAGATCTGGAACAACTCCGTTCCCGATACGGCCGCGCTGTACGATGCCAAGGGGCGGCTGATATCCACCCAGAGCTACGATATCATCGAGTGAGGCGATGGCGATACCGTTGCACGGCGGGCAGCAGATATGAGTGCAGGAGGCGAAGTCAGCCGCGCCGGCCATAGGGGAAACCGGAATACCATCGTCGGCCTTGCCGTGGTGCTGGCGGGGCTGGCGTTGATTATCTGGGCCGTCTCGTCCGACAAACCGGTCGAGGAGCAGGAGCCCCATGTGAAGTATGCCGCCACCGAGCGCCAGATCCAGAATGCCGTCCGCTCGTACAGGCTGGCGCACAACGGCAGCCTGCCGGTGCTGGATGTCCCCGGCGATGAAGATATTGTCATCAAAAAAACCGCCGGCGGCACGGTGACCGTGCAGATCATCGATGTGTGCGCCCTGCTGTCAGGCGGCTACCTTGCGGAAATGCCCGAGGGCGTGGCTGACATCACGGGCGAGGATAACGACAACTGCGACGGCGGCTGCGACTGCCAGCCCGGCGCCCACTACGTGTGGCTGGCGGATGCGATCGGCCTGGTCTATTCCGTGTGCCTGGGGGACGGGTGCTGGGAGGAGATGCGGGACGGTTACGACGGCATCTGGCCTTAGTGCAGCCACTATCCTTAAAAGTGGCTTACAAGGAGGCAAACAATGCGTAAGAAAACACTGGGAATAATGTTTTTATTGCTTGTTACAGGTATGCTGTTGAGTGGCTGTGCAACGCCTGAGGGTGAATACAATAAGGCCAAAGACCAAGTTCAGTGGGCGGTTTTAGGATATATAACAGAGCAGGGGGGGCACGTTCTCTTGCCACCACATGGAATAATTATTAATACTTCAGAGTGTTTGGTTCACTACCCTGATAGAAATGCTGGCTACGTACTGGACTTGTGTTATTTACTCGAATACGGAAGTGGTAGGGAGAAGTTCTATGAAGGTCATAAAATGTTCCCTTTTGAACTGCCCATCTGTTGCTATGGGCAATACGGTCAAGAAGGTACCAACTTCTATACTGGCAATTGCTCGAATCCATACCAAGGTCACTATATATGGTTAGTTGATGCGAACGGTGATGTCTGCTCAGTGTGCGTAGGCGATGATTGCTGGGCACATAACGAGAGCGGCTACCAGGGCGTGTGGCCGTGAAATTCACCCAGGAGATTTATTAAGCTTCTGGGTATCGATGTAGCAATTATTCTCAAACTTACTGAGGAGGCAAACAATGCGTAAGAAAACACTGGGAATAATGGTTCTACTACTTGTTGCGGGATTACTATTAAGTGGCTGTGCAACACCGGAAGCTGAATACAATAAGGCCAAGGATCAAGTTCAGGGGGCGGTTTTGGGATATATATTAAATGAGGGGGGGGGATACTTCTCTTGCCTCCACATGGAGATATGATAAATACATCAGAATGTAAAGTTTACATAGGTATTATCCCCGAAGGTGGATTTATAGATGCTGGCTATGTGCTGGACTTGTGTTATTTACTCGAATACGGAAGTGGTAGGGAGGAGGTCTACGATGGCTTTAAGCTGTTCCCTTTTGAACTGCCCATATGCTGTTACGGGCAATCCGGGCAGGAGGGTACTAACTTCTATACCGGCAGTTGCACCAACCCGTATAGCGGCCACTATATATGGTTAGTTGACGACGGGGGTAACGTATGTTCAGTGTGCGTGGGAGATGACTGCCGGGCAAATAATGAGAGCGGATACCAGGGGGTTTGGCCTTAGTGCAGCCACTTTTCTTAAATAAGCTTATTAAGGAGGCAAACAATGCGTAAGAAAGCACTGGGAATAATGGTTCTATTGCTTATTGCGGGAGTAATGTTGAGTGGCTGTGCAAATCCGGTAGATCCGGAAGATGAATACAACAGGGCTAAAGAGTACGTCCAGAATGTGGTGACAGAGTATATGATAGGACATGCTGGTAGTGTCCCTCCCCATGGAGACATGGTTAATACTTCAGAGTGCACAATTCAGCTACATCCTGCTCCACAAAGTGGATATATTTATGCCGGTTGGGTATTAGACCTCTGCTATCTATTGAATTATTGCACAGAGTGCGAGACCCTTGAATATTTCCCATTTGAATTGCCCATCTGCTGCTATGGGCATTCTGGCGAAGAAGGTACCAACTTCTATACTGGTAATTGCACCAATCCTTACCATGGTAATTATATATGGTTAGTTGATGAAATTGGTGAGGTTTGCTCGGTGTGCGTGGGAGATGACTGCTGGGCACATAACGAGAGCGGCTACCAGGGGGTTTGGCCGTGAAATTCACCCAGGGGATTTATTAGACTTCCGAGTTTCGATGTGGTAAGTATTTTCAAACTTACAAGGAGGCAAACAATGCGTAAGAAAGCACTGGGAATAATGGTTCTATTGCTTATTGCGGGAGTAATGTTGAGTGGCTGTGCAAATCCGGTAGATCCGGAAGATGAATACAACAGGGCTCAAGCTTATATGCAGAATGTGGTTACGGAATATATGGTGGAAGAAGCGGGTTTTCTACCCTCTCACGGCGAAATAGTAAATACATCAGAATGCGAGTGTAAAGTTGATATCCCACCCTACCCCCAAGGCGGGTGGAAATATGGAGGCTACGTGCTAGATTTCTGCTATTTGCTATCCTATACAGGATATGGGGATTATAAATATTTCCCATTTGAGTTGCCAGAATGCTGCTACGGTCAGGCCGGGCAGGAGGGTACTAACTTCTATACCGGCAATTGCACCAATCCTTATAACGGTCACTATGTATGGTTGGTTGATAGAAATGGCTACGTTTGCTCGGTGTGCATTGGCGATGATTGCTGGGCAAATAATGAGAGCGGCTACCAGGGGGTTTGGCCGTGAAATTAAATATTTGAGGGGATCTATTAGCCCATCCAATAAACTTGGGAAAATTTGATAAATCCTGTGTAAATGTGTAATATTTCGCTATCATCACCAGTGGAGAAATCTGCTGGCCCCCTCTGGGTCACGATCCAGGGGGCTTTTACTTATAATGAACCGCAGATTTTCGGCAAGTGTCCCCCCATTTGACACCCACGCCCAACACATCTACAATTCATCTCACATCAGTAACATGACACTTTTCGACAGCGTTCGTCTTTATATATAAATGCCTGAACATCAGTGCATATATGAAAGGAGGATGCCGATGAAGATTGCAGCTATCATGATACCGGCGGTTCTGGTGGCATGCATGGCGGCGGGCATCGCCTGCGGAGCAGGAGTGGAGGAGAACCTCCAGAGCGCGACGGCCGAGCCGACGCAGATGCCCGCAGGGCAGGAGGTGTGGGTCACGGACCGGGACTCGGGCAGCTACGTAACGCTGGAGCTGGGCGATTCGCTGATCCTGGCCATGGCCTCGAACCCGACGACGGGCTACAGCTGGTCGCTGGTCAGCATCAGCGACGAGAGCGTGCTGCAGAAGGTCAGCGATGAGTACGTCCCCTACCCGACGCCGACGGGCGAGCCGATGGTGGGCTCAGGCGGCGAGGAGATATGGACCTTCGCCCCTCTCAAGGCGGGCAGCGCTACCATCGAGATGATGTACTCCCGGCCGTGGGAGTCAGGCGAGCCGGCAGCCAGATTCAACCTCTCCGTAACTGTCGACTAGACACACAAATTACAGTTTGCGACCTGCATCGATAGATTCATACAGCCAGTCGCCCTCGCGACGATACACAGCTGGGGGCGATTTGCCATTTTATCGCGGGCGATTGTCGACAGACATACGTATGACGACCCCCGTCGACAGCAGCCGCGGCGGCCGATAGTGTATAATCGTAGCGCGGGAAAGCGCAGCAGGTGTATGAATCCGACCGCACTGCGCGACCTGATACAATCGTAAAGATTCGATAACATGGCCGATTTCAAGATCGTATCCGACTTCAAGCCCATGGGCGACCAGCCGCAGGCTATCGAGCGGCTGGCCGAGGGGCTGCAGCGCGGCCACCGGCACCAGACCCTGCTGGGCGTCACCGGCTCCGGCAAGACGTTCACCATGGCCAACGTCATCGAGCGCATGCAGCGGCCGGCGCTGGTCATGTCGCACAACAAGACCCTGGCGGCGCAGCTCGCCACCGAGTTCAAGGAGTACTTCCCCGACAATGCCGTGGAGTATTTCGTATCGTACTACGACTACTACCAGCCGGAGGCCTACATCCCGCGCACCGACACCTACATCGAGAAGGAAACCGACATCAACGAGGAGATCGACAAGCTGCGCCACGCATCGACGCGCGCTCTGTTCGAGCGGCGGGACGTGGTCATCGTGGCATCGGTGTCGTGCATCTACGGGCTGGGCGAGCCGGAGGAGTACCGCTCCTTCGTGGTCAGCCTGAAGAAGGGGGAGCACATCAAGCGCGAACGGCTGGCGCGGCGGCTGGTGGACATGCAGTACGAGCGGAACGACATCGACTTTACCCGCGGGCGGTTCCGCGTCCGCGGCGACACGCTGGAGATACAGCCGGCGTACGAGGACGTAGCGGTGCGGGTAGAGCTCTTCGGCGACGTGGTGGAGCGCATCACCCGGATCGACCCGCTTACCGGTGAGCTGCTGGCGGAGCGCGACGCCATCGACATCTACCCGGCCAAGCACTTCGTCACCTCGCACGACAAGCTGATGTCCGCCATCGAGGACATCCGTGCCGAACTTGCCGAGCGCCTCGCCGAGCTTACGGCGCAGGGGAAGCTGCTGGAGGCGGCGCGGCTGGAGGCGCGCACCAACTACGACATCGAGATGATGCAGGAGGTGGGCTACTGCACCGGCATCGAGAACTACGCGCGGCACCTGGCGCGGCGTGCGCCGGGCAGCCCGCCGTGGACCCTGCTGGACTACTTCCCCGACGACTTCCTGCTGTTCATCGACGAGTCGCACATGACCCTGCCCCAGATACGCGGCATGTACGGCGGCGACACCTCGCGCAAGAAAACGCTGATCGATTACGGGTTCCGCCTGCCGTCGGCGCTGGACAACCGCCCGCTGAGCTTCGCCGAGTTCGAGGAGCGGGTGAACCAGGCGATATACGTCTCGGCGACACCGGGGCCGTACGAGCACGAGCACAGCCAGCAGATAGTCGAGCAGCTGATACGGCCCACCGGGTTGCTCGAGCCGTCGGTGGAGGTCAAGCCCATAAAGGGGCAGGTGGACGATTTGATGGAGCAGATAAGGCTGCGCGTCGGCAGGGGCGAACGCTGCCTGGTGACCACGCTGACCAAACGCATGGCGGAGCAGCTCGCCGATTACCTCAAGGAGATGGGAGTAAGGACGCATCACCTGCATTCCGAGATCGATACGCTGGAGCGGGTGGACATCCTGCGCGACCTGCGGTTGGGGGTGCACGACGTGGTGGTGGGCATCAACCTGCTGCGCGAGGGCCTCGACCTGCCGGAGGTCAGCCTGGTGGCCATCCTGGACGCCGACAAGGAGGGATACCTGCGGTCGCGCGACTCGCTGATACAGACCATGGGCCGCGCCGCGCGCCACGTGGACGGCCACGTGATCATGTACGCCGATACGGTGACCGGCTCCATGAAGGCGGCCATCGATGAGGTTTACAGGCGGCGCAATATACAGATAGAATATAATGAGCGCCACGGGATCACCCCGCAGGGGATAAGGAAGGCCATAAAGGACATCACCGACCGCGTGCGGGTGGTCGCCGAGGCGCGGGAACCGTACAGGCTTGCCAATCTGCAAAAAGATGATATACTACGTCTAATCAAGGACTTTGAGTCGCAGATGAAGGCGGCGGCCAGAAACCTGGAGTTTGAAAAGGCAGCCCTGCTGCGGGATCGCATCATCGAGCTCAGAAAGGAGATGGATCATGACGATGCCGGTGCAAACGTTCCGAGAACGGATGGAGGATAAACAGAGCGTTTTCAAGACCGAGATACTGGGTATCAAGCAGATGGGCCTGCTGCGGGGCAATCCATACCCGCACGTCCTGCCCGAGGATGCCTGGTCCCTCAACCTGTGGCGGGAGATAGCATACGACGCCATAAAACATTTCGCGCAGTCCGAGATCGTGTGGCACCCCAGCAAGCACAACATGCTCAGCTCGCAGGTGCTGTGCGCCAACATCTTCTACCCGCTGCGAGAGCATCTCAACGTGATCCACACCTGGATGCAATCGTGTCAGCTGGACGTGGGCGAGGTCGTCGACCTGAACTTCAATTTCGTCAGCCACAAGAACTACCTCCACGAGAGGGACGATCGCGGGCTACCCCCCATCGCCGACCTGTCCATTACCTGGGTCGATATGGCCAAACGCCGGAACCTGCTGCTGCTGTCCTTCAAGTTCGCCGAGGCCAACCTCGGCGAGTGCAGCCCGGCGGGCAACCCCAACCCCAAGCGCTGCTACGTGTCCAGCAAGGTTGTCGGCTCGCCCAGATCGCAGTGCTACCGGGTGCAGCAGGGACGCCGCTACTGGGACGTCATAAATTCAGCCAGCGGCCCCCTGTGGAAGGATTCACTGGTCATCGAAAAGTACTGCCCCTTTCGCTACGATTTCTTCCACCTGATGCGCGGGCAGCTACTGGCACACTGCATCCAGAGCGACAGCAAGTCGGGGTACGACCGGGCGGAGTTCGGCATTCTGTACCATGCCAGCAACAGCGAGCTGCTCCAGATGGCGCTGTCCTTCGACGATGAACGCAACCCCTTCAAGGTGTGGCCCACCCTGCTGCACAAGCCGGAGACCTTCCACGCCTTCACCCTGCAGGACTTCTTCGCCACGCTGGAGCGCAGTTTGCCCTTGGACCTTACAGGCTGGCGTCAATACCTGAACCAGAGGTACGGCCTCTGATGCACGATGGTGAGCAGAAAGAAGACAGTACCAGACAGGAACGCAGGGAGAAACGCCGTCGCAGTGAACGGGAGCGGATGCCCAAGCACGGCATGAGCCTGTCGCGAGTTTACCGGGACGCCATCCTCAAGCGTCTGCGGCGCAAGTCGAAATGAGTTCAGGGCACGAGGTCTGCAGGAGAACCTGATTCTCTTCCGCGCCAGCCTCCTCGATAGCAGATGCTCCATAGAATTCACATGCAGCCCGCCCACAGATGGCAGATGCGACGTCAACTCCACCGTCCCTTTCGCATTCAGCGATAAAAGGAGCATTACACGCGAAGCATCCGGCTGAAGGCGATCTGAAGTCGGATCGTCATACGCCATACGACCCTGAGGGATGTTAATAACGGAGTTAATGCTGAACCCCTGCTGGTGCCCAAGCCACCGGATTATCCCATTATCGGATGGAAGCGGGCACAACATCCACTCACTATCGAACACACAGAGCACCCCTGAATTCTCCGGGAGGAGGTTATATCCGCACCCGACTCACTTCTCAAAAGGAGACTCGTGTTATAATTGAGCCATAACTCAGGAGGGCAAGATGGCAGATTTTAACGTGAACTTATTTGCTGAAACCGTAGAACGGATCAGGGCTAAAGCGATCTCCGAAAACAGATTGCTCGACGATCCACCCGACGATGTGCTGGAAAAACTGACGGAGAAGGTGGAGGGTGCCAAGCGCACCAAATACGGGAGCCTGGTGGCCTATGGCGATCCGACATCTCGCGCTCAGGCCTTCACTAAAAACAGCGTTGACGATACTTTCGGGAAAGCGGAGGAAGACCTGCTGAAGCAATGCGAAGAGATCCTGGGTCAGAAAAAGCTGATCTCCATCGACAGAATTGTGGGAAACTACGATAGCGATGTTGTGGTTCGGGTAACCGTACCGGAGGAGTTTGCTCATACGGTTTTAGGCGGCGGCAAGCTTTTTGCACCGGTGAAGGGTGAAGTCAAGCAGCCGAATTATGAAATCGTCTTTTTCAAGGATGAAAACTTCGAGAAAAACCGGGACAAACCGCTGCCTGAAAAAGATATCACCATTCGCCTGGCGATGCTGCCTGACGAACGTGTGATTAAGATCATCCGTAATGGCAACTACATAGGGGAATTCAAAAAGGGTGTCTTTGCCGCCGAGGACTGGGTGGCCAAGACCTACCGCGGAGGCATTTTTTTACACGCTGCTTGCCGCGAAGACTATCTGCAATCCGTACACGGGCAATACCACACGACGCGTTCCCTTCTGGTAGCCTTGAGCGCCAACGGCAAAACCACTACGGCAAGTAAAGTGTTGGCCAGGAAAGGCAAGGAGAAGTCCTGGCTGGTGCAGGACGATGGCGGCACACTCATGCCGGATGGCTCCTTCCATGGTTTCGAGCAGGGCGGCGTCTTTGTAAAAACCGAGAATGTCAATCCGGGGGACCAGTTCGAGATATACTATGGATTGTTGCGACCCGACACCGTCGCCGAGAATGTTCACGTCACCGAAGACAGCGACTTCGATTTCTACAATCTGGAAGGTACGGCTAACGGGCGTGCGGTCATACCGCGGCGCGATTTCCTGCACACCAGCCAGTACATCGATGTTGAGCGCGTCGATAACCTGATTCTCATAACCCGCGGCCCGATTATACCGGCGATCGCCCGTTTAACCATGCCACAGGCCGTGGCTTTCATGATCCTGGGGCAGTCAATGGAGTCTTCGGCCGGTGACCCCACTCGCGCCGGCGCCATCCGCTCGGAATTCTTCTACGATCCGTTCATGGCAGGGAGCAAATCCGAGCATGCCAACCGCCTCTACGATATCCTGAAGGGTTTGCCGCACATGCGCTACTTCCTGCTGAACACCGGCGGTATCGGCGAGGGAGAACGGTATCTCGAGATTAAGCTGGAACATACGATAGGTATCCTCGACTCGCTGCTACGCGGCGGCCTGGAAGACTGGATGGAATCGGTTGGCGGAGTGGAAGTCCCTGCAGCCGTACGCCAGGTGGATGATGTCTTCTTCCATCCGGAAATTATGTACCCGCGGGGCGAGTTCGACAGGAGAATGGCAACACTGAATGATTTCCGACGAAAAGCGATCGCAGACGTCGGTCCCGGTTTATACCCCGAAATAGTGAAGGTTTTCGAATAGAATATCCGGGACGCTATCCTCAAGCGCCTGCGGCGCACGCCGAAATGAGTTCAGGGTATGAGGTCCTCAGGGGGGACTTCATTCTCCTCATCGCGTGCTTCCTCGATTAAGGGTATCTCATCGCCTGCATCTGCAACCCGCCCTCGGGGCAGCAAGTGCGACTTGATCTCCCCCAGCCCTTTCAATATATAGCCCTGAAGCCTCTCCCGATCCGTCATCGTCATCAGGGCGACGCTCAAGCGCGAGCTGTAGCGCCCGATGCCGCGGAACTTGTCATAGCGTTCCTTCACCAGCCGTCCGGTGTTGATCTCCTGCAGGTCGGCAAGCTCATCGAGGAGCATCCGCTTGAGCTGGCGCGCTGCGTCATCCGGCGAGACATGGGCGCCACCCTTGGGCTCGGGCACCAGCACATCGATAACGCCGAGGTCGGCGCAATCCTTAGCCGTCAGCCTGAGGGCCGGGGCAATCTCCTCCGCGCGGCTGGCGTCGCGGTACAGCAGCTCTGCCGCCCTCTCCGGCGGCATGACCGAGAAGATGGCGTTCTCCATCATCAGCATGCGGTCAGCCACCCCGAATGCCAGCGCTCCCTCGCTGCCGCCCTCGCCGATAATGACTGCAATTATTGGCACGGGCAGATCGGACATGAGCGACAGGCAGTTGGCAATGGCGCCGCCGATGCCGCGCTCCTCCGCCTCCAGCCCGAAATAGGCGCCGGGGGTGTCGATCAAGGTGATGAGGGGCAGCATGAACTTGCCCGCCAGCTTCATCGCCCGTTGTGCCTTCCGAAAGCCTTCAGGGTATATTCCGATACCCGTTTCCTCGCCGCGGCGGCGCTCCTGGGCAATTATCACCACGGCCACACCGCCGACATCGCCGATGCCACAAACGACCGACGGATCGTCTCCGTACAGGCGATCGCCGTGCAACTCAATAAAGCTGGATGTCAGCCTGCCGATATAGTCCACCGACGTGGGCCTTTCCTCATGTCGCGCCAGTTGTACACTCTGCCATGCCGACTCGCGTTTGGGCGATATCGGCGGATAAGGGCCGAAGCGCCGCTTAATGCTCACCCGATACCGCGACGATAGCTGGTCCAGCAGGACAGCCAGCAGCTGGCGCAGTCCGGTGCGCTCCACCACGATGTCCAGCATGCCGTGTTGCAGGTGAGACTCCGCCGTATGCGCCTGCGACGGCAGCTCGCGTCCTTCCGCCTCTTCCACCTGCCGCAGCGGCGCGAAGCCGATGAGGGCGTTGGGCTCGGCGACGATAATATCAGCCAGATTGGCGAAACTGGCATATATCTCCCCGGTGGTCGGGTTGGCCAGTACTGAGATGAACGGGAGTCCGGCGACCTGATGTCTCTTGACCGCCGCCGCCGTCTTGGCCATCTGCATCAATGCCAGCACCCCTTCCTGCACGCGCGCCCCGCCGCTGGAGACAACCGCCACCATAGGCAGCCTCTTCCGCGTTGCGTGTTCGAATGCCAGGGCGATCTTTTCGCCCACGACGCACCCCATGCCGCCGGCAAGGAAACCGAAATCCAGCACCGCGATGACGGTGAGCATGCCCTCTATCTGGCACACGCCGGTGACGACCGCCTCTGATAGTCCGGTACGCTGCTGCGCCTCCAGCACGCGCTGCTGATACGAGGAGCCTCCGGAGAATGATATCGGGTCGATGGAGGCGATATCGCGGTTGATCTCGATGAAGGTGCCGTCATCCGCCAGCAGGTCTATGCGCTCATACGCCGGCATCAGGTAGTGGAACCGGCAGCCGGGACATATGCGATAGCTCTTGAACAGGTCTGCCGTGGTAAGGTCTATGCCGCAGTACAGACACTCCTTCATCTCGGCGAAGGGGCCTCTGGGGATAGCCTCGCCGCGCTGCCCGACGATCCAGTCGAAGAATCCCCGCATCATGCCGACCCGACCTCCCCCCCCTCACCATCGCCCATCAGCACCTCCCTCGGCTTGCCGGGCTCGCCGGGGCTGACGATACCCTGGGCTTCCATCTGGTCCATTATCTTAGCGGCGCGCGGGTAGCCGATGCCCAGCCTGCGCTGCAGGAAAGAGGTGGATATCGAGCGGTGATCCCTGGCTAGCGCCCTGGCCTTCTCCAGCAGGACATCGTCGGAGGAGTCGCCGGACTTTGCCTGAGCTATCTCACTGTCCAGCGAGATCTCTTCCATCTCTCTGGGTCTCTGGGTGACCCAGAAGCTTACCAGCCGCTCAATCTCCGCATCGGAAACAAAGCTGCCCTGCAGCCGCCTGGGCTTGGGAGCATCCGGCGGCAGGAACAGCATGTCGCCCTGCCCCAGCAGCTTCTCAGCGCCGACGGTGTCCAGTATGGTGCGCGAGTCCACCTGCGATGCGACCGCAAAGCTTATGCGCGCCGGGAAATTGGCCTTGATCAGCCCGGTCACCACGTCGACCGAAGGCCTCTGGGTGGCCACCACCAGGTGAATCCCCGTGGCACGGGCCAGCTGGGCCAGGCGGCACAGCAAGCGCTCCACCTCATCGGCAGAGGTCATCATCAGCTCGGCCAGCTCGTCGATGATCAGTACCAAGTATGACATGGGGGCATTCACCCTGGGGTTCTTGTTATAGCTCTCGATATCCCTGGCCCCTACAGCCGCCATCAGCTCGTAGCGGTGGTCCATCTCCCGCGCCAGGTATCTCAGTATCGCCACCGCCTTGTCCACATCCACGATGACCTTCGACTTCAGGTGAGGCACTTTATTGAACGACACCAGCTCCACCCTCTTGGGATCTATCATGATGAAGTGCAATTCATCCGGCGTATCGAACATCAGGAAGGTGGCTATAATGGATTTTATGCACACGCTCTTGCCGCTGCCGGTCGCGCCGGCGATGAGCAGGTGTGGCATCTTGCACAGGTCGGCGACTATCGGCTCCCCGGACATGCCCTTGCCCAGCGCCAGCGGCAGCCGTGTCTTGGCCTTCAATTTCTCGAATTGCGGCGACTCGACCATGCTCCTCAGGCTCACCGAGCTGGCCACCGGGTTGGGCACCTCGATGCCAACCATCGACTTTCCCGGTATGGGGGCCTCTATCTTGATGGACGGCGCCGCCAAAGCCAGCGCCAGGTCATTGGCCAGCGAGGCGATGCGCTCCACCTTTACCCGCGTCCGCGACACCTCCTCGACCTGCACCGTGATATTGCCGTCCTTATCTTTGCGTTTAACTTCCCTGGTCTTGATATCCCATCCCGGCTCTATGCCATACTGCGTGACGGCCGGTCCGACATTGGCCTGCACCACCCTGGCGTCCACTCCGTAGCTGCGCAGGGCTTCCTCGATTATTTTAGCGCCGCGCACCGTATCCACCGGCACCGGCTCCACCTCCGGGTTGCGCTCCAGCAGCGACAGCGACGGCAATTGATACTTATCGCCGGCCGCCCTCACCGGCGCGGGCAAGGGCTCTGCAGCGGGTGCGACCTCCACCCCCGCTGGCGCGGCCGCGGCTGGCGTCTCCTTCACCTTCGACCGGGCCGGCAGCGGTTTGTCAGGCACCTGCGCTACGACCCGGGGACGCGGCCGCGCCGCCGCTGCAGCGCGCCTCCTCTCAGGATCAAGCCGCCTCACCAGGTAGCGGTGCAGCGGGTTGCGCCGGTACACCCACACCAGCCAGCACAGGAATGCCCAAACATATGTGTGCAGAGGATATTTTCGATAAAATGCGACGATTGCCGACAGGGCGCGCCTGGCACCGTTCCACGTGGCCTTCGGCGCTATGATGAACACGCCCAGGAGCACCACACCGAGGAAGCGCAAGACGCCCACCGCCAGGGAATCGCCGATGATCTGGTGGCCGATCCAGCCTCCGTAGCCGTGCTGGCTCAGCGAACCGCCGGATGCCTTGAAGAACGACATGAAACCCAGCAGCGCAAAGATGAGGACGATGGCCCCCAGCCAGCGGTTGAGGTTGTGCGGGACGCTGGCGCCGCGCCAGCGCCACAGCAGCCAGATGATGATCGCGGCCAGCGCCAGGATGAGGCCTATGCCCACCGCGCCGAGGATATCCTCCCACACGCCGCTCAGACCGCTCCTGGCAGGCTCGACGAAAAAGACGACGAGGACCACCGCCACCAGCAGCACGAACAGCGACAGAGCCAGCCACAGGTATATCGGGCGCCTGCCCTGCGGCGAGCCGCCCATCGACTTATCCTTGCCTTTACCTTTCGCCATAGACTTCACCTAGAACATAGACAGTTGCTCGGGCTGTGGCTCCCCTTTCCCGACCACCTCTTCGACCGCCGACTCGCTTTTCAGTACCTCAGGTATCCTCTGCATGTCCTCCATTATGACCTTGCGCAGGCTCCCCTGGTGCAGCGCCGCGGCGGGATGGTACATGGCGAAATAGGTCCTGCCACCCTTTGTCTTGGCACGGCCGTGCATCTTGCTGATGGCATCGTCGGGCAGGAACTGCGCCAGGGAAAAGCGCCCCAGCGTGACGATAATCTTGGGATCGATTATCTCTATCTGGCGCTCGAGCCACTTGCGGCAGGCCTTCAGCTCCGACGGCAGCGGGTCGCGATTCTGCGGAGGGCGACACTTGATCACATTGGCGATGTACACGTCCTCCCGTTTCAGCCCTATCGACCGCAGCAGCTCGTCGAGGAACTGGCCCGCCGGCCCGACGAACGGTCTCCCCTGCTGGTCCTCATGCCAGCCGGGCGCCTCCCCGACGAACATGATGGCAGCGCTCTCCGAGCCCTCGCCCGGCACGGCGCGCTGCCGCTGCCGGTGCAGCTCGCAATCCTGGCAGCGGACGATATCCTCATTTATTCGGCTCAGCTGGCTCATGTCGGCACCCATCTCGTTCGCAGATCCTTTATAACTATTACGGTCCCCATGATAATTATAAGGCTACCCACCAGCTGGCGCAAAAACACCTCGCCCGCCAGGTGCGCCAGCAGGCTGCCCACGAAGCCGAACAGGACGGCGGCAGGTATGATCCACAGCGCCGGCTTCAGCCTGACATTGCCCAGTCGATAATGTGCCAGTATACCTATAAACGCCGTGAGGGTTATCACCGCGAGCGATACCCCCTGCGCCGTATGCTGCTCCACCCCCATGATTATAACCATCCCCGGTACCAGCACCACCCCACCACCTACACCCATGATACCGGACAGTATCCCCGCCAGGAAGCCAACGCCGACCGCTATCCCTCCGTTGACACCCCCCGCTGTACCATTGCCACCCTCTACTCCCCTGCAGGTTACCACCATGACCAGCCCGACTATCAGCAGGAAGACTCCGAACAGCCACCTCAGCCTCCTCTCCGGCAGCATAGCCATTATCCTGGCCCCCAGCAGCACCCCGAACACCCCACCCAGCGACAGCCACAGCATCAGCGCCCAGTTTATATGTTCGAAGTGCGCATAGGTGATCACGCCGACCAGGGCCATGGGAAAGATCACCACGAACGAGGTGCCGTGGGCGTAATGCTGCTGGAAGCACAGCACCCCCACCATCAGCGGCACCAGGAACACCCCCCCACCCACACCGGTAAGCCCGGCCAGCAGGCCGGTAGCAGCGCCTATCAGGAGGGATACCAGCGACTCTCTCCTCAATCATGACCCGCCTTCACCGTATTCACGGATGATAGCACAGGCACATAGTCAAGTCAATCGAGGGTTATTCGTAATTTTATAGTCAAGAAATGGAGGTAAAAACGGAGCC
>CAYRYW010000013.1:0-49806 GCA_964428725.1 uncultured Dehalococcoidales bacterium
AATTTTAAAAATTAGAATTTGAAAAGTGAAATTAGAAATGTTAAATAATATATATCATAATAATATAATTCCAAAATGGAACATAATTTATTATATTATCGCACATATAATTAATCCGTTTAAGGTATTGTGCGTTGCCTATGGCGTAAATTATAATTACTTAGGTGGTTATCAAAATGTCTGAGAGTAAAAAAACGACTAACGGCAAACTTGATGCTATACTTAAGAAATTTCATAAAACTGCGAATGATTGGGCTAAAAGGGCTGTAGCTGGTACTGGAAGGATTGAAGTAGTCAAAATGCCAGATAACAAAAATCGTGTTGGTGGCATTGCTGTGGCTTACAATTCCAAAAAGACCGAATTCCAATCTAAGAAAGATAAATACTTCAGAACTGTTGGTCAATTTAAAGACCATATGGAGAATGTTATCGCTGACGCAGAAACTATGGTTAAACTTCTTAAAGTAATAGAGAAAGTCAATGGTACTGTTAGTACAACAACTCCAGATGACGATGATGACGCAATAGTTATTTAAGCGTCATTATTAGTTGTCTATTATCCTTATTCAAAATTATTTTTTCATCTCTTATAGACTTTAATACAAATCGTATTAGAGGTAAATGATATGATAGAAGAAGAACAATTCAATCAAATATTAGAAATATCAGAGAAATATACTGAAACGATTCTCAATTGTACATCTATTAACCTATTACCACAAATGCTAAAAACAATAATAGGCAATCTCTTACTTAATGTTGATGATATGTCTATTGTCGGAAATGCGATAAAACACGCTATATCTGAATTAACAAATACAATTAGCGAGTGTGAATGTAATGACTCTAAGAAAGCCAATACCAGTTAAGGCAACAATGGAAATAATAACCGACAGTATTACGGCTAATGCGATTGTTAATACCATTACGGCAATGTTTCGACATTCCAGTTTTAAAGGCAACATACAACCTATACCATTACCTAATGAAGCATTAGACATTATTGACTTACAAGACTAATTAGAGAATTCAAAATTCTCATTATTTTTTTTTTGACCACAAAAATTTGGAGTTTAAATATGACCGATAAAAAATTGAACAATGTTCATCCTAACTGGAAAGAAATGTACAAAAGGTTTTTGGATGAATTAGAATTACTGGTTGATGAATATAAAGACGATAAATATATTCCAAAAGAAGATGTGCTTGGAGTATGGGTTCAATATATGATTTGGCAATAGAATAAAAATAAAAACTTGGCTGAAATCGGTTAAATGTTATCAAGGTAGCAACGCTGGAGGTGTTTATCACCGATAGTTAAGGGGATTCCCGACCGACAGCAAACAATCTTACAATAAAAAAATAAAAGGTTGAATAAAATGAAAAAAACAGCGAAAGGAATAAAGGTTTGTACGAGAAAAATAAATTTCATTGATGGAAATAAAGAATTAAGACTAATGTCAGCTTTTTCTGATGGGGCACAGGTAGAATACAAAATCGGGGAATGGGTATCAAGAAAAGAAGGCAATGGACCATTAGCAGTATTCAAGGATTTAGATTCTGCCAAACAATTTATGATGGGATTAGGAAGACCAATATCTAAATCATATTTCACATGCGAATATAAGAAAAGTAAAGAGAATGGTCTCTATTGTTATAAGAAAATTAATTCTTTTTTAACTGCTGTATTCAAACAAATGTATAGTTTCGAATTGCCTTACGGAACTGTTTGTGCTGATAAAGTAAAACTAATAGAACAGGTGATATAATGAGAAAAACGCTTTTTGTAAAGATTGATTACGATACGGACGATGTAAACATAGATTTCATAAAGAATGCGATTGAATCCTTTCTTGAAGCTCGTACTGATATTGAAAGAACATATCTACCCCCGATTGGCGAAATTGCTGGAAATGAATTAAAAGAATGTATATTAATAGAACACGATTGTGAGGTATATGGGGAATTATAAACATAATGAAAATATGAAAGTATTAACAATCAGTATGCCGAAAATCTATCTGGAAATTATAGAAAAAGCCGTCGAAATGGGTATGTTTCCGTCTAAAAGTGCTGCGATACGATATTGTGTCATTTCTGGAATAGGACAAGTCTTAGAAGATATTCAAACAGCAAAACTATTTTTAGGAAGTAAAGAAGACTTGAATTTAGCCGAATTCTTGAGAGAGAGAGGATTTAAAGTCGTAAAAATAAGCAATAAAAAGAGAGGCAAAGAAGGATTAGGCAATCCATTCTGGAAATTGGTTAAGACTAAAGATGGAGAAATCATCAGAATTCCTAAATCAGATGAAGAAATATTGGCGATGAAAAATGAAAAAGATTAAAAAGAAATTATTGACCGACATGTTAGTAGAAGGGGCAAATGCTATGTTAAATATGTATATCTACTATAATTCTGAATATCCAAATATAAAAATACGACATACAATGAAATTAGCTCATTTAAGACAGGCATTGTCATATTATAAACGGTATAAAATAGCACACTATATTTTATTTGGACATTGGAAAGCAACAAAAAACCAAAAAACTTAAATTTGAACTTTCTTTTTTTTAATTAAGAAAAAAAAAATTAAAATTGATTATTAATGAAAAAACAAATACTTCATAAAATTAAAACTTTAGCTCAATATAAATGTAATAAGTGTGGATTTTTATTTAGAACTCCATTAGATAAAGTAGTTCACGATGGTGTTGTTTCAAGACATCATAAAACCTGTCCACGATGTAGAGCTATTGATATAGATAAAATAAACATTTAAGATGAAATTAAGAATAAAAGATAAAACATACTATACAGCTAAAATACCTAAATATAATAAATTAATAAGGCAATTAGAAATGATACTAAGAAATAATAGAAATAAACGGAAATATCATGGAATTCGCCTTAATGGTAAATTAGGTATATTGGTATGTGGCATTGGTAGTCAGGGCATAGGAGAATTCACAAGATTCTATACCATAAGGGATATAAATTATTACTACAATAGAAATATAAGAACGGCTTTAGGGACTTAGGATATGGCAGTTGTGGTAGAGCAATTATCAGCGTCTACCAACTGTACGCATATTTCTGGTTTAGAGATTGCCTTTTATTTGGTCATTTTGTAAATTCAAGAATATATCGTACTGTGTCAGGCGACACTTTCAGATACATTCAACTGAACGAACAGAATAACTGATATTATACAATGTTCTAATATAACCATTATGGCTGTAATATCATAATGTGAAATATGTCATTATGTATACACATAGTCCACGGACTGTATATATGATGGTACGAGCTATCGGTAGTAACGCTATTATACTGAAAGTAGGGATTTTCCTAACAAGTAAGCTATGAATAGCCTTAAAACGCCTATAGTTTCAAAAATCTCTTTGGGGGAGGTTCGCCTACCCTCATACCCTTTTTAAGGGATAATAAAATAAGTCGTGATTATATGAGAGAAGGAAAAATTCCAACTACAATTGGTACTGACCCAGAATTCTGTCTTTTAGACCGTTCTGGCAAAGTCCTTAAGGCAAGTCATTATGCGTTATTTAGTAGCACACATCCTAGTGCCAGTATTGGTTGTGATGGGGCACAAGTCCCTGTGGAAATAAGACCACGACCAGTTCAATTAAATCATATAAAAGTAATGACTGATGAGATTGCCTTAATTTTACAAAAAATACATAATTTTTGCGTGGACAAACATTTTTCTCTTGTTGGTGGGGCTGTTGGTGGATTTAGAAAACGAGATATTACATTAGGGGCACATATTCATTTTGGCAGTCCAGAATTTCAATTACAACAGCCAAGTGATAATCGTATACCTACTATTAAGATACCAAGAGTAATTGTTAATGATAATATTAATACCATAATAAAATGTATGGATACTTATTTTACTCCAGTCATAAACTTTTTCATAGATAATGATGAAATAAAGCAAAGACTTGGTGGGAGTTATGGCACATTAGGAGAATATCGCCCACAACCATGGGGTATAGAATATAGAACTCCATACTGTTTCTTGTTAAATCCTTTAATGATTGAAGGATTATTTGCTTTAGCAGCATTAATCGGTTATAATTATAAACAACTTTCGCCAGATAAAAACCTTTATCGAAAAGTAGCTCAATATTACGATGATGTTGAAAGTACTGGAAAAGGATTGAAAATACAGCGAAGTATATTCAAAACAATAAAACCAATACTTTTAAAAATGATGTCTTACAATTCTCCTAATCCAATGTTTGATGGAAAAATTGTTTCATTATTCAATCTAATCATACAAGGCAAACATTGTACAGAAAGAAATGTCTTATCAACTTACAATTTTAAAAAGGAAAGCAAATTACCATTTCATATTGAATTTCAAAGGACTGGTTATATTAGCGAATTACAACAAAGAATGAATCATAAGATAAAAAATAATTCGAATGGAGAAATATATATATATGAAGCAGATAGTGGATATACTTCTAATAGGAAAAAACAGATTTATATATCAAAAGGTTTGCCAAAATATAAAGGACTTGGAATAGATAATGTTTATTATAATCAACCATCATATAGAAAGCATGACTATTCTATTGGACTCTCAAGAGGTTTTCTAGAACAAATGCTTTATAGTCGTGGTACTCATTACCAAGATTATTTGGTATCATATCTAAATAGTTTAAAATTACGAAAATACAATAAAATAGGTAAACAATAATGTGTAGAATTTTTGTTAGTCCCAGTAAAGACCTAGAATACAAAACAAGAGATATATGGCATTTCTTTTGTAAGCTAGAAGAAGCTGGTGGCAAAGATGGAAATGGCATTTACAATTTAACTACTGGAGAATTATGGAAATGTCATGATAAGATGCCAATAATAGCTAATTTAGATGGTGGATTTATATTCCATACGAGATTGGCTACAAATGGTAATGTAGCTGATTATAACTGTCAGCCATTTGACAATAAACGGTATGTCTTGGTTCATAATGGAGTGTTTAGTGATATTATTAACTATGCTCGTATGTTAGGATTTCCGTGGTCAGATAAGAAATATAGCGATAGTTATATAATGGCTTGGGTTTTGGAAAAAATCGGTCTTTTTAGGTTATATATGGCTCTAAAAAACGAACGATTTGGCGTATTGGTCATTTACGATAAAGAAACCGATAACATCTACTTGATGAAAGGAAGTGGACAGTTTTCATATGCCGAATTTGAAGACCAAACATTTATTTACGGTTCTTCAGCATTGGAATTTTGGAAAGGCGTAGAAGATACAAGTGAATTTAGTAATGGATTATATATTTTAAAAAGTCAGGGATTTCATACCTTAGACCGAAAGAGGACTCATTACTATTCAAGACGCTATCCAGCAGATGATTATTATGGATATGATGCTTACTATGGATGGGGTAGAGGATGGGATGACTATTATGGAGACGATAGAAATTATAAACGAAAGCTACTTGCTGATAAATCAAAAATAGAAAAAGATGGCGACTATGAAAATGTTTCAAGAGTGTGTGCTTATTGTCGTGCCAAAATCTCAAAAGATATTAAAACAAAATATTATCTTTACAATTGGGATGTATGTCAAGAATGCTATTATGAACATCGTGAAGACCCTTCAAAGATAGATGATAGTGAACCAGTAGGCATCGCAGCATTATTTGGTGAAGACGAAAAAGAAGAAAAACAAGAAAGGTCGCATGTTGAATATTTCTGTATCGGTTGTAATTGGCATGGAGATGACGGCAATTGTTGGTTTGGTGGCATTCAAAGAGAAAAACCAATAAGACTTATGGATAAAGACAATGTAAGGATTGATTGTAATACCATAACTTCAGTCATACAAGCTCTTCCAGTATGTTTCTCTTGTAATTCTCGCTTACAAAATAACGATGGATGGGGAATTTACGATGGAAAAATATTATGTGATAAATGCCATGACTTTATAGAGGAACATGGACACGACTGTAAACAATGTGAATATTACAGATTACCAGTAAGCGACGAACCGTGTAAAAGTTGTTGGAGTGAAGGCGAAAATAGGAATTGGACTGAAGCATGTAGTGATAAATATGACTGGTGTGAACTTTGTCATTTCGAATATATTCCTAAATCAGCCAATCCGTGTTGTATGTGTGAAATGAAAAATAATAGACCATCAATGTGGACATCTTGTTATGAAGACATAGAAGATATAGAAGGTAAAATTCATTTCTGTGAAAGTTGTGGTATCCAATTTGATGATGAATATAGACCATATACTACAGATGATAACAAGTATGTTTGCGAAGAATGTTATACTATGGGAGATTATATGACAGCAAAAGAAGAATACTTACAAAGAATGAGAACAGATTATGCTTCAGATGAAGAAGAACCATTTGCTTATGAAAGAGAATATTACAGAAAATGGATGGGATAAATGATAGGAATTAATAGTAGAAAAATTTGGGGAGTAAGCCGTAGACGATTAATTCAGGCATTGGGGGGCTACTATACCACAGATAGCCCTGCCATTGTCTTTGATTTATGTAAGCCAGAAACTAGGGATGTAGTGGATAAAGTCTTGATGAACCAAAAATTAGATAGACTCCAAATCCCTCATCCTATTACTTATTATTATCCCTTTACAAACATGCCAAATACAAGTGAACAATGTGTAATCAAAAGGCGATTCGGAAGTAGAGGCAACCATCAAGTCTTTACGACATTTGACGGATTTCATACTTATTTCTTAGATGATAATTGTTATGTCCAAAAATACATACGATTTGATAAAGAATACAGAGTTGGTGTAGATTTTAAACGAGTTCTGGGTATTAGAGAAAAGATTCCAAATAATAGACATTGTAAAATATGGAATTCTAAGTCGTGCCAATATATTACGAGAAAGGATTTACCCGAATTAGAAAATTTCGCTTTAAAGGTAGCAAGACAGTTCAATCTTGACTTGACTGGAATTGATATAGGATTATATAAAGAAAAATATATCGTAATAGAATTAAATTCGCAACCCACGATAGGCAAAATTTGGGCTAAAAAGATTAAAAACGATTTATTAGAGAGGTTATGCTAAATGCCAGAAACTGTAATATCGGAATCATTATTTGAAACAATATTAAGAAGACAGCGAGTCCGAGATAGGGAACGAGAAATAAGACGGAACGCAGAAGAATTGCCACGACTTCCCGATGAAGAGAGTCCAGAAAGATGTGAGATGGGCATGGTAATAGATGACACAGATGAGTTTGATGAATTTCTAGATTGGTATAGTCAAGCTGGTCAAGAAGTTGAACAAAGTCCCGAAAACACATTAATAGATAGAATGAATAACAATCCAAGACCAGATATGGATTGGGAACTTAGTTGGGATGATATTCGACGCTATAGAGAAATTATTATGAGAGAACGGGACAATCGCAATCCTCTCTCAATTCCATATTCTTTCATCTTAAGTTCAAATGGAGCATATAGCAATGAGTTTGAAGATGAATTAAATGAATTAATAAAAGATGATAAAAAAATGCTTGAACCGAGATATTGTTGGTTTTGTAATAAAACACTAAAAAAGAAACATGTAATTTTAATAGACGATAAATTCAAGAATAGGTTAAGATTAACTATTTGTCCAGAATGTAAACATACTTACGAATTCTTTGTAGAAAAAATATATCATGGCAATAGAGAAAAAACAATAGACGCAATATTAACTCATACACGAACATATCCATTGCCAGATTTTAAACTTACTAAAGCTCAATTAAAAACAGATTATAAAAATTGTGTATGTTGTCATAAAGAACACATGCGAACCTATAGTACATTAATATTAGATAATATAGGACAATATAAATTATGTAAAGATTGCGAATATGAATATAAATTTTTATTGGAAAAAACAAAAACACAAATGTTAATTACTACAAAAGGAATATTCGATAGAGTAAAAGACTGTACAAATGTAGGTGGATTGACAAAATGCCTAGAGTGAAAAAAAAGATACAAGAATGTTATTTTTGCCAAAAAAGACCACATAAGATATACCATGTCGATGTAGAAAACAAGCAATATCTTACTTGTTCTGATTGCCAATATTTCTTTACTGTCTTAAAGGAAATTGTAGAAAATGATGGTAAAAAATTAAAGAAAATGGTTTCTGTATTCCCTAAATTTGCTAGACATTGTAATACTTGTGTTCATCTCAATAAGAGTAATCCAGGATATTGCTATATGGATATGTATACTGGATTAAGTACTGAACATGCTGATGAATACCCAAATTCTTATGCCAATCAGGGATGTAATTATTATTCAAATCTATGTGGCATATAAAACCAAAAAGTTTTTAAATGAACTTCCCTTATTATTATTTAAAGACTATTTTTAAAGTAAAAACAATTTTTTATTTCTAAAAAACTATATAAATATATAAATTATACAAATGAGGTACGAATAATGGATTTAAAAAAATATTTAAAGGATAAAATAGCCGTCTTCAAGAGTGTTTGTAAAAAACACATTCCAATAATTAAAAAACGCATTAAAGAAGCTCTTAATTCAATAAAACAATCTATAGTTGATGGTTTACATAAAATTGGCATATCAATAAACGATTTCTTTCACGAATTACATGTTAAATTAATAAAAAAGGAATTGAATTGGATAGCCAATCTAGATGAGAAATTAACTAATAAATTGGAAGAGTTTCTAGGTGGAATAACCGACGAAATAGAAGAATTATTTGGCGACAATGAAGACGAAGCTGATTTTCCAATAGACGCTGAACCAATAGAGGATAATATAGAATAAATATATTTAGAAAGTATTAAGGTAATCTTAACTCATTATTTATATTAATAGGGTTAAATAATGAGATAATATTAAGTTAATACTAATTCTATATACGATGTATAATAAATTTACTATAAATTTTCTATATATTTACTATAAATTTACTATAAATATATATTTATTTCAAATTTGAAGCAAATTTACTATACACGACTTCAATCCAGCATATTAATATTATATATATGACTTCAGTATACGAACTGAATGCTATAACTATATTTAGCGTCAGCCATCGTAATACAGTAAATATAAAATAGAAAAAGTCGTGGACTAAAACACCCTAAAAAAATCTAAAATTATTTATTTAAGTTTTTCGAATTTAAAAAAAAAATAATTATTAATAAAAAAGTGTCGGAAATTTTTAGGGTTTTTTGGTCTTCCAAAATTTATTAAATAAAAATGGGTGAATAAATGAATAAATCGTGGAATATTATACCTATAAAAAAGAACAGTAAAATTCCATCAATAAAATGGCTTGAATATCAAGAGAATAAATTTCCCACAGAAGATTTAGACATGTATTACCCTAATATAAATCGGGCAGTTATTTGTGGTAAAACTAGTAGAAATTTAGTCATACTGGACTTTGACTTTGAAGATAAACCCTTTTTTAAAAATATATTAGATATATTAAAACATTTAGAAACCAAGATGGTGGCGACACCTCACGGACTTCATATATATTTTTACATAAAAGGTGAAATGCCAGAAAGAAGAACACAAATTAAAGCTAAATTACCAGAATTAAAAGCATTTGACATATTAGGAGAAGGGGGATATGCCCTTATTCCACCTTCAATAGTAGATGATAAATTTTACATGGATATAAATGATAATGAACCATTAAGAATAACCAGAGAATATTTTGACAGCATTGTCCAAATTTTTTCTGAGGAAAAACCACAAGAAAGTATTGAAAATAAATATAGTAAAAACCTAAAGAATTTACGGAAGCCCATACAGAAATTAATTAAGGGAGAAATAGATATAGAAGAGATTGCCGTTGAAACGGGTGAAAAGGAGTTCTTATATTGGAAGGCTTTATTTTTAGAAACACGGGCTAATAAAATACCAGATGAAATAGTAATGGGTATATTAGCCAAGACACAAAGACATTTTGATGAAACTAAAACCATTCAACAATTACGACATATAAGGGGGGAAGACAAACCCTATACTAATCGAACGCTTAATAGGTTATTTGATATTAAACAACAAATTCCAGCAGATAAATTAGAAGAAGCATGGGTATCTATAGCAAGAGATTTAATAGATAGTTTTGATATTATTAGTATGTCGGATACACGACAAATAATGCTAAGAAAAGGAAATATATATACTGATGAGACCAATGAGTTTTACGATGAAATGGCTAGACAATTATTAGATGTATATAAAGGCAAATCGTATAAACATAAACGAGCGGCAGTATTACAGCTAATTGAAGATACTACTAAATTTGATAGGAAGAAGTTCTGTTATGATAGATGGGTAATTAATTTTAAAAATGGATATTATGACATAAAAACAGATAAATTTATAAAGGCAGAAAAGACTGATAAGATATTCTGTTATGAAATACCACACGAATACAAAGGGGGACAAGCAGATTGTCCTATATTTAAAAAATTATTATTAGATTGGTTGGGACAAGGTAATACAATTATAGCAGATGATGTATTTGAGATGCTAGGATATACAATGACAATGACTACTCATTTAAAAATGGCATTCATGATATATGGTAAGAGTAATTCTGGTAAAACAGCATTCCAAAATATATTATCTAATCTTATAGGTGTAAGAAACATGTCAGGAACTCCCTTACATAGATTTGGAAGCAATGAATTCGGTACTGATGACTTACAGTTTAAGATATTAAATATGGTTGGAGATATGGGTGAATGTACCGTAGATGATTTATCCGTATTTAAAAATCTTACAGGTGGTGATATATGGGTTCATGCAGAATATAAAGGGGGTAAAAAATTTCAATTTAGAAACATGGTTAAGATTTGGTACAATGTAAATTACATACCAAAGATAGTTAATACGCACGACGAGGCATTCTTTACTCGATGGATGCTTATAAATTTTCCAAACAGATTTCCCTTACAAGATAAAGACACTATTAAGGAAGTGTGGCAATTGGTTAATGATAATCCAGATGAAATTCAAGGCATTATCCATGAGGCAATTAAGGGGGCACAACGACTCATTGCTCGTAATGAATATTTTAGAAAGGAATTAATAGAGAATACGGAACATGTATGGAGACACGAATCAGACCCGTTATATGCGTTTATTTGGGATAATTGTATAAAGGGAGAAGATGAAAGAATAGAATCTTCAGAATTTAGAATTGCTTTCAATAAATATTTATATAAAACTAGGCGACCCCAATTGTCTTCTTATAAATTAACTACGATATTAGAAGCTATTGGTATATTTAAAGAAAGAGGTACGACAGGAAATAAAGAATATTACTATTCAGGAGTTGGTTGGAAGTGATTACAATTAAATGTGAGGACTGTGGTAAATTAATAATGCTTACCCCACCTACAAAATTTGACTATTTTAGGTATTCAATATGGGAGTTCTGTAAATGTAATGGAAGAGAATATATAATGGAAAGACATACAGAAAATGAAAAGACTTAAATATGAACTTTCATTATAATTAATTAAAGAGAAAAAAATATGGATTTAACAAGATGTCCTATATGCCAAAGACGAAAAAAGGCAGAGTTTGAAACTTGTTGGGAATGTTTCGACAAGTATAGAGACTTTACTCCTCTAGAGGAACACAAAAAAGAAGAATCTTGGCATTGTATCTATTATAAAAACAAGCGATGTATCAGAGATAATAGATATTGTAATGTAAATTATCAAATAGGATATGATTGCTATACAAGAACAAAATAAAAAGAGGTATAAAATATGGATTTAAAAATGGTATTAAACAACTTTAGTGAGCATACTGAAAAGTCTACTTCATACCTAAAAGGGTTGTTTAATAAAAACATGAAAGTATATGATGAACAATTTGGCGACAGTCTTGGAAAGAAAACAAAACAGATAATGGCTTTTACTAAGATTGGAAAGCAATATGGATTAGAACAAGATACTATTGATGGACTATTGGTTGATGCAGAAGAAGACAATACTGAAGAAGAAGATTTTGATGCTGAAGATTTCTTAGATGCTGATTCTCCTTATGTACAATTTGAGGATGAAGAAGAAGAACCTGATGAACCAGAAGAAGAGAAAAGTTGGGAACGATTCTTTTCGCTGATACCAGATGTAGATAATTCAGAGAAGAAATATGAAAAGACTCCATCTCTAATAATCCACATCGGACCAACATACTACTTGAAGATGACTAATCCAGATATTCCACCACCAGACCCAATTAAGTTTGATGGCAAATTTGGTGAATATTATAAAGTTCCCATAAAAGTAACATTACTTAGAGTAAGTGATGAAGACCTTTATGGAGAGGTTTATGAGAAGGGAGATTTTGCTGGAAAACCAGCCTTTGTAGATGGTGCTAAATACACACTCTGGTTAGATAGTGATAAAGCAACTCCACATTTTAAAATGTTTTGGAGTAAAACAACTGACGACGGATTGCCAGATGGTAGACCATTCACATACAAGTTTACAAAGAATGGAAAATACAATGTTCATACATTTAAAGAAGCAAAGAAAAAGGTGTAATTAAATGACTGAGATAAAGCCTGGCATGGGCAATGTAACTGAAGAGGAGAAGATGGCTGCACGAAGTAGAGTACATGATAAGGATAGAGATGATATTGTTAAAGGAATTAAAAAGATTATTGCCTCCAATAAGAAAGGCGATAAGAACATGTTCCGAATCCTTAGATGTATCTTTAAAGAACTCAATGATGGTTACATGATAAAAATGGAAGTAGAGAAATTCCTAGATGGTAAAAATGTAGGTACTAGATGGATTAAAGGATACCTTACGGATAAAACGAAAGACACTATTGAAGCGTCCATTAGGTCGATTACCCAAAAAGTACTTAATGATAACAGAGATGGAAGTTCTTTTACTATCCCCCATATCATAGAACGACAATTTCAAGAAGCTCCCTCAGATTTAGACCTAGAGAAATTATGGGATACATCCGATAAAGGCTAATCTGGGGGACTTCCCTTTTATTTTTTTTTAGGTGTTGAAAATGATTGTTATTGATGTGTCAGAACATAAGGATGTAATAGAAGCACTAGAAAAGAAAGTAGGAAAAGATAATTATAAAGTAGAACAAATAGGTACATTTGATTGCATGGTCAATATGTTTCCCATTAATCAGGGATATTGTGTAGATATAGATGAAATGAGACTCCTTGTAGATGCTGGAATACAGTATGATAAAGAGTTATGTAGTACTTGTGAATATAGAAAATATACTAGATTCGCAGATTTTACAAATGATACGAGGTCTTTCTTTTACGAGAGAAAAACTGTCTTAGATTTTATTAGTTCTCGTACAAGACGACTCTATGACCAGATGAATCGAATTGACACATTTGTTGAAGGACGCAAGGGCTTGATATTAGAAGGAATGTCAGAATATGTACCAATTTACGATGATTATTGGAAGAACATAGACAAACACGCCCTTGAGAAGCTATCACCAATACAACAAGTAATTAAGTTAGGTGGTAAAGCCGAATGGACAAAATCATTCATTAGGGAATTGAAGATGAGAGACATGGAATTTGTACAGACTTGGAATTTGGACGAGACAATTGACTTCATTATCCAATGCGACGAGGGATATGACCACGAACCCAAATTACGAGTCATACCTAAGCGTCATCCAGATATACCATTAGAACAGAATATATTGGTATTGTTTGATGGAGTAGGAAAAGAAACATCGACTAGGATGCTCAAAGAATATGGAAGTCTTGCTGGTCTCATCAAAGAATTGCCTAAGATTAAAAAGGATAATAAAATATTAAATCAATTGAAAGAGGTATTTATTAATGAGTAAAGATGGTGGACCACAAAAGAGAGACCCAGTAATTTATATAGTATGCCCATTATGTCGTGTTCACGGAAAGAACATACGATTTATGGATTTACATGACCCTCCTTCAAATACACATTTAACCATGGTTACTTGTTTAACTTGTCGGGGAGTATATAGTAAGGAGTATGAGGGAGATGGCTAAATCTAAATTAGAAAATGAATATAGGAAATATTGGAAAGCGAAACCTAGAGAATGGCATGAAAATAAGATAGGTATATATCATGTCTCTTCTATAGGATGTAATCACCAAGACTTAGACCCAGATAATCATTCTGGTCCATGTCTTAGAAGTACTTATTGGGATTATGTAGACCCGATTCCTAATTCAGATGAAACGGATGGTAATTTAGAAGAAGGAAATCGCCATCATAAAGATTTACAAAAGATAATTAAAGAATGGAAACCAAACAGTATTATAGAATATCCAGTAGCAGTAGAACTCATACGAGAATTGGATGAACTTGGTGAAGATGGAGAATTACAAGAAGAAAAGATTCTATTTGTTGGTTCAATAGATATATTATATAAACATTTATTTGATGATGAGATAAATTATAATGTTAAATCTTGGTCTATATGGGACATAAAAACAGCCAGTTCATATACATTACCTAGAGGCAAATATGATAAGAATCCAACTCATTTTGACCAGACTGAAATATATGGATATATAGTATTAGCATTTGATTTAGATGAACATAAAAATAAGATAAAACGAAAGAAGATTATTTACATAGACAAACATAATCTAGGAACTTATACTCAAAGAGAGAAATTTAATGTAATAGAAGCAGAAGAGAAATATCAAGACGCAGTTGAACGCTGTTGGTATATTCACGATTGTCTTACTAAGGGAGAAGTACCAGCCCCAGAACCGATGCATTGGTGTAAGTATTGTAAATATTTAGATAGGTGCATGGAACAAGGTGATGTAGAAGCTATTCAAGGAAGAGGGGGATATATTAAAAAATTAGTGGTGGTTTAATGGACATAAAAATAATTACTATATCCCAAATTGATTGTCCTTTATTAAAATCAAGGATACCACTTGATTTGTGTAGAAATTGTAGTAAATATAGATATGAAACAATAGGCGGCTATGTCGTATGTAATTATACAAAAGAGAAAAAACAATGACAGAATTAAGAGTAAGAGTTAAACCAATAGTAAAAGAGAAGTTAGAAGAATTTAAGGACAAGACTGGACTTTCAATAAATTACATAGTTAATTGGTGTCTAGTAAAATTCATGATATTAGAAAATCTAATGTCGGTAACAGAATATAATAGTGAGGTAGATGTATATGAACTTGAAAACTCCAGATTTAGTGAAATGGTTGATGGAGAGACGGATTAATAAATTATCTAGATATGTTGAAAAGAATAAAGAACAAGTAGAAGTTCAAAAGGTTTGTATTAAAAATGCTGAAGACGAAATTAATAATTGTCAAGCAACAATACAAATCATTCAAAGAGCTAACATACAAATAAAAAAAGAAATAGAACTATTACAAAAAATAACAAGAGGTTAAAATATGAACGAAGATATAAAAGGATATAAAGATTTAATTGAAGCATTCTCTGCTTCGTGTAGAGTAGATGCAACAGAGGCAAAAGGTTCGTGTACGATTGTTTATTCTAAAGAGGGGGAAACTTATGCTTTAACGAATTTTCATGTCGTAGAAAAGAATGTAAAATATGGGACTGTATGGGATTCGCTTTTACAGAAAGATGTAAAGAGAGAATTAAAAGATGCCGTTCAAGTATTATTTCCTAGAGTGGATATAAATTATGATATCATAGGAGAAGCAACGGCTTATGCTGATATAGTTCTATATAATAAAGAACAAGATATTGCTTTATTAAAATTTAGAGATAATACGAAATATCCAGTAATTAAATGGTTTCCAAAGGATAGTGCCAGGAATGCTCCTATATTAAGTAAGGTAGCAGCAATTGGGGCAGCACTTGGACAGAAACCCATAGTAACTGAAGGGTTCTTAAATGGAAAACAAATAGAAATAGACAATTACGAATATTGGATGAGTGGGGCACAATCTATTTTCGGTAATAGTGGTGGTGGCTTGTTTATTCTAGTTGGTAATGAGTGGAAATTTCTAGGAATTCCATCAAGAATTGCAGTCCAACCAATGGGCTTTACTGGAGTACCTATTACTCACATGGGATATTTCATACCAATCCACAGAATCTATGAATGGTTAGATGAAAATTGTTATCAATTTCTCTACAATAAAGAATATACTTCAGAACAATGTAAAGAAATGAGAGACGAAAAAGCACAAAACGAATTGATTAAATTACTATCTAAGCAGAGAGAAAATGATTAAAGAAGGAATTTGTGAGTTTTGTAGAAAGAAAATAGGAAAAAAGAAATGGTGGTGTAATTCAATCCACCGATATAAAGCGAGGTGTAGAAGAAAATATGTCGGTTTCTAAAACAGAAATGAAATATAAACATCAAGCAGGAAAATTGAAATGCTATTTCGCCCACCCTTACGAATCTAGAAATACTCCAGAAGAACAGGAGATAATTAAAGAGCTAGAATCTAGACGGATTATGGTTATAAATCCATTTGATGGGGAAGACGAAATGATGTTAAAAGAATATGGAAGAACATCTTACTATCCAGACCCACCTTACGAGTTGGGAAGAAAGATATGGGCACAAGATTTAAAAAGAGTAGCTGAATGTGACATGATATTAATATATGTACCAGAGGGAGTGAGATTATCTGGTGGTTGTGGTATTGAAATGTTTCACGCATATCAACTACATAAATTCATACAAATCATATCTAAAAGCAAACATCCAGCCTTTGCATGGGTTTTAACTGGTGGTAATCAGATGTACGAGACAGTAGAAGATTGGAAAAAATATAGAATATTTAAATGGCAAGAGGTGTAATAATGGATTCGTTAGATACGGAATATTTTTTTGTTTATTTTAAAGATTTACAAAAGAAATGCCGAAAGAAATTAGTAGCATACTTAAAAGAACACGAAGTAGACGATTTAGACCCAGTAATATCTGGAGAAATGCCCATAATTGTAATAGGATATCAAGACGACGCAGAAAGCATGGTGAGTTAAATGATAGATAAAGAATCAAGAAAAGCATTGTTATTAGACTTGATAGATTCAGTTAAAAGAACGATAAATTTAATATCACCTATTTTTTTAAATGAAATCGAATTTGTAAAAGTTGGTATTAGATTTAAAGACGGTCAAACAATGCATAAGGATATAAAATGGTGAGTTAAATGACATCAGATAATTCAAGACAGATAATAGATGACTATAATAACTGTTTACCAATCTACCCAGATGTAGAACCAAGTAGAGATACAGTTCCCAGCGATAAGTGGTATAAATTGCCAGAGTGGACTACTCCAGATAAAAATCCTAATATTGTTGAAATGGATGGTGGGATGAAATTCGACGACGATAAACTACGATGGGATTTACTTCCTTACGATGCTGTAGAAAAGATAGTAGAGATAATGACCTATGGGGCGAAGAAGTATGCTCCTAATAATTGGCAGAAAGTAGAGGCACAGAGATATTATGCCGCCCTAATGAGACATCTAGTAGCAGAGCTGAAGGGAGAAGATTATGACCAAGAATCTGGCTTCTTACATCTGGCACACATGGCTTGTAATGCCCTATTCTTATTATGGAAAAAAATAAATAAGGTGAAATGATGACAGAAACAGATGATAGTTGGTGGATAATTATCTTTATAATAATCTGGTTGCCTTTATTGGGACCAATGTTAGATGATTTTATAACAATAAGAAGGCGATTAAAACGGAAGTAATCATACCAATTATTTTAATAATATTAGATTGCTTTATCTGGTTTATTGCTGGATATTTATGGGGATGTAATAAAAAATGAAAATTATAGACTTTGAAATAGAAATCCCACAATACAAAACTTTTACGGAACTCATAATCGTGGGAGATGTACATAAAGGAAGTGAATACTTCGACGAAAAACTATGGAACATGTACTATGAAGGGAATTCTAGCCACGAAGGATTCAAAACAAAGAAGAACATGTATGTATTGTGTATTGGAGATTTAATGGAAACTGCTTTAAAAGATTCATTAGGAGTTCAAGAACAATCAGAATGGATTGAAGACCAGTATTTATGGACTAAAGAATGGTTAAAGCCAATAGCTAAAGATAATAGATTGATTGCGTTAATTGAGGGAAACCACGAAAGAAGAGCTAGTCGTAATTGGCTTAGAACAACGAGATTATTATCCAAAGAATTAAATGTTCCTTATTCTGCTGGATTCATGATAATTAATCTGATTCTAAAGAAAGGAGATAGAGAACGACGCTATAAAATAGTCGCTTGTCATGGATATGGTAGGTCTCAAACGAAAGGTGGAAAAATTAATTCCTTAATGAAAATGGGCTTAATAGTAGCAGATGCTGATTTATATGTAATGGGACATTTACACGATAGATTTGCAGTATCAGCTCCTATAATACTAAGTGATATTTCTAAAGATAGAGTGTTTGGAATGACTGGAGCTTATTTAGAGTATGGTGGTTATGCCGAAGAGAAGATGTATACTCCTCCCGCTAGAGGAAGTCTAAAAGTTAAATTCCATTTCGATATAGATAGAGTATCTGCACGGTGAAAGAAGTGAACGAGAAAGAGAAATGTTGTGTATGGCTTTATAATTTAATAAACGAATTGAGATTTCTATGGCAAACGGAAGATTTTTCAAGAGAAGCTGTAAAAGAAATAGTAAATAAATACGATAAAGAATGGGAAGATTTTGCAGAGGATGAGGGGAAGTGAGTGAGAAAGAATTAGCAGAAAAATGGTTCAGAAAAGGGATAGAATTCCATCAAAACTATGAACATTTTCGTAGAACATATATCAAGGACGAATTTGAAGGATTGTGGAAAAAAGAGAGAGAGGATAAACCTAAAGTGTGGAGAGGGGATGTTCCATTAACACATTATCAAGAGAAGGGCTTTTATAGAAAAAGGAAGAAAGAACCGAGAGAAGATGATGAATGAGGAATATTATAAAGAAATACAAGAAAGAATAAATAAGGGAGAAATCGTGGTTGTAGATTTAGGAATAATAAACGGAATGCACAGATATAAATTTATAGAAATTCGTGAAAGAAGTGAACGAGAAAGAAAAATTTAAGGAATATGTAGAATTACTTGATTTTATTATTGAAAAAGGAGAAGGAACTTTAAAAGACGAGATTAGACACAAATTAAAAATGTTAAGAGAATTCTTGATTGAAATTAAACAGCGTGAAATGGGCGATTCCCGAACTAAAACAGGAGCAGAATTACACGAAGAACAATATATAGAATGGTTAGCAAGACATTTGAAAGAATGCCAAGACAAGCCAAGAGAGGATGATGAACTGCCCGATATAAATAAATTAGAGAAAGTACAAGATTATTATCCAGGCGATTTAGATTATTGAAATGCATGTACTGGTATGAAAACGGAAAGTTAAAACAACAATGCCCAAATTGTTATGTAGAACTCTTTAATGAAATGGATGCATGTGATTGTTGTGGATATAATTTAAAAAGAGGTGAAAAATATGAAGTGTAAATATATTTTAAGGGGTGCAAAAAGAATTTGCCGTGTGATATATGTGGTAAGACGGTAATGTTATATGTCTTACGCAAACCGTTTGTAATATGTAAAGATTGTGCTGAAAAAATAGAACAAGTAGGTGATTGGAGAGAAGATGAAATGTAAATATTGTGGTAAGAAAGTATTTAAAAGAATCATGAACCCAGATGGAAGAGAAACCAAGATGAGATTATGTGTAAATTGTAATGCAATAAATATTGCGGGGTGGGAAAATAAAAATGCTCAAGCTATTAAAATCCCTAAAGTTAAAGATACTAAAAAAGACTGAAACTTATAGACAGCTTCAACTTGTTAAAGGGTCTAATGATTACCTAAGATTAGAAATTAGAGATTATAGGAAGCAACTAGAACTTGCTAATAAATCTTGTAATGAACTTATAGAAAGACGGGATGAATTCCTTAATCGGCTTAATGCTGGAATTCCTCAAGCAAATAGTTTTCCAGATTATAAGTATTGGTTATCCGAACCTTTTATAAAAGAAGAATATGAAATTTATAAAGAAGATGATAAACACATAGACGGCATCTCTGCTGTAAAAGGTCTAGGACAAGTTCTAAAAAATATAGAGACTTCTAATTCAGAATCTTCTCTATAATTTCTTCTACCGTTATTCCCGTTTTTAATTTTTGCTCAACTCCTTTTACGAAGTTAGATACATCATCTTCGCTTAGAGTTAGTTCTTCTTTTTCTTTTTCTGATAATTTTGCCCAAACATCTCTGTTCTCAAAGATTAGAATGAATTGAATAAAGGGCGGAATTATTGCTGGACTCGGCATCCAGTTGTTACACCATAGAATCAATCCTACTTCTATTATCGTAATGGCAAGAATTGTCCAAAAGGTTTTTGCTTTAATTTTCCATTTTCTAAATAAATTTCTTAAACCCATAATAATATATATCTTTCTTCATTAATAAAATATGTATTTAGACAAAAAAGACTAAGCGAACATGTGTTCCATGATGCTTCTATCAACAGGAATGTTCGCATTACCGTTTATAATCATCATTACTGCTGCCAATCCCATTCGAATAAATTTACGACATGATTTTTTTTTTCTACAGAATAAACAGTTTTTGTCTTGGCACTCTAATAAAATTTCGATACATTCTTGTAGTTGGTTAGAGATTGTTTCTTCAACATCTAAGTCTTCTTCTGACATTAACTTTCGAGTGTGTCTATTTGAGATAATAAATCGTTTATCGTTGCCAGTTCTGCTTCAAGATTTGCCTTTAAATCTCTCAACATCTGTACATCAAATTGTTCTTTACAAATTTTTTCGAACTCATAGATGTCGTCGGTTTTCTTTACAACTTTATCATAACTTCTCTCTTTTTCTTGTCCATACATGTTTTATCAACTCATTTTTATTATAAATACCACGCTAAAATATGATGGCATGTTGTTGTGCGGTTGTGTTACTCCACCAGAACCACCAGCATATCCAGCGTTGTTTAAGGCTTCTAAATAATAAAAACCACCACAACATCCTATAATTGCCGTGATTGCTCCAGCAGAGGAACGATAATAAGTGTGCGTGTGATATGGCATTTCTGTTGGGTCTAAAGTAACCGTGTCAGCACCACCTGTAACAGTACCACCAGCACTATCTAATTCACATCTAATAAAACGGTCGTGTAGATTTGGCGTACTCGAATATCCGTTACACACATACCATCCTTGCATGTCAAAATCATCGCCATTGTCTATTGAAATTTCATCTGTTCTTGTAAGGATATTAGAAGTGTCGCCACCTTTTATACCGTTCCCTTTAAACATTAAGATAGTTCCAATCGGCAGATTTCCGCCTTGTGATTGTGCTTCTATGTTTTGAGTATTCTGTTGTATTAGTTGAGAATTTTCTTGAACTAATTCTTGGTTTCCTTTCTCTACAAAATAAAGTCCATTAATAATCCTAACATCATAGATTCCATGGACAGGGTTATAAATCATTGAGAAGAGTATATATTGGTCTGACGATATAGTTGGCATTTCATTAGTATTGTAAGCGAATGTGATATTTTCGCCACATAATATATATCCAACTGAACTATTAATTGCTTTACTATAGAACACTTGAAGTGGTGGGTCTTGTACATTTGTTAAAATTGCTTCAGCTTTATCGTCACATAACGCATCACTTCGTAAAGAAGCATCCGTATCTTTATAAATTATAATACCATTAGCGGCTTGTTCTACAAGGTCGTCGTCTTCTCCATATGCCTGAGTTCCATCTGTTTGAATGCCACCCAGTATGATGACTTTGTTTATTCCTTTTATTAATTGCTCAGCATTTACATTCCATAAACCACTATCTTCATCTATATCAACGCCAGAATCATTTGCACCAGAGTTATAATACATGGTACCAGTTGGGTTTAAATACCATATAAACTGGTCTAGATTTGCATACTCGTCTATTATTGTTCGTAATGTTTTATCTCCGCCAAATGTTATACTACCCATTGAAGTTCCAGTCTCTACACCACCAGCCAGAAGTGAAGCATTATCTCCTCTATCATATTCACTATCCCAAGTATATCCGATTGCATCTATGTACATGTCATATGTGGTATCAGTAGTTCCAGTATAAAATTTAATTGTATCTACATGGGCTTCATTACTATCCATGTTAAAATCGCCATTTGTGGCTTCTGTGCCGTTGATAGAGATTGTATAATCATATTGAGCTAGACTTTGATATGAACCACTAGTACATTCAAAATCTATTGTTACTCTATACCAAGTATCATTTGCTGGAGTTCCACAACCAGTTATTGCAGCCCAACTACTATCATCTTTCCAATAATTAAATGCAGTTCCATCTATCTGAAATCCAAAGACTGCCGTTGAACCGTGATAACACATCATATTACATTCTTTAGTTACATCAGAAGTTTGTATCCAAAATTCTATTGAACCGTAGGTTTGGTCGCCATTGAGGTCATGAATTAATAATGCATTACCAGAAGCACTCGTATCTTCGAGTTTTATTACTCCGCCATGTGATGAAAATACGCCCAATGCGGATACGAAACCACCAAAATTATTTTCAAAGAAAAATCCATCATCTTCAGTCTTGAAATTTTCAACGCTATTATTATTCGTATTGTCTCCTATATTATATCCATTTGCATGAGATTCAGTATCCCACGAATAACTAATGGCATCTATAAACATGCTATATCCAGAATCAGAATCATCAGTTTCTAGAGTCAAGATATTTATATCATCGACAGCACTTCCAAAATCTAGGTCTCCTGATGATTGTTCTGTCCCATTGATATAAAAAGTCCATTTATCTGCTGCAAGACCTTGGTATCCCCCAGCACCACATTCAAAGTCAATTCTTACATGATACCAAGTATCATCAGATGGTGTCCCCACACCAGCAGAATCGTTCCATGAACCATCATAATATTGAAATTTATCGTTATCGATTCTAAACCCAAAAACTTGTGTAGCATCGTCATATACATTAAAATAACTTGCAAGTGTAACATCATCACTTCTAATCCAAAATTCTATCGTTCCTGATGTTTCAGCAGAATCCATTAAAATGTGAGTTGCAACATTGTATGTTCCATCATTATCATAAAATTCTAAGACATTCCCATGCCCATCTAAAGAACTATTCATTTTTACATATCTATTAGTGTCGCTTTCATCAACTTTGATTTCATCATCGTTCAGAACAGTGTTTTTCAGATTTCCTAGATTGTATTTATTTTTATTTTCACCAACATAATATGTTTCGCCACCATAAGTTGAACCAGTATGACCAATTGCATCAATTCTACAAGTAGAACTGGCATCAGACGCTTGTACTAACATTATATCGAAATCATCAGCTCCTCCGAGAAAATTATAAGGTCCGTTCGAAACACCGTTTACATAGACATAACATGTACCAGCCGTACAGTCATAACTCAATCTAATATGATACCATGTATTTGCACTAATCGTTGAACCGAATTCAGTCCAAGTTGCCAATGCCGTACAATATGCGAATTTATTATTTTTTGTAGAAATTCCAAAACCTTTACTTCCTGCACTATTAAGTGGACCAAAAAAACTATAACCATTCATATTTATGTTAGAAAAATTTATCCAAAATTCTACATCTCCTGTACTCTCTGCGTTATTAAAAGAATAAGTCGCTGTCGCATAATTTACTGCTTCATTACAATCAATATGACTAGCATATGTCGTTAAATTCCATCCATTGCCCGTTCCGCCTAGTGCTTCTTTGCCTTTATGTCCCCAATAGTTATTTTCTTCCATTATGACATTTTTAAAATCATATGTTCCATAATGAGTATCGTCTTCCGTACTAAAATCCGTGGTATATGTAGCATCATAAACTAAATTAAGTATGACATAATCACAATAATCACTAATAAGTTGATAAATGATTTCATCCGTACTACCCGAATAAGTACCAGATGGTCTAATAGCATCTAATTCTCTCGCTTTTGATTCAATAGAAATAGTTGGTGGATATTTTTTATCAATTTTATCTACCACGCCTTCAAAAATGACTGCTGAAGTTGTAGCTCCTTGCGTGGTATAATTATCTTCAATAGAAATCTCATCTCCACGACTGATAGATATTGAACTATCAAGTTGTATGATAGCTCTGGAATATTTTTTTATTCCGTGTTCTATTTCACATTTATAAATTTTGTCACTGTCTTGAGCAATACCATTTTTTTTATAAGTTGTCATGCCGTCAATGCACCAATTTGTCGTAGTGTTATTTTTTTTATCAAATACTGAGTGGTATTGCCTCTATATCGTTTAGTAAAACCCTTCATGTCTACGATAAGAACTGGCATTGTGGTATTTGTTCCATCATATTTTTCATATCCATATGTTGGAGTGGTTGCTCCATCGGTAGAAACTCTTATCTGTAATGTTGCTTGTGTTGAAGAATTTCTTATAGCCTTCAGTTGTGTTTTTAAAGTTTCCCAATCAGTTTTATTCGTAACATAAGCATTCGTTAAATTTATAGTAACAGTTTCTGCCTTTAATGTTTTACCATAATGACCGAAATTGGGGTAATCGATTATTATCGGTGAGGGGTCTTTGTTATCATAGGACCAGTCTTCACAATGTATATAAAGCGTATCGCTTCCATATGTTATTTTTATCCATGCTGTTATATCTCCATAATCAGTCATTTGCCCATCAACCTTTTTCTCTTATCTTTTTGCTGTTGTTCATATATTAGAATATCAAGTCTTTTTGTATTATCTTCTAGTGCCCACACTATTTCATCCGTATTTCCACCAAATCCCATACCACCTTCTTCTCCTAGTGGAATCACTCCTTCTGGTCCTTTTTCGCCTATCAAAGCAACTGTTGGTTTAGTAACTATACCGCCTTCAGCTAAAGCACCTATGGCAAGTCCAGCAGCTAGAATACCTAGAGTTACTCCAGTGATGGCAGCCATAATTGCTCCTACAATTGGACCACCATGACTAAAGCCCCACCAGAATGCAGCAATGGTAGCAATTATTACAAAGACAGCAAGTAATGCTTCTACTGGTAAACCAGCAACTGCACTTATAAACCAAGCGACAATTCCAAGAACGACTTCCAAAAGTTTTACAAATAACTTCATAAATGTCATTATAGCTTTTTGGACATTCGGGTCATCAAATAACGATACAAACATTTCTATTACGAAACTAAAAAACTTTCCTATAATCTGACCAAAACTCATTAAAAATGCTACAAAACTTTCATCATTTAGTAAGCCAAATAATTTTTCTAAAGAAGGGATAAGAGCTTCCATTGCAGCTGCTCCCATCATTTGAAAGATAGCAGTCATAAACTGAATCAATGGTTCGAGAATACCCATCGCATCTGCCAATTGAAACAATATACCAATAGCACCTAATGTACCAGCCGCAATATCACCCATCATTGCTACTGATTCGCCAAATCCAATATGTATTTTAGATAAGGTTTTTACATATTTTTTATTACTTTTTAAACCAGCATCAATAAGTTTCTTTTTATCTTTTTCAGCCGCATTCATAGTATGAATTGCTTTTGCTGCCTGTAAAATAATACCAGGTTGTACAGACTTTCCTAATTTAAAAAAGGCATCGGTTATTGCTACAAATGACATTTATCTTCTTCTTCCTCTAGCTTTGTTTATTTTTGCTTTTTCTTGTTGCATTAATTGTTCTTTATAACTTTCTTTGGCTTCATGAAATCTTAAAAAGAAAAGAACATCCTTTATTGGCATGTCATCTATCTCGGAGTATTGCTGATGATATACTTCCATCATTATGGCTTTCGTTACTAGTGATGAAAGTTCAGGAAATGCCCCGCCTCTCACAAGAGGGAATGTTTTTTTTTGAAGCCTTTGTTAATTTCGTCCATCTCTTTACCAAACTCTTCAAATATTGCCTCTCTCTGACTTCTTCGCATACTATTCAAATCTTTGGTTGTAGGAGTTGGTAAGAGAATATCTCTAAGGACATGCTCCATGTAAATTATATTTTTAGGATTCTCTGGGTCTTGCATGATTTTACTGATTAGTTTCTCAGTTCCAAGACTTGTATCCGTGTTAATCGTATATTCTTTTCCATTAATTTCCATCTAATCACCCTATTGTGTTCCTAACATTATAGTTCTATCTATGAACGATGCAATCGTGGTACTTGTAAGTATTCTTCCATTTGAATCTCCATCACCATCTTCAAAGGTCATGTCTGCGTTATAGAATGCTTCATCAACATTAGACAGTTTTAAGCTGTGTTCCGTTGCTAATAGATTATATATTGCTATTGAGATATAATCATATGTCGCATCTCGTTGTAATTTAAATACGCTGTTTAGCCGTTCACTTGCACTATCTGGAATATAATCTGAACTTGAAAGTTTATATTTCTCTTGCCAATATTGTAATAAGTCTGTTTCTGTAATCGCTCCTACAATATTTAGAAACACATCTCGTTTTCCAGCTATTGCCGTTTTCATGAATTGCGACTCTACATCTGATTGGAATGAAACATTATTATTGATTGTTAATGCTACTCTTTCTACTGTCTGTGGAGTTCTATCATCAGTGCCATTAACTGTTGAAGTAGTGCCACTTTGTAATAGACAAGCATTGTCAGCTTCTTGAAGTGTATTCATTGTTGGCATTGATGGTATGTATTTTCTAGATGGCGGACAAGTTGCTCTTCCGTTTGTATTTCTTACTGCATATGGACTTTTAAATGTCACATCACATCTTACTATTTTATCACCAAATCCTACATTAACCACAACTTCATTAACCACGCAACCAAAAATATCATATATAATATCTTCACCAGAAGTCGTATTTTGTAATTCTAGATGTAGGGTAAATGATGGAATATTCGTATCTAAGGCTTCTGTTACCGTATAGACCGTTGAACCGTGGGTTGTAATACCAAATGAAAATCCTGGACTAGATGCTCCATTATGAGGTAATACAACAGCTCCATTATTTGCATGAGTAACTGTTATTGTTCCACCACTAACTGTTGCAGAAGTTATTTCAGCTTGGTCATCTAATTTATCGGCTAAAGCAGTTGCTACAGTATTGGCAGTATCATTGGCAGAAATATCAACTTCAATCCTATTGGAATCATTTATCCCAGTTGGTGATGTTGGGGCTGAACCGCCACTATCCACATCAAACCAGAATAATAAATGTTTTACGGCATTTGTATTTATGACATCTACTAAGATATAAGTTTCGTTTAAACTACCAGAAACATCAGCTACACATTCAATCGTTTGAACTGCCGCTCTTCCGTGTGAACTATAAGCTGGATTACCAATGGCACAAGGTAAGAATTCCAATGCTTGTGCGTCCATAGAGATGGTAAACTCTTGTGGTTCTATATTTCCTTCAGCTATAGAACTAGCGTGTTTGCTGTCAGATATATCATATTGTTTGATTTTTTCTATCTTAGGAAGTATCGGTTCTAATGTATCTGGTATTATATCAAACCTTCGCCAATGGGCATAATTAGCTGGTATCATTGTCCAAGCAGTTATTCCCGATGACTCTGGGTCATATACCTTGCCATACGATTCCTCTCTCTGAAAGAATAATCTTTGACCAGATTTGTCGTAAATGTAACTCATTTTATTTTTACTCTTTTATAATATTACTTTATATTTTTATATAGCTTTTTAACATTTTAAAATTATACTTTTTTAAAATTCTGCCACCATGCTCTTTTTCTTTACTATGGCAAAATAATAAGCGAATCGAACATTATTAAAATGGACAAAATCTCCACCTTGCCACTCTAAATGATTTTCATCGTCAGTAAAAGTATATTCGGCACAAATTCTTTTAACACAATTTCTTATATTGTCCAAATCATCCATCGAAGTCATTGTTACAATTGCACATCTCCAAACTTCGTGACTGTCTACGGAATAACGATTTCTATCTAACACTCCTATCAATTCGTCATCATCGTGTAATCTTTTTACAACTATTCCTCTAGTCATTGTATCTATACCCCGAAGCTGTCCAGTTTTTATTGCTGGTTTTTTAACACCTTCAGTCGTCCATTGTGTTGCATTATCTAATATTGAATCTACATCAGTCATGTTATTTCACTTTAATTATCTTCTATTTATTCCTTTTAATTTGAACATCCCGCCAAGGACATTCTTTTCTAAATACACGACACTCGCATGTCTCTTTCTTGTTTCTATATTATGTCTAAAATCCATTGCTCGTTTGTATCTTTGTCTATCTTCTTCCCACGGGTCTTCTATTGTTTTAGGTCGTCTTTCTGCTGTTTGATATGCTGGATATTTTTCTTTTTTAAAATATGGTCTTTGTACTTGTCTGGCTTCACTTATTGGTTTACCTTTTCTAATCTGTTCAGGTGTTTGATAAGGAACCCATTGTCTTCCAACTTCATGATATTTTCTATGAGGTGGAATTTGAACTCTTTCTCTTGCACTCATAGCCTGTCCTCTACTCATTCCTTTCCACGGTGAAGGAGCATTCTTTCCCATTATTTCATATGTCCATATAGATTCTAAGTCTTGTACAAAAACTTTAAATAATTTTCTTCCGTAAGTGTTTAATTGCATGTCTATGAATTGCCACCATCCCTTAACAGCCTTTGGGTCAAACAAATCTGGACGACCGCCTGGATGGGGATGAGCTAACATTCTTGTAGGCATGTTATTTACTACATTAGCATAAGGAACTAAACCCGTGTCAAGTGAAACCTTTAAACTCATTCCACGAACTTTAGACCTTTTTAAAGACCTTATCATTTCATCTCTTAGATAGCCAGTATCTTTCGGTACATATTTCCCAATTACTGTTTCACCATAGTCTATTAATCCTTTTAACAATTTTTCCATCGCTTCTTTAGTTTGTCTCTTAATCCGAACTATATCTGCTTTCTTGCCTCTTTGAAGTCTCATGAATTGCTGGGTATATATTCCAGTTGGTACTAATTCAAATATGAGTTTCGGTCCAAGTGGCTTCATTGGTCCGTAGTTTTTATATTGTCTAAATGATGCTCTGTTTCCACCTCTGAATTCTCGTTTAGGTCCAAGTCCAAATTTTTCTCTTCGTATCTCTTTCAGAAATTCACTAAAATTGCCTCGTAATTTATTCCGCTTCCATTCTTGTAAATGTCTAGCACTTACTTCTGCTCTCTTTCTACTATAGAATCCTTTAAGCGATTCTTTACTCCATGGTTCAACCCATTTAGATTTGTCTGCACTCCAATCTTTTTTTTTCTTGCTTGTTGTTCTAGCTTTAGGAGTTTTGCTTCTTTCTGCTGGAGTAGCTTTTTTGATATATTCTTGTGTATATGGCTTTGGTTTTAATCGTGGTAATACAACTAGATTAAATCTACGAAAGAATCTCCTCATTGGAGTTCTATGTTTAAATAATCTGAATCTTCCTTTATGAATATAGATGCTTCTTCGTGGGTATAAAGACTTTGCGGTAAATAATCTCTTACGAGGTATGAACCGTCTCCGTTGATGTACTAATATTCTTTTTCTGAAAGATACAACTGTCATTCTAATCTAATTCCCAAGTTAGAGATTGCCACACACCGTGTTCCATGTGAATGATTCTCTTCTGGTCATCTGTAAGCTCGACTTCAACGAAAGCATATGTTGCTGGGTCTGTAAGTGCAAACATGTTATTTACCATCTTCAAGACAAGACTTACAGCTATCACTTTAAGTCGTCCAGAAGTATCAGCAAGGTTACTGGAAACTCTCGCTTCTGCATTTATAATTGAATCGGCTTCTTCTAACATCTCTGTTAATTGAGTAGCGGTAGGTCTGGATGTACCACTAGAATCAATTTTATATCCTAATATGGCTTCTATATGTGATTCGTTTGCGTATGTCATTTTACAATTACTTTTTATATTTTTATAATATTTTATAGTTTTTGTAATTGAAAAAAGTAGATATTTTTATGTAAATTTCATATCATACTGGATTAATTTTGAAAAATGATAGGAGTAGGAGCTGTCTATTCTTTATAGAAGGTGTCTCTCAGAGAAAAAAATTCATTTTTTCAGTTACCCATGGGTAACGAAACTTTTTGAAGCAAAGTAGCAAGAAAAATCAGTTGGTAAAAAAAAATAAGAAAAAAAAATTAAGGAGGAATGATGCAACATTCCAATCCTTTTCGCTAAACTTAGGTTGTTATGGCTTCGTCTTTGGTAAATGCATAAGGTCGCAATACACATGGAATACCTGCCCATAAGACTTTTCCTTTAATACCAAGTTGGCTTTGAGATGTAGGGTAGTGATTTATAGGATATTCTTCACCTAGAACACAAGTTGGTTCATTTGCAGGAGTCATTCTATCAAACATCACAATTGCACCAGTTGAAGTCGTCTCTGCCGTGCCCAATAAGTATGGGGTGACATCGAGATTTCTCAACAGCTTGTTTCCACGAAGGTCAATCATTGATTGCATTCTTTCTATATCGTGAATGTGGGTTGTTGAATTCTGGTTTGCTATGAGTTGAGTATAGACACCTGGACTCATGATGAAGTCATAAGGTCCGTAATAATGGTATGGGACTAAGTCTCCAGCAGCGATACCAATTGAGGCTGGACCATCTCCCGCAGCTGTAACATTAGAGTCTCCACCAGCACCAACATCGCAGGTCTGAACATTTGTCGTGTTCAAAATACCTTTTGAAGCGGTGTCAATAGAACCCTGTCCATTAGCCGCAGCATGTGCCCTTCCGCTAATATCATATCCACGCCACATCACTTTCTCTCTATAATCAGCGATTGTTGCAACACTTCCTCTAAGGGTAAGTGCTTTTAAATCGATGTTATGATTTCGGTTTCCCGAACGACTGGCATCAATGTCAGTCATATAGAGATAGTAATCTTTGTGCATGAATACTGGATAGAAGGTCGCTTCTGTTTTTCGGACTTCGTCTAAATCTTCCTTCATGAAATTGTCATCGAATTTAGGAGGGTCTTGTTCGATTTCGGTAGCCACAATGTGTGATTTACTACCTTTGGCAATTGGAATTTGAGGGAAGATGTTATTTACGATACCTCTTGCTCTGACTACTCCGTACACGATTAAATCTAAGGATTCCGTTTCCCTTGGCATCAACTGATAATCAGCATCAAGCCATGTTGAAGGAAAACTATCCGAAAATAATGGTACTTGTTCGTCTGGCATAATATCTCACCTTACAAACTTAACTTGACTGGAACATATCTGGCAACCGCACTGGTGATAGAACCAGCAGCTAATGCTCGTCCAATCCAGAATCCGATACCGACATTTCTTTCCGTACCCATTGCAGCAGCAATTGAGGTCGTAATGGGTATAAAAGCGTCTTTCACTCTTGCATGACCTTTTAATGTGGTATCATCAGCGGTGTCCATAATACTTCCTTTTTCAACCGTAATAGCTGCAGCATCTTTACAGAGAACAAACATCTCCACTCCAGAACCTATCATATAAATTGGGATTCTTTCACCCGCAGCATATACGGTGCTTAGGTCATGGTCTGCATCACAACCAACAACACCAATAGGTTTTCCAGTAGAAGTGCATATTTTAACTTCATCTGCATCATCATGCATTACAACCATTCCTGGTTTCATGTTACTGTCTCCAGCTTGAAAATATTCAGGTCCATCTACACCATTTAGGGCAATTATAAGCCGTGTGGTTAATGCACTTGGAAATATCATATTATAGTCCACTCATGTTAAATTCTTTTTTTACATCGTCAAAAACTTTGGAAAAATCTATTCGTTTGCCCTTTTCAAGATTATCTTCCATTTCCTCTTTATCACCTTTTGCGGCAACAGGGAGTACTTCTGGTTCTTTTGTTGAAGGAGCAAACCGAGAGACTGCATCTGCAATCTTTTCTAGGCTTTGTAAGTCTTCTTTCTGAAGTTCCTCGTCAGAATATTTGTCGCCAAATTTCTTAATCACTTTAATGTAATTTTGGCGTTCCTTCTCCTCAAATTGTTTGATTTTGCTAGAAGCATCTTCTAATTTGAGCTTAAGGTCTTCGATTTCAGACTTTTTCAGGTTGATTGCGTCTTGGAATTCTTTTTCATCCATTTCACTATCACTCTTTTGTTTTATACCTAACGCAGCAAGGATTCTTGTGATAGCATTGCCTTTGACTTCCGCAGCCCAACCTTCATCATTTATTAACTTGCGTAAACGAGTAAGGATGGCTTCCAAATCATCTGGTTCATCTCCAGCAATTTTGCCACCATTTTCTGAATCTGTTTGCATGGTTTCGATTTCCGATAAGTTTTTTTCAATATCAGGTTTTGTATTCGTTTCTTTTTTAGAATCATTAAATAACTTACATATATTATAATAATAGTTGTCTTCCTTTTTAATAATATAAAACTTGGTTTTATCGTTTTCAGCGTCTTTGAGATTAACACCGCACACACCTGCTGGACATCGAGGTACTGAATCTAAACATATTGCTAAATGTCTTAGATTGATATTTGTTTGTACATGGTCATAAATCTTTCCTTGCCATTCTCCAGCTTCTCCTAATTTGGCTAAAAATCCTATGGATACGGAAACAATTTCCCCGTCGCTAATCATTTGTTTTAAGCCGATTGGTAACTTAGATTCTAGAAAATAGCCCATGCCTCGAATTGTACGAGACTTTTCGTGTGCCCGAATTTGTTTGACATAACCAATTACATTATCAGTATCGTACCAGTCTTGATGTTCTATTATAATATCAAGCGGACCATTTGCTTGTGCCCTTATTGCTGCATCTCGTAGTTCTTCAAATGGTTTAAAATGATATTCTCTTTTAGTATCACCAGTATCATCATCCATCACATCATAGTGTTGTATCATTTCTTTAGCTAATATAATAGGAGCTTTGATTACATTATTAAGACTATCGTTCATTGATACAATCTCAGCTTCATCAGATATTATCCAAGCATTATCACCTTGTGGCAATTCAAATGCTCTGTCTATGGCTTCTTCTGGTTCTAGATTAGGATAATATTCTAATATGGCATCGTAAACAACTGCGAGTTCGTCCACGAATTCTTGGTCGCTTAAATCTGGTAAGTTTTCTGCATCCTCTTTTCGCATGTATCTAGCATATTGTTTTCGCTGTTCATATTGTTCCATCGTAAGATTTTTGGATTCTTCGGTTACTTGTTTTTCCATTTTGGTTTGTAATCTATTTAAGTTTTTCATGGGTAGCGAAACATTTTGTGGTAAGATACCCATCGCACCAACTTTTAAACCAGCTCTAGTTTTTATTGCTTTTATTAAAGTAGAAAATCGTGACAATGATAGACTTTTACTTCTCTCAATCACATTAGATAGTTCTATAGCATCTTGTTTTTTAGACAATCCACAATAACCATGAGCAGCAGCCACAACTCTTTTATGTTCCCAATCTGGATGTTCTTTGGCAAATATGGGTATTTTTCTTTTTATACATGCCTCTCCAGATTCACCTTTCTTTCTGGCATCAGTAAACATTACATTGAATTCTTCATCATCCATATCTCCATCTTGTAACCATTTGGCACAAGCACTTTCTGCTTCTCTTTTACTATATCCTTGACGCATTAGATTTTTTATACAAACATCGTATTTTCCTCGTTGTGCATCATTTAATTCTATTTCATTATTTTCCATTAAAGTCCCTCATTCTTTATTTTTTTATACATTTTTCTCAATGTGCCAGAATGTATTCCTAATATTTTACTTAATTCATTTACAGAATGGGTTTGAAACACATCATCAATAGCATCTTTCATTGCTCCCTTTCTTTTCTTATCTAAATCCATTCCTGTTTGAGATTTTTTCGTGGTGGATTGAACTGATTGTTTAGCACTCGTAGTCTCTACATTCTCATTTGTTCTTGCTTCTGCCATCTGAGCTGCGGCTTCTATTTGTAATAGTTGTAATTCTATTTCCATTAAAGGTAAGATTATCTGTCCCTCTTCACCACCTAGAGGTTCGAAACCAGCCACTTCTCTACATTCATCAATGGTACAAATTTGTAATAGAGCAAGAGCATTGGCAAATCTCTTTTGCTCTAGTTCCGCTTCATCCATTTTATTTAGAACTTCTCGAATACCCCAATCAATTGTATAATGGTCTACTCCATTTAGTAATTTTTGAATGTTAATATCTCGTTCAAAATATTCATAAACGAACCATTCAAGTTCTGTATGTCGTCTATCTAATAAGGCAAAATAAGTTCTTTCGTTTACTTCCGAACCAGACACAACACCAGCAACCTCACCTAATAGAATGGGTCGTGGAAATCCACTACCAATTACAATTTGGTCTATGGCTATATCTGCTAATGATTTGAGATTCAACATAGAACCAGCTTGACCCATCAAGTCAATACGGTCTACATATTCTGATGGTATCATGTGCCAACTTCTACGAGTAAAATCGCCTATGGCATCTTTCAGTTTTTCTAAATCATTTTCTGTAAAAAGGTCTTTCGTAAATATAACTGGATGTCCAGTAGACCATCTAAATGCAGCTTCACCAGCGGCTTTTAATATGGTAGAAAGAATATTTATAGCATCATATACAGCAGCCAAGTCACTATATCCTTGCCATCGTTGATAGACATTCGGTCCACAAAATCTTATTACTCTGGAAGGATGTACTGGAACTCTAATATATGAATTGTAAGTATCTGGCGTTTTTACTGTAATTTCATATCTAGCTGGGTCGCCTTTCTTGTCAAATTCTGGAATGTGATAATCAATTATATTGAATGCTTCCACTCTTAGAATTTCAGCTTTATTACTTACTGGTCGGTCATAGTGATGTATATCTCCTTGGTCATCGTAATATAACATTAAAATTGATTCGCCTTGTTCTATATAATAAGCGGAAAGTTTCTCCATCTCTCTGAACCATTGCCGTGACCTAAGATATGGCACTAGCTGTCTATTTACAGATTCGGCTTTCTTTTTATCATCTGGAATTTTTATGCCTAGATTGTTATTCCAAATATCTTCTGCTTGTTTATATACAATCTTATATCCAGTTGCCGTTCTAAGAGCTATCCTATGTAATTTTAACGGGAATACCCATTGCATGAAATATTCATCTTCAATCGCTGTTAAACTAGCATTTCTGTGATGTGCGAATGGATTCTCCGTGTATCCGTCTTTGAGATTTTTATAGCCGTCAAGAAATTTAACATATGGCTTATCCTGATTGGCATTTATCTCTGTTATTTGTTGTAATGTTTCAGCCAAAATTAGTCATCTTTATTTTTATATAATATCTAATAGTGTTTTAAATTTAAAAAATTATACACCATAAAGTTTAAATATGATAATTCATTATTATAAGTTAGAGGATATTATGAAATGCGAAGAATGTGGCAAAGAAGTAGATGGAACTACATGTAAGAATTGTGGAGCGGTATATGATATTAGACCAATTGCTCTAAATTATGATGGCTACCCAGCCAAAAAGAGTGATATAACTACATTATATGCTTCGGAGATGTGGTCATGGGAACATCCGTTATCACCTAAGATACGGAAAACAAGTAAGGCGTTCAACCCCAAATACCAGAAAAAATATGAAGATTATGTTTATATTAAAGCATATGAATCAATATCAAAACTCTGTGCAAATCTAAAATTACCTAAAAATATTAAAAACGAAACACTAAATTTATTTAAAGGGATACGGACGAAAGACCCACATTTTTTCAAGCGTATGAAATTAGCACCTACATATCTAGCATGTATTAAGATTGCTTGTAAACTAAATGACTTTCCTATATTGAATCATGACCTCGCTGATGTGATAGATTATAAACTAAACAAAGACAGTAACAATCTGGCTTACATGGAGAAGAAATTTAATAGAGCATATCGAGCTATATTAAAATTATATAACTTACAAATCGAAAAGCCAGAACATCCAAAATTTATAGATTATGCTTGTAACATATTAAAAACACCTAATGATTTTATCATGTTAATACATGACATGTTCACCAAGACAAAAAAATATCACCAACCACATTTTAGAGTAGAGGGTTATATATTAGCACTTATATATCTCTTCGGGCGACAGAGATTCGGATTTACATTGAAATTTCTAGATAACAAATTTCATATATCCTCGCAAACTATTTCTAATAGAAAGAATGAACTAAAAAAGGTGATTAAAAAATTACAATTAAAAAATGTAAAGACTGTGGATGTCAAGTAGGAAAAGATAGAATCTCTGGATTGTGGTGGTGTCCGAGGTGTAAAGAAGTGAAAGAAGATTTTAATGAAAGATATAAGATTGTAGTGTTTGGAAAGAATGGTGGAAAAAAAGTAGGAAGATATAATTTTTCAAACAGTCTTGCCAGAGGTCTAGAAAGATTGGGACATGAGATATATCAATTTTCTTATGATGTTTTATATAAGATAATTCCTCAATATGACCTTGAAAATTGTCTTCATTTTAAAAAACCAATTAATATAAAACAGCTGCAATATGAGTGTGACCCAGATTTTATATTTATAGAACAAACATATTATAGATATGATATAAGCGAAGTCACTTGTCCAGTTGTTTACCAACATAGAGAATATACACATTTTCCAGATATAACCAATCCTGATATATTATTAGCTTCATACCATTGGAGATTACAAGCATTTGAATATTATTACCCATGGGAATATCATAACATCCCTTATAAAGATTATTTATATGTAGCAGTAGATGACCATATCGTAAAACCACAGGAGAAAAAGACCATTTCAGGAATAACCTATATTGGTTCACAAGTACCAATGTGGCAGTTTAGACAGGCTAATGGTCCGTTTGCCGATATGGTGATGGAGCAACAAGAAAAATTCTGGGAAGAATGTATTGATGAAGGATATGTAGGTCATATTCCTACAGGATTGTCTGGAGAAGATTTCTTAAACATGCTTGGAAAATGCGAAGCGGTTCTTTATGATGCTGGTAGATTTGCTGGTTTTTCCCGTGTATTGATAGAAGCAATGGCTAAAAAAACTTTATGTGTCGTAAGAATACACACCCCCACCCAAAAAACATTATATGAACGACTTGGTTTGACAGATGAAATGTGCTTTTTTGTAGAGACCCCAGAAGATGTAGGAAAGATTAAATTCACTGAAAAACAACGCAAAGAAATGACCGAAAAAGCATATGAATGGGTAATATCTAATCATACCTATGATGTTCGAGCGAGACAGCTTATAGAAATATTTGAGAAATTCAAGGCTGGAGAAAAAAAACAATTAAAATTTATGGGCTGGGCACTACGACATAAAGCAATCCATGAAGGAGATGGAGTTATAATTGATTAAAATAGGTATAATTATCCAATGCCGAGACAATGCTTCTCGGTACACGCACAAATCCGTAAGACCATTTTACGAGGATAAGTCAATTCTACAAATCATAATAGAACGATTTAAACACTTACCATATATGATTATTGTAGTAACCACAGAAGATTCATTAGAGACCAAAAAAATATGTAAAGAATTGCATGTGCCTTGTTATCACGGACATGGTGATGATGTAATTCTTAAATTCTTAGATGCGGCTTATGTTCATAGATTAAACGGTTTTTTTAGAATATGTGCCGATAATCCATTTATTTCCCTACCATTAATGTATCCATTAACAACTTGGGGATTTCATAACGACTATATAGCTTATAAAAACTGCATGTTAAGACATGAAGGATTGTGGATGGAATATGTAAAGACAAGTGCTTTATACAAAGCAATGTTAGCCACAAATCTCCCCTACGATATACAGAATGTAACGCCATTTATCTACAAGAACCCATGGTTATTTCTTGTAAAGACATTAAAAATACCACAAGAAATTCAAGATTTAGAATTCAGATTGACCGTTGATACTGAAAGCGATTTTAAAATTGCTCAAAAGGTTTATAAAGAAGTTGGTGAACAGCATTGGTATAACATACTAGATTATTTAAAGAAACATCCTAAATTATTAAAGAAAATGAAAAAGAATATAGAGGAAAATCCGAAATGAAAAAAACATATATAGTAGCAGAAATAAGCCAAAATCATAATGGCGATATGAAAATTGCCAAACAATTAATTGAAGATGCTCGATTGGCTGGATGTGATGCAGTCAAATTAAATAAGAGACATTTGCCTCACGAATTAACAGAAGAGGCATGGGATAGACCATATGATAGCCCGAACTCATTCGGACCAACATATGGGGCACATCGTTCATTTTTAGAATTTAATGAAGACCAGCATAGAGAATTAAAAAAATACGCAGAGAATAGAGGATTGGATTATTTATTATCTGTATGCGACATCCCTAGTTTAGAATTCGCAGTCAGTCTAAATCCAAAACTCATCAAGATTCCTTCCAAAGAGATTACGAACCTTCCCCTATTAGAGAGAGCTGCTGAGATTGATATCCCAGTGGCTTTCTCTATAGGACTTACAACCAAACTAGATATTGAAAGAGCAATGTTTGCTCTAGGAAATAAGTCAGATGATATTTTAGTGATTTGTACTAGTGAATATCCCACAGAATTGGATAATGTACATTTGAATAGACTAAAAGCATATCCTCAATGGAAAAAGGGATTCTCATCTCATACCCCAGACCCAGCTCTAGGAATAGCAGCAGTCGCTTTAGGTGCTGAATATATAGAATTTCATGTAACTTTAGATAGGGAAATGAAAGGTTCTGACCATGTGGTTGCTCTAGAATTAGAAGAATTGATATACATGGTAGACTGTATTAGGGATTTGGAAATAGCTCTAGGATGTGACAGAATATGGGAACATACGCCTTCATTTATATTACCAGCTCAAAAGAAATTAATGAAAAAACGATGTGAGGATGGAATATGGCGGATACATTAGTTATAGATTGTCCCTTATGTGGTGACATACATTTTGTTGATAAATATGATTGGGTCGATTCGTGTGAAGGATATATATCTCTAGATGATTTTAGGAAGAAGATGAAAAATGTATAGATTTATAAGACAAGGAGAAAATATAATAACAAGATATATAGCAGCAGAACCAATAGAGAAAGGAATGGTTGTTGCCAAAAAGAACGAAGATGAGGTTAAAATATGTGGGATTAATGATAATCCCATTGGGGTAGCACTTGATGATGCAATTACTGGAGATTTATTAGAAATATTAACAAGAGGCAAAGTTAATGGGTAAGTGGAAAAAGGCTAGACCTAAAGTCAGGCATAAGAAAGATGTCCTAGATGAGTGGGAAGTTGCTGATATAGACCGTGATGAGCAAAAAGCTGGACTCATCAGGCGGGAAAAACGCTGGAAAATGATGGAACTTGCTCAAAAATACCAGCAAGAATTAGAGAAGAAGGCTATAGATGAAGCCGAACACATGAATAGACCACGGAATGAAATGCTCACACCACTACAAAAAGCGTGGCTACGATGTGACTATCTCCTATTTAACATAATGGAAACAAAAGCCTATGGTTTCATGGAATACCAGCGGGTCAATGACCCAGAAATATACAAAAAACTATATCGTAAATTCATGTCAAAGAACATGATGGAACATGCACAGCATTATGTTGATTATTTCGCTAGAGGCAACAAAGCCCCCAAACTTGTAATGATTGGGGATGTTGTAAAAGAATATAAAAAATTAAAAGGTATTAAATCTAATATTAAAATAATACATAAAGGAGAAGAGGAACAAGAATTATGATATATAATCCAAATTTTAGAGAAGAATATAAAGGTTTTATTGTAGGCAAAGAAAAATTAGAGGAGTTACATAGAGGATTTTTAACTGCTGAACCGTTTTCCTTTTATTTGGAAGACATCTATCTAGAGAATTTTTTATTAATACGATTAACAATCGTTAAGAAATTTGACAATGGTTTGTATGAAGTCAATTTTTATGGAACTACTATCCACTAAAAGCATAAATTAAAGCTCCTTTACTAGTCATTTTACTGACTGCCATTCCGAGAGCATCTAAAACATCAAAATGTTCACATCGTGGAAAGGTATCAAATTCGTCCTTAAACTCCTTGAAATTTCGCATGTTTTTATTGATATATAACTTCCAACCCTCTATTTTTGCCTCTAACTGAGACCAAATTCTTAAAGGTTTTCCAGTTAAATTTACTTCTTTTCTATCCTTATTTGCTTTATCCAATAGAGCTTGTTCTTGTCTAGACAAATGAGGTAATATATTTAAGAATGATGCCCTTTTGCGTAATTCTTCTACATATAACGATTGTTGTAAATCAGCTTCTACATAAACGGTTTCCATCGTAGGAAAGATTTTCTTTGCTTCTCCTAGTAAATTTACATATTGAGTCATGGATGGCTGCCTTAATAGAAAAAGCTCTAGAAAATAGAACTTTTCTTCAAAATATCCTAATATAACAAGAGCGGTAAAGTCTGCTCTAGCCGAAGAACCAAATGCCAAATCCATCGCACCTATGATTTTACTCCGTCTAGAAGCCCCTTTTTCTGAAACCATGTTAAGAAATTCATTATAACTCTCAATGAATCTAAGGTCTTTCCATCTCCAATATTTACCAGTTCGTGAAGTTGGATTAAGTTGATATTCGGATTCCCATTCAGCGGCATTCATCTTCATCTTTTTTTCCAAAAAGAATTCGATGGTGAACCTAGTAGGGTCTGATAGCTTCCAATCTTTAGATTTTACAACCACTCTATCAAAAACTTCCCTACCTTCTACTGTTTTATATTCGTAATGATATTTAGATGGAAACTGTACTACTGCGGGACGCTTATAAACGACATAATATTGTCTATCTTCCATGGTCTGATATAGGTCATTAACACCTTTTCTGGTGAGTAACCAACATTCCCAAGCATCTTCAAGGCATCCTTCTAACTCTCCATCAAACCATTCAAGCCATTTATCCTTATTTTCTGGGTTTCGGTCTAAGATTCTTGACCAAACATCATCAAATAGAATACCGTTGAAGTGTGCCCCAGTTGCACCCTTAGAAATGGATGAAAAACACATCAATGTGGGGTCTGTCTGTGAAATTTCTCGCTTAACGGTGATTTCGTGCTTAGTCCATGCCTGTCTAGTGCCTTTGAATATCTTAACATGCGGCAAAAAGCCATAATCACATATGATTTTCTTATTTTTTAATAAGGTATCGCCTACATGTTTTACTCTTGCTCTTGCTTTTTTATCGGTTTCTGAGCAAACTGCATAGTTATTTTCACGGTGTTCGCATATTTCTCTGACTAAAATAGCATCTCCAACCATAGTTTTTCCGTAATCTCTATGGGTTTCAATCATTAATTTTTGATGTTCTTCCCATAAATCGAACATTTCAAGCTGTCCTTCACTCCATTCGTAAGGAGCATATTTGAGAAAGTTATTCGGTCCTTCTAGATAATGAATAGCCCACTCTCTCATAGATAGTGGACTATGATAATCAGTTGGTTCTTCCATTAATTCTTGCAGTTCCGTAAGAGAAAGCAAGTCATAATTAGGCAGTTTTAGGCGAGTTCCTTTTTCATAGCCCTCAAGCCAATACTCTTTATTCTTAAGGTCTTTATAGTCATCTGGATTTATCATTCGTTTGTCATATTGGTCTGGATTCGCTTCTGGGTCAAGCAATTCGAAAGGATTCTTTCTCATGCTTTTCGGCAATAGCGTGACATTCTGACAGTATTTCTGTGCAGTGCCATAACCAACACCGAGATATTCTGCTATCTTGCGAATAGTAACACCGTGACTTCGCAACATTTTGATAGCGTTTTGCTGCTGTTGCGAAATCTGTTGATTGCTTTGGGGCATTATTTAATAGATTCTCTGTCTATAATAAACTGACCTTTATAACAAGTAGAAACTTCTCCTGCATCATCCACTGCTTTAAATTGGTGGTAATACTTCTCTAGAGGCAATTTTGTCTCTGTAGAGTCTAAATCAACTATGATAAGACCATCACTTGCATTACTTATATCCATATCGGCAGATGATTGTTCAATTACTGGATTGTCATCTAAATATGAATCATTTAAGTAAAAATAGAACTCAGTCCATCCAGATACATCTTTATACGAACCATCTGTATCATAGAATCTAAATCCCATTTTCCAAGTATCGCCATACATTACATCAAAATTCACATATTTCGTTTCTATATTAGCCATTATGTTTCACACTCAATTTGTACTTTCACTTCTGGTATTTCTTCTACTCTAACTTCAACTTCATCAACCGCTTCTACTTGTACATCAAGCTCTCCTATGGTGATAGACAGTTCTGGTAAAACTAAAGGGATATCCAATCCTATATAGTACGACATTATGATTCCCTCGTTTTTGTTGCTATGTTTGCCAGTCTTCCTGTAAATGTACAAGCCACGGCATATTTATATAATAGACCAGTAACTTCATCATGGGTCTGGGCATTAGCCTTTGAATCATATATCCAAATGGTTGCTACAGTATTGTTTGTATCTATCCAATCATAATCTATTACTGCATTATCTCCAAGCAATCCTAATGCTCGTTGTAAATTTACAACTATATCATCTATTTCATCATCATGGTCTTCTTGGTCTGAACTTCCCATTATGTAATTTGTTGGTAATTTTCCCACAACAGTATCTACATTACCATCTATAGTATCTATTTTTGTTTCATTGGCATCTATTTCAGTTTTTAAATCGTCCAAATCAACTGCTTCAACTTCCCACATTCCACCATTTTCAATTCTAGTATCAGCGGAAATTGCAGTCTTGTCTATAATAAGTGCATATACACCTAGACTTGTTGGGGTAAAAGTAGCTTCATACCGTCCAGTAGACCCAATTTCGCTCACGGTTACTGTTTCTGACGCATTTGCTCCATTATGCGTTAATCTAGTAGTTACATTACCAGATTGACCCGTTAAGGGAGCATCACTAGCATCATAGACCTCAAATGCACATCTAATTATTTCATTCTGTTTTGCTTTCGCCATTAAATATATTCTCTTTTTCTTTTAACCCTTCTAATTTTCCTAATATAAATATATATTCTCTATTTAGATTTGCTAATTGGTCTTGAAAATTTCTAATATTTTTTTCAAGTAAAGCAACATTCGTTTCAATTTCTTGTTTTCTTCGTTCTAACAATTCGCTCATAGTGGAATCGCCTCAGCTCTTAATGTACCCAATTCTGTTATTAAAGCCGTTAAACGGGCTATTTCTGCAATAGCAATTGTTGGACTATTTCTATGCATTATTGCAAAGCGTATCTGTTGTGGCGTTAATGAAGAGATTAATTCCCAATCAGCTTTAGCTTTTTGCAAATCAGACATTTTTAATGGTATCGTCTCTTCTACGATTTCCCTATAGTTTTCATCATCTACTTTTTCATATCTTCTACTCAATTGCCTCACACTCCGTAATTAAGTCTTGAATGTCTTGTATTCTCTTATCCACATCATAGCCTGGATTTAATAACCTCTGAGCTGCTAATAGTTGAGGTCTTGTTAATGTTTTCGCAAACTGTAATGCAGATAATTCGGTTTGATAATCTGATAACTTGAATTGTTCTTTTTTATCGACCAATACAAAATTATCAGCATCTATTTTTATTAATTCTTTATATTCACTCATGTCATTTCCACACTCCTTACTCCTTCATCTGTATCATTATATACTAAATATGTTTTGTTATCATCTGAATCTCGCCATACCATCAACTCGTTTGCATCTGGAGTTGGTATAGCAGATTGTGATACTCTTCTGGGCTTGAAATAAGCCGCATTTGTATAACAGTCAAGGTCTTTCCCTGCTGCCATCTCTAAATCTTGTAATATGTTAATTTTTGAATTTGCACTTATATCTAATTCATTTGAAGCCCCACTTTGAATATATTGATTTCCATCCCTGAAATATATTCCAGCGGCATCTCTCAAAAGTATTTCATATAAACTTCCACTAACCGTTGGTGTAAATTCAGCAATATCTATTCCATATACGCTTCCAGACATTGTAGCACCACCAGCTTTAGTTATATCTCCTATTCTTATGAAATACCAATCACCCGTAAGTGTAAAGGTATCGTTTACATTATTTTCCGTCATTCGGATATTATAAAGGTCTCCGCCTATACTTGCTCCCGAACTGAGAGAATGATACATGTAAATTGAAACATTATCATTATTTACTATGCTTGTGTTGTTTGCAAAGGCATTACCCACTCTCCATAATTGAACACTATTCCAAGTATTTTCGTTAGGATTGAATTCAGTAAGAATACCGTAGCCGTTGTTAATAGTACCAGTTCGTGATGGGTCTGATGAACCTCTAAGATATGATTGAATACATACAACGCTTCCATTCATCGTTTTTCCCGTTGGAATTTCTGCACTTCCAGTAATATCAGCTCCACTTACATTGTCGTTAAAAGTCGTAATTGCAGCATCTGTCATTGAGAATATACAACTTCCAATCAACGCAAATGGTTGGCATAATGGCGTATCTCCTGTATTTGGAGTTACTTGAATCGTATAACTCATTCCAGTTAATTGTACAAATCCACCAGAATAATCGCCAGAAAAATTTTCATTTACACTCATGCAAGTATTGGCACTATAACTGGCTTGGTTTCCCATTGAACCGTGTCCGCCAACATGTATGTTGTTTGACATTAAATCCAAATCGTCAGTCACATAACCAGCAACCGAGAAGTTTCCGCTTAAATTACATGTCGTTCCAGAAAGCGTTCCAGTAATACTTGTAGCCCCGCTTAAAGTATGTGTTCCGCTACCAGAAGCGGTTAAATTCCCCGCTATCGAAAGATTTCCTGTTGAACCTTGAAGTGTAAGAGCATTTCCTCCACCATCTGCATTAGCTCTCGCCCATGTTAAACTCGGAGTAGCACTAAAATTGGCGTGTCCTATAGTTATATTATAATCATTACCAGAATCTATGAAAAACGCCTTCTCGTTAGAACCACTTCCGAATATAGAAAAACTTCCTCCTGCTCCACTAGAACTTCCCAATTCTAAAGAAGCAGCAGAAACATCTAATAATATTTGTTGTGTATATCCTATATTAACCGTAGGAGGGTCTGTATAAGTTGCAACAATATCCCAACCAGATGGGTCTCCAGCAAAACTATAATTCGAACCCGCTCCGTTAGCTGTCATTACACTTGTAGAATAATCATCCTCAGTCCAATTTCCCACGCCTAAAGCGTTATCAAGCCAAGTAGCTATTGCTGCCCTTTCTCCGTTTTTATAGTAAAGCGTTATATACATCCCAGGAATTGCTGGGGTAATATCATATAACCCCACATCTATATCAGTAACACCGTCTGCGTCTATAAAAGGTCCAGCTACATCAATATTACCAGCTCCCGTGCTATTCCATATGTGAGATGTTTCTCCGCCCACAGGTGCCCCACCTTTATAATCCGTACCACCATAGCTAAATGGTGAACTCGAACCTGCATATGCTTGAAGTTGGAGCGTAATATCTCCAACACTCTCTAGATTGCCAGTTAGCGGGTCATTATCACAATTCAATTTCAGATAGCGTCCATCCGCCAGTGCCCGTGTGATAGCGTTTACTACTTTTGTCATCGTAATTTACTTTTTTTTATTCTAATTATAATAACTTATAGTGTTTAAAATATTTATAATCTAAGTTTCAAAAAATATTGTAAAAAATTACATAGCCGCCATAGAAGACTATACCGTCATAGGGATGCCTCAGTGTGGGGCATAACGAGTGGTTTCGCCTCGATAGTGCAAAATTTTTCTCCTTTCCTGGCATGACTACACGCTTAGAGCTATCATTTTTCACTTTCGTAAAAAAAATTAAATGCATCCAGAAGGAAGGTCGGGCTTCCTACTCCTTATTTTCGCTCGACCCACTTTTTCCCAAAAAACGAATTCAGGACCTAGAAGACCCGTAGTCCTATTTGGGCGACCCCTATTTAAAGAAAAGTGGACCAAAAGACCCTAAAAAAAACCCCCTACTATATATATAATAATTAATTAATAATAATTTTTCAAAACAGATTACATATATATACCCTGTTTTTCAGGGTGTTTTAGTCCAAATTGGTCCTATTAGGCGAAGCGGTTGGAACTCCTACTCCTTTTTTTACATGTTTTTTAAATGATTGTACTTGTAGTCCTATCTGGCGAAGTGCTCAGAGCAAAAATATTTTTTAGATTTTTTCAGGTCATGCCGCAATATGGTCCATATTTTTTTCTATCTCTCACGACCTCTGCCAAAGTATATCGGTACAGTATGGTACGGGACAGAAAAAGGAAAAAGTTCTCCAAGTAGCTCGATATTTTATTTTGAGTATAACTCTGACAGTGTTGCAAAGTGTGGGTTGATTAGCTCAGATTTAGCTAACCCGATTTGAAATTCGGTCAAGGTCGTTAATCGAATGGTATGTTTCGGGAAAGCAGATACGATTTCGCTTCTACTCTTATTCTAATCGGTTTCACTTATTTTGAAATTTGTGAAAGCATTGTGAATTTTCGAAAAATCTGTAAGGTTTATATACGATTCACGATAATCTATTATTATGGAATCGAAAATTTCTAAACCAGATGTAAGGACTATGGTGGAGTTGAAAAGGAAAACCATCTTAGACCTTAGCGACTTATATGATAGACGATTTTTTGAGTCGGCATATAAGCACATAGACGATAGGTATAGCCACGAATTTTTGAAATTCATTAGTATGAAGTATGACCTAATGTACGATGGCTTTAGACTATTTGAACGGCAATAATATAAATAACAAATAACAAACAATAATAACATATGGAGGCATAAAAAAATGAATTCTAAGGACTTAGCGAAGAAGAACTTAGCTCATATCAATAGGATATTGATGTATCATTCAAATACATTACATCCAGAGACGAGAAAAGCTCTAATAGCTAATAAGAAAGCATTGGAAGAAATTCTGAAAACCGAGTAAGGCATTTAGCCCATACTATATAATTAAAAATTTCTTTTTCTTATATAATGGTATGATACTAACATACAATCCACAGAAAAAAAATCTGTACTTAGAAGAAAATTACCCATAAGAGCTGATGTCTAAAATGGCAACCCTCAAACAACTTAGAGATGCTATAAACGGCTTAGCTGATTATGAATACATTGAGATGTCCAATGTTCCTAATGTGTTTGTTCAGAAAAGCCCTAAAGGCAGAGAGCTTAAAGCTATTCCCTTAGTTAAATTCGGGAACAATCCTAAAGGCAATTTGTACTTAGGAAGTGAGCATAAAATCAATACCTTATGCGAAACTTTCAATTGCTCAAAGGAATTGAAAGCTAAGTTCTTGAAACTCTTAGACCAATGTAAGAAATTATAATTGGTTTAAGTCCCTTAGCCGACAAATCCTAATGCCCATAGGTGTTAGGTGTAAGCCGAAAAATTAAAAATTTTTTTTACGCATTGTATATGAAAATTACAGAATGGAGGTTAAATCATATGACTAAGCCAATAATAGTAGAAATGACTCTTACATTAACAGTAGAAATGAATATGGCTAATGTACTGATTGATGTATTAGGAAAAATGTTGCCTAAAGCTGAAATAAGTGGAACTATTAAGCCCTTAAGGGCATATAATCCGTGGAAGTCAGTTTTCGATTGGTTAAAGGCACATAAGGAGTTGTAATTTTATTTATTTGAATAAATAACAACAAATAACATATAAAGGAGGTGATAAAATGGTAATCATAACAGATGCTAACATTCTAAGATTAAGGGAAACTCCAGAAGAAGAGATTTTCCTTCACTTAGACCTATATTGTGAGGCACAATGGGAAAATTTCTCGCAAGAAAAGAAAGAGGCAATGGTTAAACTCTTAGAGATATTGGCAGAAGAAATTGGATTGTAAAGCATTTCGCACAATTCTATATAATTAAAATTTTCTTTTTATTATATAATGGAATTGTACATTGGAGGTGATAAAAGTTGAATATAAACCATCTATGGTATCTAATAGACCGTATAGATATTAGAATCGCAGAAAATCTTGAACAAGTAAAGCATACACCATTTAACCTATTTATGCGACGAGCTGATTTACATCTAAAGAGAATTGAACTATTGAAACTTAGAGAGCGAACTTACAAATCAATTACGACATACATCAATAAACAGAAAACAAAGACTAAAGCCAAATCGGATAATCCTTATTGGATTGCCACCGATAACTTAGGTAGTGGATACGATATGCGATTTAGTCCTATTACGGTTATGGATACAATGTAATAACTCATAACAGCATTGGAAAACCGACACCAGAGTGTCCTTAAGGAGTAAGAGTTAGTTATAGACTCCCTAAAGTAAATTGAAATTCGAAAACTTTTTAAATGAACTTTCAATTCAATTAAGTGAGAAAAAAAAAATAATCTACTACAAATGAGTGATATACTACTATGACAGTATATATATTGAAATTACACATAAGAGATGATTGATATGGGAAAAATTAAACGAGATAAATTAGGTACTATGAATAAAGTCCGTATAAACGATAAACGACCTAAAGATGATTTAGCTGTAGCATTAGACCAAGTGGTATCATTGAGCAAATCGACGCTATTCAATAAAACAATAAAGGCACTAAATAACCTTATGGAACAATATCACGAATTACCAGAGGAAGAACAAGTAAGGCAATTGCCAAATACAGTAAAATACAATGTACTTGAATTCTGTCGCAGATTAGGATATGTCGATATGGCACATAAACAGAAAGCCGACCATATAGCTGTTCATATTAATGATGAGAATCAAGAAATCGTTCCTATGGTCGTACCAACAGAATACATAGAAGTAAAGCCGATTACCAAAATAGACTTTCCTTATGGCAGTATAAAGGAAATAATGAAGGACAAAGACCTTAGTTGGCAAGAGAAATCGAGATTAGCATCTGAATTTGTAGATTTACGAGTTAAGGCAGATAATCCCGATGAAAGCGATGATGACATTGATGAATTAGACTTAAACGATTATGACGATGACGATGTTGATGATATTGATGATATTGACGATATTGATGATGATGAACTAACTGAATTTGATGATATGGATACTAAAGAACGATTCAAACAGCTATGTCTTAAATATCCTAAGAATTTTGTTAATAAGGCAAGAGGCAGAGGGGCTAAAATCGGATGGCAAAAACAGTATAGAGGCAAGATATATACACCATACTGTATTACCATAGACCCTTATGAATTCGAACAAGCAAAGAACGATTGTATTCACGATTCGACTATTAGTTATAAATCGGACTCATATTTCGTAGATGGCTTAAACGCATATGTATATTTTATTAGAACTACAAATGATTTATAAAGGATGAATAGCCACATTCATTCTATATTTTATTTTAATTATATATAGGAGGTGGAAAATATGGTAGAAACGATATGGATAGATAAGAATACTATAAATGATACTATTGATATTTTAGAAGATTTAATAGGACATTATATACAAGAACACAATATTGGTAATGGACACGAAGATGATATTATTGTAAAAGCTAAATTATTAATAGACTTTTATCATCATAAATTAGAATATTAATAGAATGCGAAAAATCGAAAAACTTTTATTTGAACTTTCAATTTTAAAAATTAGAATTTGA
>CAYRYW010000014.1:0-2056 GCA_964428725.1 uncultured Dehalococcoidales bacterium
GCCGCGCTGGACGGCCGCCTGTAGCAGCTCGGCGAGGCTCGGGGTACGGCTGGCTCCGAGGGTCATGTCAGCGGCCTCCCCTCAAATTCGGTGTACCAGTCCTGACCGAACGTGTCGCCGAAGTGCTTGACCGCGAGCGCCTTGTACTGGCCCGAGACCATGCGCGAGACCACCTGGCAACGTCGCCCCGGCTGGATCGTAGGCTGTAGCAGGCTCCGAAGCTTGACGATCCCCTTCTCGCCGCGCTCGGGCGAACCGACAAGCCCGGTGAGACTGGAGATCACCGCGATCGAATCGAGCAGCGTCTCGTCTGGACCGAGCACTTGCAATTGGCCATCCTGGATCGACCAGCGATACCCGGCGGACGTGACGTACTTATCGAGGAGCTTGGACACCTTGCCGTTGACCGCAACCCCGTTGACAAAGCTGAGATACCCCCGCTCGGAACCCGCCGCGAACTTGGCCGCGGAGTTCCCGAGCCCGACGCCCAGCGCCGCGGCCAGGTCTGTCAGCACCTGCGCCACGGTCGTCCCCTTGCCGTAGGACTTAGAGAGCCTGGCGCTTCGGAAGGCGTTGCCGCCGTCCTCCGCCTCGATCGTGGTGACCCACTCGGTACCGTTCAGCCGGGAATCGGCGTAGACGATATCGCCGGAGAAGATCTGAGCCTTGCTTCCGACGTATCCCGCCTTGACCACGAGGGGCCAGTCGTAGACCTGGCCGGCGCCGCGCATGGTCTGCGCCAGATCCGATCCCGCCTGCAAGGTCTTCCGATTCGTCCCGCTCAGATTGTAGATCTCCACCGTCGCGCGGTTCGGGTCGCGGTTGTCGCTCTTCTCGATCCCGAAGGTCACGCGCAGGGCCGGCGTGATCTCCCCGGTCAGCGGGTTCGCGCGCTGGATCGCGATCGTCTGCCCTCCCACGGACATCTCGAAGTCGCGGTTCCAGAGATCCTGAATCATGCCGTCGCCTCCTCTACCGCCTCGGCGTCGGCGTACCCGAAGATCGAGGACACGTTCAGATCGGCCAGACCCGGATCGGCCGGGGTGTTCCGCGTGTCGAGGGAGAGCAGCTCTCCGGCGGGCCGCGAGTGCTCCACGAACAGGCGGATCAGCGGAAAGTTCGAGACCACCTTGATGCCGCTGCGAAGCGGGTCTCCGTCGAGGTCGAGCAGGTCGAAGTACCAGGCGTCCTCCCGCGAGTTGTGCTGGAAGTGGAGCCGGAAATCCGTGCCGTCAAAGTCGGCGGAAAACCGGAAGGCGCCAAGCTCGGCGGCGTTGTCCAGCGATATCGTGTAGACCGGCATCTGCGTCACCCGAATAGGAGCCCGAAGGCCATCGATTCGTTTGCGGTGTCGTCCTGCTTCGTCGTTGATTCCTCCTTGTCCTTCTTGCCCTGCTCCGCGGAGGCGTTGTTCGCCACGTCGTCGGGGACCGGCGCGTCAATCGCGAGAGAGGTCGCCGTGGTCACCTGGCGCAGCGAGATCCGGCAGTCCATGACGTTGCCCGTCGAGGCGTTCCTGCTCACTGTCAGCGACCGGATCGCCATGTCCTCGTAGGTCCGCAAGCTGGTCGCTACGTCTAGCAGGACGCCCTTCGACATCAACTCGCGCAGCTTCTCGTATGCCGCGTCCGCGCGGTTCGTGGTAGGCGCGCCCGGGACTTCGGCCATCGGCCAGACCGGGGACGGCGCGAGGCTCGCTAGATAGACCAGCGGCGTGTCGGTGACAACGCCGTTGAACTCGACGGAGTCGGGCAGAACGCGGATGTGATCCGAGATCTGCGCCTGCGCTCCGACCGTGGCCTCTACCGGATGGTCGGTGATCTCCGCTTCGGACATGTGGGTTTCGTCCGGGACGCAATCGAACTGGATGACCCCCACCGTGGGATCGTCCTTGCCCAACGTCGGGAGGAGATGGCCGAAGATTAGTTCCGCGATCGCCATCTCACACCCCCGCCATGGACGGCGACAGGGCGCGCATGGCGGCCCTGTTCTGGCGGTCCGTTTCCGCCCGCACCGCCTTGCCCACCTCGGCGCCGAGCGCGGCCTCCGACATGCC
>CAYRYW010000014.1:2156-27957 GCA_964428725.1 uncultured Dehalococcoidales bacterium
AGATCCATATCGAGCAGCTCGCCGAGCTTCGCCATGATCGTTCCGATCGCGCTCTTCCCGCCTTCCTTCCATGTCTGAAAGTCCTCGATGACTCCGGCTATGACCGTCGCGAGGAGCAGAAAGCGACCTATCGGCCCGGCTCTGAGCAAGACGCCCAGGCCAGTGACCGCGGCACCGACCGCTAGTATTTTTTTCTGTAGCGGTGTTAGCTGGTCCAGGAAGTCGTAGACGCGCCGCAACAGATCCCCGAAGAACCTGACGTTCTTGGAGATGATCGCGCCGAGCTTGCCGAAGACGAGCCCGAGTCGCTGTCGGATGACTTGCCCGTTGGCCTTCCACCACTTGATGAAGGCATCGGTCAGATCGTTGATCTTCGGGATCAACTCCTTCGCGATCGCGTTCTTGACCCCGCGCATCGCGACCTGCATACGGCGCTGGTTGTCGATATAGTCGGCGGTAGCCTGGATCATCTCGTCGTCGATGATCCCGCCGAGTTGCTCCATCTCCCCCATCATCTCGCGGAGCGCGTCGGACCCTTCCTTGAACATGGGGATCAAGGTCATGCCGCCCCGCCCGAGCAGCTTGACCGCGACGGCGGTTCGCTCCGCGTCGGAGTCGAGGCCCTTCAACCCGTCGGACATCTCGACGAGCAGATCGGTCGTGTCCTTGAACGTGCCGTCGGCGTTTTTGACCTCCAAGCCCATCCGCTTGAACTCGTCGGCATACTCCGCCGATCCGTCCGCGGCTTCCACCTGCGACGACTGGAGGCGCTTGATCGCGGTCTCGATGTCGCCGAGGCTCGCGCCGCTCAACTCTGCCGCGTGCTCCAATTCTTGGAGCTTCGACGCAGCGAGGCCGGTCCGCTTCGCGAGTTTGTCGAAGCGATCTCCCAGGGTCGCGACCTCGTTGACGGTGCCCTTGAGGAACTGGACGATCTTGAGCCCGGCGAACGCGACGGCGGCGGCCTTGGCGAGACCGATCAGGCGGTTCATGCCGCCCTCGGCGCGCTTTTGCGACGCCTTGTCGGTCTTCACCCCGAGGAGGGCGACTAGTTCCTTAACGACCATGGCCGGCCTCGCTCGCTACTCCGTCGGCCTCCTCCTGGAGGTCCATCGCCTCATGCAGATCGAGAAGCTCGAGGAGATCGTAGTACGTCGCGATCTCCTCTAGCGTCGCGACCCGCGCTATGACTGGCCGCCAGACGAGCCAGTCGAGGTGCTCGGGGATCGGGACGCCCCGAGCTGCATCAGCGCTGACAGGGCGCCTCGGCCACCGGTGCCGCTCACCAAGGCGCCCAGCGATTTTCCCCACTGCACCTTGAAGCCCCACGCGAGCCAGCGGTACAGGTCCTCGAGGGCGCCGTGGAAGTGGTCGTCGAAGATCTTGGTCAGCGGCTTTCCGTCGACGAACGTCACCTCGGAGAACGCGCGTATCACGTCTTCCAGGGTTTTCTTGTTCAGGTCGAGGAAGAGCTTGCCCAGGGCCGTCGAGAGCAGGTCCGGCGTGACCTCGCGCTCCATGATGTCCTTCGCATCTCCGCCGACGAGTGCGCCGACGGCCGAGCCGAGAGCCGGCCCGACCATCTTCGCGACGTCCATCAAGAGGCCGTGGCTTCGCATCGGCGCGAGCATGAACATCTCGTAGTCGTGATCGCCGATCCGTTCCGTCTGCGCTTCCTTCTGTGACATCAGTTACCTCCGACGAACCAGTCCATCGAATCGGTCTTGAACGTCCAGGCGCGCGCTTCCACGCCCCGCGAGTAGACCACCGCGGGCGGCTTGACGATCCATGCCTTCTGTGCGTTGCAGACCGTCGTCCCCGAGTTGTCCTTGACCATGAACGCGCCGATCCCGTCGCCGCTGGGCGTGAGGATGTCGGCGTTGCGCTTCGCCGAGAGCAGGTCGTTCGTCGCGGACGACTGGAGCAGCGTCACGGTCATCGACGCCGCCCTGTTGTTCGTCTTCGCCCGGCACGCCTCGCCGTCGGAGCCGACCGTCAGGGAAAAGTCGTCCTCGTCCTGCTCGATCTCCACGAACGTCCCGTCTGCGTACCCGGCGATCGGGATTCCCGCAAAGACCGCCGATACATCGTCGGGATCGTAGGTCGTGAGGTTGGCCATCTTCTTTTCTCCTTCTCTCCTCGGCTACACCGAGATCGTTCCGCTGATCTGCGTCGCGTGGATCGCGCCCGCGAGCGTGCCCGTGAACTTCACGTCCGGCAACAGTCGGCTGGCCTTGTCCGCGGCCGAGACCGCGCTGGCGAGCGGGGCTTGTACCGTGGGCGCGGGGTCTTCCGTCAAGATCCCGTTTCCGACCGCGAGCCGGAGCACCGCCAGCACCTCGGCGACCACCGTCGAAATCCCGGCGTTCGTGAACGGGATTTTGTCCGCGTTCTTCAGCACCGCGAAGATGTACTCCTGCAACCGCGCTCGGATGAAGTCGGTTCCGCGGATGACGTCGATGAACTCGCCCGATGACGTCACGCCCTCCTGTGCCATGGACAGCCCGGCGATGCGGACGTACATGTTGCAGTCCTTCGCCTCGATCGCCGACTCCTCGGTGGTCGTGAAGCTCATGTAGTCCACGCCCGAGAGCGTCTTGAACTTCCAAGTGATCGAGCCGGGGTCCTTCGGCAGACACCGCCCGGCCCAGGCGCAGGCGGGGAACTGGACGTTGCTCTTGTAGTGATACATGAGCGCCGTCCGCGCGTACCCGGCCGCCTGTAGCTCGTAGGCTACGTCCGTCGTCGACGCGCCGTCGTAGATGTCGGTGTCCGGCGAGGACACGACCAGCATCTTGTACAGCGTTTCGATGTGCGCCGCCGCCGCCTTGATGACGTCCTTGCCCTGCGTCGTGAGGTGGCAGGTATACCAGTCATCGTTCTCGATCCTCACCTTGGCGATGTCGTCGGCGATGCCGCCGCCCGCGTCCGGCGTGACGTCGTTCATGTCGATCAGGGTCCGGTCCGCGGTGTAGAAGCTGAACTGATCCGCGACGGTGTCCGCCTCGATGTCGAGATCGGTCGTGTTGTCGGTCACGGTCACCGACTCGCCGAGCAGATCGATCTTCGTCTTCAGGCCGGCGGTGATCTCGGCCACGGTCGCCGTAGCGTCCGAGGTGAAGGTCGCCTCGTTGCCGTTCAGATAGACCGTGTAGTCGGTCGAGTTCTGCGCGGTCGGAACGAGGTTGATCTTCATCTTGGACGTGTTCTCCTCGCGCCCGACGACCACGTACTGCGGCTTCGGGTTCTGCGCGAGGAGCGCGGTCACCGCGAGCACCGCGGGATCGGTCGCGGCGAACCCGTCGGTGACCATGTCCGCGACCTCGGTGTACTCCCGCGCGCGCTCCGGCCAATTCGTGTGATAGGCCATCACGAGCGGGATGCCGAAGCCGACCCTCGACGGCGCCGACGTCGCCGTGGTGATCGTGACCTGTACGATATCGTTGAGGCTCATTGGTCTCTCTCCTTCTGCTAGACGTCTCCGAATACCTGGTCGATCCCCAACTCCGTCGAGGACGCCGCCACCTTCGCTATGTATCCCGTGTACTCACTGAGGCCGAGCGCCGCGTTGAAAGTCACGTCGACACCCGCCCGAGATACGTGACCGTCGTTCACGATCGCCGAGATGTCCGTCACCGGCCCGGTGCGCTGTACCGCGATGTTCGCCGCGCGAAACCGTTCCTGGACCGAGGGCAGATACAACCGCGCGGTCGCCCGCGAGATCAGGGCGCGCGCGTAGAAGCTCGGGTTGTTCCCGTCCGGCCGCGTCACATGCGCCTGGCAGGAGACCACGAACGTGCACGGCACGCGCGTCTGGAACTCCACCTCTTGGCCCAGCGGCCTAGTGAGGTCCGTCTCGGTCTTCTGCTCGAAAGCGGGCGAAGCCGGGACGGGGCCGGATATGATCCGCAACGATCCATAGGGGTACTGCGGCCGGGGCGCCGACTGGACCGCCCAGATCGCCTGGGTTTCGATCGCCTCCTGGAACCACTCCTGGACCGCGTCCTCGAACGCGAGCAGGGATATGGGATCCGCGAGGTTCATCCCTGGCCCTCACGCCGCACCGCAATCACCTTGACGTAGCCGCCGGCGCCGCTCCAATCGTCGACGCCCTCGACCTCGTACTCGGCGCCGCACCACGTCACGATGTCCGGCTGGTGCGCCCCGGACGGGCTGACCGTGCGGAGCAGCGTGGTGGTGTAGATCTTGATCGCCGCCTTGACGTGCCGCGAGTCTTCGAGCCGTAGGATCTCCTCGGATCGAAGCGGCTGGACCGCCGCCGAGATCGTGAGGTACTCATCCCCGCCCGCCCGCCACCGTCCGTGGCCGTCGTAGGCCCCGGCGTTGCGGCGCAGCACCTCGACGGGCGACGACTCCGCGTTGACCGCGCCTGCGAGACAGTCCGGCATCACGAGGCCCTCTTTTCACGCGGGTCGACCACCTCGGCCGAGAGCGCGTTCACGAGCTGACCCGTATCCCACAGCGGAGTGTCGGAGCCGCCGCGGGCCGCCACGGTGCTATCGGCCAGCGGGGGTTCGAGGCCCGCCTTGATCTTCTTGATGACCTTGGCCTTGAACCCCTCGCCCATCAAGAGAATCGAGCCTTCGGGATCTTTGCCCTTGAAAACCTTCTCCTTGGCGATCTTGGCCAGCTCGCCGGAGATCCAGTCTTCCTCGTCGGCCTCGGTGGACCGAAGGAATGAACGCTCAGGGATCGTGCCGTCCTGCGTTCCGTACTCGTGGATCGCGGCCAGCTCCGCGTTCGTGAGGCCGTCATGGTCGGCCAGCGCCTGCTCGCCCTGGACACCTACCGAGGCAACGCGGCCGTCGGACAGCGCTAGCAGCTTGCGAGCGATAGCGTTCCAGCCGCGATCGATGACCCTGATGCCCTGGCCGATCATCGTATCCACTCCGGGTCGTCGAGACCGTCGTCGGGCGGGCCGCCGGGAATGTCGTTCATGCCGCGCCTGAACCGCGGCTGCACCGCGTCGGTGTCCTCGGCTAGGGTCTCCTTCTCCGAGATCGAGAGGCCGCCGAAGCTGGGCAGCGCCAGCGGTCGCGCCGTCAGGCCGCTCGGGTCCAGCTCGTCGGCCCGGTCCCGGAACGCCTTGGCCATCTCGGAGCAGTTCTGCGAAACGTCCCCTACACGGCGGGTCACGTAGCGCGAGAACTTGGACGCGAGAGCACGCAGGCAGACCGCCGCGGCGAGCCGGAGCGTCCCCTGGCTTTCGATCGCCCATGCGATCTCCTCGTCTGTCACCAGGGGATCGGAGGCGTCGGTATCGCCCAGGAGGAAGCGTACCTCGTCTCGGTCACACGACGACGGCCGGCCGGTGTAGTTCCAGCTCACTTCTTCTTGCCCCGCTTGCTCTTCTTCTTCGCCCTGGGCTTCGGCGTGTAGCCGGGGGCCTCCTTGCACACGTGCCGGGACAGGTCGAGGAAGTCGCCGCCGCAGTAGGGGCACGTCTCACGTTGCCGCTTGGCCGGCGCTGGGGGGGTCTCATCCTTCTCGGCGCGCGGCTTCGGCATCGGCATAGGGGTCGGCTCGGGCTCCGCGATCGGCGCCGTGTCCGCTCCCTCGGGGGTGGTAGGGGTCTCCCGCCCGGTGTCAGGAACGCTGTCCACAGGAGAAGCAAGGGAGGGCTCCGGGCGGGAAACGATGTGGGGCCGAGGCGCGTGCCGGATCTCGGTAGCGACTGCCGCCGCTACCTCCGACGTGCGCCGGGTCCTGCGTATGTGACCTGTCCGCTCCCAGGAGTCGCGGTTCGGCCAGGTCTCTGCCTCGGGAACGGGATCGCCGGGGTTGATCCAGACGTACGAACCGTTCCGTTTGATCTTCATCCTCTTGCCGGCGATCCACATTCCCGAGGCTCCTTTCCGCGATCTAGGAGATCGCGCCGTTGAAGAACACGCCGAGATCCGACGCGACCAACTTCTGGTCATAGGCCATCTCCGCCTCGACGCGGTCGGCCGCGAGGTGCTCCATGCGGAACCGCTTGATCCGCATCCCCTCCTGCGACGCTCCGAGATACCCCTTCCAGGAGAAGGTGTACCCGGCGCTCGGCTGCATGATCGAGGGCGTGGGGTTCGCGTAGAACAGCGCGACGTCCTTGCCGTAGACGAACGACATGTTCGCCGCGGCGCCCTCGGGGGCCGTGTTCTCCACCGCTCCCGCGATGTAGATCTTGTCCAGGCCGAGCAGCTTCGCGAGCAGGTTCACCGTGACCACCTTGTCGTCGGACAGCTTGATCCGGTCGAGGAAGTCGGAGTGATCCTGGAGCACGTCCCAGACGTCCTCGGACAGAACCGCGACGTTGGGGCGGCGGCCGGTTTTCTTCTTCATCGCGCGAGCCTCGGTTCGCATGTCCGCGATCGGCGTGGACCCGCCGGCATCCCAGAGGGTGCCGGGTACGATGTCCGTTCCGGTGGAAGATCCGGTCCAAAGGCCCGTGGTGAAGTAGGCCGCGGCCCAGTCCTTCTCGCGCTTCAACATCATCTGCTGCGTGAGGAAGAGGGTCGCGTCCCGGTCCATGTCGATCGGCTGGTCCGCGTTGGAGCGCACCTGGTCGTCGACGTCCTTGTGGAGCGCGATCGGCTCGCAGAAGAACGTCGGGGTAGAGTCGATCTCGTAGCCGCTGCCGGCGGACTCCTGCGCGACCCCGCGCTTCTGCGCGTCCGTGCGGAACCACTGCTCCTTGGGATAGGTGACGTAGCGATCGCCCTGCTTCTCCGAAGGGATGTTCGGGAAGACCTTCGACGCGATGAACTGATCGGCGGACTGCATGTACGCGATCGAGATGTTCGTCAGCGGTCGGTTGACGTGGACGTCGCCTGCTGTAGGCTGAGGCATCTTATTCCTCCTTGCGTCTCATGCGACGCCTTAGTTGAGTCCGTCCATGAGCAGCACGGAGATGATGTCCCCGTTGTTGCTCGCGGCTTCCAGCGCGCGGCCCGAGTAGTGCGTGCCGCTCTCCTCTCCCGTCACGACCTCGACGCTCAGACCGCAGGCGGCGAGCACGTTGCCGGACTTGAAGTCCAGTTCCGAGGTCGCCCCGGTCGTCGGGCTGGTGATCGTGAACGAGCCGTCGGCGTTCACCGCGACGTTCGCCGTAGTGTCGGCCTCGACGACCGTCTTGACCTCCGTGGCCGTGACAGCGTCGATGTCGACGACGTCGCCCGTGCCAGCGACGGGAGCGTTCCAGGTCAGCGCACACGTCCCGGTTCCGATCGCGACCGAGGAGCCCGTGCCCTTCTTGTCGCTCGTGATCTTCACCTGGCCGCCCGCCGTCCCGATGACCACCTCGACCGAGAGGCCGAGGATCGCGATGGCGTTGCCGGACTTGAAGTCCAGCTCGGACGCGACGCCCGTGGTCGGCGAGTTCAGGGTCACGGACCCGTCTCCGTTCGCGACCACCTCGGCGGTCGTGTCCGCCTCGATGACGGTCTTGACCTCAGCCTCGGTCACGGCGTCGATGTTCGCGACGTCCCCGGTACCCGCCACCGGAGCATCCCACGTCATGGCCGTGGTGCCGGTCCCGATGGCCACGGACGAATCCGTGCCGTAGGTGTCGCTCAGGATCTTGACCTGGCCGCCCGCCACGGTAACCTGACAGCCCACGAGCTGCTCGTTCATCTGGGATGCGATGCTGGCCGCCGTCGTGGTCACGCCCGCGAACGTGACGGTCTGCTCGTCGCCGCCATCGATCGTGACCTTCTCGGTCTTCGTGTCCTGGTCCGCCACGGGGTAGCCCGTGGTGTCCGTGACCGTGCCCTGCGCCGCGTCCCATGTCGCGGTCGCGTTGCCCACGTTGTCCACATCGATGACCATGGTGTCGCCCGGGGCCATGTTCCACGGCGCGCCGGTGTTCGTGGTCTTCGTCGCCGAGGTCGGATCGCTCGAGGTCGCCGAGGCGCCCACGAGCTGGGCGTTCAGGCTCGCCGCGATCTGCGCGGCCAGGGTGTGCGCCCCGCTGAACGTAACGGTCTGCTCGTCGCCACCGTCGATCGTGACCTTCTCCGTGAGGCCGTCCTGGTCCGCCACGGGGTACGAGGTCGTGTCGATCGCGTACCCGGCTGCGGCGTCGAAGGTGGCCGTTGCGTTGCCCACGTTGTCGACATCGACGACCATGGTGTCACCGGCCGCCATATCAAACGGCCCGGCTGAGCTGTCCTTCGTCGCCGAGGTCGGTGCCGCCGCTGCGGTCATCGCCTTCCCGTTCGCGTCGGTCTGGACCAGCGCCCCCTTGAGGATCGCGGCGCCCGCGACCACCTTGGAGATCCCGGAGTAGGCCACCGAGACTGCCTTTCCGCTCGCGTCCGGCTTGTCCTGGATCACTCCGTCCACGGCCTCACCCTGGGTGTTGCATCCGATGACGCCCCCGCTGGAGACCTTGGCGAAGTAGTACTGCTTGCTCGACAGATCCGCCCCGGCCGTGAGACCGGGCGCGATCTGGAGATTGCCTTCGTATGCCACTGTTCTCTCTCCTCGCTCTGCGGCCAAGGGCCGCTGTTTTCAGAACGACCCCTAGCGCCTCGCCTTCTCCGACTCGTCGACGTAGCGCGTGTACAGCTCCGGCTGGTGCTTGCACACCAGGTCGATCGCCTGCGCCCTGGTCAGCGTGGAGTCGCCGGACTTCTCGATCATGCCGTCTGCGGCCTTCTCGATCGCAGCCCATGCCGAATCCGCGGCGCCTCCGCCGTCGAACGACGAGCCCTTGGACTTCAGGATCTCGCTCTCCTTGAGCGCGTCGGATGCGGCCTTCATCGCCGTGAACTGCTCCTCGGCGAGCTTCGGGTCGACGTCCGCAAGCGCCTTGAGCGACTTCGCGATCTCGTCCGTGCTCTTGCCCGGGAAGTGCGCGAGGTCGGCCTCGGCCTTCTTGATCCAGGCGTCCAGCTCGCGCGCGTCCTTCTCGGCCTTGAGCGACTTCGCGATCGTCTCGTTGCTCTCCTTCAGCGCCGTCAGCTCCTCGTCGCGCGCCTTCAGCACCGTCTCGAAGTGCTCGCGCACCTCCTTCGGCACTCCCTCGAGCGACTTGGCCATCGGCGAAGGATACTTGTCCTTGTCCTTGGGCTCGTCCTGCTTCGCGGTCGGGGCCGGGTAGCCGGCGAGACCGGCAAGCTTGTCCAGCGCGTCCTTCGGCAAGACATCCTTGAACCCGGACAGGATGCGGAGCGCGGCCTTCACCGCGTTGACCGCCTTCTCGTCCAGCTTGGCCTTCTCGACCCAAGCGTCAAGCTCCTTCTCCTCGTCCAGCTCGGTCTCCAAAACCGACTTGAGGATCTCGTTGAAGTCGTCCATCTCTTCTTTCCTCTCCTTGTGCTTCCATATCGGAAAGCGCTTCTTGTTGTTCTTGCCCCACTCGCAGAGCGTTACCTCGAAGAGGTTCAGATCCGGGAGCGCGGTCAGCGGTTTGCTCATGTCACTGGTTTCTCGACGATGTCGACGAAGGTCACCTCGGGCATCTGCGACCGATCGATCGGGACGCGGACGGACATGCCGCCGGGGGAGAAGGCGTTGATCTCACCACGCTTGTACATGGCCCACTCCTTCTCGCCCAGCTCCACGCCGAGTAACCATGATCCCGAGTGGATCACATCGTCCCCGAACTTGCGCCGGTAGACGCGGTGAGGAAGCTCGCCCATCGCCGCAAGGTAGTCCTTGCGCGACGGGTACTGCTCCACCCATGATTCCACGACCTGCGCGTTTGCCGGCTTGCGATGCTCGAAGCCAATCACCCTGGACCCCTTGAGCCAGCGGTGAGCGGCCTTCTCGACACCCGCGGGTGTGGGCCAGTCGTTGTCCGCGTCGGGCGTTGGGCCGCGCTCGCCGTAGGGGTCCATCGCGATCCCGTACACGATCCGCTTCGCCTCGTCCGCCTTTGCGATACCGACCCACGTGCTCTCCTTCAACACCTTCCCGGTCTTCACCTCGATTATCCGAGGCTTCTCTCCGGGCCTTCCCCATACCAAGTGACTTTGGTTCTTGCGTCGAAGCTCGCCTATGAGATCGGCGAGGTCGCGACTCTCGGCCATGGGCGTCTGGTCTTCCGGCTTGTCTATCAGCCACAGACGCCGCCCAGCCACGGGCGCGTACACGAGCAAGTATCGGCCCTTCAGATTCTCGCCGTCAAGGAAAATTTCTACCGAGTGCTTTCGGGCGACCCCGAGCTGGTAGGTGCCGTGGTCGCGTCGGAAGAACTTGGAGTACTTCTCGGACGTCGCGCCGACCTCGCCAGGCGGGGACACGTAGGGCTTGTCAGCGCCGACGTCCAGCCACTCCTTCGGTTGCGGCAACTTGGGGCTCACCTCGATATTGTCGTCGGCCTTCCAGTCGATCAGCTTGTCCAGGTTGGGGCCGCGGTTGTCCTTCGTCTCGCCGAGGAAGATCGTGAACCCCCAGAGGTCTCCGTTGCCTTCCAACCTGAGATCGCCGTGTACCGAGTGGTCGGTCTTCATCAAGTCGGCGTCGCTCAGGCCGATCTCGTCTTCCTCGAGCCCGCGCCAGTGGTGCTGGTACGTGAAGCGGCCCTCGCCCGAGCGGGGCAGCATCTTCCACCAGTTCTTGTCCCAGTTGTCGACGGCCGCCGCGGAGCGCGTGCCTCCCTCCGACTTCGCCTTGGCGAGCACGGCCGGGAGACGCTTCGCCACCTTCGCCTCGCGGTCCAGCCGCTCCCGGATCCGCTTCAGCTTGCGCGCCACCTCGCCCGAGTCGCCGAACCGACGTACTGCGGCCGGGTGCGGGACCATGACGTCCGCACGCTTGCCCAACGCTGTCTCGGCCGTCTTTCCCAGCGCGATGACGATCTCCGCCTTGCGCCCGTCCAGTTGCTCCCCGAGCCACTCGCGCCAGTCGTCGACCTCCTCGGGGGTCGGCTCTCTGACCCGGCCGTGTTCGTCCGTGAGGAGTTGCGGCACGGCGTTGGTGATGGCGACCTCGGCGCGCTTCAGGCCGAGCGGCCCGAGGTACACTTCGCCAAACGTCTCACCGCTGGGTCCGGCCAGGGGCTCGCGGCGGGCCGCCTCGATCCTACCGGGGGAAGCGGCCACGAACACGACCCGCGCCGTCTGCGGCCCTACCGTCGGCACGTCGACGCGGCCGAGCGACTTCACCACGTTCGGCGCGTAATACGTTTCGACCGCCCCAGCTTCGTCCGCCTCTTTGCACTGTAGGACCAGATCGTCCGCCGCACGCTTCGCCGCTGTGTCCACCGTGTCTGGCTCGCCGTCGTAGCCTCCGAGCACGCGCGGAACCCACGCGGTCAGGCACACCCCCTGGGGCTGCCGGACCTTGTTCACCGCCTCGACCTCGACCAGGATCGCATCGCCGGGCTGGAACCGGAGGCCGGTAGCGAACGTCTCGCCCACGGGGACCAGGCCCTCGTCGACCCGCGTCGCCGCCTGCTCCTTGCCCGGCCTCACGCCGTAGGAGTAGGTCCACACGCCGCCCCGGGTGCGCTTCGAGGCGTACACCACGCCCCGGACCGTCGTCGCGTTGTGGTACTTCACCCATGCGTCCCGCGTCGTACCCGTGAGGCTGTAGGGCGATTCGATTTGCTTGGCCACGATCCCCTCGGACCCGGGCAGCTTGCGGATCTTCTCCACCGCCTTTCGCAACTCTGCGACCGTCCCCACCTCGACGCCCGGGGCGATGTTCAAGCGCGCGTCCTTCGACGGCACGTCCATGGTCCCCGTTCCGAGCTGGCGCAGGTATTCTAGCCGAAGACGAAGCTGGCGCTTGTGCACGTCGTCGCCCTTCCACCAAAGCACGTCGAACACGTTGGCGACCAGCTCGGAGTCGTCGGGCTCGCCGCGCTCCGCCAGGTGGCCCGCGACGGTCTCGCGCGGTAGGTGCTGGCCGTTGTGCCAGCGCTCGATCTCGCAGTCCAATACGAGCTTGTGCGGTTCGAGCTTGCGGACGGCCTCCACGATTCCGGGTAGCCGGTCGGTGTTGTCGTCGCCGTCCTCGCTGTAGATCGTGACCGCCGAGTTGTCCTTGTGGATCTGGTGGCGAGCGCCGTCGTACTTCTTCTGGACCCACGCGGGGAGCCAGTCCTCGCGCCGCTCCTCGTACAGTTCCAAGAGCCGGTCGACCGTCTGCGCCTCTTCCTCGAACGCGGGGCGCGTCGGCTTCGGCTGGTAGAAGAACTCGCCGAGCGTAATAGCGTCGGTCTTCTTCGCTCGCTCGGCCTGGGTGCGGATCTCGGAGGTCGCGGCGCGGGCCTGCTTCTCCACCTTCCCCAGACTCTCGGCCCACTCCTTCCCAGCGTCTCCTCCCCAGAGGAGCCACGCGATCCATTGCGCGCTCGGGTCGTCGCGATTCTCCCAACCCTTGTCCCGGCGGTCGACCTGGGCACCGTGGCGCGCGAAGAACGATCTCATCCGAGAGATCGTCTCTGCGCTCACCGCGCGTCGGTTTGAAAGATCGCGGGCTCTCGCAACGCCGACCTCGGTTCCGCCGCGCCCGAACTTCTCTCGGAGATCCAATCCAAGCTTGGCAGCGTCCGCGACCTTCTCGGGCGGCTTCTCGGCGCTCTTCACCACCCGATCCTTGCCCTCGTATTCGGCCGGCTCGGGCTCGATCTTCACGACGTGCGGCTCGCGACGGCGGGCAACGAGGTCATACACCGGGACGTAGTCGGTGAAGCTCCCCTGGGGCGCGGCGAGGAGCTGCATCTGCGGGCCGCGCTTGTCCGGCGTGAGGAAGCGGCGCAGCGCGACCCAAATGCCAGACCCGTCGAGGAGATACGCGCCCTTCTGCCCGTCGTACTCGGCCCGGAGCACCACGTCCACGTCCGAGGGCTTCTCTGCGACTGCGGCGGACCCGGCCACGGAGACGAAGTCCCTCACGAGGAGGATCTCGTCGGGGGCCTTGTCCAGCCGCGACTCGAGGAAGCCGGGCAGCGCGCCTCGCACCCCGCGCACGGCCTCGCCCCGCGCCTTCTTGACCGCTTCCAGCTCGGCGACGGCGGCGACCAGGGGCGACGCGGAGACGCTACTCCCGCGCGATTGCAACTCGGCCTTGACCCAGAGCGCCGCGTTCACGATCCCCTCGACGGCCTCCCGGCGCCGCTTCGCGCTGGCGTGCCACTGCGAGAGCCGGAGCCAGACCGCGCGAAGCTCCTCGTCGTCGACTTGTCGTAGCTTGGACGGCCGGATTTCGGGGAGGGCCAGCTTCTCGATCGTGCTCGGCTCGTCCACGCGATGAGCGGCACGGCCGCCGGCACGCGCACGGGCCGCGTCGGACAGCGAAGCGTATGCCCATCCGGGAAGATACTTCTTCGCCTCGGCGAGCACTTCCTCCAGGTATTCGGAAGAGTAGCTTTTCGACATCAGCCTGCTCCTATGCGCGCTCCAGGGCCTCGGTGCACGAACACTGCGGGTGAGCGGGCGGACCGGCGAACGTGCCGTAGATCGATTCGTACTCGCCGTCCAGAGTCGCGGTCGTCCCGTCCAGGGCGAGGCAGATCTCGCACGGGGCGTTCGGGTTGTCGCTCGGAGCCCGGGCGATCCAGCGGCGCCGCACGGCCGGGAGCTTGCCCGAGTCCTGCGCCGTAAGCCAGGCAGCCCGCCTCCCCTGCGACTGCGCCGCGATCGTCTCGGTCCGCGCGATCCGCTTCGCTCGCTTGACCAGAAGCTTCTCGCGGTACGCTGAGGATATGGCGGCTACCTCGCGCGGCTCGTATCCCTGCGACTCGAGCAGGTCCTCCCGGTTCAATACCGCGTTGTGCTCTCGCGCGGTCAGGCCGATGCTCGCCTTGATCCGCTTCGCAAGCTCCGTCGGCCTAACGCCCTCGGCCATCGCGTTCTCGATCATGTCCGAGACGACCCTGCGCTGTTGCTCCGTGATCGATTGCTTGACCAGGTCGAGGCCACGCTCGTTGACCCACTTGATCGAGTACGGGTTGACCCCGACGGTAAGACCTTCGGCGGCGCGGCGCACGTCCTCCATCGACTTCGCGATCGCCTCATCGGGCGGTGGCGCGTCCGGGGGCAGCGCGGTGAAGACCAGGTCGGTGCCGAGCGCCTTGTTCAGGTCGCCGGTCGCCGCGTCCCCCGAAGCCTGGATCACCGACAGGTAGGCCACGGACAGCCGGGAGGTGAACTTCGCCCAGACGTCCGCGTCGGCCTCGATCCCGAAGTAGGGGATCGCCGCGAGCACCTTCGCCGGATCGCCGGATCGCCACGCGCGTTGAATGTCCCGCTCGATCTCCGGTGTGATCATCTCCCGCACGGCGCCGAGGAAGGCGCGCGAGAACTCCGACTCGTACTTCGCCGCTATCGCGTAGCCGTCCCGAAGCTCGGGCGACTCGGGGACGACCACCTGCCACGCTGGTCTGCCTCGGAGCGCCCGGGCACGCTTGGCTTTGAGGATGCGCGCGCCGCGGAAGTTCTGGACGAGGGGCATACCACTACGACCCCGCGGGCCAGAGGCTCACACCTCGCATCGGGGCGACGCGGGGCGACCGGGCACGCCTGCTCCTCGACTTGTGGACCTCGCCATCCTCGGCCTCCGGGATCGGGAGGCGAGCGAACTCGAGGAGCTTCCGCTGGATCGCCTCGTCGTCAGGGAGCTGGCCAGTAGTCGCCAGGGCCTGGATGTACGCGCCGATCTCCGCGAGCGGGGGCGACTCGATATCGCCGTGAACCAGCGCTGGCCAGAACTCGCGGGGCGCGTTGTTCAACTTCATCAAGCGCGCGACGGCGAACCGGTTGAAGGTCGAGCAGATCGATCCGAGGTGCGCGCCGAGGGCCATCACGAACGTGTCGGTGTGCGACGACGCGAGCGCCCATGACCCCGCCTTGTCCATGCCGAGCTGGATAAACTGCGCCAGCACCGATTGCAGGATCGAGACCTTGTAGTAGAGCTTCACCGCGTTGGTGTCGAACTGTCGCGTGCCTCCAGTGGTCAACAGACTGAGCTTGTACCCCGTCGGCTTCCCCTCACGGTCCAGCTCGGAGGGGACCAGCGCGAAGTCGCGCTCGTCGCGCTTGATCTCGCCGAGCATCTTTTCAAGTTGCGCTCGAAGGCTCTTCGCCTCGGCCGGAGCGTCCACCGCGAGGATCTCCTCCGGCACCTCCATCTTCGGGAGGCCCGTGAGGTCGCGCTCGATTCCCACCGCCTCGATGTTCGAGATCCGCTTGAGGTAGTACCAGTCGGTCACGGCGTTTCGCAACACGCTGCGCCCCTGGGGGTTCCCCTTGGTCGTCTCGGTGCGGAACAGGATCGCCTTCTCGATCGGTATGAACGCCCGCTTGCCCTTGTCCGTGAGCTGGATCATCCCCTCGAGGCCGTCGTCCTCGTCGCTGAATTGCCAGCGCTCGAGGCTGTCCTGGGGGCGAAGGGCGAACTTGCGCCATCCGATCTTGCCGTCGTCGAACTGGCTCCGCGTCGAGGAGTCGTTCGTGTCTCCGCGCCGGATCTTGTACACGGTCTCGAAGTAGGCCCAGCCGTAACCGAGCGAGGATAGCACCTCCGAGATCAGGTCTTCCCATGTGTGAGACATATCGAGAAGACAGCCCTCGAGGAACTCGGCCCAATCCAGCGCCGCCTTCTCGGTGCTCGCGGGCTCGACGCGCCATTCCACCTGGCGGACCAGCGCGCGGAGCAGATAGAAAATCGCGCCGACGGTCGAGCTGTTGTCCAACATCTCGCGGTAGGTCTTGACCCCGTAGGCGCCGCGCAGCCGGGGCAGGAACTCCTCGTCGACGACGCCGCCGAACTCCTTGAGCCCGGAGTAACCCCGAACCGCAAGGTCCAGGTTGCGGGGCTTGGCCGAGCTCGCGTCCTTTTTCTTTTTCGTCGCCACGTCAGAAACTCCACGGGCTGGGGCGAGCGCCGGCGGTCGGGATCGCCAAGTTGAAGGTCGGCGCCCCGCGGCGCGAGAGTCGGGCGAGGGCCATCGTCATCGCGTCCACCTGGTCGTCGTTCGCGCCGTGCGGGAAGTTGACCGCCTCTTCGATAAAATCCTCGGACCAGGGCGCGACGGCGCGGGCGGGAATGTAGACATTGCCAGCTTCGACGAGCCCGGACACGGCGAAGAGCCGCGCCTCCTTGCTCCCGTCGGGCCGCACCCCGACGAGCCCGGGAATCTTGTCGCGCAACGTCGCGAGCACCGCATGGCCGTTCGCCGCCTCCTCGACGATCTTCGTTGCGACCCCGGGGTGAGCCGCGCTCAACCGCTGGATCGCCGCGATCGTCTGGGGAAAGTCTAGCCGATCGCGAACTTGATCCACAAGGTAGAAATCCGAGCCGCTCCGAAGCCAGACCTGGCCGACCACGTAGGAGGAGCCGCCGGCCTTGAACGTGAGATCCCACGACTGGCACGAATCGTCCCAGCGGTCCGGGAGATCGGTCCACCGGCGGAACCAATCGCGCTTCACGATCCCGCCTTCGAGCGGCGCCGGCCGCTGCTGGTACAAGCCGGCGAAGAGATACTCCGACATCGCGCTACGGATCTGTTGGAGCGCATCGACCGGAAAGCGCTCGGGGCAGAGCGCCTCGCCCGGCTCGCGCCCCAGCGGGTCGTTCTCCTCGGCGAGGGCCGGTAGTCGGATGTGCTCCCAATCGTCCTCGTGTTCGTCGAGCAGGTAGCCGGACAGGTCCGCCTCATGCCAGCGGGTCATGTTCACGACGATCGATCCACCGGGCTCGGAGCGCGTGTAGAGGGTCGCGTTGAACCAATCGACCAGGCGCTCGCGCTTCGTGGGCGACAACGCTTCCTCCCACGACTTCACGGGGTCGTCGATGATGGTGAGCTGCGCGCCTTCGCCGGTGACCGAGCCTCCGACGCCCACGGATAACATGCCGCCGCCCTCGGTCGTATACCAATCATTCGCCGCTGATCGATCCTGGGAAACGATAGTTAGAACGTCGGGATCGTCCTCGAAGCGCTGTCGCACCGCGCGCCCCCACTTCGTAGCGAACCGGTCACCGTGACTCGCGAGTATGACCCGATGGTCCGGGTGGAGGCCGAGATACCATGCAGGGAGCCAAAGGGAGGTGCCCATCGACTTACCGTGCCGCGGCGGGGCATTGACCACTATCCGAGCGCCGCCCCTCATCACCGACCGATGCACTCGCCTGAGGACGTAGGCGATCCACGGGTAGCGGACCCAGGCGCCGCGCGACTTCACCTCGCCGAAGGACGCGGGGTCGAGGCGCCACTCGTCGCGCTTCAACACCGTCGGATCTACCCAGTCAGTCGCCGTCTGCATCGTCCTCGTCCGCCTCACCACGAATCGCGGCCTGTAGCCTCTCTACCAAGTCGGGATCCCTGGCAATCCGCTGGAGTATCTTGCGCCGCTCGCCCACGTCTACCGAGTGGCGCGACTCCTGGATTGACTCGGGCTCTCCCCGATTGAGACGCTCGATCTTGGTGCCCGCCTCGATCAGGGATACCAGATCCTTCGCCGAGAGTACGACGTCCTCGTTGTTTGCCGCGGCTCGCTTGATCTCGTCCTGGATCTGCTTCGCGCCCAGGACGCCGAGAGACTGGAGGGACTTGCCGATCTCGATATGCCGGGTCCTCATCTCCTCCAGGGATCGAATGCGTTGCGACCTCAGGCGCCTGTCGAGGTCGCGATCCCACGCTTCTATCCGCTCGCGCCAGCGCCACCTGACCGACAACTTCTCGCAGTAATTGACGTCGCCCTTTCCTCCGTGGATCTCCTTGTATTTGGATTCAGCTTTACGAATAGATCGCTCCGGCCCCATGTCTCGATAGACCACGAAGACGCCCCACGCCTTGTCCGGCTCTCCGGGTTGGCGGTCGTAGAGCGGGCGGTCGGTGACAAGGGACTTCTTGGTAAGCTTGCCGCCCATCAGTTGACCGCCTCTCGGAGCGCCGGGGTCGCCAGGCCGGGCATCTCCACCTTGGCGTAGGTGTGCAGGTATCGTGTCGGCAGATCGGACCACTGAAACTCGCCGAATAATCGATCTAGATCGAAGTGCTTAGCCAACGTCGCGAGCTTGGCCTCGCTCCTCGCGCGCCAGAACCGACGGGTTCGAGCCACTTTCGCAATGTTCTCCGAGTCGGCCTCTGTACCGCGTAGTGCGATGGCGTCCAGGGCGACGGTGGAAAGATGTTCGTTGGCCGTGGATTCGGTTGCCCAGTATCTATTGCCTTGGTAGAAAACGTGCCCAATATGAGGGGGGGATTTTAGCTTTCGGGCGATCTCTCCACGATAGTTCAACTGGGACATTGGCCAGCAAGCGGCGGGCGTGGCCGGCATAGCACGAAAGGGTGTACACTGTAGAATGACGCCCCATTGTTTACCCTCTTTTTTTAGCTCCATGTCAACCATGGAGAGATCTTCCAAAAACTCTTTCCAGTCGTCCCGTGTCTCATCTGGGTAACCCACCACCGTGTAGATTTTCAGCTTCTGGGGCGGGTGCTCGGATAGCACAAGACCTGCAAAGAAAGCTCTCAGATCCTCACGACTGATTTTTTTCCCCGCGGCAAAGCGAAGTCTCTCGCTCATGCCGTCCAGTCCTATTGTTCCGATTGGGGGCCAGCCTTGGGGTTCGTCTAGATTTAAATCTAACAAGGTAACTTCGGTATCGCCGACGTTCCATATCGCATCGGCCGCCCCACTTTCCGATTGATTTCCCCCCAGGTGTTTCCGATGCCAAGTGTACGCGCAGAATTTACACCTGTGCCTACAACCTATTGCTCGCTCCCTCCATGTCTTGCCGTTTTCGAGCTTGACATCATGGGGATAAAGCTGCGGCGCTTGTGCTATGCGGTAATCCCCATCGGGCGAGAACGATCGAGAGAAAGCAACCGATTCATGCTCGAAGGTATCACCACGTATCAGCGCATCCACCAACGGGGTGATAAACTCTTCAGCCCGTCCCCAGACAAAGACGTCGGCGAAATCGAGGAACGGTCGAATATTCAACATGCCCGCGCCGCCGACGACGACGGTATAGTCACCTGGCTGCCACTTTTGCCGCTCGGCGATGAAACTCCACCAATCACAGGCCGCGGTAATGCTGACCAGGATCACGCGGTGGCGGTGGACCGTGGACATTGAGCAGTAGGCGACATCATGGCCGGCGCGTTCGAGGGCGTCAACGATCATCGCGGTTCCCGGCCAGGCTCGAACGTCGTAGCACTCCGTAGAGTATGCGGGCTTAGCATACTCGGTCTGCACATATCTCGCTATGGCGGGTGGAGAAATCATCGCTTTGGGGCGAACTCGAAACCGCACTTGGGGCAGGACACCGTCGGCCCCGGGGACTCGCCTCCAAGCCCTTCGTCGAGGTCCACTGGTTCCGGCGCCGCCGCCGTCATCAACTCCTCGAGCGCCTCAAAGTCGAACCCGGTGAGATCCATATCGAGCGCCCCGGTATCGAGCTCGACGATGAGGTCTTTCAGGATGCTGCGGTCCATCTCCGCCAGCTCCGCGATCCGGTTGTCGGCGAGCAGGTCGGCCCACTCAGCCTCGTCGGAGTCGTAGTCCTGCCAGTCGACCGGAGCGGAGGGCGTCCCGAGCTTCTGCGCGGCGAGGAGACGGCCGTGACCACGGACGATGAGACCCGACCGTCGGGAGACCGTGATGGGCGCCCTCCACCCCTGCTCCCGGATGACCTTCGCGAGCAGATCGATCTGAGAGGTGGGGTGCTGATTCGGATTCCGCGGGTTCGGCTGGATCTCGCCGATCTCCACGACGGCATCGTGTGCACAGTGGACGGGGATACCGCCGGCCTTCGGCTGGTCCTTCTTCCCCGGAGCAGCCTTCCTCCTCTTCCCGCTCATGGTAGGAATACCTGCATAGTAGAGACATAGGGATTACCCTCACCCCCCTGTAGTCCCCCCTCTCCCAGAGTGATCCTATCGTTGGACCCCGATCCATGCCAGTGCTCGCGGCCGGTGCCGGAGGTCGTGATCGTCACGGCCGGCGGGTCGCTGTCCCTCGAACCCCACACCGAAGGCAGGTTCACCGGATCGCTCCTCACCGCTTCCAGGATCTCTCTCAGGGCCTGTGAGCGGGTGATTCCTCGCGTCTCCGCCCAGGCGTCCAGGGTCTCGCGGTGTTCCCGGTCTAGCCGGAAGGTACATATCTGTTTTGCTCTCTCGCTCATGCTCCAATCGTAATACCGAGACCTCACCGCCGTCAACCCGTCGCCTGCGAGGTGCACAGACACTGCCACTTCGAGCCGGTCCACAACCGCAACTTGCCGTCCCGTGTGTCGTAGACGGCATCGTTCACGGTTGCCGGATTCGGGTAGTCCTCATCCTTCGACGCCTCGACCGCGTTGACCGCGGTCTTCATCCAGCACGCGCAGTCCGGTATCTTCGATCCGATCATGGTCTTACTGTCCCTCCCGTGTCTACCCAAGCGGCTCCGTTCCAGGTGAGCCACGTACCCGCGGTCCCGCCGCCGAGCGTGATGTCGAGGGCAAAGAACTTGTAGGAGATCGGCGGGACGTTCCCGGCCGCGGTCGGCCGCTGGTCCGGGCCGCCTACTCCCGTTGTCCCCGCACCTTGCGTTCCGGTCGGAAGGATCACGGTGATCCCCGCGACGCTCCATGTTGACCAGGGTGCGGCGCCGAACTGGTCGAGGGCCACGTTGCCGAGCGCGAGCACCGTTCCGGCCGCGGTCTGGACGGGAACCCCGGTGAAGCCGCCGATGTTCGCCGCGTCGTGAAGGATGGCGATCCCGCCGTTGCTCAGGCGTAGGCCGTTGTACCCGCCGAGCGTGTTGCCGAGCAGGATCGCGAATCCGCCGTCGACGTCCAGCGCCCAGGCCGTAGCGTCCGAGTCGGAGCAGTTGATCCCGACCTCGGCGCCGAGCAGCGCCACCCCGCCGTTCTCGATCAACACCCCGTTCTTCTCGCCGCCTATCCCGCCCAGGAACTGAATCAGGCCGCCGCCGTCGATGTGCACGGCTCGCCCGCTCGGGCCGCCGTCGAACGACGTGTACAGCGCGATCGCGGTATCGCCCGTCGCGTTCGACTCGACGAGGACCGCGTCCCCTCCGTCCGTCGAGAGCCCCTGCGAGTTGACGACGAACGTCTCGGAGTCGCCCGCGCCGCCCCCGTCGTCGTAGACGCGGATAGCCGCGTGCGCCGGTGTCGCGGAGTCGGAGCGAGCCTGTATCCCGTTGACCAGACACTCGCGGTAGGGGACGGTGAGCGCAACCCCGCTCGCCGTCCGTATCACCGTCTCGCGCGAGATCCCGAACCCGGAAGCGCCGCAGAGCGCGACGTGTCGCTTCGTGGTTACGTTCTCGGGGTAGACGGACGGCGCCGCGGAGACAACGTACTTCTTGTCCGCCGCCTGGTCCGTGATGGAATCGACGGCGTCCTGGATCGCCTTGTACGGCCGAATCAGCGATCCGTCCTCGGCGTAGGAATCGGCGCGCGCACCGTCGACGTGGACGATGCGAGCCCCCGTGCTGAGATATGAAGGTGTGAACCGGGCGAGGTCCACGAGCCCTACTTCGGCGGCGGTGCCGGCTCGGGCTGGGCCGCTTCGAGTTCCGCGGCCATCTCCTCGAGCTTCGCGATCTCCCCCTCGATGTAATCTCTCTTGCTTTCGAACTGCGCGATGCGCCGGGCGATCTCCACGGCGTCGAGCCCGAGGTAGTTGACCGCTACCTCGGTCCGGAAGACGGTATCGCCCTGGACCTGGAAGGCGACGTCGCCCATCTTGAGATCGTCGCCCTTGCCGGGGATGTCGAACTGCGGTCCTTCCGCGTTTCCTAGTGCGAGCTTCGGCATGATCTTCTCCTCCCTATGCTTGGAGTCCAGTGTACTGTTCGTAGCACACGACGATACGGACCTTCATGTCCGTCCCTGTCACGTTCGCGTCCGTGGTCAGGGTGAGCGTGTCGTCGTTGGTCTGCCAGTGGGGCATCGCCGTATTGCCGTCTCCGTCATCGTCCGCGATCGTCGTGGTGTCGAGCGCCACGCCCGTCCCGTCGGCGTACTCGTCGAGGTTGCCGCCGTTCGTCCGGCCGACGTCCAGCGTTGTCGCGCCGCCGCCGGGGGCCTGTGTGACGCGGGTGAACACCTGTTGGATCCGCGAGTTCGCAGGCGCAAGGTTGCCGCTCGTGTTCACGCCCGCCATGCCCTGGCCGACGGGGATCGTCACCTCTTCGGGTATCGTGCGCCGCGCCCAGAATGACCCGTACCCGCCGCCGATCTCGTGTCGGTTCCAGGCGATGCCGTCCCGCTCCTCGTGTACGCCGCCGTCGCTCTCGGGATCCGTAGTCGAGTAGTGGTGAGACGAAGGCACGTTCCAGTTGGGCGGGGCGTGGTCTTTGTTCCAATTATCCGCGTCAGCAATCAGGAAAGACAGGCTTGGATGGCTGTCCTTCAGAAGCAGCGCTAGATATCCACGGGCGCTATCCGGGTAGAGTCGCGTATACGATGCCGATCCCCACAGCCCTATCAACTGACCCGTTGGAAATATCGTGTACGACTGGGGTTTGAGATAGCCGTAGATTTCGGCGCTCCCTCCAGCATAGAGATTACCCCCCGTCTCCAACGCGTTGCACACCTGGAGGTTGTCGTTGACCTCGGCCATGTACGTCGGCGCGCCGGCCGAGTCGCCGATCTTCGTGTAGCCGGTCGTGTCGGGTAGGATCTGGATCACACCCGCCGCCGTCGACGTGATCTGCCCGCCGCCGGTGAGTTGTACGTTGTCGCCGGCGACGACGTCGGTTCCCGCCGTAACCGTGGTCCCGGCTTCGACGGAGGTGCCCGCTTCGAGCGACGTCGTCGCCTTCGCCGAGCCAACCTCCACGTCATGGGTTGTCGTCGCGCCCTCGTCGGTGACGGTCTGTAGAGTCGGGGTCGGTGGAGCTTTGGTGATGTCCATCGGTCCGCCCTAGTTCGCCAGACAGCGCCACGCTGAATTGGTGCCGCTGTGAGTGAGTCGGATCTGGCAGACACCAAGGCGGGACAGGGTCAGCTTCTCGCCCGACTTGTAGGTCATCTTCGCCCCCCATGTTGGCGTGTTGTCCTTCGACACCTCGACCTGGATGTCACCAGCGCCGTCGACAACAATCCAACCGTCAGTAGCCTGGCATCCGAGCTTGTTCCCGATTAGCAACACCTTCGGCGAGGCCGCCGCGGTGAAGTTCGTGTCCTCGTCGTAGAAGTATCCCTCGGCCAGCGTCCCAGGCTTCGTCGCGAGCTGTAGCGACTGGAAGTCGATGACCAGGCCGTTCTCGTTGACCACGAATACGCTCTGCGGCATGTGCGCCTCCTCGGTTGCGTCTATCGTAGTGTCGGGGCGCCGGGAAAGTCAAGAGGGTTGATCGGTGTGCTCCTCGGCCGCGTCCTCGTCGGTGTCGGCGCGCTTCGCCTTCGCGAGCGCCGCGGCCCTAAGCTGTTCGCGCTGCCTCCGGCGCTCGTCGCTGCGCTCCTTCTTGCGCTGGGCCTTGCGTCTCTCGATCGCCTCGCGGGTCTTGATCCTGCGGCGGCTCATCCCAGCATCCCTCCTCTCCTCATCAGCCGGGCCAAGTCATCGGCCCATGAATCGTCCGGCTGCTCCGGCGCTCCGATGCCGCCGCCGCGCTCGCCGGACCTGAGCACCGATTCGGGGAGCCCCGTGCGCCGCGACACGCGAGCAATCAGGGCGGCGATGTCCTCGTGTGGGATCCCATCGTCGGGCCAGTCGTCGTCGTCGCTACTCTCCACGCGGTGGGCGGGCAGCTCGGGGGTGTGGCGGCCTTCGATCTGGGCGACGGCGCGATCGAGTTCCTTGGGGCGCGCGAGTTCGGGGCAGTAGACGTGGAGCATGGCGTCTTCGATTCGCCCGCGCCGGATCCCGTCCCTCACCGCCTGCTCGCGCTGTCGCGGGTCGGAGCCGAGCGAGACGCGCCACTCGGGACGGCGCCGCTCCTGCCGGGCCTGGACCAGCTTCTTGCGGTAGATCTCGCGGAAGGCCATCCTCACCGCCACCTGGTCCTCGGGGTGCTGCTCACTCGCCTCGTAGTACGAGCACACGATCTCGTCGGTCCATACCACGGTCTCGGCCTCGGACGCGGGACACAGAGCCCAGGCCGCGTCCGGCTCGGGCCAGCCGTCGTCGATGCGCGAGACGATGTCGGCGAGTGCAAGGCGCCCCTTGACTTCGACCGCGCAGCGCTTCAAGGCCGCGGTGACCTCGTCGTCCGAGTATCCCTCGAGCGATTCCAGGTAGATCAGGATCGCGTCCCGGCTGAGATCCGGCCCGCCGGTCGCCTCGTTGACCACTGCAATCATCTTGACCAGTTTTTCGCGGTTCATGGCAGTTTCTCCTCTCTGCGAATCTCGTCGATTAGGTCGTGGTACACCTGCCCCTTGACCTGCTCCTCGTCGTCCCATCGCCCCTGTCGTAACCATGTTGCGGGGTGCGGAATGAACTGACCGCCGTCGCGTTGCCACTGCTCGGTTCGTTTCGCTCGCTCGATGGCGAGAACGATCCGCTCGTCGCCTGGCCAGTCGGGGCCTCGACTGAGCTTGTTCCAGAGCGACCGCGCCGCGGCCTTCCCGACCTTGCGCGGGTAGGCGAACCAGAACCAATCGAACCCTTGGACCTGCTCCCCGTCGACCGTCTCCCTCTTGCTTGCGGATGGCGTAGATCGCGCCCTCGTCCGGGCCGGCTTGCCGGCCGAACATTCGTGAAGGGACTTTTCTTGATCAGAGGTATGATCCGAGGCAGAAAGGAGAGGGAGATCGGGATCCTGTCTTGTTCTATCTTCTCCTGTCCTGTTCTGTCCTGTTCTAGCTTGGCTTTGCTTTGGCTTTGCTTCGCTTTTGCTTAGCACTTGCTTAGCACTTGCTTTCGGGGTCGGTTTATCTTGGTTTTTCCGGCGCTTGCGCTTCGGTACGGATCCCCCGATTCGGCCGGCTACGCGCCGTTTCTCGCGGATCTCGTCCCATCTCTCCATTCGCCGGAGCAACGAATCGGACCAGACGTGCTCGCCGTCCGACTCGAGCAGCCCTACCTCGAGCATGTGGGCCACGGCGTCGGCGGGAAAGCGGTTGGAGAACGCGATCCCCTCGATCTCGGATACCGCGATCCTGTAGTCCGGCGCCTCGCGCAGGATCTCGATCATGTCCCAGTAGGAGCCCTTGGCCGCTTGGCCGCCGAGCATGAGGAGTCGGCACATCTTCGGGTCGGTGCGCGCGTTCGCGTCGTGTGGGAACCAGTAGGCGTCCTTGCTCATCATCGTCCGGTCCTGGTCACCCCTGCCGACGCCCGGAAGCCGAGGAAGGTTGCGATGCCCGTCGCAGCCTCCGAGCGCCGGCACAAGCGATCAGCTGTCTGGTATGTGACGAGCATCGCAGCGCCCACTCTCTCACGTCCCCGGATCGAAGTCAAGCCTCATGTCTCGCGTGCCCCGGTCCACGGCAACTCGCCCCACTCCGGCCAGATCTCCTCCTCGGTGGACGGGGGGATCTCGAGCGGCCAGTGGAGAGTGTAACTACATTCGAGATCGATATCGCCCGGCCCTACCCGTCTTGCGTATCCCGAGACGTAGAAATCCGCGAACCTACTTTCCGCCAGCAAAGTTAGATCGCCGTGATCTTCGCCAGCATGGACTCCCGCGACATTTTCCGCCTCGCGCATGAGCATACGGTGAGCCTCCCGGAAGGTGTCCTCAAGTCCCGCGATGTCAAAATACCCCATCGTCGCTCCGGGCGACCTCCCCGCGGGGCGCCACGGTAGGCCGTGGCAGTGTGACGCTGGCGGGCGCTATCGCAGCGCCGCCGCGGGGGTGGTCACAGTCTGCGTCTGGTGGTGTCCAGCGTCACGACGCCACTCTCTCACACCTCGCGGGCGGTGTCAAGCGGATTC
>CAYRYW010000014.1:28057-40346 GCA_964428725.1 uncultured Dehalococcoidales bacterium
TTCGTGATCCGCGCCCAGGGGGTACCGATCATCTCATCGCGCCTTTCTCCCGCCTCTCTCGCGTCCCGCCGGCGGTGTCAACCTCTTTCGTCTGCCGCGCCCCGCCTGCCCCGTGCAAGCCGCGAGCCAACCGTTGCCCGGGGTGACCTGGCACGGCGCTTGCTCCCTCCGAGACCGTCGGCTCCGAGGAGGAGGTGTCATGCTGGACGGCAAAGGCCGCGCCACCCTGCTCGGGTGGTGGGTGACAGACGAGGGGGAGGACGGGGATCTCGACGCGGCCCTGACGCGGGTTGCCCGGAGCCTCATCCGGGCGGCGGCCGCGCGTGTCAAGGCTCGCTCCGAGGCCCTGTCCTGGCGAGCCCTCGCCCGAGAACTTCGGATCCCCCACAAGCGGATCAAGCGGCTAGCGGACGGCCTCAACCTCGCGGAATCGTTAGGGATTCAATAGACCGCAAACGCTGCATACCGGTATGACATTTCTGTCAATCAAACTTTGCCAATGGTTTCCAAGGGTTGCGCATACCCACACTATCCCACATGACATAAATGTCCGGGAAGTGACCTAGATCATGTTTTGCGCCCCCATGACGGGGTTAGACGTAGACGAGACGTAACCATATGATCTCATTGCAGTATCGCGGATTGGGGCAATGGTTGGACCGGACCGGGGATCGGTGGCAACGGTTGGCACGGCGCGTGCACTATAGAGGGGCATGACGACGCAAACACAGACGGAGACACTGAGGCAGGCGCGGGCACGGCGCGCCGCCGAGCGCGAGGGCCAGACCCGCCCGAGCGGGCAGTGGATCCGCACGGACGCCCGCCTCGCGATCTACCTGCGAGACGAGTTCCGCTGCGTGTACTGCGGCCGGTCCCTCCATGGGGCGCGGAAGGACGAGGTCACCCTGGACCACGTGCACCCCTACAGCGAGGGCGGCGAGAACGAGGCGAGCAACCTCGTGACCGCCTGCAGGCACTGCAACTGCTCGCGGGGCGCGCGCCGCCTGAGCGAGTACGCAGACAACCACACGCGAGCGGCGGTGAGGCGACAGACCCGCCGCTCGATCGCACGGTACAGAGACCTCGCCCGGTCGATACTCGGCGAGGAGAGCTACGAGGCGACCTGCCCGGTGTGGCAGGTCTAGCGCGGCGCGGGAGCCGCGAGGAGGCGAACCATGATCACCCAGCTCACAGATCGTCAGCGCGAACAGGTCGCGGAGTACCAGTCCCGGTACTGGCGGCAGGCGACGAGCACCGAGCCTGCCGACCGGGAGCGCGCGGAGAAGGCGGCGCGACGACTCGCCGAGATCGGCAGGGTCTCCGGCGAAATCGCGTGGGTCGACTCGCCCGAGGAGGGCCAGCACAGGTACGAGGCGGCGTGGGACAGCCTCAGTGCCTCGCTCAGGGCCTCGCTCAGGGCCTCGCTCAGTGCCTCGCTCAGGGCCTCGCTCTGGGCCTCGCTCAGGGCCTCGCTCAGTGCCTCGCTCAGGGCCTCGCTCAGGGCCTCGCTCAGTGCCTCGCTCTGGGACTCGCTCTGGGACTCGCTCTGGGCCTCGCTCAGTGCCTCGCTCAGGGCCTCGCTCAGTGACTCGTTCTGGGCCTCGCTCTGGGACAGCGGCTGGCTAGCGTACTACACCTACGCGATCGAGGTGCTGGGAACCGAATGCAGTCAAGAACATCGCGAGCTGCTCGGGCTGTACAACGAGATCGCGGCGTCGTGCTTCGCGATCTGGATCACGCCGGGACAGGTCATTCTCTGCGAGCGGCCGGCGACGGTCGAGATCGAAGGCGGTAATCTCGTCGGGTTGACGTGGAAGTGGTGGGGCGGTACGCCCGAGCCGGAGTAGAGGGAGCGAGGCTCGCGCCTCGCCCCGGCTGTCTCGGCGACGGGGCACCCCGGGCGGCGCGGGAGCCGCAGGGAGGTAACCACCATGACGATCTACAACGTGTTCCTGCGAGGAAGGAGCAACGCCCGCGGGCCGGCCGTGGGCGAGTGCGTATGGATCGGGGAGGCGAAGAGCCGCGCCCACGCCGTCGAGCTGGCGGTGGAGGCAGGACGCGGCCCCTACCCGGGGCAGTACCTCGAGGCCAAGCCGTCCTCGGCCTGTACCGCCGAGGAGCAGCGCGCGGCGTTCGAGGCCGCGCAGATCGAGACTTGCCCCGAGTGCGGGGCGCGCGTGGCGCGATGCGACTTCTCCGCGCACTGGAACGCGCATCGCGCCCAGGAGTGGGAGTAGCAGCGGCGCGGGAGCCGCGAAGGAGGCGAAGATGAAGTACGAGCGACGTTGGCAGGGCAAGGGCAAGGACGGGGGCAAGACCTGGGAGGAGTGGAGGGAGATCCCGGAGGAGCGCGCCGTGTGCGAGACGGCGAACGCCCACGGGGACGGCGCGCTGGCCAAACTCCAGGCCGGCGCGACGCTCGCGACCCGGTTCGCGGAGTACCGGGCGGTGAAGTAGCCAGGAGCGAGGCTCGCGCCTCGCCCCGAGCTCGCGAGGTGGCGCCCGCCGGTGCGCCTCGCCGACGGGAGGCCCTCCCGCTCGTGGGCTCGGTGCGGCGCGGGAGCCGCGGAAGGAGAGTAGTCATGGATCCGAACAAGGTGATAGCCAACCTCCGCGAGCACGGCTTTGAGGTCGAGGTCATGGCCAACCTCGACGCGATGGAGCGTCCCGGCCGCCCGTGGGTGTACGCGATGGCCGAATCCCTCGACGACGAAGAGACCATTCTCGATCTGGCCGGCACGCTCCCCGGGAGGACGTCGGTGGACGTGACCCAGAGGTGGAGCGACGGCAAGGTGGTCGTCCGCGAGCTCCGGCTGTACTGGCACCCCGCGCCGGAGCAGTTGTCGGCGCCGTTGCCGGAGCCGACTAACGTCATACCGTGCTACACGTACACGGTGCGGGAGGAGGGAGCATGAGCGATCGAACAGCATGGCTCGCCCAGCGCAAGCGGCACCTCGGCGCGTCCGAAGTCGCCGCCGTCCTGGGGGTGGACCCGTGGCGCGGACCGCTCGCGATCTACGAGCGCAAGGTGGGCGACACGCCGAGCCAGGCCGACGAGGACCACCTCGCCTTCGGGCGCGAGGTCGAGGGCGCGATCGCCGGGCTGTACCGCCGCCGGACGGGGCGCCCCATCGAGGACCTGGGCGCGACCACGATCCAGGTGCACCCGGACGTGCCGTGGCTGGGCGCGACCCTCGACCGCGTCACCGAGGGCACCGACGACGCGCCGGCTCCGGCGGCGGGCCGTGGTGCGCTCGAGCTCAAGCACGTCGGCGGCTTCGGCGTCCGCTCCGACGACTGGCGCGAGGAGCCGCCGCTCCACTACCAGATCCAGGTACAGGCGCAGATCGCTTGCGCCGGGTTCGAGTGGGGTTCGTTGGCCGGCATGTTCCCTGGCTATCAGTTGGCCTACCGGGACGTGACCCGCGACGACGAATTCCTCGAGGCCGCGCTGCCCATCCTCGAACGGTTCTGGGATCGTGTGGAGCGCCGCGACCCGCCGCCGGTGGAGGAGGGCGAGCCGGGCGCGTTGGAGGTGGTCAAGCGCCTCTGGCACGCCGAGACCGGAGAGACGATCGCACTCCCGGAGGACCTGGTCGGAGTGGCCGACGAGTGGGAGCGCGCGAAGGCCGAGGCGCGGGAGGCCGAGAAGCGGGCGAAGGGACTGGAGGCGCAGCTCCGGGGCGCGATCCAGGACAACACCTTCGGGGCGCTCCTCGATGGGACGCTCCTCTCGCTGAAGATCACGAAACGAAAGGGCTACACGCGAGTGGTGGAGCCCACCGAATACCGGACGCTGCGACGTGTCCGGCCGAAGGGGAAGTAACATGAGCGACAATGCGATCCAGAAGACGGCACAGGAGTCGGCGTTCGAGCTGGCGCAGCGGGAGGCGAGGGCACTCGCGGCAAGCTCGCTTCTGCCGGATCATTTCCGCGACAATCTGCCAAACATCATGATCGCCATGGACGCGGCGAAGAGGCTGAACGCCGCGCCGCTACAGGTGATGCAGTCGATCTACATCGTCCACGGCAAGCCGGCCTACAGCTCGTCGTTCCTGATCGCCACGGTCAACGCCTCGGGCAAGTTCACACCGCTCCGGTTTCAGTACGAGGGCGAGGTGGGCCAGCCGGAGCGCGGATGCCGGGCGGTCGCCCGCGACAAGTCCACCGGCGACGAATGTCTCGGGCCGCTGGTCACGATGGCGATGGCCAGGGCCGAGGGGTGGATCGACAAGAAGGGATCGAAGTGGCAGACGATGCCCGAGTTGATGCTGGCGTACCGCGCCGCCGCGTTCTGGACGCGCCTCTACTCGCCCGAGACAACGATGGGCGTCTACACTACGGAGGAGATCCGGGACGTGGGCCACCATATCGATGCCACGGTGATCTCGGCCGAGGACGCGAAGCCGCCGCTGGAGCAGCTCAAGGACAAGTTGCGCGAGAAGCCCGCAGCCGACGACGACCCCGACGCGCCGATCCCCTACACGCCGACCGTCGACTCCGAGACCGGCGAGGTGAAGGGCTTCGATCCCGTCGAGGAGTTGCGTCTCGCGGCGATCGATCTCTGGGGTGACAACGTCTTCGAGGCGGAACTCGTTAACCTCTGCGCCGTCCACGGCTACGACGTGACGGACCTCACCGACGCGCAGGCGTCGACGCTGCTCGACGTGCTCGCGACGCGGGAGGAGCGGAGATGACCGGCCTGTGCGCCCGGTGTGACTGTGACCTGGACCGCGCCGACGCGCGCCCGGTGCACTGGGTAGACGGACTAGGCACGGTCTGCGCGCGGTGCTGGTCGATGGCGCGTATCGCGGAGTTGGAGGCCGAAGTGAGGCGGCTTGGTGCCCGCCTCGAGGAGATGGAGGCCAAGTGTGAGCGGCCGAGAGAAGGAGGAAACGATGAAACGGGTTAAATGGTACGCAAAGCAACTATTACCACTGCGGTACGAGTCGACCTATGGAGAGGGCGGCGACCGGTGGCTGTGCATCTGGCGCATGTGGATGGGACGGTGTTGCGGGGTACGGCGCTGGCGGCTAGCCGGGTAGAGGAGATGGAGGCGAGAAGGGAATCATGGCCGAGAAGAAGACCGAGATCCCGGCGATCATCTGTGCCGGGAGGGATGGACAGGCGGTGATCTACGGGTACGTGGACGCGCTGCCCGATGCGGACCAGCCAACGAGGATCCGGCGGGCTCGCATGGTCCTCGAGTGGTCGAGGGAATGCGGCGGCCTGCTCGGGCTCGCGACGAGGGGACCGCAGCCGGGAACGCGCATCACGTGCGCCGTGTCCGAGACGACGAACACGGCGAGGCAGGCGCTCACGGTGACGCCCGAGGCCGCGCGCGCCCTGGACGAGTGGCCCGATGCCTAGCGGCTACGGCTTCGGCGGCGGCTACGGCTTCGGCGCCGGCTCGAGCTACGGCTCGGGCGACGGCTACGGCTCGGGCGACGGCTTCGGCGACGGCTTGGGCTTTGGCTACGGCGACAGCTTCGGATACGGCGCCGGCTCGGGCTACGGCTCGGGCGACGGCTACGGCGACGGCCACGGCTTCGGCCACGGCTTCGGCTTCGGCTACGGCTCGGGCGAAACAATCGGAAAGGTCGGAACGCTCCCCATCCGCCTCCTCGCGCCCTGGCCGTATCTCCGGGCAGGGCGTGAGATCCATTTGCTCGCCTACTGGCGCGAACACTGGCGGGGGATCGCGCGATCCAACGATATTGATCTAGATGAAACGACGGTCGAGGCGATCTTCGCCGAGGCAGAGAGGAGGTTGACATGACCGAGAAGAAGAAGCGCGCCGTCGCGCCCAAGGGCGAGATCGTGCGGGAGAGGGTGACCGCCGACGTGGAAGGCGTGCCGATGACCGGGCACGTCTACATCGCGACCTACCCGGCGTACACGACGCCGCTGGGCCGCAGGATCGAGAGCGCGAGGCTCCGATTCACGGAGCGCGCCCCGGCCGAGGAGTGGGAGCGGGAGCAGCGGCGCCTGTGGGCCGCGGCTCGCGACCGGGATCGCTGCGTGGTCGACGCGCTGAATCGGCTGTCGCGGGCCGTCCAGATCCTCACGGGGATCGAGCGCGACAAGCTGCCCGGGGAGATCGGCGACGAGGTGAGCGCGGTCACGCGGGACGTCGCGGCGATCGAGGCCCGGCTGGACGCGATAGTCGAGGGGATGGGAGGAGGAGAACCATGATCGCCCAGCTCACAGATCGACAACGGGAACAGGTCGCGGAGTACCGGTCCCGGTACTGGCGACAGGCGACGAGCACCGAGCCTGCCGACCGGGAGCGCGCGGAGAAGGCGGCGCGACGACTCGCCGAGATCGGCAGGGTCTCCGGCGAAATCGCGTGGGTCGACTCGCCCGAGGAGGGCCAGCACAGGTACGAGGCGGCGTGGGATAGCCTCGTGGACAGCCTCCGGGACTCGCTCAGTGACTCGCTCAGTGACTCGCTCAGGGCCTCGCTCAGTGCCTCGCTCTGGGCCTCGCTCAGTGCCTCGCTCAGGGCCTCGCTCAGGGCCTCGCTCAGGGCCTCGCTCTGGGACTCGCTCAGGGCCTCGCTCAGTGCCTCGTTCTGGGCCTCGCTCAGTGACTCGCTCAGTGACTCGCTCAGGGACTCGCTCAGTGACTCGCTCAGGGCCTCGCTCTGGGACTCGCTCTGGGACAGCGGCTGGATCACGTACTACACCTACGCGGTCGAGGTGCTGGGGATCGAGGCTGTTGAAGAGCATCGCGAGCTGCTCGGGCTGTACAACGAGATCGCGGCGTCGTGTTTCGCTGTGTGGATCGCGCCGGGACAGATCGTGCTTTGCGAGCGGCCGGCGACGGTGGAGATCGACGATGGCAATCTCGTCGGACTGACATGGAGAGGAGGTGATACCGATGTCGAGTGAATCGAAGCTGAGGGTCACGTCGCTACAGGTGCGCGACGTGCTGGGCGCGAGGGAGTTCGCCGTCGAGCCCGGCCGGGTGACGGTGCTGAGCGGGAGGAACGCGAGCGGGAAGACGACGGTCTTGGAGTCGCTCAAATCCGTCGTCGGCGGGGGCAACCTCGCGCGGCTGGCCAGGATCCCGGGCGACCCCGACGAGGAGATCGATCCCGAGATCGTCCTGGTCCTACGCGAGGACGGCGGGCGCGAGTACCGCGTGGAGAAGACGTCGAAGGCGACCCGTCTCCGCGCCCAGGTCGGCGACTCGGCCGGCTACGAGGACGTGCCGCAGCCGCAACGCTGGCTCTCTGGTCTGTTCGATACGCGGTTGTCGAACCCCCTGGAGTTCTTGCGCGCGCCGGATAAGGACCGCGTCCTGTTGCTTCTCGGCGCGCTCCCGGTGGAGCTGGACCGCGAGCGGCTTCACGCGGACATGGGGATCGATCTGTCGGAGATCGCCGCAGTGCCCGCCGGTCTCCACCCGCTCCAAGAGCTGGCCTACCTCCGCGAAGCGGTGTTCCGCGAGCGCACCGGAGTCAACCGCGACGCGAAGCAGAAGGCGTCGACGGCCGAGCAGACCTTGCGGGCGACGCCCGCCGTGCTGCCCGACGGACACGAGGCCGAGATCGAGGAGCTGGACCGGCGCGTAACTGAGGCCGACCGGGAGATCGCGGAGCAGACGGCGACGGAGCGTCGGGATCACAGGGCGACCGTGGAGCAGAAACGCGCCGAGGAGCAGCGCGCGGCCGAGCGGAAGCGCGCCGACCTCGAAGCGGAAATCGCGAAGATGCGCACGGCCCTCGAAGCCGAGATCGCCGAGCGCGCGGCCGAGGTACAAGCCGAGATCGATGAGGCGGTAGCGCACCACGAGGAGCGGACCGCCGCCTTCGCCGAGCGCCAGCGGGAGATCGACGAGGACCGGCACCGGCTCTTCGATCTCCGCGAGCAGGCCAAGGCCGCGATCAAGGCGCAGACGCTCCGCGACCAGGCCGAGCAGTTCGAGGCCGAGGCCGAGGAGCTGCGCGAGCGGAGCGGGGCCCTCACCCGGGCGATCGAAGCTCTCGACCGATACCGCCGCGAGTTGGCCGACGACCTCCCGATCTCAGGGCTCGCCGTCGAGGGCAAGGAGATCACGGTCGACGGAGTACCGTTCGACCAGGTCAACACGGCCCGGCAGATCGAAATCGCGGTCAAGGTCGCGTGCCTGCGCGCGAAAGATCAGCGGCTGCCGATCGTCTGGGTGGACGGCGCGGAGGCGCTGGACAGCGAGAACTTCGAGGCGCTCGTGGCCGCGCTCAAAGCCGAAGGCGTACAAGCGTTCATCGGCGCGGTCCGCGATTCGGACCTCACGACGGAGGTGGAGGCGTGACCGTCGAGGAGTTGATCGCCGCGCTGGACCGCCACGACTGGGCCTACGAGTACGTAGACGAATACGCCTCGTACATGGTCGGCCAGGCGGAGCGGGCGCGGATCGATACCGCGATCCTCACGATGGCGCGCGAGCGACCCGACGATCTGGATCGCGTGGTCGAGGGCGTGCGGCTGCTCGGCAGTGAGCGAGGCGCACAGATCGCCCGGTATGTGCAAGCGGGCGCGGAGAAAGCGAGGAAGAAGGGATGAAGAAGTACTACACGATCAAGAAAGCGAACCAGTCTCCGCCGCTGTGGTGGCGCGAGCCCGGGAGGGGCGGCGGCTTCTGGATCGGCATCCCGACGCAGTACGAATACGGCGACCTGCCCACGGTGATCCAGGGGGCGAGGCTCACCACCGACGAGCGCGACGGGCTGCGGTACGTCACTGACGACGGCAGGACGCTCGCCGTGGTAGAGGTGACAGGGTGAACGACGCCCCGGCCAGGTGGCCCGCGACCGCGCCGGGCGGATCCCGGCTTTCGGAGGACGTTCCAATCAGTGAGCCGATCGATCTATGTAGCGGCCGGGTTCGAGTCCCGGCGGGGCGATAGGAGGGGAAGATGAGTAGCCCAACGACCGACGACATTCTACCGGGCAAGTCGGCAGCCAAGGTCGCCAGGACGCTGCTGCGTGAGCGCGACGCGCTGCGAGTGCTGTTAGACGAGGCGCGGGCTCGCGTCGCCGAGTCGGAGGCCGAGGTCGAGCGTGGACGCAGGGACACCGAGCGACTTGATTGGATTGATAGGAATATGGATTGCATCCTGGCTGGCGAGGGGTTGCACGTCTCGACATTGGATGATGAGGTCTGGGAGGACCACATGAGCTTGCGGGATGCCATCGACCGCGCTGCGGCGGGCGATAGGAGAATAAAGAATGGGTGCAGAGTTGGAGGCCGCGGTGGAGCGTGGACGCAGGGACGCGGGCGCTGATAGACGAGAGGGCAACCCAATGCGGACTCGAACGGTTAACAGGTGATGCGTGAGCTGGCACTTTTCGCAGGCGCTGGTGGAGGCATTCTCGGAGGCGTGCTCCTCGGATGGCGCACCGTCTGCGCCGTGGAGATCAACGCCTACTGCGCTCGACGACTCCTGCAGCGACAAAATGAAGGGCACCTGCCACCGTTCCCCGTTTGGGATGATGTTTGTACCTTCGACGGACACCCATGGCGAGGCTCTGTTGACGTGGTTTCTGGCGGATTCCCTTGTCAGGACATCAGCGCTGCAAACAGCAACGGCGCAGGCATTGACGGCGAGAAGAGTGGGCTTTGGCGAGAGTTCGCGCGGATCGTTCGCGAGGTACGACCGAAGTATGTGCTCGTGGAGAACAGCCCAAATCTCACTACTCGGGGCCTCGGACGAGTGCTTGGAGACTTGGCCGAGGTGGGGGCTGATGGCCGGTGGGGCGTGCTATCCGCAGAAGCCTTTGGAGCATGGCACCTGCGAGAGCGGCTCTGGATTGTTGCCGACCTTGACCGTGAGCGGGAATTACAACCGCAAGGGTGCGAGCAAGAAGTCTGGCGATGGTTTGGCGACGGCCATCACGAGGTTGCCAACGCTACGCGCGACGGATGGCGAGAGGGGCGGCAGAGGCGATCTTCTGGCGATTGTGAAGGGTCGCCCGAACAAGCATTGCCGATTGCCGACCCTGACGGCGAACGACTGCAAGCCGGCCGGCAAGGTCGAGGTGATGGAGTACCGCCAGGAGAACCGCAGAACGACGGTGCAGCGGCTCAGGAGCGCGGTGACAGAGCCAGAGCAACTTGGTGGGACGCTGAACCCGGACTGGTGCGAGTGGTTCATGGGGTGGCCAATCGGATGGACCGCATCCGAGCCCTTGGAAACGGACAGGTTCCGGCAGTGGTTGCTGGGGCATGGGAGACATTGAGATGAGAGCAGGGCGGCAAAAAAAGGGAACGGGATGGATTCTACGTTCGCTCTCAGCACTGCATTTGTGGCTGGGGTGTTGGGAGGGGGGAACAGAAGCCCGGTGGAGGGGGGAATAACCCATCAACCACGCCCGAGGCGGTTGACAGCGGATCGAAGGATTCCGCGCCGATAGGCGGCGACGGAGAGCGAGGTTGAACCATGAGGAATGGGAAGCCGTGACCGAGCACTCCGAACAAGCCGCTGTGATCCGCTGGGCGCGGACCGCCGCGCTCGTGTACCCTGGCATCGATCTGCTCCACGCGATCCCGAATGGCACACCCGCCCGCTCGGGCTGGCGCACGGGGCGATGGATGGCCGCCGAGGGCGCGCGGCGAGGCGTGCCGGACCTGTGCCTGCCGGTGCCGTTGCACGGCAAGGCGGGCCTCTACGTCGAGATGAAGTCGGCGACGGGGCGGTTGACCGAGGACCAGCGATGGTGGCACGCTCGGCTACGGGAGGTGGGGCACGTTGTCCTCGTCTGCCGGTCGGCGACCGAGGCGATAGAAGGAATCGAAAGGTACTACAAAGGGAGGACCGAATGTCCCAACCACTGATCATGACGTTCCGCCCCGACGTGATTGACTTCGAGCCCACAAAGGGAAAGGGAGAGTGAAATGGTATCGAACTACGAGGATCTGAGCGTGGCGACCATCGGCGGCGGCAACGCGCTGAAGCAACTCGACTATCAATTGGGGGAGGCGATCAAGAACTGCCTCGATCCCAACACGGCAGTCGACGCGAAGCGCACGGTGACGCTGAAGGTATCGCTGAAGCCGAGCAACGATCGAACCGAGGCGAGCCTGGAATACGCGGTCGATACCCGATTCCCGTGCGATGCCCCCGGCTCCGATCATGTCGTCATCTCGCAGAGCAGGTGCAAGGGATACGTCCCCGCGCCGCAGATGTCGCTCGATGAGATGCTCGACCACGAGACCGGCGAGATCGTCGATCTCAAAAACAAGAAGGGAGAGGAGAGATGATCAAGGCCGCAATCGAAAAGATCCTGGAGTTGCAGCGCCCGACCGCGGTGGATGTCGACGGGCGGTCCTACGCGACGGTGAAAGTCGAGGGCGTGAAGCCCCCGCTGGCACAGCCGGTTCGCCTCCACACGCTCGAAGGATTGAGCGACTGGTTCAAGGCCGAGCTGGGCGGCGGCGACTGCAACCACATGATCCACGTGGTCACGCCCGAGATGGTCGAGGTCCTGGCCCCGATTGATCAGAAGTGGAGGACGCGCGAGATTCCCGCCGTGGCCGAGATGCTACCCTACACGGGATACCCGTTCGGCGAGTTCATCGAAATCGAAGCGGCGATCATCGCGCTGCAATCGAAGTTCGTCGACACGCTTGCGCGCAAGGCGCTGATCGATGCCATCGCCAAGGTCGGCGCGTCCGATGTCGTGACGGCCGAGGACGACGGCTCGGCGCAGACCGTCACTGCGAAGAACGAGATCGGCCGCCTCGGGCAGAAGAAGATCGATCCGATCGTCACGCTGGCCCCGTACCGGACATTCCGCGAAGTGGTGCAACCCTCATCGAAGTTCCTGCTCCGGTTCAGATCTTCCGGGGGTGGTTTGCCCCAGGTCGCACTCTTCGAGGCTGACGGGGGCGAGTGGCGCAACGAGGCCGTCCGTTCTGTCGCCGCCTATCTCTCCGAGCGATGCGGCGAAGAGAACGTCATCGCGTAGAGGAGGTGTAGCATGACCGAAGCGATCCAGGTGACCGCGCCGTGCAGGGCGAACGACACGATCCAGGTTGCGGGCTCCGCCTGCCCGCCGCCGTACCGGTGTTCGACGTGCCCCCACTTCCGCGTGGTCCAAGAGGACGGCGAGTTCCGCCGCATCTGTACGCGGAAGAGCAAGACCGCGGAGATCAACGCGCGGGATTGGCTATTCGACTTCGCGGCCCACGTCGAGGAGACGACCGGGCGCGCGACCGAGATCAAGCGGACGAAGGGCGGGAGCGCCGTGTTCCGCGAGGGCCTGGCATGAGCGCGCCGCCCCCGCCAAAGAAGCACCGCCTGC
>CAYRYW010000014.1:40446-44971 GCA_964428725.1 uncultured Dehalococcoidales bacterium
GTTCCGCGAGGGCCTGGCATGAGCGCGCCGCCCCCGCCAAAGAAGCACCGCCTGCCGCCCGAACGCCCTGGGATTACCCACCGCGTGGAGATCGACGGGACGAAGATCTACATCACGACCGGAGAGTACGAGGACGGAACGCTCGGCGAGTTCTTTCTCACGCTGGACAAGGAAGGCGGCCGGCTCCGCGTGTACGACGCCTTTGCGATCGCGATCTCGATCGGCCTACAGCATGGCGTCCCGCTCCGAGAGTACGTCAACAAGCTCCGCAACCTACAGATGGAACCCCGCGGCTGGACAAGGAACCCGGCGATCCCGAGCGCGAAATCGATCTGTGACTACCTCGCGCGGTTCCTCGAGGCGCGCTACCTCACCGCGGACGCGGGCGATGCTTAGTTGCGCGGGCGCGTCGTGGCGTGGTAGATTTCGATCGGTCGTACCGGCCCGGTGCCTCTACCTCCCTGGGGGCTCGATAGGGTCTCGCCCCGCCGGGCCCGGGCGACCGTAGGAGACGGGAAGATGGACAGACGCGCAATCAAGGAACTGGACAGACGCGCGACTAGGGATCTTGTGCTCCTAGTCGGAGCCCTCGTATCGTTCGGCGTAGCCGTCGCGGTCCTCGTCGTCGCGGTCGTAGGGGCCGGATAGTGCGACTCGTCGACACGCTGGCGCGCCCCCGGTGGACGTGGCGCCGCGCCCTGGGAGCGCTGGCCCTGGCCGTGGTCCTGGCCGTCGCCGAGGCCGCGATCGGATCGGAGCCCGTCGAGGTGGAGCGGGTCGACGCGGCGATCCTCCGGCTGCTACAGCGCGGCCTGCCGGCCCACGATATCGGCCCCTGGCCCCGGCACCCCGTAGCTCTGGACGCGACGCAGCGCCGCGAGCTGGCCGAGGCCGTCGTCGAGGCGGGCGCCGCCCACGGGGTGGACCCGTACCTACTCACGGCGATCGCGTTCCGCGAGGGCTCGTTCCTGCGGTCCGGGGTCGGCAACCTCGGCGAGGTGAGCACGTTCCAGATGATCCCGACGACGGCCCGCTACGCCGCGCGGTTGGACGGCCGCTGCTCCACCGAGGACGGCTACCACGGATCCGCGCGCTGTGCCGCCGCACTCCTCGCCCACTGGCGCGAGCACCGGTGCGGCTCCCTCGAGGGCGCCCTGTCCTACTACGCCTCGGGCAGGACCTGTCGCCCCGACACCAACCGACTCCGCTGGATCGTCCGGGATCGGTTCGGTATCGCGCAACGGTTGGCCCGCCTCTAGGACGCGCGAGAATCGATTCTGACGGCCCCTGACCGATCCGGGTAGAGGTGCACGTCTACGGCCGGGACCGTGGAGGGAAACGCTGGCCCACGGGCGCGAGGGGGCGGCTACTGGGGAGGGGGGAGGAAGGGGCGAGATCAGACGGGCCGCCCGCACGTCGGGCAGACATTGCCCGTCCCGCCGTTCAGCTCGGCGACGATCTCCGCCTGCGACATCAGCGGGAACCGGAACCGGAGGTCGCCGTGGAGCCCACCTCGCCATTCGTCCCACAGCTCGGAGCGCGGCTGGACGAGCCAGAACCCGCCCGGCTCCGACGCCCGAACTCCCAGGAACCGGACCAGGTAGGGGTTGAACGTCGTGTGTCCCGCCGTCTTGTGCGCGTCGACCCGGCACTCGGTGAGGCCGGCGCCGGCGAGCCCGTCCCGGAGGCGGTCGGCAAACCCGCCCTCGGTCGCGGGCCCGAGCTTGCGCGGGTTCGTGATCCAGTCCTTGACCGAGTTCTCGGCCGTGAGGCAGGCATACAGGACCACGCGGAGATCGCGCGTGGCGATCGGCGCGAGCGCCTTGACCAGGTCGGGGATCTGCTTCTTCTTGAAGCCGAACTGGATTCCTCTGTGCCACCCGTGGCCGAAGAAGGCGACGAGATCGATCGGCTCCACGGCGATGTCGGCCGCGTCCCGGATCGCCCTCAGGGTGTGAGCCCGGCGCGTCCACTTCGGCACGCCGACGCAGGGGATCGCGACGCAGTTGCGGCCGGGGACACCGTGGAGGCGGGCGAAGCTCTTCGCCTCCGGGATGAACGCGCCGGTCGCATCCCGCCGCCCCTTCGTGTTCTTCGAGGAGTAGAGCACTACCGGATTTTTGATCTTGTCCATCACCCCAGTTCCTTTCTAACCGCCAGCTCGACAGCGTATCGCCGAGGCAGCGTGAAGATCACCGATCCCGAAGTGAACTCGAACTCGGCCCGGTGGTCCCCCTCGACCAGATCGCCGGCCTGCCAGGTGACGGTGCCAAGCTCGTCGTCCGCGTCGTCCGGCGTGACCTCACGCGAGAACTTCGAGCCATCGTCCCGCTGGACGTTCAGCGCGATCGAATCGTAGTCGCTCAGTACCAGGTCGGTGAACCGCACGTTCAGCGCGTCCGTGTCCCCCTCGACCAGATCCCACACGATCCGGCGAGGCACGCTCTCCTCGGGATCGATCGTCAACTCTACCGGAAAGGTCATGGCCTCGCCTCCTATCCGCCCGCTACCGAGAGGCGGACCGCGAACGAACCTTGAAGGTGCACCGACTCCGCGCCCGCAGCCTGGACGCGGCGAACCTCGTAGACCCACGCCGTGGTCTCGTCTTCCAGCGTGTCGGCGATGTCGGTCCGCGCGATCGTAAACCGCGTCTTTCCGTTGGCCGCGTCGTAGTGCGAGCCCGGTCCGTTCGACTTCACTAGCTTGGACGTCCCGCCCGTGTAGTCGTAGACGTTCAGCTCCACGGTGTCGGCGGTGATGTCGACCGGGTTGCTGTCCGCGTCGAGGAGCCCGAACTCGAAGGTTGTATCCGCGTCCTTGACCAGCGCGAGATCGATCTGGCTCGGGAGCACAGAGACCGAGACGCGCGCCATGCTGGGCTGACAGGTCATCCTCGCACCTCCTCGACGGTTCCGGCCGTGCCGCCGACGACCGCAGCGGAACCGGTAGCACCGCCGACCACGGTCACCGTGCCTCGGCCGAGGCCGGTCATCGTCTCGATCTCCCGCGAGGGTCCGCTCGATTCGCCTCCTCGATCGCCTCGCGCAAAAGCATCTTGAGCGAGGCTCGATCCTCGGCTTCGGCCTCGGTGTCGACCAGGGCCTCGGCTCGAATGTGCCGATCCACGGCACGGCTCACCTCGTCTACCTCGTCGGCTATCTCGGCGACGCTCGCCTTGACGTCCGTCACGGCCTGCGCCGTGTCCTCGGTCTTGTCCGTGAGGGCGTAGTACTGAGCTATCACACCGGCGGCCAACGCGACGAAGGTAAAGACGCCTCCGATCTTGACCGTGCGCCACCCGTTGACCGCCTTCGCGAGCGACCGTATCTCGTTCTCGTGTAGACACGAGTGCGGCTCGGCCGCCTTCTTCCGAGCCGACAGCGCGATCTCCCGGGTCTCTTCCTCGTCCTTGGCCAGAGCCTCCATCTTCGCCTCCGTCCAGTTCAAATCCGCCTTGCGCGCAAGCTCGGCGCGAATTGCCTGCAACGGTCCACCGGCTACGTCTCCGTCGCTCATCACGGCACCGTGTGCGAGATCACGTTCAGACCTTCGAGCCCGGCCAGCATCACCCGGAGCCCGTCGCACGCGATCGCGGTCAATGATTTGCAATCGGCCAGCGCGAGATCGAACGTGTCGGCAGGTATCCACGTCGCTCCATCGTCGGTGGAGACACCGATCAACAAACGCTCGTTCAGGAATGCGCCCCACTCACCCACGCATACCCAGAGGTCGCCCCCGAGGTAGTAGACGGAGCCGAGGGCCAACGAGTACGGAGGGAGCAAACCGCCGGCTCCCGACCACGTCTCGCCCAGATCGGTCGAATATTCGATCGCGGGGAGACCCCCCGCTGTCTCTCCCACTACGACCAGCACTCCGGTCTCCGGGTTGATCGCCATGTCGTAGAACTTCGATCCAGCGGTCGGAGCCCCGCCGGACGCGGCCCACGTGTCGCCGTCGTCGTCGCTCACGTAGGTCTTGAAGCCGGTGTAGCCGACGTCCGCGGCGCCGATCACCCACGTGGATCCCTCATGGTAGAGCACGCGGATCGGAATCGACTTGACCGCCGGAGGTGTCGTCGCCGCAACCCAGCCCCCGCCGATACCGCTCGCCGCGATCCTGGGCACGTTGTTGTCTCGCAGCGCGATCAGGAAGTTCGAGTCGGGATATTTCGTGCAAAGCGAGTAGACGTCGCCCGCGCCGCCGATGGTCGCGGAAAGCTCCTGACTCCATGTGGCGCCGTCTGTCGAGTACTGGATGTTCCCGACCGTGTCGCCGACCAGAAAGCGAGTGAGGTCGATCCCGATCGAGTGGAGCTTGGGGAACTCGGTCATATCGCCACCCGCTGACCATGCGTGTCCGTCCACGCTCAGGTAGGAGGTGACGCGATCGGTCGGAGCCAAACACCATCGGATTAGATCGGGGTGATAGATCAGCCCGGCGGTGTTGATCCCCGCCAGCCCCTCGACAACGCCGCGCCACTGGTTCGCAGCGGCTGCGCTCTGCGCTGTCCAGTTGATCCCGTCCG
>CAYRYW010000014.1:45071-49295 GCA_964428725.1 uncultured Dehalococcoidales bacterium
CCGCGCCACTGGTTCGCAGCGGCTGCGCTCTGCGCTGTCCAGTTGATCCCGTCCGGGCTCGTCTGGACTTGGTTAGCTCCGTCCTGTGCGACCGCAACGAAGAGATCCAGGCCGTCGGCCCACGTCACGGCCATCCAGGTCTGGCCCGCTCCACCCGCTGAAGTGCGAGACGTCCAGTTGATCCCGTCCGGGCTGGTCATCACTCCGTTGTTCTGCGAGACGGCGCAGAACAAAGTCAGGTCCTCGCTCCACGCTACCGATTGCCAAGTGTCCGAGGCGGACGCATTGCGGAGTGTCCACGCGCTTCCGTCCGGGCTCGTCATCACGTCCTGGACTCCGGCCCCGTTGTCGCAGACCGCGCAGAAGAGCCCGGTTCCTGGACTCCAGCAGATGCCGTTCCACTGGTTGGCTCCGGCGGCTCCGTTGGTATTGAAGACCAGCCCATCCCCGACCATGACCACGTTGGCGCCGCTGTTCTCCACGGCGCAGAAGATGCCCAGGGCGGGGGAGTATGCGATAGAGGCCCAGTTGTTCGCGGCCGGCGAAGCGACGAGGTTCCAGTTGATCCCGTCGCGGGAGCGGGCAACCGCGTTGTTTCCGACCGCGACGAACATACCGTTACCCCAGGCGACCGAGTTCCAGGCCGCAACCCCGGCGGTCGGGGCCGCGTTCCAGGTGATCCCATCGCGGGACCACATTATCTTATTCGTACCGGTGGCGGCGACACCCACGAAGATTTTCAGCTCCGGCGAGTAGGCAACCCATACCCACTGGTTCGCTTCGGCCTCGACCTGCGAATCCCAGTTCTCGCCATCGAGCGAGGTCTGGACGCGATCGCCCGCTCCGGTGTTGGACACCGCGGCCAAGATCGGCCCCTCCGCCTTCGCGTTCTTGTGGTAGTTCGATACCGCCGTCGTTCCGACGTGGCGCGACCAGCGCGCGAACAAGTTTTGAAGCCAGTTCATCCAGCGCGCCGGCGCGCGGTGATCCACCGGCCACCCCTCGTCCTTGCGCCCCTCGGCCGGCTCTAGCGTCGTGTCCGCGTCGGTCGCCCATCGCGGGTGCTTCTCCGGCAAGTCCAGCATCGTGTGCATCGTCATCGGTCTTCGCTCCTACTCCGCTATCCTTGACATCACACCGCCGCTCGGAAAGCCATGGGTGATGCCCTTCCACTGGTTGACCTCGGCCGGCGTCTGTGCCGTCCACGTCACGCCGTCCTCGGAGATCTGTACCCGGTCGTTCACACCGGCGGACGAAACCGAGGCGAGCAGGAACTCGCCGTCGCACACGTCCCGCCACTGGTTGGCGGCGCCGGCCGTCTGCGCCGTCCATGTGATCCCATCTGGCGAGGTCATCACCCGGTGTACCCCGTCGGTCGACACTGCTACGAACAGCCCTAGCCGCGCGCTCCAAATCACCCGCCGCCACTGGTTCAACTCGGCCGGAGTGCGCCGCGTCCAGTTCACCCCGTCGACACTGGTCATCACGCGGAACAGCCCGTCCACCGCCACGGCGACGAAGAGACCGTTGCCCCACGCGACCGAATACCACTGATTTGCCTGGGCCGCGTGAGCCGAGAACCAGTGCACGCCGTCGGCGCTGTACATGACCCGGTTCGTCCCGGTGTTCGCCACGGCGACGTAGAGCCCCAAGTCCGGCGAGTACGTCACGCCGAGCCACTGATTAGCCTCGGCCTCGTTGCTCGCGGTCCAGTGGATCCCGTCGGGGCTGGTCATCACCTGGTTCGTGCCGCTGAGAGCCACGGCGACGAACCGGCCCCCGCCCCAGCACACGTCCTGCCACGGGTTGTTCTCGGCGGCGGTGCGAGGCGTCCAGTGGATCCCGTCGGGGGAGGTCTGGACGCGGTGGGTTCCGTCGTTGGAGACGGCGACGAAGATCTGCTCCTCTTCCGAATACGCGATCTTATTCCAGATGTTCGCCTCGGCCTCGGTCTGCGCCGTCCACGCGATCCCGTCCTTGCTCGTCTGTACACGGTGCGCACCGTCGCTGGACACCGCGACGAAGATCGGATCGTCCCCGAAGCCTCGGCTCGCGTCGGCCTGTAGCGTATCGCCGTCGGCAAAGCGGAAGGTGTCGTCGTCGCTCCACGCCGAGTGCTGAAAGTACGCCTTGACACCGGCCGCGTTGACCTGGTTGAGCATCGCGGTGAAGTCCTCGGGCGCGGGCGCGACCCCATCGATCCACTGTTCTACCAGCCGAACCACGAACGTCGCCGGGAACAACTCGGTCATCTCGTAGGTGCCGGACCAGAAGTTGGCCACGGCGAGAAGCACATCCTCGGGCGTGCCGCTGGAGAAGTTGATCTGGATCCGCGACTTGATCGCGACCCGGTAGGGCTCGTCCGTGCGCCCCTCGCGCTCCTCGCCGACGATCGCTCCAACTCCGTCGAGTTGAAGTCCGATCGCCGAATCGATCCAGCGGTCCAGCAGCACCCCGAAGGCGGCGTCCTCGAAGTCCTGAATCTGATTCACGAACGACGTCAGAAACGAAGCGATCTTCGGCTTGCCCTTGAACTGGGTTATCAGGTGGGCCAGCGCCTCGGTCACATGATCGGTTGTCTTCGTCAGTCCCACTAGACCACCGTAATATCCCCGCTATCCAGCGTGGCAATGGACCGATCGGCGATCGCGATATTCGACGTCGCAACTGGCGGATCCACCGTATCGATTCGGAAGTCGGTCACGTCCACTACTCCAGCGACTTCGAGCGCCGCGGCCTCGAACTGGAGGGCGATCACGTCCTCGCCCACGGTCAACTCGGCGGCCAGCGCGACCGCCGCGGCCTTGACCTGGTCGTCCCCGTCGCTCGGATAGTCTGAGTCGGTCGTGAGGGTGTACTTCAGATAGATCGGGATCTCGGTCGGCCGTGAGAATCGGATCGTATGGGAGAAGCCCATCGAGTCGGTCACGGTCTCGGACACGGCGCCCCATGGCTTGATCCCGGCGGGCTTCTCGGTCCAGATCGTCTCCGCGATATCGGCGTTGACACCGCCGAGGACGACCGCCTCGAAACTCTTCTGGGGCAGGCCGCCCGAGGGGATCGCCTCCAGATTCTCGAAGACGACCACCTGTTCCACGTCGTCTACTAGGAGCAGCGCGGCCCGGATCGCCTCCACGGTCGCGGAACCAGCGGCTCGAAGCGCAGCCTCCCTCCGCCGTCGCAGGTCGGGATCGGTCTCCAGCTCGCGGCCCGGGTCGGCGTCGGTCGAGTTGAACCCCTTTACCAGCCCGGTTGGAAGGCCGAGGGCCGTCGCGGCTGCGCTCGCTTGCACCTCGATCGCACTACCCGTGCCGGCCGTGGCGCTGGCCACGCGGACGTAGCCGTCCCCGTCGTCGTAGGAGTCAATCCCGGTGGTCTGGCTCACGATCTCGGCGGCGGCGGCGGCGGCGGACCACGGATCGCCCGCGGCAAAGTTGACCGTCTGCGTCGCGCCGTCCTCGTCTACCACCAAATCGAGCGCCTTGCCGTCCAGCGTGAAGGTCTCCTGGTTCGATCCCGACACCGCGGCGGCGTCGCTCCACCCTGCGATCGGGGTGTCGATCGTGTCGATCGTCTCCGCGTAGCCCTGGACCGCGCCGTACTCCTGGGCCTCGGCCGTAGTCGAAAAGGTCGCGGTGCGCCCGGTGGTGTTGCTCACGGCAGCCGTGACTACGAAGCGAGGGCCGTTCGCTCCGACCCCGACGATGCTGCCCACGGTCACGGTCACGCCGTCCTCGAGGAAGATCCGGTCGAGGGTGACCTGGCTCTTCGTCGACGCGAGGCGCCGCACCCCGGAGATTGCGCAGACGCCCTCGAGCGCCTCTTCGGACGCGGAGTCGGGATAGAAGGACCGGTACACGGCCTCCAGGACATCCCACGCCTCGCGCAGCTTGTCGGAGAAGACGCCCTCGATCTGGCCCAGCACCGACGAATCGAGCAGGTTGAGGTCCGTCGAGATCGCGTCGAGGAGATCGTCGCGGATCTCCTGCCGTATCACGGCCAGGGACTTCTTCGTGAACCCCGTGGAGGTGACGCCGTAGTCGGTCATACGATCAGCTCCGTTTCAAATTCAAAGCTACCAGAGTCGGCGTGTCCGGTAAAGGACACCGACAGCCGGCGCGTCGCGCCCTCGTAGTCGAGGGAGAAGTCAGAGAGTGAGAGCAGCCCGGGCGTGGTGAGCGCCGCGCGCTGGAGAATGTCGCGAACCGCGTTGAGCCGCGGCTT
>CAYRYW010000015.1:0-46897 GCA_964428725.1 uncultured Dehalococcoidales bacterium
GGTAACGATAAGCGCCCATCCTCTTTGTAGTTTGCGATTTTGAATCATTCCAGCCACTTTGAAGCCGCGGCGCCTGAAAATTCCGGCCGTTTGTCGTCAATGAGATCATGCCATTTTACAAATCGTTCACAGACGAGTGACGAGTTTCCAGTTGACGAGTCTCGTCTCTTTGAGTATATTGGAAAATAGCCGGGGACCCCGGCAGCTGCCGCGCCGAGTCGCCACCCGGAGGGCGGAGGCCGGCGGATTCCCCGGACAATTCAACCATTTTCCAGAAAGGGCGGGTCAACCGTGAAGCTTGTAGATAAAATCCAAATTAAAAAGCTCAAGGATCTGCAGCCCTTTGAGCGCAACCCCAAAATCCATACAACTGAACAGGTCGCGCAGATCGCCGCGTCGATCGTGGAGTTCGGGTTCAACAATCCGGTCCTGATTGATAGCGAAAACAAGGTCTGGGCGGGGCATGGTCGTATTCTGGCAGCAAAGGACCTAAAGATCGCCGAGGTGCCGACAATTAACCTCGACCATATCCCGGTTGCCCGGCGCAAGGCTTATCTTCTGGCAGACAACCGGCTCGGGGAGGGTCAGCCCTATGACGAAACGCTGCTCAAGTCAATAATGGACGAGCTGAAAACGGACGGCTTCGACCTGAACCTGACAGGATTTTCAAAGGAAGAAATTGACGGGCTTATGGGAGATCTCGAAATCGAGCTCAATGATGGGGTCGGCGGAACGCACGAGGGGGCCATGCGGAATCCCGGAAAAAATATGATCATCTGGATAAACAAATATACTTTTACTATTAAGGACAAGGGGGACTCCGATCGGATCATGGAGTTCTGCGATTTCATGGCAGCGAATGAGGACAAAAAAACTGAGGTCAACTTGAAACTGCAAGAAAAATTGATAGAGGTAATTAATGATATTTTACATTCATAAAAACGTTGGCGGGACAAATAAGCATTATACTTTTTCACTACTGGAACGGCTCGCAAAATTAAATCGGCATGACGTGACCCCGGACCCGGCACGCGCGGAAATGATTCTCGTTTCCTTGTGTGACGTCACCGGCCTCGCCGATCTCGAAAAAATCAGGCACTATCACCCCGATCAGCGGATCGCGGTCGGCGGACACTTCGCTTTCTATTATAAAGCCTGCGCGATCTTCGCTGATATCGTAAACGTCGGACAGGGATTTGAATTTTTCAAATGTAAAAACGAAAGCGAAATGCGGAATCTCGATTGTGTTTATTACCGTGGAAAGCCCGGAACGCTCACGCCGTCAACACTGATCGAGTGGGAAAAATGCCACGTCGTTCAGGTTAATACCCGGACCTTTTATTATTGGGGCGGGACCGGCTGCAAAAATAAATGCAGGTTTTGTTTTACGTCGTGGACAAATAAGCACCAGAAAAATAATGAAATGAGGATCAAGCGCGCGACGGCGTCAGTAAAGGGCAAGGGATTTCTTACCGTGATCTCAAATGAATACGGAGAGGATTACAGATATACCCCGGTAAAAGATATGATGCTCAAGGATTTTATAAAATTGAAATCTTGCAAGACGCGGCTGGTCCGAATGGGTCTGGAATTTGCGACGCCGGAGAATAGAAAGAAATATGGCAAGCCTTTCCCGGACGAGGATTTCTACAAGGCGATCGTTCTCGCGGAACGCTTCGGCGTGGAGGTCCAGTTCTTTTGTATCGGCGGCATGGACCCGCGCCGAGATTGGTATAATTTATTCAGTGAAATTCCGTGGGGCGACAATGTCCGGCCTCGCGTTTTTATAAAATTCACAAATCTTGAATATCAAATGTTTACTCCGCTTTTCAAATGTCGGCATGACATTAAAACTGAAAACTATCTTGATAAAAAATTCATAGACAAGATGTTTCAGATTTCGGTTTATCGAAATAAGCGCGTCAGATTTTTTCAATGTAAGTACCCGGCGCACGCTCTCTGGAGGATCGGGACCAGCCTTTGTATCGACCGGGATCAATATGACTCAATGAAAGCATTATCAAAAGAAAAGGATATTGAAATTGTCCATAAGGCTCTATACTCAACTAAGGTCATTGAAACCGATTATCAGGACGAGGTCAAGTTCTGGTATAAAAAAGGATCATGAAATGGCAGAGCAGGAATTCAAGGCAAATGAAAACTTGAGATTCAAGCGACTTGCGGACGGCGCGGTTCAAATTGATTTCATGGATTTCGACGGGGAGGGGAATTATTTCATGGTAAAAATACCCGCCGATCAATGGATTAAGGCAGTAAATAAAATGTCAAGGTTCCCGGATATCGCTGATATGTTTTCTTTAATGAAGGAATTTCACCTTGGCAGATAAGCTTGTATCCATGCGGGAGTTGTCAAGAATTATTGGCGTCACTCTTCGGGCGGTTCAGGACGCGGTAAAATATGGACGGATTAAACCAGAAAGAATTGAAAAGAGGGGGCAGAGGACCCTTTATCGCTTTGATCCTGAAAAGTGTAAGGCTCACTGGTCTAATCGGACCCGCCCCGGACACCGGGCCACTCGAAAAGAGAAGGGCAAAGGCGCTCAGCCGACTTATAACAAGGGCGATAAGCAAGACGATCCCGATATCCCCGGAATGGACGGGACCGCAGACCAGTACCATAAGGCGCGAGCTGCAAAAGAAATTATGCAGGCAAAGATCGCGAAGCTGGAGCTGGAGGAAAAGGAAAAAACCTTAGTGCGCCGCGACTTGGTCCGCGTAACCTTTTATCATTGTGGGCGCGAAATCTCGAAACATCTTCTAAATATCCCGGACCGGGTCGCCGCGATCGTCGCAGCCGAAACGGATATACTCGCCTGCAACGAAATTCTCACGACCGAAATCAAAAAAGCCCTAACGGCTCTATCTCAAACAAAATTAGATGACGACAATTCTTGACAGGTCGCTCGCGGCGACGTTTTTTGAATCTCTTGCCCCGCCTCCAGATTTCGAAATATGGGAATGGGCTGACGGTCATTACTATATTCCAGAAGAAGAACCGGAGCCCGGAATCTGGAGGACCAGCCGGACCCCATACCTCAAAGAAATTTTAAGCGCGCTCTCCCCGAATTCTAAATATCGGCACGTTGTTTTCATGAAGGGATCGCAGATAGGCGCGACAGAGTCCGCAAAGATTTTGATTTTTTTCCATATCGCGCACGATCCTTGCCGGATTTTATACGCGCAGCCGACCGTCGAAACCGTCCGGGAATTTTCAGAAGAAAAGCTCCAGAAATCGATCGACGCGACGGACGAGGTCAGGCGCCGGATACCACCGGCAAAATCTCGCGACTCCAAAAACAGGATTTTAAAAAAGGGCTTCCCCGGCGGATCGCTTTCAATGGTCGGAATGAATAGCCCGAACCCGCTGGCCTCGAAATCGATCAGGATTTTGATATTTGACGAAAAGGACCGCGCCCCGGAGTCCGTTGGTTTTCAGGGCGCGGAGGGATCGCCGATCGATATCGCGGTTAAGAGGACAACAAACTTTCAGAAAGCAAAGGTCTATTCTCTTTCAACTCCGACGATCGCCGGGGCGTCATATATTGAAAAAGATTTCCTGAAATCAGACCAGCGATATTATTATGTCCCATGCCCGTTCTGCAAAGAAAAGCAGATCATAAAATGGCAGAGCATAAAATTTAAACGCCGCGAAAACGGGACCGCCGATCCCGCCTCTATTTTCCTTGAATGCGAACACTGCAAAGAGGAAATCCGCGAACATCACAAAACTTGGATGCTGACCAATGGCGAATGGAGAAAGCACAACCCGGAATCCGGGATCGCCGGTTTCCACCTGTCCGCCCTGTATTCTCCGCTCGGCTGGTACTCATGGCTGAACGCGGTTGACGATCATCTTGACGCTATAGGGGACCCGGAGAAAATGAAGGTATGGGTAAACACCGTACTTGGCGAAACTTTCGATCCGTCTATGGAGTCAATTAATCATAACTGGCTTATGAGGCGCCGCGAAAAATTTATTGCGCCCGTCCAGCCGGGGGCGCTCGTTCTATGCGCTGGCGTCGATATTCAAAACGACAGAATTGAATGCAGCACGGTCGGCTATGGAGATCGATTTGAAAGCTGGGTACTCAGCCACGACGTTTTCCCCGGAGATCCAGAGGTCGATCCGAAAACGCCGGGTAGTGTATGGGACCTTCTCGATCAGTATCTTTTAAGAACATGGCACGGGGCTGGGGGCGAGCAATTTGTGATCGCCTGCACCGTTGTCGATTCAGGATTTGCGACTGACAATGTATATGAATTCTGTAAAGAGCGAGAATTCAGGCGGGTATTTGCTGGCAAGGGAATAGCTGGACCGGGTCGCCCGATCGTCGGAAAGGCAACGCGCGGGAATAGAAAAAAATGCGCTCTTTTTCAGATCGGGACAGATCAGGCAAAGGACGTGCTTTACTCAAGATTAAAAATCGCTCAACCGGGTCCGGGGTTTATCCATTTCCCGGCTGAATTTGACGAGGATTATTTCAAGCAGCTGACGGCTGAAAAAAAGATCAAGCGCATATCATCCGGTATGCCCCGGTTTCAATGGGTTTTACCTGCCGGGAAAAGAAATGAAGCCCTTGACTGCTACTGCTATTCACTCGTTGCACTTGGTATCCTAAATCTGGACCTTGCGAAACTCGCAGAAAATAATTTAAATTTCATTCCGAACTACCAGCGACGCCCTCCAAAACGGCGCGGCGTGCGCGGGAAAGGAGTTTAACAATGACAGAGGCACAGGCTCAGGCCCATCTTGACGCTTGGCTCGCAGCCGATCTCGCGGTTGCGAATGGTCAATCTTACTCAATCGGGGGGCGCTCCCTGTCCCGCGCTGACGCCGAGGAAATCCGTAAAAACATTATATTTTGGCAGAATAAGGTTGCCGAAATTTCAAGCGGGGGGCTGCGGCAGCGCAGGGCGGTCCCGCGCGATATTTGAAATCAGTTGTTTTTTCAAAAATTCCTAAGTATATTAGAAAGTAAATGGTTAAAACAGGCCGCAAAAGACTTTACGATCACCTGAACAGGCCGATCCTTTCGGACCGGGAAAAATTACTTTTACAAATCAGAAACCAAGCCTCTTTTGTCGCCGGGGATCACGCCCGGCGCTCTATGCGCGGCTGGCTTACATCTGACGGCGATCCAAATACGGATTTAAATGGCGAGCTCGCAACGATTCGAGAGCGAAGCCGGGACCTTTACAGGAATACTCCGCTGGCAGCAGGCGCGCTGGACCGGGCGGCTGAAAACGTTGTCGGCTCGGGCCTCAGACTCCAGAGCCGGATCAAAAGGAAACTCCTGAACATTGAAGACGATGCGGCTGATCAATGGGAGCGGGAAACCGAGGCGCGTTTTGATCAGTGGGCAAGCTCCAAGGATGCGGACCTTGCCCGGACACTCAATTTTTATGAAATGACTGAGGTTGCTTTCCTTTCTGCGCTTATGTCCGGCGACTGTTTTGCAGTAATGCCTCTGGTCCCGCGTCCCCGGTCGGACTGCGATTTGAGAATTTCACTTTATGAGGGCGATTATGTTTCAAATCCGCAGATGCAGCCAAATTCAAAAAACCTGACTCAGGGAATTGAGATTAATCCAAGCACGGGCGCGCCGGTCCGCTACTGGTTTCAGAAATCCCATCCCGGCGCTGAAATGCCCTCTTTTGAATGGACACCGATCCCGGCTTTTGGCTCCAAGTCAGGGCGGCGAAACGTCATTCACCTATTCAAACCGAAGCGGCCGAGCCAGCGTCGCGGCTATCCAATTCTAACCCCTGTCGTCGAGACATTAAAACAACTTTCAAGATATTCAGAATCCGAGCTTATGGCTGCAGTTGTCAGCTCCTTTTTCACCGTCTTTATAAAACAGGAGAGCAAGGGCGACGGCGCGGGACTTGGCGCGGGATATACCGACGATCAATCTATTCTTACCGGGTCGGACTCCGACAACAAACTGATCGAAATGGGAAACGGAACGATTATTGATCTCGGTGAAAATGAATCGATCGAAACCGCCGATCCGAAGCGCCCAAATGATTCATTCAAACCTTTTTATAATGCAGTCGTCGAACAGGTCGGAGCCGCGACGGGAATTCCGTTCGAGGTTCTAATCCAGCACTTTTCGAGTTCATATTCCGCGAGTCGCGCGGCACTTATTGAGTTCTGGAAATTCGTAACAAACCGGCGCGCATGGCTGGCTCGAAACTGGTGCGATCTGATCTATGAGGAATTTTTAACAGACCAGATTATTAAAGGGAAAATAAAAGCGCCGGGCTTCATGGACGACAATTTCATTCGCTTTGCATGGCTCGGATCGGCGTGGCAATCAAATATCGGGCGCGGCATGATCGATCCGCTCAAGGAAATCAAGGCCGCAAAAGAAAAGATCAACGCGCGCCTCGGAACATACGAGGATGAATACGCAACAATGAACGGCGGAGATTGGGAATCCGGCATGGACCGGCTGGGACGTGAAGAAAAATTTTTAAATGAAAGAAATATTCAGCCGGTGAAAACGACCGCCGGGGGAGGGATTCAATGAATTGGGATCACCTTGTAAACGCCGCTATTATTCTGGGGACCATAGTTGATCCCGATACGCTGAAAAATCCTTACCCGAATGAACACGCCGCACGCCTGCGGAATCCCGGCGACTTTAAAGAGAAACCAGACTGGTCCTCTGGCGGTAAATTCCGGCGCACAAAGGGCGGAACCATTTTCGGACGGATCAAAGTACCGGCGACCGTCTCAGTTATTTGGGGCCAGCTCAAGTCTCAAAGCGGACGCGCAGCTGCACCCCAGACCTTGCGATTTCCAACTGCAAACTGGACTGCGGATCAGGCCCGGAAATGGCTCAAGGATAACAAGGTGACTCCGATCCGTTTTGAACCTGCCGCGCCGAAAAAAGCAGAGGCAGGCCCGGAACCGGACCCGGACCCGGCGCCTCAGTCGCAGACGTGGTTCAAGATCGAGGCTCAGGCCGGAGGCGGGACCCGGATTGACATTTACGACGCGATCGGCGCTTTTGGCGTTTCCGCGTCAGCCTTTGTGAACCAGTTCAATAAAATAAAATCGAGTTCAATCGAGCTGCATATAGATTCGCCCGGCGGAGTGGTCCATCACGGCATGGCAATCTATAATAATCTCAAAAATTCCGGCAAAAATATTCACGTTTTCATTGACGGGATGGCTGCGAGTATGGGATCGGTGATCGCAATGGCAGGCGATAAAATCACAATGCCTGATAATGCGCTCTTAATGATCCACAATCCGCAGGGCGTCCAGATCGGCGACGCCGAAGCAATGCGAAAGGAGGCCGAGCTATTAGATAAAATTCGAGGACAGATCGCGCAGGTCTATGCGGATCGGTCCGGCAAAACCGTGGACGAGATTCAGTCCAAGATGGACGCGGAAACATGGTTCACGGGAAAAGAGGCCCTTGAATTCGGCCTCGTTGATGAAAATCAGGGGCAGGTCAAGCGCGCGGCCCATTATACCCTTGACGGCTGCGATTTCAAAAACCTTGACAAATTGCTTACTTTTATGAATATTTCAAATCAGATTGAGCCTAAAAATCAACCAAAACAAAATGGAGGGCCAGAAATGGAACCCAAAACAGTTGCAGAGTTAAAGGCCAAATATCCCGAGCTGACGGCGCAGCTTGAGGATACCGTGAGGGAAACCCTCAACGCCGAAGCGGAAACCGCGCTGAAAAACGCCGAGGAAACCGGCGCGAAAAACGAGCGCGAAAGGCTCGCGGGTATCATGTCGATCCCGGCGACCGGGGACGCCGCGAAAAAAATTATTGACTCGGCACTTAAAGACCCCAAGGAAACCAAGGAGTCTGTCGCCGTAAAGCTTCTGGAAGCGCAGGGCAAGGGCGAGAAGATTCAGATCGAAAATCGCGCCGCAGATAATCAGCAGGTGATCGATCAGGTCGCGACGATCGACAAGGCCCCGGCAAACACCCCGGACGAGGACAAACAGGACGCCGAGGAGGCGAAAGCTGCAGCGATCGCCGCAGGGATCGCGCGCCCCGATATCATGGCAGCAACCCGGAATTAAATAACCCATAACCAAAACGGAGGACAAAAAATGTCAAGTGAAACTTTTACCCCGGACAAGGTGATCGGCGGAGATTTCCCCATTAAAACCAGCCCCGAAACGCTGGAATCCGGCGAGAATCTTTCTCGCGGCTGCGTTATGGGAAAAAAGACTGTCGGAACCGTTGCCGCAACCGGCCTCGCGGACGCGGGGAACACAGGCGACGGAACCTGCACCGGCGTTGCCGCAAAGAAAAACGTTCAGCCCGGCACCTATACCGCGAAGGGAATTCTCGCGGCGACGGACGGCGGGACCTTTGAAATTCTGGCTCCCGATGGCAGTCAGGTCGGTATCGCTCAGGTCGGCGTGGCGTTCACGTCGGATCAGCTGGACCTGACAATCAACGACGGCACAACGGATTTTGCGGTCGGAGATATTTTCACGATCACGACCCCGGCAGGCTCCGGCGAGCTGGTTTCCGTGAATAGCGCCGCGATCGACGGGAGCGGAAACCCCTATGGCGTTCTTCTGGAGGACAAGGACGCCTCCGGCGGCGCGCAGTCGATCCCGGTCGCCCTTACCGGCGAGTTCAACGAGGAAGCGCTGACTTTTGGCGGGTCCGATACGGCGGCAACGCATAAGGACGCCATGAGAAAGCTGAGCATGTTTCAGGTGACTCCCATTACCAACACCTAAAAACCGGAAAATATGAATTCAACCTATAACTAAAAAAAAGAGGTATAAAAAATGTCAATAGATATTTTCAGCAGCCGGTCCATGCTCAAGCAGATCGAGTATATCTATCCCGTGAGGACCCCGTTTCTTTCAAAGTTTTTCACGGAAACAAAACGGTCGCAGTCCGAGTACATTGATATCGACTTTGTACGCGGCACGCGCAAGCTGGCTCCCTATGTCGCCGCGAATATGCAGGGCAAGCTGATCGAGAAGCGCGGTTTCGAGCGCCGGTCCGTCCAGCCGCCCTATATCAAAATTAAGGACGTGACCACGGCTGAGGACCTTCTAAAAACCAAGCCCGGAATGAATATTTATGAGGGCGGCAGAACCGGGCAGCAGCTCGCGCGCGAAGAGCTCGCGAAACAGATGAAAGAGTTCATGGATATGATTATCCGGCGAATGGAATTCATGGCCCATCAGTCTCTTTCAACTCAGGGCTCGATCACCTATTCCGGCGACGGCATTTCCCTGTCGGTCGATTTCAACATGAAAACAACCCACAAGATCACGCTGACGGGAACCGACAAATGGGACGACACGACCAACGCGGACCCGGTCGGCGATCTGAAAACGTGGTATGAGCTGATCAAGAAGGACTCCGGGCTGATCCCGAGGGACGTTATCATGGATCAGGACGCGGCTGCGCTTTTCCTGAATCATCCCAAGGTATCCGGCAGCACCAGCGTTTTCGATAACCGGCGGATCGATCTCGGTCAGATCAATCCCCGCGAGCTGCCCAGCGGCCTTGAATTTCTCGGCACCCTGCGCCGTCCCAATGTCGATCTCTATTCCTATTCGGAATACTATGAAACGGACGCGGGGGTTGTGACTCCGATCATGACTTCCAAAACCGTGATCATGGGTTCGACCGACGCGCGTTGCGTGCAGCATTTCGGCGCGATCAAGGACCTCGAAGCGCTGGCCCCGGTCAAGTTCTTCCCGAACTCATGGATCGAGAAGGACCCCAGCGCCCGGCTGCTGCTTGTCCAGAGCTCGCCGCTGGTGGCCCCGCACCAGATCGACGGTTTCGCTCACGCGACGGTTGCGTAAAATTTTCCGGTTGATGGACACCGCACGGGGAGGCGCGGCTTTTTCTTGGCGGTCGCGCGCTCCCCTTTCTTAAACTGGAGGAAAAATTATGCAGCTGAAAGCTATCTCCTGTATCAAACATAATAAGCAGTATTATGACGCCGGAGAAATTCTGGAGGTTACGGAGGACGAGGCTCAGGAATTGCTCGATCTCAACCTCGCCGAGCCCGTTTCCGACGACAAGCCTGCGGAAAAGCCCGAGCCGGCAAATGAAACCGCCGGAGATTCCGACGACAAGACGGACCCCGAAACCGAAGACTCCGACGACGATCTAACTCAGATCAATGGCGTCGGAGAAGAACTGGATCAGGCCCTTAAAAGGATCGGTATCAAGAAAATTTCTGCCGTCGCAGATTCGGCTCCAGAGGCGATCGCCGTGATCCCCGGCATTGGAGTTAAGACGGCGCGGAACATTATCAAGGCTGCTAAAAAGGCGCTGAAATGATATGGCGACTTTTAAGGAAGACTTGAGTAATGATCTGGACGAAACGTTCTTTAACAAGTCTGAGTTTGCAGAGGACGCGGGGACCTGCATTTATTATCCCGCAGCAGGCGGATCGTATGAGGTCGCGGTAATATTCGATAACGAGTTTGAAACCGTTGACCCTGACTCAGGGGAAAGAGTAATCTCCCGGCAGCCCGTCGCCCGGATCAATGAAAACGATCTGCAGGCTGCGGTAAAGCCCGGCGACGAAATTGAAGTTCGCGGCGTCAGATATAAGGTGATCGAGCCTCAATATGACGGCGTTGGAACGGTCCTTTGTCTCTTGCATGAAAAGGTCTAATCATGGCGCATACCCGCAAGACGATCCGCAACAATGTTGTCTCGATGCTCACCGGGAATATTACTTATAATTCTCAACAGGTTTCTATCTATAAATCCCGCGCCCTCCCATGGTTCGAGGTTGAATTTCCGGCAATAGCAGTTTATATGCACGAAGAAGATGCCGACGACAAAGAGAGCGCGCCGCGATATTATGACAGGGTCCTCCAGCTTATCGTCGAGGTGCTTGCAGAAGAATTAAGCACCGCCGGAACGGATGATATTTTCGACGATATTATTGAACAGGTCGAAAATATTTTCGGCCTCAATCCTTACCTCGTTTTCAATTCGGTGGACCCGGCTGACGATACGCTTTATAAAAGTACGCGGGTTACTCAGACAAATAACGGAAAAAAAATCATTTCAGGTATGGCAACAATCTGGAATGTTGAATATCGGACCTATGCGCCTCCAGCTCAGTCTCTTGATCTTCTGCGCCGGTCCGTAACGTCGATCGACGCCGCCATTGAAGGGGCTGCTGGACCGGCGCATATAAGGGCGGATCAGACTTTTAACAATCCATAATGGAGTAAAATTATGAATGAAAGGGTTTTGGTAAAACCGGCAAAAGGGCTGCGGGTCCCCCTGCCGGATCATCCCAAACAATACCTGCCGGAAGCCGGGCGGGTAGTGATTTATGATCAATACTGGTTTCGCCGCGTCGCGGAGGGAGCCGTAACGATTCAGAAATTAAAAGAGGCCGACAACCCGGAACCCGCCCCGGCGCCTGCCTCCAGCCCGGACCCGGCAGAGGAAAAGCCGGAGGACGAAAAAAAGAAATCAAAAAAAACCAATAAAAAATAAACGGAGGCAATAAAATGGATTTTGTAAACACAAGGGTTCCCATGCACCAGATCAAGTTTGATACCCGCTTCGCAAGTCAGGGCGCGGGTCAGCTTGCCTATAAGGTTCTTTTGATTGGACAGGGAACCGACGCCGGATCGGAAAGCGCAAACACGCTGGTTTCTATTTCGAGCCCCAATGATGCTGCCGCAAAATTCGGGACGGGGTCGCTGATCCACAGGATGGCGCTGGCTTATTTCAGAAATAACCGGGTAAATGAGATCACCGCGATCGCTGCAACGATGGACCCGGTTGCGACGCCGACAAATAAGGCGACCGGCTCGGTACAATTCACGTCTGCAGCAACCGGAAACGGGACTCTGGCGCTCTATATTGCAGGCGAGCGCGTTGCAGTTTCCGTCACGTCCGGCATGACGGTTGCCCAGCTCTCCGCAGCTCTCAAGGCGGAGATCGACGCGAACCATCTGAGTCTGCCTATGAAATCAACGGACGACACCGTTGACACGGTCGATTTCGAGGCCCTCAATATCGGCGTTGTCAGTAATGATATTGATATCAGGCTGAATGCTCAGGACGGGGACGAAACCCCAGCAGGCGTCGCGCTGACAATCACTGCCATGTCAGGAGGGTCCGGCGATCCCGCGCTTACTAATCTGATCGCAGCCCTCGCAGATGAATGGTATCAGGTCTGGATCAGCCCCTATGTTGACGCGACAAATTTTGCCGCGATCCAGACTGAACTTGAACGCCGTTTCGGTCCGACGACAATGATCGACGGAGTCTGCTTTGTGACCAAAAAGGATACATACGCGAATCTGATCACGCTGGGCTCGGGCAAAAATACTGAGCAATATGTCCTTATGGGTATTTATGACAACATGACTCCCGCCTTTGAATGGAGCGCCGCGATCGCGGGGCAGGTCGCAAACCAGCTCGCCGGTGGAAATGGAAACGAGGCGAAACCGTTCCAGACATTAAAGCTGGTCGGGGTCGCCGCGAGCCCCGTTTCAAGTCGGTTCACCTTTACGGAGAAAACCGCCCTGCTTAACAACGGGATCGCAACCCACAAGGTTGATCCCTCCGGCAACGTCCTGATTGAAAGGCTGATTACTACATATCAGCTTGACGCGCAGAGCAACCCGGATACTGCATGGCTGGACGTGAACACCCGGTTCACCTGCCTTTATTTACGCTGGGATTGGAAGCGCCGGATCGGTCTGAAATTCGCGCAGGCGAAACTCGCCGGGGACGGAAACCGGATCGGCCCCAATCAGGTCGTTTTGACTCCGTCCGTCGGAAAGGCAGAGGCGATCGCGGCCTTTCAGGATTGGGAAGTTCTCGGCCTCGTCGAGGATTTCGCCGCTTTCAAAAATTCCGTCCTTGCCAGCAGGGATTTGAGCGACGTTAATAAATTTAACTGGCAGATATTCCCCGATCTGGTAAACCAGTATCGAAACGGCGAAACAACCATATCCTTTATTTTATAGGAGGCCTGAACAATGTCAAGGCGCAGACACGGAATTATCTATTTGAAACAGGACGGCAATTTACTGCAGGCCGAGGGCGAGTTTACTTACAATTTCGGGACCCCGAAGCGCGAGCCCCGGTTCGGATCGGGCGGCAAAGTGGTCGGCACGTCCGAGACGCCGCAGGAGCCCTATATCAAGGGCGAGATCGTTCTGGAAGCCGATACCGACGCGAAGGCGATCACAAATATTCGGCAGGCGACCATAACGCTGGAAATGGATCAGAAAACGCTGGTACTTCGCAACGCGGAATATTATGCGGACGGAGAGGCCAAAACCAGCGACGGTCATTTGCAGGTCGAATTTTTTGGCGACGAGCTGGAAGAAATTTAAAACAATTTCACTTAACAAAGGGCGGGTACAATGGCAGACGGAAACGCGAAGCCAGTTCTAACCTATTCCCTCAAATATCCGATCTCGGATCATGAGGGCGGAACCATCAACGAGATCAATATCATGCGCCGACCAACCGGCGGGGATATGGTCGGAATTCCCTTACAAGCAATGGAGATACCTCATTTTTTGAGGCTGGGCGCTAAACTTGCCCGGATACCTTACCCAATAATCTCAAAGATGGACGCGGCTGACGCGGTCGCATTTGCAAATGAATTGTCTGATTTTTTCGTGAAAGAATAGCCGATTGGGAAGATGCGATTGCATGGATCGGCTATGTATTTAAATTCTCGGAGCGCGAGTTGTGGACCATGTCAAATAGCAGGGTGAAATTCTGGTCAAAAAGAGCTGAGTTTATTATGAACGAGCTTAACAAAAAGGATTAGAAATGCCTCCACGAAAAAAATCAATTTTAGTTGAAATTTTTGGTAAAGATAAGTTATCCGCGAATCTTGGAAAAATGACGGCTAAATTGAATAAATTTGGAAAGGCTGCAAAAAATATCGGCTCAACTCTCAGCACCCGTGTTTCCCTGCCGATCGTCGCATTAGGGGCGATCTCAACCAAGGTATTTATGGGCTTTGACGACTCAATGCGAAAGGTTCAGGCCGTGACCGGGGCGACCGGGGCGCAGTTCAATGAAATGACTGCGCTCGCCGAGGAAATGGGTCGGACAACTCGATTTACTGCGAGTCAAGCTGCCGAGGGCATGACGTTTCTCGGCATGGCAGGGCTGAGCGTTGACAAAGTTATGCAGGCTCTACCCGGCACCCTCCAGCTCGCGGCAGCAGGGGGCATAGAGCTCGCGGAGGCGGCTGATATCGCGACCAATGTAATGTCGGCTATGAAGTTGCCAGTAAGCGATCTCGGGCGCATCAATGACGTTCTGGCGCATACTCAGGCAAACGCTAATACTAATATTCTGGAAATGGCAGAGGCGTTAGAGCCCGTCGCCGGGACCGCGCGCAGCCTTGGCCTCGATCTTGAATCGCTGGTTGCCATGATCGGGCAGCTCGCAAATGTCGGCACCAAGGGATCGAAAGCCGGGCGGCAGTTAATGAATGCTTTCCTTGAATTTTCCAAGAAAACCGGCAGGCCGGTTACTGAATTCAGCCAATTTATCGACGAGCTGAATCAGAAAAATGTTTCCGCGACTGAAATTATGTCGAAATTCGGAAAGGTCGGCGGCAAGGCGATCGTTGCTCTCATGGCAGAGGGCGGCACAAAGGTTCGATCCTTTACAAAGGACCTCCAGAATTCGCAGGGCGCGGCGGCTAAAACGGCGGCGACTATGGAAGCCGGGATCGGCGGCACCATGAGGAAAGTAAAATCTGCGCTGGAGGGCGTCGCGATAACGATCGGGCGGGCCCTTACGCCGGTACTTTTGAAAGTCGCCGAATTTATAACGCGGCTTACCGAAAAATTTCAGGCATTGAGCCCGAGGACCCAGCGAATAATATTGATCGTTCTGGTTCTGGTCGCGGCGATCGGTCCCCTCCTTGTAATTGTCGGATCGCTGGCCTTAGTAATATCCGTTTTCGCGATCAAAGTTGTCGCGATTGGGATTGCGATTGGGGTATTTATTGGGTTTATAGTTATGCTCTGGAAAAAGTGGAAAGATTTAAGCACCGTCGGAAAATTACTGGTGAGTATAATTTTCCCTTTTCCTGTTATGATAATGGCAATGGTCAAGGCGGTCAAGCTGCTTGTAGGCTGGCTCGATAAAATGATCACTAAATTCAAGGCGTGGTGGAATTCTCCGGCGGCAACCGGCCTGAAAACGCTTATGTCCGGGATCAAAAATGCCGCTGGAAAAATATTATTTAAACAACCTCCGGCGGCAACTAACGCGGCAAACGCCGCTGCAATTACCGCTGCCGCAGGGCAGCAAGTCCTTAATCGTAACACAACGCAGACCTCGAAAATTCAGATCGACGTGACCGGGAACCCCGGCACAAAGGTTCGCGCCGACGCTGGCGGAAACGATCTGGACGTTGTAAACCGGGGCGCTGCTTTTGCAATGTGAGTAAAATATGAGCTGGAAAAATTTTCTACGGTCCGCAAGTTTCAGGGGTATTCCGTTTGAGGTGGTGGACTCCGAGGCAGCTGCCGGTCGGAAAACCGCGACTCATGAATTTCCGGGTAAAGATAAGAATTATATTGAGGACCTTGGAAAACAGACCCGGCTTTTCAATGTTGAGGCCTTCATAATTGGGGACCTTTATAAATTCCGCAAAGATCAGCTGATAAAAGCCTGCGAGACTCCGGGACCCGGTCGGCTGGTCCATCCTTATTTTGGGAGCCTCAAGGTTCAGGTGATCGGTCTGGTCCGTATCCGAGAAACACAGGACGAGGGCGGCATGGCCCGGATCACGATCCAGTTTTCGGAAAGCAAAAAGCCAGCATTTCCCTCGACCCTCCTTGACACCGTCGGCAATCTTCTCGGCAAGGCGCTCAGCGCTTTTAGCCGGATCGAGGCCGGCTTCACAGACACTTTCAATCTTTTCCAGCAACCGGCGGCGATCGTGAATGGAGTGATCGACTCGATGGACGCCGCAGTTGCAGCGATTGAGGACGGTTACACCGTGGCCCGGACCGTCGCCGGGTTTACGGAAACATTAGACCGGATTAAATCAAATATTAAATCCGGGGAACTCGCGGCGCAGGCGATCGCTCAGGATTTCATTGAGCTTTTTAGCTATAATAAAAGCGAATCCGGGATCGAGGAAAATCTGTCATTACAGAATTTCAACAAAGACACCGGCACGATCGAAGCCAATAAAAAGGCTTTTGACAAGCTGATCCAATACGCCTCAGTCGTCGCCGCTGCACAGGCTGCAACCGGGATCGATTTTGAAAGCACTACACAGGCCGATCGAATTCAGTCCGTTGTCGTCGTAGCGCTCGACCAGCTCATGGAAAGCGTTTCAGACGATATTTACTACCAGATTCATGATCTGCGCGCGTCATTTATAGAGGACATTACCGCCCGATCGATAAATACTCCAAGATTAATTGAAATCACAAATCAAATTGCCCTCCCATCTCTTTATATGGCCTATGATCTCTACGAGGATATTGAACGCGCGGACGATATTGTAAATCGCAACTCCGTCGAACATCCGGGCTTTGTCCCCGGCAGCGTTCCTCTGGAGGTCCTAAGCCGTGAATGAAGATTTTAATATTGTCGTCGGAAATCAGCTCTATAATGGCTGGCAGCGGGTATCTGTCAGCCGTTCCATGACAAGCCTTGCCGCGACTTTTGATATTGAGGTTTCCGATAAATGGACCCCGGACCTGCGCGAATGGGTTTTTACTCCGGGCGACGAAATCAAGATCAAGATCGACAACAACCTGCTTTTGACCGGATATATCGACGAGGTAAACGCTGAAAAAAACGCCGAATCTCATTTTCTGAGAGTGACCGGGCGCGACAAAACGGCGGACCTTGTTGACTGCGCCGCGTCCTTTGAAAAGGTGACTCATAAAAATATCGATCTCTATTCGCTGGCGAAAAAAATAATTTCAGACTATGACGTTGACATTGTTGAGTTGGCGGAGGTCGAGGACAAAAAATTTGATATCACTTTTGAACCCGGCGAGACTGTTTTCAGCATCTTAAACAGGAAATGCAAGGAGCTGGGTTGCCTGCTTAACTCAAACCGTTACGGCGAGCTGGTGGTCACAAACGCGAGCGACGCGCGCGCGCTATCCCGTCTGGTAATGGGTCAGAATATAAAGTCAGCTCGATTTTACCAGAACAATTCGGACCGTTTTCAGCTTTATTATGTACGCGGTTTCAGTAATACTCAGGGGACCGGCTGGCGTAAAAAGAAAAAGGTCAAGACAATTCAGGGGACCGCGATCGATCCAGATATTCGATACCGCGCCCATGTTGTGCAGGCAGAGCAGGCCATTGATATAAACGGCTGCAACCGGCAGGCGGAATGGGAAAAATCTACCCGGATCGGAAAATCCCGCGCCCTCGATGTTACAGTTCAGGGCCTATATCAGACCGGCACAACCGAAATTTGGGATATCAATAAAAATGTTTTTGTTGATATTCCAGAATTCGATATCGCGGAGGACCTGCTTATTGTCGATCTGGCTTTTTCCAAGTCTGACGCCGGGACCGAAACCGCGATTAAATTAATGCCGAAGGAGGCTTTCATTCAGCCATGATTGACGCCCTTAATAAATTCATAGCCCCGCTGAAAAGGCGCGTCCTGTCCATGATTGGAAAGGCCATTATTCTGGCGGCAGACGACTCTACAGATCTCCAGACTTTGAAGATCGAGATCATGAAAGACGAGATAATGGACGCGGTTGAAAGACTGCAAAATTTCGGTTTTACGTCCGTCCCGGAGGATGGCGCGGAGGCCATTGTATTGCACGTTGGCGGGGACCGAAGCAACGCCATAGTGATCGCCGTGGACGATTCAGAATACAGGCTCAAGGGCTTAGAAAAGGGTGAGGCTGCGATATACAATTCTAACGGGGATTATGTTAAGCTGAAAAAGGATAAAATCATTGTCAGTGGTTCGACCATTGAGATCGGCGGGACCCCGCTGACAGTCCTTGATGGAGTTGTAACCGGCGCCTGCCTGTGTTCTTTTACAGGCGTTGTCCATCCAGACAAATCTTCAAAAGTAAGGGCGGCTAAATAATGCCAATGAGTGGATCGGTTTTATCGGCGGCTATCAAGGCCGCGCTTTCTGCGGAGGGATTCGAGCTCGGGAACGCCCCGCAGACTGAAAAATTTGTTGACGTGATTGCAGAGCAAGTCGTAAATCACATTCAAACGCAGGCCCTTGTTACAACCACTGTCGCAGTTGCCAGCGTTTCAGGGGTCACGACCGGCCCCGGCGTTTCCGGTCCGGGGACCGGGACAGGGACCGGCGCAATTAAATAGGAAATATCATGGCGAAAGATAATAGAGAAGATACCAATTTTTTCGGAAATAGACGTGACGATAAATTCATGACTCGGCTGATCTATGATCTTGCCAAATTAATCGTTGCGCTCGGCGTGATCGCCGGGGCCTTTGTCGCTTTCGGCAATACGAAATGGCAGGGAAAAGAGGCGGCGCAAGAATTCGAGACGAAAACGAAAAAGACGCTCGGCAGTATCATGGCAGAACAACGGCTGCAAAAGGAAATGAGTAAAACCGAATTCAGGCACATAAAAGAGGGCCTTCAAGATATCAAAAGAAGGCTTCCGTGATGGCTTACTTTTTATTGAATGCAAATGATAACACTGTCCGTAGGGTTAGCGATAATCCTTTTTCCACACGGTATAATAAATTCAAGCACTGGAAAATTATCGAGGTTCCCAGTCTCAAAAGATCGCAGTATCTTAAGAATCATGAAATCCGTGTTGAAATGGATAATAAACTTTTGAATCCCAAGTCCGGAGAAGAGGTTTGGAAATATTTTGATAAAGAATCAGGGAACTGGTATGAGGTAAAAGAAATTCCTAAGAATCAAGTAAAATATGATGAAGGCAAAAAAATTTTTGTTGATGTTATACCAGAAAATCCTGTGAATAAAGAAACAATTAAAATTGCTCCCGTGGATTAAATAATGGCAGATATATTTTATTCCGTCGGTACTGATACAAGTGATTTAAAAACCGGTTCGCCAAATATGACTATTTCATCTGGTGTTATGACATTTACGGTTGCACAAACAGGTGATATCGGTGTGGGTGATGTGGTGCTTGCAAATTCTATTGAATACATGATTGTCGGAAAAACTTCACAAACTATTTGGAGTGTAAGAAATATTAATGGGACAAGTGCAAGTAATGTTGGTACACCGACTGCGGTTACAAGTATTAAGCGTGCTTTTAACGCACTTGCTGATGCACTTGACGGTACAGCATCTTCGTCAGGAATTTATGGTGAAATCGGAACATCAAATTTAGTTTCAAACACCTTTAAAATTTATCTTGCTTGTTACGATGATGGTGATGACACGAGTTTGACCAAAATTAATGGCGACTGGACTTGTAATTCAAGTTATAATTTCATTATCTATACACCAACCAACACTACCAATCAGTGTAATAACTCACAAAGACATGATGGCACCTATGATGGCGATGGATACACTCTGAAAAGTACCGACGGTTCAAGCTATCATTGGAATATTGGTTGTGGGATAAATGATTTAAAAATTTACGGTCTTCGTGTTATTCGTACTTCAAGTAATTGGAGTTACGGTGCTGGTATTGCACATAACTATCAAAATTTTACGTCTGGAAAATCTGGAATAAGAAACGAAGTTGCTTTTAATGCAATGTTTTCTGATAGTGGTGCAGATTCATCAGGTGCTATATTTCAATGGGTGCACACTGGTTCAGACTCAGGTTACGGTTCATCTATTCACGATAATTTTATTGGTAGTTATGGTACTGTCAATGAATACGGAATTGAATTTTCTGCGAATTATCAAACGACCGCATCAAGGCAGATGAAAATTTACAACAACACCATCGTCGGTTCTTATGATAATTACGGTTTTGAGATTGATGTTGGTAATTCGTCAGGTTCAAGTTATCTACCTTTAATAAAAAATAATTACGTCTACTCGACAGATAGTACAGCAGATTATGGTTTTATTGGTTCTGATTATTCAAATGCAACTTCAAATTTTGCATACAACAAATCTGATGATACTTCAGCAGGTACGGCAAACAATAACGGGCAAGTTTCTTTAGCAAATGCTGCTTTTGTTAATACAACTTATGCAACAATGAATTTACATTTACAATCATCGAGCAGTTTAAGAAATGCAGGTATTGGAAAAAGTTCTGATTCAAATGTTTCTCAGTATGATATAGACGGCGACGATCGGGGCGCGGCCTCGACAACGACTGACGTTGGCGCAGATTTCTATCCGTCGGCTGTTTCCGTCCATGTCCCGCAGCACATATTTCAGGCAAAAGGAGCCATATAAAATGATTAAAAATCAAAGTTATGTCGCAAATTTTTTGGCATGGGATACGAGCGCAAACGCGCCGAAAACCGGCGACTCTGGAAATTTCACAATGCGTTTAATACAGGATGGCGCGACGCCTGCAACTCCAAGCAATTCAGTAAGCGAACCGGATTCTACAAACTGCCCCGGCGTTTATGAGCTGGTCCTGACTGCAGGCGAAATGAATTATAATTCAATTACGCTTTGCGGAAAATCCTCGACGGCAGACGTTGTTATTTATCCTTTGATCATGCACACTGAGCGCGGACAGGTTGCCTCGATTTATGGCAAATTACCGTCTAAATCTTACCTTGCAGGGTCCGCAAATTCAGATGGCGACGTTCAGCTCAACGAGGCGACCGGGGCGCTGCCTGCCGGGGCCTTTACAAACCATCCTGCAGTTCAGGCCGCAAGTCTCGCGACGACTGCAAAACAGGACGTTGCCAAATCTCTGGCGGATCAGGCCATCAAATCGACGCTACAGGGCGGGATCGTCAATGGGTCCATACTCGATTATATGTTCCCGCTGATCGATACCTGCGACGAGGCAAGCAACGTAACGTCTCAGCGATATACGGCTTCAGCGCAAAATACATCTTTCCGCCGAGGAACATTATTTTCAGTTATCTTTACCGACCTTGATAATTCCGATACTTACCCCTCAAACCACCGGGGCAGTCTGCTTGGCAGCTTCATTTCAACGGTTCAATCCGGAGAATCTACCAAGTGCGGGGCGTGGCAGATTATCGGCGGATATTTTTATAATCAAAGCGCCTCTCGAATTATGCCCGGAACAAAATTCGGGGTATGTGAAAGAATGTCTGACGCTGATTTGTTTGATGATAACGGTAATCCAAGCACGACTCGCTGGGATGCAACTGATGACGACGGTGATCCTGATAGAAGCGGAAGCGGGTGGACCCTCGTTGTCAAGGACCTTTTGAGTGGGACGGTTGCATTTCCGGGATCGAGTGACGATCTCGAAATTCGCGGGATCACCGGGCAAGGCGTTCTCGCTTACCAGCAAATAATTTCAGATATTTATACGGTCGTAAATGGTCGCAACGCTCAGTCTAAAATATTTTTCGTTGATAAGCAGGCGACCGGCAATAATAGCGGAGAGGATTGGCAAAACGCTTTCACGACGATCGCTGCAGCAACCGCAAAATGTCTGCCGGGCAGGTTCGATCGAATTTATGTCCGCGAAAGTTCCGAGGCCTCGCCCGATCCGTCCGGGTACGCTGAAAATGTTGTGGTTCCGAAGGGGGTCCAGATTATCGGCTGCGCCGGGTCGGACGGGGTCGGCACCAGCACCAGTAAAACCAGTTTTAGGCTGATCGGTGATACCGGCACGCTTAACGCGCCAGTTCTGGAGATCGGGGAGGGCGCGAGCGTCAGAAATATTCGGATCGAGGCATACACGGGCGCGCGGACCGCGAACATTGTCAAGCTGCATCACTTAGCACGCCTTGAAGATTTCGATTTCGGCGGCGTCAGTAATCCGTCCAGCGTTTATATGATTGAGTTTGTATCCGGGGCGGATCATATAGTAGTTGAAAACGGGCATTTCGGCGCAACAAATATCACAAATTCAATCGCGCTTATTGCAAGCAATCTTTCTCATTTTAATAATGTGACCTTCGATCAGTCTGCAAACCAGAATTATATTGAGATCACCGGCGGCTGGAACCGTATTTCAGATTGCGGATTCGCTGGCGTGGATTCTGGAAAGTACGCGGTAAATATTCAGGCCGGGGCAAATTATAATGAGGTTACTTGGAATACATGGGCTGGATCGGGGTCGTTTTATGCCGACGCCGGGACCGAAAACGTGATCCAGAATAACGGGGAGATCGGCAGCTCGCTTACCACGACGGCGATCCGTGATGCGATTATGAATGCTACAATTCAATTTAAGGAAAGTGACGGATCGACGACAAGCGCGATCGAATTTTATAAAATGATTTCAGCGATAATGTCCGTCCTTCATTCGAGGATGGATCTCTATGCGCCGTAAAATTGGAGGTTGAAAATGGCAGATTATGATCTCGGCTTTTTTTATTATCATTGCCTTTCAAAGTTGACGCGCGGACTTGAATTTCAAAAGGCCGTTCACTTTGATAAAAATTCCGGGCGGTCCGGGGTGACGTGGCCAAATGGGACCCCGAATTATCCAGTAAATTCTATTGACGACGCAGTTTCAATCGCAAACACTCAGGAATTGATCGATATACTTTGCACGGGCGGACCATACCAGACTGAAACTTTTGGCGCTGCCGCAGACGGGAAAAGATTTTTCGGCACCGGCGACGGGCTGGGGCTTATACTCGATTTAAATAACAAGGTTATAAGCAACTGTCTTTTTAAAAATCTGGCGATCACCGGGCAGGTCGCGAGCGTTGAAAGTAATCAATATGTTGCCTGTTATGTCTATGGCTGGTATGGTCGGCAGAACGCAATGTTTGAAAGTTGTATTCTTGGCGGCACGCTTTATCCTTATGGAAAAGAATATTGCCACGCCTGCGCTTTTACTTCTGGAGCTGGCGCGGCGCATCTAAATTTTGGTTCAGTCTGGTCTACAGGCGAATATATCAGTATTGTCGATTGTGCCGGACGCCTCGCGATCGACGCGCTGACGGATTCACTCGCAAGTATTGTTATTGCCGGATTCGAGGGAGAGATCGAGATCGCCGGGACCTGCACGGCAGGCACGATCACAATAATTGGCGGCGGCGGCAGGCTGGTAAACAATACCGGCGGCGCGACGGTGAATGTATATGGATTCAATGAGGTTACGGGGACAGGCGGAGATTGGACCTCGACAGAGCTGGCAAATATTCGGCACGCGCTCGGCGTGGACGGGACAAAGACGGCTCCAACTGGCGGCTATGGACGGCTCGGCCTGCCCGTGACGCTCGGCAGCGGGGCGGACGTTGGAAATAATCTCAAGGACCTTGCCGGGGCGACTTTCAATAATACGACGGATTCACAGGAAGCGATCCGCGACAAGCTGACTGACGTTGAAACCGATACTCAGGATATACAGACCAAGATCGGGACGCCTGCCGGGGCCAGCGTTTCGGCGGATATCGCGACAAATCTTGGCGCGATCCAGAATATCCAGAATAATACCCGGCTTACCTCCGCAATTCCGAGTTATATGCTGGTGCCGGGGTCCGGGAATAATGTTTACAAGGTATCGGTCAATTTTTACGATACAGACGGCAATATGGAGGACCCGGATTCAAACGATCTCGGGATCAAGGCCTCGACCTTTGACGGGTCCAGCAAGAGCGCGCTTCTCTATCAGGATTCGGCGGTCACGTCGCCGCTGACTAATTCCGGCATTTCCGGGTATAAGAAATTGGTCAGAATTGGGACCGGGCAATATGAGTGCTATGTGAAAATTGCAAGTACAGAGCTGGCGGATCAATGGCTCTTTGAATTCGCCCTCGACGAGGGAACGGTGCGGCTTTATTATACCCGGACCACGCTGATCCTCGAATCTGTCCCCGGAACCGTGACGCTGGCAGCAAGCGACACAAACAGGCAGATCGTGGCTCAGGCAATTAAAAATTATGACTCCAGCGGGATCGCGGTCGGCGCGGATTCAATCTATGACGATCTGCGGGATTACCTTTTCAATCGCGACGTTACCAGCCGACACCTTGGAGGCCCCGGAGATCAAAAGCCGAAGACAATGCTTGTCGGGACCGGCACAAATCAAAAAACGGTCACAACGACACTCGACGGCAACGGAAATCTTGATACTGAGGTATTATCGTAAATGTACGAAACGCCGATCACGTCCGAGCTGGTCAAATACCAGACCATTGATAGTCATATATGGCAACCGGGAGTCGTTCAGCCTTATATTCCAGAGCTTTTCCCGTCGATCATGGATTTCGCAAATGACGGGCTAAAAATGGCAATTTATATCTCCCTGTTTTCGGATCGGCGGTTTCTGTTCTCTGACGGAGTTTCCCCGGTGCCTGACGACCGGCGCGGCTGGTGGGGCGATACATTACTGACGGACCCCGGCGATCTTGACGGGTCCGGCTTATGGCTCTTAGAGCGCGAGAAAATAATTGAGCCGGATATTTTAACGCAGGCCAGCGATTACATAACTGAGGCGCTTCAATGGCTGCTTGATGATGGAGTTGTGGATAATATCGACGTTTTTGTTGAGCGCGCCGGGACCTATGAGATCGGCATGGCGATCACGGTCAGCAGGCCGGAAAATTTTGAATCTACCCGCTATTATTTTACATGGAATAACCTTGAAAACACGGTGCAACTTTCATCTGAGACTGCCGTTGCGCCGTCGCTTTCCAGCCGGGTAATAAGCGCGGCGCCTGCCGGTCAATCCATCCCGCAGCTCGCAATCGCATCTGACGCGGTGATCCTCAATGATATGCTTGAGGCCGAAAATGACGGGCTGAAAATGGCGGTATATATTTCCATGTTCACCGATCGCAGATTCGGAGATGAAAACGGCGCGCCTCCAGTAAAGGACGACCGACGCGGCTGGTGGGGCGACTCCCTCCTTGCCGGGTCCGGTGATTCGGACGGATCGCAACTCTGGACGCTGGACCGGGAAAAGATATTGATCCCGGATACCTTAAACGCTGCACAGGGCTATATTGACGAGGCCCTTGAATGGATGATCGAGGACGGGGTCGCAACCGAAATTGATATTTTTGTGGAAAGGCGCGATCTCTATACACTTGGTTTTCAAATAACTATCCATAGACCCGGAGATTTCAAGGACACAAAATATTATTTTGCTTGGAATAACCTTGAAAATACCATTAAAGAAATTGAGGTTTAATTATGGCACTTGACAGACCGACTTTGCAGCAGCTCTATTCAAGGATTGAGGGCGATATCCTTTCCCGCGTCACCGTTGGCTGGGGTATTCTGCGCCGGTCCTTTATCAAGGTTATGGCGCGAGTATTCGCCGCTGCCATTCATTTGACTTATGGTTTTCTTGATTTTCTTTCAACGTCCATTTTCGCGACAACGGCGGAGGGCTCTTATTTGGACGAACATGGCGCGGTCTGGGGGCTCGCGCGGCTCCCGGCGACCTTCGCGGTCGGCTCAATAACTCCGACCGGAACGCCCGGAACAAATATCCCGATGGGAACCGTCTGGAAAAATGCTGACGGGGTCGAATATACCACAGACGCCTTGCTTGTGCTGCCGGGCAGTGTTGATGTTACCGCCTCCACTGCAGGGGTGAATGGAAATCAGGACGCCGGGGATATTTTGACGATCGATACTCCGATCGCAGGAGTTGACGATCAGGCCCCGGTCGATACCGGAGGGCTTACTGGAGGCGGCGACGTTGAGTCTGACGATCATTACAGGGCGCGGATACTGGAGCGGATTCAGTACACTCCGCAGGGTGGATCATATACGGATTATGAGGGCTGGGTCCTGAATTATCAGGGGGCTTTTTCGCCTGACCGGGTCTGGATATTTCCGGCGCAGGGCGGACCCGGAACGGTCCAGATTTATTTCATGCTGGCCTCTCAGGTTTTCCCGAATGCAACTCAGATTTCAGCCATTCAGGACGAGATCGACAAGCGCGCTCCCGTGACCGCGATCCCGTCGGTTGACAAGCCGACTCAACGAGAGGTTGGAATTGAAATGGAGTTGTCGCCGAATACCAGCGCCGTTCAGGACGCGGTCAAGGCTTCTCTGGTGGCCTATTTTGAGGATAATGCAGACGTTTCAATGACGCTTTTAAAATCCCAGCTGGACGAGGCAATCAGCTTAGCAACCGGGGAGGTCGATCACGTCATAACTGACATTGAGGTTGAATCCGTTTCGGTCGGCGTCGGAAACATATCTTTCGGGACCGGCGAGCTGCCGACAATAAAAAACGCAGATATAACTTTCGTATGAGGTAAACAATGATTTGCGATCCGAAATATACTGAGGTTCAATATGGCAGTATGTTAATGAATCTGCTGCCGAAGGGATCGGCATGGCCCCGGCTTCAAAACACTGAATTATATAAATTTGTTACGAGCTTTGCGCCTGAACTGCGCCGCATGGATGAACTGGCCTCCGTCCTTTGTAAGAACGCCATGATCTCCGGCAAAAAATATTCAGGGGGATCGACCACGTCCGGCTCAAATCGGATCACCGGATTGACTTTTTCTGGATCGGATATTATCGCGAATTTTTTTGTAAAAATAAGCAGCGGTTTTCAGTATTCAGATCAATTTTATAAGGTGACGGCGGCTGACTCCGGGGCAGGCTGGATCGATATTGACGCGGACGCGATCAGCTCTCAATCCGGCGTGGTGGTTACTACTCAGATCGGAGAATACCCGAGCGAAATGATCGGGGAATGGGAAACCGATCTCGGAATACCTGACGGCTGCATTATCACCGGGGCAACGGACCCGATCCGCCGGGTATGGATTTATAATAAACTGGTAAACATAGCTCGGCTGGCCCTCGAATATGGCGCAAGCAAAAGATTTTTTTATCATCTTGGCGACCTTTTGGGGGTCGATCAGGTGCGCGACACGGCTCAGGCCGGCGGCTCGAATACGATCACGCTGGCAGCAGGCGCCTCCGCCAGTAATGACTATTACAACAATATGCTGATAGAGATTCAATCCGGGACCGGGGCGGGGCAAGATAATATTATATTTGCATACGACGGGGCCACAAAGATCGCGACCTGCGAAAAGAACTGGACCACGCCGCCGGATAATACCAGCAAGTACAAGATTATCTTACTGCAGATCGATGAAACTGCGGACGCCGTTGGATACTGCGGACTCGCTGAATGCGGACTCGCTGAATGCGGCGGACTTGAGAGCCTATATCATTTCAACGTAACATTTAAAACTGGAAACGGCAGGCCGGTTGCGGACTGCCTTATTGATAGATTCAAACCGGCACATACAACGGTTACATTTTCACCGTAAAGGAGATTGAAATGAAAAGAACTACAAGCACAGGCGCGACACCGTCCGGGGCGACTTATTCAAATGGGATATCCACGATCTCGAATAATCGGATCACGGGATTGACCTTTTTGGCGTCGCAAATCAAACCGGGTTACTGGGTTACACTTTCAAAGGGATTCCCGGAAACAACGAAACCCTATGAAGTGACCGCGACCGATCCGGTCGCAGGCTGGATCGAGGTTGAAAGAAACGCGACGAGCTCCGAAACGGGGATCGACGTGACGACAAAACCGAATTATTATACTGACGGAAACGGCGGGGCCTATGCCCGGACCGTCTTGAACGCGGTCGATCGCAACGCAATTCAAGAGGAACTTTGCAACGTCATTATTGACAATGGCGGATCGCTCGACGCCAATGATCGGAGTCAGATTTCAAACGCGATCGCGCTTTTAAACCGGGCCAATACGTTCTTGCAGGACCAGACGATCGCGGCTGGCAAAAAAATAAAATGCGATTCTTTTTCTGAGACAACCCCGTCTAATGGTTGCGTTTTTTCAAACGCGGTCAAGGCTTTTGCCGGGTTCCTTGGCAATACGATCGCCGCGCTTACCGGGGACACGATCGACGTGAACAATGATCTAGACCTGAATAATAATGAGTTTATCAGGGGCCAGAAAGTTTATAGCAATACAGATTATACCGCGATATCAACGAGCTGGTATAAGATCACGATTGACGCCGGGGCCTATAATACCCATATTTTCCAGACCGCGAGTTCCTTATTGAACCTAAAAATAAATATCAACAACGGCAAGCTGGGGTCGGAGATTACGATCATAAATGACGGCGATTATGTCGCCGGGTTTAAAAGCCTGATATTATGGATCATGGGAAAAGACGGAGTTGGATCGGTAAAGAAAAATATTAAATTGGGATGGAAAGGCTCGGTTACTTTACGCCGGGTTCGGTCTGCCGCACCAGCCGACGGACCGGCGCGCCTTGGCCTCTGGCCTCATGAGGGAAACACGGCTTATATGTGGGAATTAATTTCTACAAATAACGTCGGAACAAATTTTGAACAGGTCGAGATCAATACAAGCTTGAATTAATATGCTGGAAATAAAAATATCAGTAAAGAGTGTTCCCGGCGATCTTGGATTCAATGATTACATGATCCTTTTTCATAAGGGGCGCGCGCTCTTTTATTCTGAATGCTCGACCGCGCCGGACGATCCAGCCTGTCCGCAAATTGACGACGGGCAGTATTCTTTTCAATATGTTCGCTTCGGTGGCGTTATCGTCTTGAATGATAATGCTTTTGTAAGGACCCGCAGGCCAAATCCCGCGCAGAAAAATCAATATTTAATGCAGGGCTGCACGATCCACGCGGCCCGGAAAAATCCGCCGTATGGCGAGCGCGGATCGATGGGCTGCATAACGATCCCGGTTTCAAAGGCGGAACGGTTTTTCAAAATCATTGACGATCTAAACATTTCCGACGGAGTAATTGAGATATGCCAAAATTTGGAACAACCTCAAAGCGCAGACTTTCCGGGTGCCATGAAGACCTGCAAACTCTGTTCAATGAGGTAATAAAATATATCGACGTTTCAATTATCTGCGGACGGCGCGGCTGGAAAGCACAAATGGAAGCGTGTAAAAACGGGCTTTCAAAACTTAAATACCCGGAGAGTAAGCATAATAAATTGCCGTCCGAGGCGGTTGACGTTGTACCGTATCCCATTGATTGGAAAAATACGCCGCGTATGAGATTTTTTGCCGGGGTGATCCTTGGTATTGCGATCATGCTGAAAAGACAGGGAAAAATGAAACATTGTATTCGCTGGGGGGGCGATTGGGATTCGGATACAGACTTGAACGATCAGCGGTTCAATGATTTGCCGCATTTCGAGATCACAAAAAGGAGGTTATATTAATGGGTTCAAAATACTCTCATATCCACGGGATAAGAAAAGCCGGGATCGTCCCGGTTCTTGGGACCGCGCTGGCGGCAGGCATAAAATCGATCGCGCCGGAGATTAACGAGCTGCCCGGAGTGAATGACGCAACGCTCGTCACCGGCTGCATTGCAGCAATAAATTATCTGAAAAATCTGGCTAAAAAGAAATTCGGCTGGAATCTACCTTTTTGAATTGTGGCCTAAAAGACTGACCCGTCCTTTGGCCCGAGACAACGGGGGAGCCGACGGCTCCCCCTTGTCTTTTATCTTGATAGATTTTTGCAAATTGGTTTATTCCATGTCGGAAAGGGTTTCAGCGCTTGCGCCGCGCTCTCCGCTTATGCTCTTGCCATCCCCGCCGGTTTCGTAACAATCAATGCACACGGCCTTGCCATTTATGACTGCATAATCTTTTTGTCCGGGACCGATATAATCGCCGCAATCGCATATCATTTCTTTATCATTTATTTTTGTAATATGCGAAATTCCAAATTTATTTAATAGCTCGACGGTTTTTATATGGCCGCTTAACTCATTATGGCTTATGATTATTTGATACATTAAATTGTCCTTTTTGAATTATGGATGTCTCTACACTGGATTGCACAACGTTTGCGCTACGGCAAAAGTGATTTTTCAGCCATATGAACCGTGAGTGATTCTGTAGCAGAAAAACCATCATGTAATATTTTTTCAATTTCAATCCTTTTATTAACTTGAAATGGCTGATACGGATAGCGGTTCGCATACCAGTGACAAGAATGGCATAGCACGATCCAATATTCTGGCATATCGCCAATCTCTGGATGCGACCTTCTTTCATTGCGAGTAATAAAATGATGAAGGGTAAGCCCTGCCGTTCCTTGACATTCATCATTTTCGCAAACCAAATATTGAATGTTGGACTTGACCCACTTGTTCATTTTTCGCCATTCTTTACCGTATTGCATAAATCACCCTTTGCCGTTAGCGCTGTTGTCTGTTGAGGGGGAAATAGACACGGCTTTTTCAATCGCTTTAATTTTTTTGTGAACACCCTCTAGCCATGCCATGATTACAATTTGATTTTCAAGGATGCGAACAGTAGGAGAAATTCCCTGTCCTTCAAGCGTAAATTGAGCTACTACTTTCCTGCTTTTGTCAATGGCATCTTCAATAGAACTTTTCATTTCACACCTCCTTAAAGCGGTTGGCCCTACACCCCGCACAGACAACTACAACTATAATGAACATTTTATATAATACTATAACGCACGCTTAACGCGAGTTTCCTGCGCTCTTTCCCAAACTTCGATCGAAGCTTCGGCATAAAAAATCTTATTCCCGATCTTTGTGACCGGCGGCCCCTTGCCCTCGTACCTCCATTGGGCCAACGTGGATGGCTTTATTTTTCCTTGCCAGCGTTCAGATAATTGCTCTGGAGTGAGCAGTCCGGTATCATTTTTATTTCCCATTGTGCAGGACTCCTTTCTCGATCCAGTATGCAGCGCCGTGGATTTTGGAAAGGTCCGGGATCGCGTCGCGACCCTCCAGCCATGTAAACGCGACAACAACATTTTTACTGCATCTTCCCAAAATCCTGAATAACCCGTTGCGACCGGACTTGTCAAGAAGGTCCGCCCGGTCTATCAGGATAAAATCTGAATTATCCTTCATTGCAAACGCGATCTGGAGTATGATTTCGGCCCGGTAATATTCTGACTCGCTGCATAGTGATTTTTTATAATTCGGACCGAGGATCATTCCGTTATAGGTGATGCTTAGATCATCCTGAACCTCGACAAGCTCCCAGCCCGAGACGTCACATAATACCCGCAGCACGCCATTTATTTCAGATAGTGCGCGCTTTAAACACTCTGCGCGCAGACCGCTCGGGGCAAGCACCTCAGATATTTCTTTATTAACCGCGATCCCGTTTTTCAGCGTTTCCGCTTTGTATGTATCCTCGACCGCCTTTAATTTTTCTTCTGCGCTCTGCAGCTCCTTGCGGCAGTCCTCAACGGTTTTTTGTGGCTTATCCCCGGCTCCTTTCTTTTTGATCTGTTCGAGCTTTTTCATGGCGTCTGCGGCGCGCCGTGACTTTTCAGAATTTTCGGCTATGGCGCGATCGATTTTATCCATTTCGCGCTGATAGCCGATCGCGTCCTGTCTGAATTTCTGGATATCCGTTTCAGATATTGATCCGATTGAATGCCATTTTTTCAGCTTGCGCTTTGCGGTTATTACGATTTCCTTGTTACAATGCGGACACGGTTCAACCGTTTCCCCGGAGTCGCGCCCTGCAATTTTTTCCTCGACCGCGATCTTCTGTTTTTCGAAACCGGCGCGGAGATTTTCAAGATTCTGGCGCTCCGCGATCAGCTCGTCAGCGCCCTTTGACTCGCTTTCAAGGCGTTCGATCTCGGCCTCGCTGACGGCTTCAAAACTTATCGCGGCCTCTAACCATTCCCGAGCATCCTGAACTCGCTTTTCCAGATCAACCTTTGTCATTGAATTGTCATAGGCCGGGGCGGTCCAGCTCTCGGCCTTTCTGACTCCCCAATTTTCCCCGGTAATCATTTCCCATTGACCCTTGAGACGCGCGCCCTTTTCCTTTGCGTTCGAAAATGCGGCGTCCCAGCCCTGCGCCTCAATGGTTTCCCATATCCGGGCGACCATTTCAGGGTCCTTGAGCCTGTTTATAAGCTGATCCTTTGTCGGCAGGGTTTTAAGATATTCCGCGAATACATTGGGCCGGTCTGTGGTCCGGGTTAATATCGACTCCAGCCCTGCGGCGTATCCTGAAGCCTTTGGCGGGGTCCCTGCGGTCGAAAGCTTGGCCTCCGGGTAAATTACCCTCGTATTGGATTCCCCGGCCTCTATCTGGACCAGACCTGACGCGCTGCCGGAGTGTACCAGCATTGAAATCTGCTTTTTGGTTATATCCAGCGGGATTGTTTCGCCGGTCAATGCCGCCTGCAAAGCCTGAATCAAGCTCGTTTTCCCGGCGTGGTTGTCCGCGAAAATTGCGGCAATCTTCGGGGGCTCGAATTCGGCCTCCTTGATCCCGCGAAAGTTTGAAATTTTAATTTTCATGGTATCCTTTCAATAAAGCCGGTCCCCGGAGGACGGGGCAGTCACAACCGGGGACCAGCCGGGTTTAAAATAAGTCAAGCTGATCTAACTCTTTCGCCGCTTTTCCGGGTTCCGCAAGAGGCGGCGGAGCGCTTTCGCCTGCTGCCGGTGCTGCTGCGGGCGCCGGGTCCGGTGCTTCTGCCGGTGCTGCTGCCGGGGCCTGCTGCTTCTTTCCAGATCTTTTTCTGCGGGATTGCTTGGGGGGCTGCGCCGGGGGCTGCTGCAGATTTTCCGGCTCCCTTACTCCAGCCGCCGCTGCTGCGGCAGGCGCCGGGGGCTGCTTTTCAGGGGCCTCCGGGGTTACAACGTCTGGTCCGTTCACTATCTCAAATTCAGCCTCGCGCGCCTTAACCACGTCGCGCCCCTCGTCCGCGTCATAAATCCCGGAGTATCCAAAAGCAACCCGCGCGCCCTGAATTATGGCTTTATTTCGCAGCATCCTTTTTGTATGGGTCTGCCACGGGGTATTGACGAAATAGGGGGCCTGATTGGGCTTTTTTACCTCGATCCGTTTGCGATATGACTCGTCGAGATATTCCCTGACAACCACTGGATGGTTTCGATCTTTTCTGTAAATCACAGACTCGATCCACTCCGGGCAGTTTTTCGCGTATTCATCAATTTGAATGATGTTTTCAGATTCCCGGAATTCGATACCGTCATATTGCGGATTTTCATTCATGATCCGGGTCCATCCATCAACGCCGACGATCGGCACGATCCCGCCCTGCTTATCCGGGTAGGCGTGCAGCTCGCGGGTAAATGGATTGAGTTTATACTGGTCGGCAACGATCATGAGTCCGACAAGCTGCGGCGTGGTTATGCTCGCGTTTTTGAACGCGACCATTTTCAGCGCCTCTATAAGATGCGCCGGATCTGTCCCAAAGCGATCCGCCAGCGTTTTTGAAAGCGATCTGGTCGCCTTATTTACGGTTGTGAGCGCGCCGGTTTTCTGCTGGTCGCCCGTCCTCTGTTCTTCTGCCATTGAATGGCCTCCTATTTTTTTAATGGTTTATAAAAAATTATCCCGGTCACTAAATACATAAATTCGTGATGGACCGGAATTATTGAATGGCTGAATGATATCAGCTCGGCATTTTCCCTCTCTAAAAACCTCCTTACTATATTTTCGAGCTGGTGAAACCCGGCAACCGGGTCGCCCGTTTTATAGTCGATAAATTCTGAATATACTGCCGCCATGTTAATTCCCTTTCTTTCGGCATAGCTCGCAAAATTCCGTCCCGTGCGCCGGGCAATATTTTTTACTACATAGCATTGATAACGGGTTCGCCGGTATCCTCCAAGCCTCCTTTGTTTGAATAAAGTTTTGAACCTCTAATTTCATTCTCATAGTAATATTATGCGCGGTCAGCTCTCCGATTTTCAGATCATATACTATTTCCCTTGCGCCCGGATATGGTTTATTGAGAGGCACGCGCGGCAAAAAATCCATGTAGCCATATTTTTTGGGTTGCCCGTTTGATTTCGCGAGTAAAGAGTATCCGCCGATCTGAGATTGGTAATCTGAAACCCGCGTGCCTGTCTTTGTATCGCGGACCGCGATCGCCGTCAATATGTCCGCATGGCCTGACAGAATAAAGCCGTCGCCGAGATTAGCTTTCATTGGAATCTCCAGCGCGACCGGCATAATTTTCGGCTGGACCTGTTTATAATATGCGGTATTAATGATCCTGATCTGCTTTTCGCCGTCATTTTGGCGCGGCGTTGTCGCGTCCCATTCAACGCCCTCTTTGATCCCGTCCCGGAAATTCAGGATCGCGACCTCCTCCCCGTCCGCCATGTTTGCAGGCACGCCGGTATTTTTTTTGTTTTCCAGAATATGCCCGGTGCCTGCATGAATGGCGGTCCCGAGGACCGGCGCGACTCCAGTAATTAACGGATTCAGCTTGTATCCCTCGTCCTCGATAAGCCGCCGAAACGTCCGGGCAATCGCGCGCCGTGGGCAGTCGAAATAACTTGGAAGCGTTGAAACTCTAATCCTCAAATTTGACATTATAAACCTTTCTTAAAATAGCGGTATGCAGCCCGGAGTCGTTTTTGATAGTAAGATGAAACTGGTTATCAGTGATCCGCTGGAGCCTGATATAATTCGGGGTATTATGGCGTTTTATTACGGTGTAAAGATGGTAGGGCCAGCCGCATAAAACGACGATCCCGAATATCAAAAAAATAATTTCCATCTGCAGCCCTCCGGGACCGGGACCCGCGCCCCGGTCCCCGGTTAAATTTAAGCTGCCGCCGTTTCTTCTTCGCGGTTTATCATATAGCCTTTCCGGGCCTCATATTCGACCTTGATTGATCCGTATTCGCTGCGGATTTGCTTCATGGATTTGGACCCGCGCGGACGCCGTTTGCCGAGGTATGCTGAGTAGTACCATTTTTTCTTGCTGCCGCTATACTTGAGGCCGATCGCGTAAAGCTGATCCTTCACCGCGAAGGTGTTTCCGCCGACCCATAACCACGATCCGCAGATTTCGATTTCCAGCTCGTCGATCCCGCGCCGGATAATTTCATCTATTATGTCCTTGAACATGGTTTCGCCAGCCCATGTAAACTTGTACTTGTCGTCCGGCTTGATCCCGGCTTCCAGCGCCTTGACGATCTGCTCATACTCGTCCTGAATCTCCTGAAATTTCCGCGTGTATTCCGGGTCCTGATCGTGCTTGTCCGGGTGGTTCGCTAAAGCCAGCTTAAAATATTCCTTTCTTGCGGCCTCGATATTCTCTGGATTGGTAAAGTATTTTATTTTGCCCCGTCCTTATTTTTTGATTTTGATAAAATTTAAAAAGCTGCACGCCTGACATAATTCGACGATTGCGCGATCCTCCGGGTCGATCATATCGTCAATCTGCTCTTTTGTGAGATTTTTAAGGGTTTCTTTATTGATTACGTTAATTTTCATCTGGCCCGTTTTTTTACTTAAATTATGGTTTCTCGGCTTCATACTGTATAATATAATGATTATTTTTATTCCTGTCAAGGTTTTTTTAATAGAAATATTATTTTTTTTCACCGGGGACCCGGTTTTTTTATGGGATTTTAAGCGAAAAAGGGGAGCCCGGATTTTCCCGGACTCCCCTCAAGATGTAGTGGCTTTAGAAATATCGTTTATTTCAGCGCGGGCCTCCTTTCCGGTTGAGTTGGGGCTTTTCGATTTGGCATGATCTTAATATACGCAATTCAGGTCAAAAGTCAATCCGCGTTTGTGCGCCTTCCGAAAACGCCGCTTTGAGCCGTTTCCTCTGCCGGGCCTTGAATTTGTGATAGGCCCAGCCGCGATTGTAGCCGCGACGCTTGGCGATCTCCAGTAGATCGTCTAAACTATTCGCCTGCGCTACCTCAAAGGCTCTGGCGCGCTGCTCTCGGGCCTCCAGCGCCTTTCTTTCTTCCAGTTGACCCTCAATAACCTCATATTGCCGATCCTTAATTTCCCGAGCGGACCCGCACTCTGGACAGACCGGCAAAATAGCAGAATAAACGCAATAACAATTCTGACATTGTCGCACGGATCGGACGACCTCGCCCCGCTTTTCCTTTTTGGGGGCTCCCTCAAGGGTCCAGACCCGGTCCGCGTCCGGCATATCGTGAATTAGACTATTATTTACATGATCTAAAATTATGGCATTCGATTTTCCCGGAAAAGGGCGCGCGCATCTGCCGACCATTTGGAGATATAAACCGAGGCTTTGGGTCCGGCGCAGTAGAATTCCGGCGGTCACTTTCGGCAGGTCAAATCCCTCGCTGACAATGTCGCAGCTGGTCAGCACCTTGATCCGACCGTCCCGCAGGCAGTCGAGCCTATATTTCCGGGTCCTGATATCCAGCTTTCCATCAACGGAAAGCGCCGGGACCCCGTTTGCCTCAAACTCAGCCGCGACGTGTTCAGCGTGCTTGACGCTGCAGCAAAAGGCGATCGCTGGTGCGCCGGGGCAGAGTCGCTTATAATGTTCAACGGCGTTCCCGGTAATCTTTGGCTTATCCATTACCGAAGCGAGCGCGCTTTTCATATAGTCGCCGCCCTGAGTTTTGATCCCCCTGAAATCTATATTCGAGGGGGGGGCATAGACCTTGAACGGGGATAAAAAATTATTATCAATAAGCGATCGGACAGATGGGCCATTTATGAGAATATCATTGAAACCGTTATGCTCGACGCCCAGCCCTCCGCCGTCCAGCCTTGCCGGGGTCGCGGTGACGGAAAGTAAATAAGAATCCGGGAAATTTTCGACCACGCGGCCCCAGCTATTTCCTCTTTGCAAGTGGTGTCCCTCGTCGCATATTATTAGATTCGGCGGGTTCGCCCGGTCCAGCCTTTTTATCAGCGTTTGAACGCTGGCGATTTGGATCGCCTCGCCCGTCATAGTGCAGCCAGCTTGGATCAATCCATGCCTGACCCCGATTTCCTGTAAATGTTCGCTTGCCTGATATAATAATTCTCGCCGGTGGACGAGTATTAAAACGCGGTTCCCTTTTGCGTGCGCGTTTTCGGCTATGTAAGAAAAGATCACCGTTTTCCCGGACCCGGTCGGAGCCTGCAGCAGGGGGGCGCGATATCCGCCCCGGAACGCCTGCCGGATTTGGTCAACGATATTTTGCTGGTATGGTCTAAGCTGGAGTTTCAAGTTTTTTATATACGCCTTTTTTCGAGTTTAGATCGTCGAGAAAATTTTTGATTTCGAGTAAGCATCCGGCAGACAGATAAATTTCCCCCTCGATCGGATTGACCCAAACGTGTTGCCTCCAAGGATTATGATAATCAATGAATCCAAGATCGTGAGCGTGTTTATTTGTGACCCGGTAAACGTTCAGCGCCGGATCATGATTGAAAAAAAGATACGTTTTTTTTGTCGGCACCGCCGGGCCTCCAATCATATTTGAAATATTATGTTCAATCCTCACGGTTTTCCTTGTCTATCTTATCTATTTTTTTTAGAATCCAGCCCAGTAAGAATACGATCGCGGCAAGGTATATTGCCAAAAATATTTTATCAGCCATTTTCGGGGTCCTCCTTTATGACATTGAAAGCCTGTAAGACGGACCGGGCGATCCCAGCGAGTCCGCCATATCTATTGACAACACTCATGAAATTTTTTTGCCGGGGCTTTGGGGTCCCGTCCGCGCGCTTACATTCAATCGCAATAAATTGAGCAATATCTTTTCCGACCATATCTGGAGTAATGGTCACTTTTTTGAAGCCGATCAGGTCCGAGCTGCCCGGCGCAAGTCCATAGCGGATCACGCGGGGATTTATCAAGACGGTGAACCGGGCTGCAAGGGGCAGGCCCAGCGCCCGGCGAATTTGCCATTTATGATAATTTGTCAGCTTGTATCGCTGGCCTGAATATCCAACTCCAACGGGATTTTTAAAAAGCCTGATCCGTCGGCGTCCGCCGACCTCGCCGAAAATATCCTCTTGAATTTTCTTCTCGGAATCCATTATAATTCGCGCTCCTTTGGTGGGACCCACTCGATCCCGATCAGCTTGAAAAGGTCAATTTCTTCATAGACCGGGACCCGCCCGAGATCGTTCCGCAGGTTTCCATTTATGCTTGTAAATCCTTTTTTCTTCCAGCCGGTCGCGAGTACCCGGTGGCTGAATTCTGCGGACCCCGTTCGGATCGCAAATATGAGTCCCCAATTTGTCCGCGTCGCGGTGAAAATATCCAGCTTAATATTATACTCCTTGATAAATCGCTGCATATATTTTCCGTCCCGCGCGTCGCCCTTCAACTTTTCAAAGCTATCAACCGCCTCAATAAATCCGGCGTGCTTTTCAATTTTGGTATCGAAAAACGTATCCGGGACCTCTACCATTTTCGGGATACAAACTATTTCAATATCTCCGACGCTCGGACGCTCCCGGCGGACGGACCCGGCAACCTCAATTCGCTCGCAATACGGGGCCAGCCGGTCAACAAGCCCGTCTGCGATCCCTTTTGCTTTTGTAAGTTCCATAATCAGATTTTCCTCTCCGAATTCATCTGAATCCTCCAGCGTGCGCCCGTCGGAATTTTTATATTTATGATACCAGAATAGCGCGTCCTCGCGCTCAACGTTCATGGCAGTTTAATCGATCCTTTCACTTGGTCCCCGTAAACGTCCCAGCCGATCGACCGGGTCCGCGCAAACATTTCCAGCTTATATCGCGGCTTTATTTTTTCGGTCGCCTCCTTTATTATGAATCTGAAAACGGGAGGCTTTTCTGAATGTTTCAGGACCGGCGCGGCTACATAGTTTTTTATGCGCGTCCTGAACGCCGGGACCCGTCCGCGAATTCCGAAAAGTAGTTCCTCTACCTGATTTCGAAACCAAAATCCGAGGCCCAGCCGGTCAGTCTTAATCCAGAATAATTTCGTTTTATACTTGAATTTCCAAGCGTCCATGACTTCGAGTCCCCAGCCTGCGATCGCGACCGGGACCCATAGGAATAAAACGGCGTCCGGGCGGCAGATTTCCGGGACCGGCAGCGCCTTAATTTTTTTCAGGTCCATTACCGGATATTTCTGACCGGCGCCTGATTTGTGCGATCCGCCGGTTTTCTCGTTACGGAATTTCCACGGCGGATCGGCATAAATGATATTGTATTTTTTCATCCAACAATCTCATGTTTGACGTCTGTAATTTTTTGAATCTTATCTGGATACTGCCTTTTAAGGAATTCCAAAACATAGATATCGCGCATCTGTTCTGAATAATTTGGCATTTCGATTGTATGGCTGATCTCCCGGTCGCCGATAATGACGCCCTTAATTTTTACTTTCATAAAAAAAGCCTCCTGAAATTGTATCGTTGACATTTAAAGGTTTCTCCAGTTCTTTCAAAAGTGAATCCGTCCGGCGTTTTATTTCATCCTCCCATTGCCGGTTGCGCTCGCAGGTCCCGCAGCAGCTAAAAAGGAGTATCGCTATCAAAAAGCAGCCCGTCGTGATTATTTTTTTTCCAATCATTCCATTTCCAAGTACATAACTGAATATTTTTCAAAGTATAATCGCCGGTTGAGTGGATACGATCAACAGACGGGGCAAGTCCTTTATCGTATCCAGACTCAACCCAGCGATTATAAAAACTTTCAACATTGTTCCGATTGGCCCATTGAATAAATGTCTCGATCTTGAACCGGACCGGCTGCAGGCCGTCGTCCTGTGAACGCCTGACCATTCCAAAATACATATCTCGAACCTTGCGCCGCAGGGTCCGCTTGCATTTAACGCCGCGCGCCTTATGACAATCCTTGCAAGACGTCCAGAGGCCACGGCGCGCAAGTTCAAGATCGGATTTATAAAAATCTTTTTCATCCTTTTTTTTTCCGCATTGATTACATAAATACAATCTTAAAAATCCATTTCCTCTTGAATAACTGAATCACCTGAAAATATGGTATCCCACGGAATCCCGGTTGCGCTTGTCGGATATCCGGGGAACCGCATTGACTTTTTAACCTCCGCGCCATCCAGCCGCCGCAGTATTCTATTCCACATTTTGGGCCAGCGCGTGTCAGCCATAATCCGGCGGATCGATCTGTGACTGTCTGAAATCCAGATATAATTATCGACCAGCCTGATCCCGTGCCGCGCCAGCGTGTTAGATTCTTCTGTGCCTGTGATCCCGCCGCCATGCCGGATCGCTTCCAGTAATTCCGCGATCGACTTTTCGCTATTTGAATCTCCAAGCCTGACCGTTGTCTGCAAAATGGTATTTAAGCACTCGATCGAGTCGTTATCATCCGTCTCAACGTCGTCCCAATCTTGAGACTCTACAAATTTCACCGCCTGATCATAGGTTACGATATTTTCATCATATAGAGAATATGTCCCCGCGAGTAGTGTACCGTATTGATCCGCCGTGCGCTGCTTTTTGAATACGTTGGCAGCAGCCTTGTTGAATACCTTTATATTTTCCCGGATCACCGGGATCAGCTTTATTGTCCGGGCTCGCAGGTCCGCGCAATATTTATCCGTCACGATCTCGATGATTTTTTTATTAAGGGCCTCGAAATGTTCCCGTTTTTCAATTACACTTTTATTGGGGATTGTCAGTTCGAGGATTGAGATTCGACCGCGCGCGGCCTCGTCCGCTATTGATAAGCCGACTGAGGACATACAAAACATTGACCTGATTTGGAACATCATGGCGCGCCCGGTCTGTGTTCCCTTGAGTATGTTGCCGCCCGTGTCCGAGCTGGCCTGTTTCATTAAATCCAGTACCGCCTTGATCCTTTTTACGGCGATCTGGTCCTCGCCCTCAGACTCGTCGAATAGGATCGGCATGGCGTCATTTTTCAGCGTTTGTCTCAGACCGGCTTCGGTCGTATTCCCTTGAACGTATAGCCTGAATTCTCCGAGGCATGGTTCAATAATGTTTTTCACGGTATAAGTCTTGCCGGTCCCCGCGCCGCCTGTCAGCCATATATGGGGCCTCCACGGGACCGCGCCACAGATCGGGGCCAGCACTACCCAGCCTGCGAGAAGATCAGCATGAATGGGCTTTTTCCAGTTAAACATTTTTATTAATCGGATCAGCCGCGTCGCCTCGTCATTAATTAGCGGCGATCCGATATTATGCTTAACCTCGATCCCGGCCTCGTAAACAAACTTGGAATTAAAATCAAGGATTGAAACCGGCTTTCCGTCTGCAAGTAAGTGATCCCCAAAATGTAACACGGATCGCCCGGCGTCATACCATGCGCCGCGACCCCGGACCGATTGCATATTATAAACGCCCTGAGCCTCGCAGTCCCGGAGTAGACTGTTGATCGCGCCGTTCCAATCAGGACCGTTTCGCCCGGCGTGGTATGTTTCCCAATATTGCAGCGGGGCCAGCCCCAATAAATGGGATTTATGATCTGATACCCGGATCGGCATAACTTGGCGGGAACCACGGGCCAGATAAAAATAGGTCCCATGATCATGCCCGAGGCATTGAAAGGGCCTGCCGCCGTTTTCCGACGGCTCTGGGGGCGGCTCGGCAGGCGCCTCGTCTTGCTGCCGGGCAGGTTCAGCCGGTTTATATAGGGTCGATTTTATGAATTCGACGATCCGCGCTTTATCCCAGCCCTCAAGGTCAACCGCGTCCGCGCAGTCCCAGCCTTTTGGTTTATCATCCGGGATCGCCATGCAGCGCAGGTCCGCTTTCCCCGCGAGCTGCCCGAGAATTTCATTCATGGCCTTTGCGCCGGGATCGTCATTATCGGGCCAGATTACTACCTTGCGCCCGTGCAGCGGGGTCCAGTCTGTATAGCGGACCCCGTTGGAACCGCCGGGCCATGCCATGACGACAAGCGCGCCCTGCAAAACCCGGTTGAGCGCGTCCGCGCACTTTTCACCCTCAACGATCATTACCTGCGCCTTTGGGCTATGCGCCAGCTGGTGCAGGTTGTAAAGAGGATACGGCTTTGAAAACCGGGTATATTTCCACGCGGTCCGCCCGTCCTCATATTGGACATATAAAATGTATAGATTTTTAAATTTTGGATTTTTGAACCGTGCGCCGTAGCCTAAAATATTTCCCTGTTGATCGGTATATGGGAAATGCTTTTCAGCCTGTTCATCTTGGAAAAAACCGGGGGGCCTCGCGCCCTTCGGGACGGGCAGCACCTTGAAATTTTTTTCTTTTTCCTTTGGTGCCGGACCGGGACCTATGCCGGAAAACTGCTGGACCTCCGCCAGCGCGTCCTTAAAATCCAGCCCTTTGTATTGCTGGACAAAGGCGATCGCGTCGCCCTCTGCCCCGCAGCCGAAACACTTAAAAATTCCTTTTCCCGGCGTCACTACAAAAGACGGGGTTTTTTCTTGGTGAAACGGGCAGCAGGCTTTCCAATGTTTTCCGTCCTGTTCCAGCCGGATAAACTGGTTTATAAATGCAGCGATATCGACCGACTGCTTGACCCGTTCAATTTCAGCCTTGTCCATCTTAGGCTGATACTTTTTCCTTGAGTACCAGTTCGAGGCCGCGCGTCACATACCATTTAATCTTGCGCCCCTCGTCCTCAGCACGCTTGGTCAGCTCCTTATGCAACTTACTCGGAATATCCGCGCTGATTTTTACCTCTTCGGCTTCCGCCATTTCAAACCTCCATTTTAAATTATGGTTTATCGTTTTCTTTGTTTATCCGCAGGCCTTGAATGTCCTCCAGATTTATCTTCTGACTGAATGATCCGATCTGCGGCATGGCGTCGCGGATCGCTTCTATGATACAGTGACCGCAGAACACGTCCCCGGAAAGCGATATCACAAAAGTTACTGTCTTGTGCTTATCGCACTTGAACGGGCAGGCATCCTCAACCCGGTTCGGATAATTTATAAATGCAATCTTTGAATGCTCCCGGACGTTGCGATCTGCCTGTTGGTAATAACGTAAAAGCGCTGCATTTTGATCGTGGTGGACCTTTTGATCGTGATGCGGAAATATTTTCCCGCAGGCCGGGCAGAGATTCAGGCTACCGCTGCCGCTATAAGCGCCGGGGTGCAGCTCCGTTTTCTTGATCCGGCGCGTCATTTTTATTCCCGTTTTCGGGTCCTTTTTATTTAGCGGGATTGTGATATATTCGGATCGATCGAATTCCACTGAGCCCGTCCTTTCTTTGTTGATAATAAATTGATTATTGCCCTTTAATAATAATCTAAATATTATGCCCTGTCAAGTCCTAAAAATTTCAACTGCCTAAAATAAAAAGGGAATAATCCGCAGCGATAACACTCCATAAGCTGGCCCACGTTTTGAAAACGATACGCGATCGGAATCCAGCCGACCATTTTCAGCCATTTAAGATCGTCGCGTGAAAATCCGTCATAGCCGCCTGCCTCGAAAATAAACGAGGCCCCTTGATGGTCCGCGCCGATCGTATAGGTCTCATAACATAAGCCCAGCTCGCCGGGGCGCACATTAATCGCGTCAAATCCTCGCTGCGCGATCGCGACCGTGCCGATCCTTAGTGTGCAATAAACGCGCTCCATTATTTCGTCCTCATTTTGAATTTTAATTTTATATGCCCTGTATTTGTCAGGCATCCTATTCCAAATTGCCGGATATAAAGGTAATGCCCGATCGACTCGTCGCGCTCGTTGTGGACCTCTACCTCAAACTCGCCAGCGTCAACCGGCATCCATCCACGTTTCCCGTCTGCCGGACAGCCGAAAAATTCAACCGGGATTACCTTTAAATCAGACATTATTTTTTCCTGTTCTTGCGCCGCGAGATTTTTTCCTGTTTTCTTTTTTTCTGGCGCCTGCGGACCCGGTTCGCAAACGACCTCGTTCCGGCATGAAAGCACCCTGAAATCGTTTCAACCTTCTCGCCCTTTATCCGGGTTCGCTTTCCGCCTCGATTCTTGTCTGGGTCCAGCTCGTCCGCAGCCTTGTTGACCGGGACCGTCATTTTCAGCTCGCCATTTTTTTTAAAAGGCTCGATCGCTTTTTTTCCAATGATGGCGTGAGCGCCGGTTGTGATCCCGTCCGCAGCCTTGGCGACCGCCTCCGGGTCCCGGATCGCCTGTTCTTCTTTGGGGTCCATACTCATGATTTCAATTCTCCTCTGGAAATGATATAGTAATAACCGGCTCAGCATTGTCGCCGGGGCCGATCATTATTTTTAATTGAATATTCTTGCGCGCGCTGAGTCCACGGATCGCGACCGTCATTAATGCGGCGGTTATCCCGCGCGGCGCGCGGCGGACAGTATAAAATGCCATTGTTAATATATCATGGAGAATTCCAGCATAATCGTTTGTACTGTCGTTTCTGACTGCCTGTTCAATGGTATTGTGAACCGTATCGGTAATGGCGACGGGGACGGTAAAGCCGCAGTCTTTCGCCTGCTCTGTAACGTCCGCAAGCGTTCCGTCCTTGATGGCGTCCGCTCTGGAATACTTACTCACGATATCGGCATCATTCCAGAAGTTGTCTCGCTTTTCCGGGTTATCAATGACCATTATTTTGCCTCCATGTTTTTAATATAAATAGACTTGAAATTTCCCGATCGTATCCAAAAGGCTTCAAGATACGTTGAGATATCGCTGATTCCATATTCCGATTTAATGCCAGTTAGGTCCTCGCAGACAATTAAATAATGATATGGCTGCAGCATTTTTCGCTCGACCCGCGCGACCTTGAGGGAGCCCCGCGCGCTGGGGTTGGCTGCATAGACGATCCCCGCCCCGGCGTCTGCTGCCGCAACCGACTTGAACCGCCGGGCTTTTTTAAGGTCCCCGGTCAGCGCATAACTTTTATTGTCATTAGAGAGCGCCATGATAAAGATCGCCGCCTTGCCCTCGCCTGATTTTAAAACATACATTGGATTATCCTCACGGTTATTGCGCCGATAATAACGCCGACCACGATCCCGGAGATAAAAGCATATCCGGCAACCTTGTGGCCCTGCGTTTCGATCTCCCGGATAAGGGCTCGGAGGCCCTTAATCCGAGATTCATATTCGGCGCAGATTTGTTCGTGTCCTTTTTGAATTTTCATTAATCCCATCCCCTGCAGCCGCAGTAAAAGTTATCAGTTTCCCGGTCCGGTCGGCATTCAAAAAAGGCCAGCTCTAATGATGATTTTACTGTCTTTTTGCAGTAAGTACATTTCGCCGTCCTGTCTGAAAGCGCCGGTTGACTTTCCGCCGGGGTTTTATAATCAAGGTCATTAGTCAGCCCCGCGCATATCGCGCAACACGGATCGCCATAGGCGTCAGTTGCGTTTGCGGAGTGACCGCATTTCAATAATATGCCCTCCATTTTAAGATTCCTTTCTTAATTTTCTCAGACTGTGCCTGTGCAGGTATCCGTCGAATCTCAGGTGATATGGACCGCGCGGCATCTGCCAGAGGCTTACCGGGAATTCTACCGGCTCGAAATTTTTATACTGGTCCAGCACGCCGATCGAGATTGGACGCCTCAGAAATTCCGGTTCCAATGTATGTAAAAATTTCTGCAGCGTCATTCGATCCCCCGCCGTATTTTTTTCCGGCGTCTGGAGTACCACGCAGTATTCTCTTTCGTTAAAGTGCCTGCCCTCGACGTTTTTGATCCGGGGTATCCGGGCGCGCGCCTCGTCCTCGCTATCAAATAAAAGCGCGCCCTGCGGGACCGGCGTAAACGCGATCAGGTCGTCGGTTAATGCTGCGACGTATAGCCACTCGCGCCCCTCGATGGCTGCGCCCAGCCCTTTTGCGATTGAGTATTTCATTTGCCGCAGTCCTTTCCGATTTTATTAAATCGATCGTGATCGTCCGGGTATCCGCGCGCCGCCCAATTCGATATGTCGGCGACGGTTGTTATTAAGGGCGTTTCAAAAAAGCGCGCCGTTGCTTGGTGGTGCGATCTTTCCGGGCGGTTTGCGAGAATCATAAATGTTCCGTCTGCGTATAGTACTATATAATAAATTGACATTTGCCCCGTCCTTTAAAAGTTAAATATTTTATGATACGCGATCGGAGACTCGTACCTGTCTGCCGCTATCAGCTGGCCTCGCGGTCCGGGGACCCGATCGCGCATAGGTCCGATAAATTTGCTCAAGTCGTGTTCCTCAGTCGCCGCCTTGAGATTCGGGTAAATTTTATAGACGACTTTGCCGCGCACGGTCCAGATCAATTTCTGCGGAATATCCTCGCGCGCTGGCGGTCGCTTGATATGTTTTAGTATATCCATTTTATTCTGCCTCGAAATATCCGGCTTCCCGCATTGAGTAAGCGGTATCACCTAAAATTAAATGGTCCAAAACTTTGATCCCAATGATATCGCCTGCCTTAATATCCCGCGTGATCTTAATGTCCTGTGTTGACGGCTCCGTGTTGCCGCTGGGGTGGTTGTGGATTACGATAATTGAAACCGCGTTGCGCGATATGGCGGATCTGAATATGTCGCGGGGATGGCATAGGGTCGCGGTCGCCGTCCCCTTGCTTACCAGCTCCTGAGATATGGTCCGGTTTTTCGCGTCCAGATGGATTACATAAAAGCACTCTTGCGGCTCGTACCTGATAGCGTCGAACTCGCTCGCGACCTCTCTGGCGCTTAGAAGCGGCTTTCCGGGGGTGCCTTCGCGGAGTATTAAGGTTTTGATTTCGGTTATCATTTTGACCCGTCCTTTCCGCGCCGGGCTTCGGCCCGGCGCCGCCGTTTAATCCGGGGAAGGCTCCCCGAACCCGTCACCAGATATTGCTTTCGTATTCATTTGTTATTTATAGCCCCGGATTTTACAGTAAGAATAGTCTGTTTTGTGAATCTCAATAAAGCCGTTTGAAAAGGTAAAAAAAGGTATATGCTTTCTTTTAATCTCTGTTGCCGTCATATAGTTGGAAAAAATAATAGTTCCGCCATTATTGAGAAAGTCAACCATTTGGTTGTATCTTTTTTCGCTTATTGGCCCTTTCATGGCTTCTCCTTTATGGTTTGTTATCTCTTTCATGATTATGAAATATAATGATTATTTATGCTCGCGTCAACACCAAAATAATAAAAATATTATCGG